>NZ_JBVYHQ010000002.1:0-685862 GCF_056032945.1 Lelliottia sp. RD5 | reverse complement strand
ACTGAACTCCGCTGACCCGGCGGCTTGTGTTCCGTTGTTCCGTGTCAGTGGAGGCGCATTATAGGGAGTTATTCTGAGGCCGCAAGTATAAAGTGAAAATTATTTTTCAAGCGTCTATTTTCCAGGCAATTTGATTTTTAAACAAACAACCCAGCTCAATTTCCAAACAAAAACGAGCCCCTAAGGGCTCGTTTTGCTGTTTCACGGCTTACTGTACTGCAACGATTCGGTCTTCGTTCACTTCCAGACGGATGATTTTCCCTGGGACCAGCTCCCCGGAAAGAAGCTGTTGTGCCAATGGGTTTTCAATCTGCTGCTGGATAGCCCGTTTCAAAGGTCGAGCACCATACACCGGATCGTAACCATTTTCGCTTAGCAGCTTCAGCGCATCGTCAGAGATGTGGATTTCATAGCCACGATCTTCAAGACGTTTATACAAACGCTGCAACTGGATCTGAGCAATAGAAGCAATGTGTTTCTCACCCAGAGGGTGGAAGACCACGACTTCATCTATACGGTTAATGAATTCTGGACGGAAACTGTGGCTCACCACGCCCATCACCAGATCTTTCATATGGCCGTAATCAAGTTCGCCGAATCGTTCCTGAATCAAATCGGAACCCAGGTTCGAGGTCATAATGATAACCGTATTACGGAAATCGACCGTTCTCCCCTGCCCATCCGTCAGTCGACCATCGTCCAATACCTGCAACAGGATATTGAAGACATCCGGATGTGCCTTTTCCACTTCATCCAGCAGGATGACGGAATAAGGGCGACGACGCACAGCTTCTGTCAGATAACCGCCTTCTTCATAACCCACATATCCCGGAGGCGCCCCAACCAAACGCGAGACGGAATGTTTCTCCATAAACTCCGACATATCGATACGCACCATCGCGTCATCGCTATCAAACATAAAGTTCGCCAGCGCTTTACACAGTTCCGTTTTACCCACCCCCGTAGGTCCAAGGAACAGGAACGAACCAATAGGACGATTCGGATCAGACAATCCCGCGCGGCTACGGCGAATAGCATTCGATACCGCTTCGACAGCTTCATTCTGACCAATCACGCGATGATGCAGGTCATGCTCCATACGCAGCAGTTTATCGCGTTCACCTTCGAGCATGCGGGCGACAGGAATGCCGGTCCAACGAGCCAGCACGTCGGCAATTTCGACATCGGTCACTTTGTTACGCAGCAGCCGCATCGTTTTACCTTCAGACTGCATGGCAAACTCAAGCTGTTTTTCCAGCTCAGGAATTTTGCCGTACTGCAACTCTGACATTCGTCCCAGATCGCCTACGCGACGAGCCTGTTCGATTGCAATTTTCGCCTGCTCAAGCTCAGCCTTGATAGTCTGCGTTCCAGAAAGTGACGCTTTCTCCGCTTTCCACTCCTCTTCTAACTCGGAGTACTGGCGCTCTTTGTCGTCCAGTTCCTCATTAAGCATATCAAGGCGTTTTTTACTCGCGTCATCAGACTCTTTCTTCAGCGCCTGCTGTTCAAGCTTGAGCTGAATGATTCGGCGATCCAGCCTGTCGAGCTCTTCCGGTTTCGAGTCTATCTGCATACGAATACTGGATGCGGCTTCATCAATCAGGTCGATGGCTTTATCTGGCAGCTGTCTGTCGGCAATATAGCGGTGCGACAACGTTGCCGCCGCGACAATTGCCGGGTCAGTAATCTGCACATGATGGTGCAGCTCATAGCGCTCTTTCAGGCCACGCAGAATAGCAATGGTGTCTTCAACTGTCGGCTCGGCGACAAATACCTTCTGGAAACGACGCTCAAGTGCTGCATCTTTTTCGATGTACTGACGGTACTCGTCAAGCGTGGTGGCCCCCACGCAGTGCAATTCACCGCGTGCCAGAGCGGGTTTCAGCATATTACCCGCATCCATGGCGCCATCGGCTTTACCTGCCCCGACCATTGTGTGCAGTTCATCTATAAACAGAATGACATTGCCTTCCTGTTTCGACAGATCGTTTAGAACTCCTTTCAGACGCTCTTCAAACTCACCGCGGTATTTCGCACCGGCCACCAGCGACCCCATGTCCAACGCTAAAACACGCCGACCTTTCAAGCCCTCTGGCACTTCACCGTTAACAATTCGCTGCGCCAAACCTTCGACGATGGCGGTTTTACCCACACCTGGCTCACCGATCAGCACCGGGTTATTTTTGGTGCGGCGTTGCAGCACCTGAATGGTTCGACGAATCTCTTCATCACGACCAATGACCGGATCGAGTTTGCCCTGCTCGGCACGTTCGGTCAGATCAATGGTAAATTTCTTCAAAGCCTGACGTTGGTCTTCGGCTCCCTGGTCGTTCACGCTATCACCTCCACGCATTTGATCAATCGCCTGACTCACGTTGGCGGTTGTGGCTCCGGCCGATTTCAACAGATCGGTCAGGGTGCCGCGTGATTCAAGCGCAGCCAGAACGAAAAGTTCTGACGAAATAAAGTTGTCCCCACGTTTTTGCGCCAGCTTGTCGCAAAGATTCAGTACACGCACCAGGTCCTGTGATGGCTGTACGTCACCACCGGTACCTTCTACCTGCGGCAAACGACTCAGTGCCTGATCGATGGCTGTGCGTAACTGGCCAGCATTAATGCCAGCAGACGTAAGTAAAGGACGTATCGATCCCCCTTCCTGATTCAGCAAGGCACTCATTAAATGAAGAGGTTCGATAAATTGGTTGTCGCGCCCCAGTGCGAGTGACTGGGCGTCGGCGAGAGCAAGCTGGAATTTATTGGTAAGACGATCCAGACGCATAACTCCTCCCATAACAGGTCAAATTTGCTACTGGAGATTAAATGAGGTCATCCCTCAATTATTCAAGGTTAATGACCTGAATTATGCGAAAAGAAAACGGCGCGTGCCGGATCGTCTTGATTCTCTAGGTTATATCAGCCAAATGAAACTTGCCATACGACCCGTGGTGTTGTCGCGACGATAAGAGAAAAAATCACCCTTTTCTGTGAAGGTACACCGGTCGCCGCCGAAGATTTGCGTGATGCCGACATTGTTTAAGCGCTGGCGAGCTAGTTGATAAATATCAGCCAGATATTTATTACCTTTTACCTGAAACGCACTCGCCGCCTGCGCATCTTCTGCAATGAAAGCGTCCCGCACTTCAGGGCCGACTTCAAAGGCCAGTGGACCGATTGCCGGACCAAGCCAGGCAATGATGTTCTCCGGACGATCTGCAAAACATGCCACGGTCTCTTCCAGAACGCCCGCACACAGCCCACGCCATCCGGCATGCGCTGCTGCAACTTCTGTACCGGCTTGATTGCACAACAGAACGGGCAAACAGTCCGCAGTCATAACGGCACACACTGTCCCGGGAGTATTGCTGTATGAAGCATCCGCACGTTTTGAGGTATAGGGCTCGCCCGTTAACGTCAATACGTCAGTGCCATGCACCTGCTCAAGCCAAACCGGTTTTGAAGGCAGATGCCCCGCCGCAAACATCCGCTTGCGGTTTTCGTCAACATGGTCAAGGTTATCGCCGCAGTGCGCACCTAAATTCAGTGACTCCCACGCATCCTGACTCACACCGCCGATTCGGGTAGAACTACAGGCAGCCACACCCTTAGGTAGCGGCCACTCCGGGACAATGAGTTTGGTCATAACCAGTCCACTTTATCCTTATGCTCTTCAAAGTCTGCACGCATCGCTTCGATGAGCTCGACCATATCCTGAGGAATTGGCGCATGCCATTCCATCTCGATGCCCGTAATTGGGTGATATAGACGCAGCATCGTGGCGTGCAAAGCCTGACGATCAAATTTACGCAGCGTGCTGATAAACTCTTCAGAAGCCCCTTTCGGTGGGCGCGGGCGCCCGCCATAAACCTGATCGCCCACCAGCGGATGCGTAATGTGTGACATGTGCACACGGATCTGGTGAGTACGGCCCGTTTCCAGACGCAGACGCAAACGCGTATGAATGCGGAAATGTTCCATAATGCGGTAATGCGTTACCGCGGGTTTCCCCATCGGGTGCACTGACATATGGGTGCGTTTGGTCGGGTGACGGCTAATCGGTTCTTCTACCGTACCGCCTGAGGTCATGTGACCAATCGCGACCGCTTCATATTCACGGGTGATTTCACGCAGCTGCAATGATTCCACCAGACGCGTCTGCGCGGGAACAGTTTTTGCGACGACCATCAAACCGGTTGTGTCTTTATCCAGACGATGCACGATGCCTGCGCGCGGTACATCGGTAATCGGCGGATAGTAATGGAGCAGCGCATTCAGCACTGTACCATCAGGATTGCCAGCACCCGGGTGGACAACCAGGCCGCGAGGCTTGTTGATCACCAGAATGTCATCATCTTCATAGACAATCGTCAGCGGGATATCTTGTGCTTCAAAACGCACTTCTTCATCAATTTCAGCATTGATGGCGACCACTTCCCCACCTAACACTTTCTCTTTTGGCTTGTCCCAAACTTTGCCGTTAACCAGCACGCGCTGGTCAAGAATCCATTCTTTTATGCGTGAACGCGAATAATCAGGGAACATTTCGGCCAAAGCTTGATCTAAGCGTTGACCGAGCTGATTTTCGGAGACTGTTGCGGTGAGTTCTACTCGTTGTGCCATAGACTGCTTCTTCGTTTAACGTTGGGTTTTACGGCTTTGCCGTATAATATAGTGTGCTATTGTAGCTGGTCTTAATCGGGAGCAGGAAAGAGATTCTCCCGGACAAACATTTGAGGAAAGTCAAAACGTCATGACGCGCATGAAATATCTGGTGGCAGCGGCCACGTTGAGCCTGGCTTTGGTGGGCTGCTCCGGTTCAAATGAACAGGTCCCTGACAATCCGCCGAATGAAATCTATGCGACTGCTCAGCAAAAACTCCAGGACGGTAACTGGAAACAGGCCATAACGCAACTGGAAGCGCTGGATAATCGTTATCCATTTGGTCCTTATTCCCAGCAGGTACAGTTAGATCTTATCTACGCCTACTACAAAAACGCCGATCTGCCGCTGGCTCAGGCAACAATTGATCGCTTCATGCGTCTGAATCCGACTCATCCTAACATTGATTACGTCATGTATATGCGTGGCCTAACCAACATGGCGCTGGATGACAGTGCCCTGCAAGGTTTCTTCGGTGTGGATCGTTCTGACCGCGACCCGCAGCACGCACGCGATGCCTTCAACGATTTCTCAAAACTGGTACGCGGATATCCAAACAGCCAGTACATCACCGATGCGACCAAGCGTCTGGTGTTCCTGAAAGATCGTCTGGCTAAGTATGAATACTCCGTAGCCGAATACTATACCCGCCGTGGTGCATGGGTGGCAGTGGTGAACCGCGTAGAAGGAATGCTGCGTGATTACCCTGATACTCAGGCGACCCGCGACGCACTGAAGCTGATGGAAAATGCCTATCGCCAGATGCAGATGAACGCTCAGGCAGAGAAAGTGGCGAAGATCATTGCCGCGAACAGCAGCAATACCTGATTTCTTTACGCCATGCAAAACGGCAGCCCATGGGCTGCCGTTTTTTTAATCATTTCATCGCTTGTTGGGGCGCTCTAGCCCCGACCAATCCTATCAACTATGGCTGCAAATCATCACTTCGACAAGCAAAAAGACGCGTGTTCCTGTCGAGCCTCACAAAAAAGGTTCCCTGACAAAAAGTGACAAAAATACGTGATTTAGATCACACATTTTGACATTGGGAAAGGTATGCTGGAATCACTAAGACGGAAAGACAAGAGGTAACTTTTATGACAGTGAACATTACCAGTAAACAAATGGAAATTACTCCGGCAATCCGCCAGCACGTCGCAGACCGTCTCGCCAAACTGGATAAATGGCAAACACACCTGATTAACCCACATATCATTCTGTCTAAGGAACCGAAGGGTTTTACCGCTGATGCAACTATCAATACTCCTAACGGCCATCTGGTCGCCAGCGCTAAACACGAAGATATGTACACGGCTATCAACGATTTGATCAACAAGCTGGAACGGCAGCTCAATAAAGTGCAACACAAAGGCGAAGCCCGTCGCGCCGCTACATCGGTGAAAGACGCAAGCTTAGCGGAAGAAGTTGAAGAAGAGTAATCCTTTAAATTGAGTGTACCGCCAACGCGCCTTCGGGCGCGTTTTTTATTGACAGAATGAAAACAGTACGGGTACTTTAGAGCTATCACTCACAGGATGAATTCATGAAATATACCCCGTTTTTCTTCGCATTCTTTTTTACCTTCCCCTGAATGGGAGGCGTTTCGTCGTGTGATAAAGAATGCGAAGACGAACAACAAGGCCTCCCAAACCGGGAGGCCTTTTTTTATGATAACAATAAACGAAATAGGCAACGCTATGACATCGGAAAACCCGTTACTGGATCTGCGAGTAAAAATCAGCGCGCTGGACGAGAAACTACTGGCACTGCTGGCAGAACGCCGTGCGCTTGCAGTCGACGTGGGTAAAGCCAAGCTGGATTCCCACCGCCCGGTGCGAGACATCGATCGCGAGCGTGATTTGCTGGAACGCCTGATTCAGCTTGGTAAAGCCCATCATCTTGATGCGCACTACATCACTCGCCTTTTTCAGCTCATCATCGAAGATTCCGTTCTCACCCAGCAGGCGTTGCTGCAACAGCATTTGAATCAAACTAACCCGCACTCAGCGCGCGTGGCCTTCCTTGGTCCAAAAGGTTCGTATTCCCATCTTGCTGCACGCCAGTATGCGGCGCGTCATTTCGAAGAGTTCATTGAGAGCGGTTGCGCAAAATTCGCCGATATTTTCAATCAGGTCGAAACTGGCCAAGCTGATTACGCCGTCGTCCCGATTGAAAACACCAGCTCAGGGGCGATAAACGATGTCTACGATCTGCTCCAGCACACCAGTCTGTCGCTGGTTGGCGAACTGAATATCCCTATTGACCATTGCGTTCTGGTTTCGGGTTCAACCGATCTCAGCCAGATCACCACGGTCTACAGCCACCCGCAGCCGTTCCAGCAGTGCAGTCAGTTCCTGAATCGCTATCCGAACTGGAAAATTGAGTACACCGAAAGTACCTCAGCAGCGATGGAAAAAGTCGCGCAGGCTAATTCGCCAACCGTTGCGGCGTTGGGCAGCGAAGCCGGCGGTGCGCTGTATGGATTGCAGGTACTGGAGCGGAACCTGGCAAATCAAACGCAAAACATCACCCGCTTCGTGGTTCTGGCGCGCAAAGCCATCAACGTATCCGAACAGGTGCCAGCCAAAACGACGCTGCTCATGGCAACGGGTCAGCAAGCCGGCGCGTTGGTTGAAGCGCTGCTGGTTCTGCGTAACCACAATCTGATCATGACCAAGCTGGAGTCCCGTCCAATCAACGGAAATCCGTGGGAAGAGATGTTTTATCTCGATATCCAGGCCAACCTGGAGTCCGCGTCCATGCAGAAAGCCCTGCGTGAACTGGGTGAAATCACCCGTTCAATGAAGGTGTTGGGCTGTTATCCAGGCGAAAACGTGGTGCCGGTCGATCCCGTTTAACATTCGATAAAGCGGCTTTTCTTCATTCCTGCCACGTTGACTGGCAGGGTGAAGATCGCGCCAGAAAGTGGATATTGGGCCACCTCTTCAGCGTCCATATTCTCCCGCGTCGTCGTGACAAACAGCGTTTTCATGTCATCCCCACCAAAGCAGACCATCGTCGGACAACGCACCGGCAGTCGATATTCTTCCAGCTGTTCACCCTGGGGTGAAAAACGGGCAATACGCCAGCCGTCGAACAGCGCACTCCAGTAGCACCCTTCAACGTCCATCGCCGCACCGTCAGGTATTCCCTCTCCCTTTTCAAACCGGCGAAAGTCTTCACGCGTCCCCGGTTCACCGTGTTCATTTAACGGCGTACGGTAAATCACGCTATTGGGCGTATCCGAGGTAAACATCCAGTGGTGGTCCGGGCTAAACGCCAGGCCATTATGCCCGTGGATATCACACTGAATAACGTGAGGGGTCAGGTCGTTATCAATACGCATTAGTATTGCGCCGTTATAATCCCCGGGCCCCCAAAATGTCCCCGCATAAAAACGCCCAAGATGATCGGTCCCGCCATCATTAAAGCGTGCCAGCTGAGGGTTGGAGGGGTTGTCGCAAACTTTGCGCTGGAGCAAACCTTGTTTGTCAGCAAGCCAGATAGCATTACGCATTGCCACGATAAAACCGCCCTTTTCGCGTAATGCAAAACACCCGACTTCTTCGTGGAAAGACAGCACAGAGTGAGCAGCCGTCGGGAGATGATACCGATGAATCTCACCTTCCAGAATATCCGCCCAATAGAGTGCATTCTCGCACTCACTCCAGGTAGGGCATTCAGGTAAATGCCCGGTGTAATCAAACAAAACGTGCGGTTCAACCATGACCCATCCCCAAAATGAAAAAAGCCAGCTTAGCTGGCTTTTAGTATATACATCACTGGGCTACTGGCGACTATCGTTCGCCTGGCGCAACAAGGTACGGCTTTCGTTCTGGAAACGTTTCGCGTAATCCCCAAACCAGTGCTCGACCTTACGGAAACTGTCGATAAACGCCTGCTTATTGCCTTGTTCGAGTAACGCGATAGCCTCACCAAAACGCTGATAATAACGTTTGATCAGCGCCAGATTATTCTCTGACGACATAATAATATCCGCGTAAAGCTGCGGATCCTGCGCAAACAGACGCCCCACCATGGCCAGTTCGAGACGGTAGATCGGTGACGAGAGCGCCAACAACTGCTCAAGCTGAACGTTCTCTTCCGCCAGATGCAAGCCATAGGCAAAGGTCGCAAAGTGGCGCAGCGCCTGAATAAACGCCATGTTCTGATCGTGTTCTACAGCGCTAATGCGATGTAAGCGTGCGCCCCATACCTGAATCTGTTCAAGGAACCACTGGTAGGTTTCGGGCTGACGACCATCGCAGTATACGACCACCTGTTTCGCCAGACTGCCGCTGTCCGGGCCAAACATAGGGTGTAACCCCAATACCGGGCCTTTGTGCGCCTTCATCATCGCCTGGAGTGGACCATTTTTCACGGACGCCAGATCAACCAGAATGCAGTCATCCGGGAGCGGTGGGAGCCTGGCAATAATCTGCTCAGTGACATGAATCGGCACGCTGACGATAACCATGCCCGCATCAGCCAGCAAATCTGCCGCACGCGCCCAATCCTCTTTTTCAAGAATCCGCACTTGATAGCCAGAAAGCGTCAGCATTTTCTCAAACAGACGCCCCATCTGGCCACCGCCACCCACAATCACCACCGGGCGCAACGACGGACACAGGGTTTTAAAGCCTTTGTCGTTCTCGCTGGAGTAAGACTCACGCATCACGCGGCGCAGTATATCTTCAATTAAATCAGGGGAGAGCCCCATGGACTGCGCTTCATCACGTCGCGACGCCAGCATTGACGCCTCACGCTCTGGCACATAAATCGGCAAACCGTATTTGCTTTTCACTTCACCGACTTCAGCGACCAGCGACATGCGGCGTGCCAGAAGATCCAGCAGCGCCTTGTCCACTTCATCAATTTGATCGCGCAGTGCGGTCAATTCTGCAACCATAAAAACCTCTTAAGCCAGACGCGTCGCCAGTTGACCGTTCAAATCTTTGTGGATCTCACGCAGCAAGGCGTCTGTCGCTTCCCAACTGATGCAGGCATCCGTAACGGACACACCGTGTTTCATCGCACTGCGCGGCTGTTCAGACGACTGATTACCTTCGTGGATATTGCTCTCAATCATCAGACCAATAATAGAACGGTTACCATCTTTAATTTGTGCGACTACGGATTCCGCAACCGCAGGCTGGCGACGGTAATCTTTGTTCGAATTACCATGGCTGCAATCTACCATCAGAGCAGGACGCAGTCCCGCCTGTTCCATCTCTTTTTCACACTGCGCCACATCAGCGGGACTGTAGTTCGGTGCTTTACCGCCACGCAAAATCACATGCCCATCCGGGTTACCCTGAGTTTGCAGCAGGCAAACCTGCCCGGCCTGGTTAATCCCGACAAAGCGGTGCGGCATGGCAGCAGCACGCATGGCGTTGATCGCGGTGGCCAGACTGCCGTCGGTGCCATTTTTAAAACCAACCGGCATCGACAGGCCAGAAGCCATCTCGCGGTGGGTTTGTGATTCAGTTGTACGTGCACCAATCGCAGACCAGCTAAACAGATCGCCAAGGTATTGCGGGCTATTCGGATCGAGCGCTTCAGTCGCCAGTGGCAGCCCCATGCTGACCAGTTCAACCAGCAGATGACGCGCAATCTTCAGGCCGGATTCCACATCAAACGAGCCATCCATATGCGGGTCGTTGATCAAACCCTTCCAGCCCACGGTGGTACGAGGTTTTTCAAAATAGACACGCATAACCAGGTAGAGGCTATCGCTGACCTCTTCGGCTAACACTTTAAATCGACGAGCATATTCAATCGCGGTTTCAGGATCGTGAATTGAGCAAGGGCCACACACCACCAGCAGGCGCGGATCGCGACCAGCAATAATGTCTGAGATGGTCTGGCGCGACTGCTCGATTTGCGCTTCTTGCTCAGAACTCAGTGGGAATTCCCGCTTTAACTGATCCGGAGTGATCAAAACCTGCTCGTCGGTAATATGTACGTTGTTCAGCGCGTCTTTTTGCATGATGGCGATCCTGTAATGCTCGTTTGCGATAGTGTTTTCCTCAATGAGGTGAACTCACAATACCACAAGAAGTAAAGATTTCAATCCAAAATCCGTAAATTTTAGTTTACAATTGATATGTTTCGGCAAAATAATCTCGCCAAAACTGTAAAAATAAAATTACAGTCGCATTTCTAAACGCCAGGCTATGCTGAACGAAAAGGAGAATAATTATGCGCCCACTGGTTTTCGCCCTGCTGGCACTGCTATTGACAGGCTGTCAAATCAATCCCTATACCTTCCAGCCAACCTGGACCGGCACCAGCTGGTTTACTGCCGGCAAAGAAGATGCCATGAACGGTGCGTCGGTAAAAAGCAATGAAACGCTAGCCGATAACTTTAACGATCCCGATGTCAATCGTAGTGAATATCTTCGCGGCTATGCGGATGGCCAGAAAAGAATATGTACTGAAGATTTTGTCTATGCGTGGGGTCTCTCGGGGAAAATATTCCCAGCCAGTTGCGATACAGCAGAAAATTCGGACTTATTGCGTCACGCCTGGCAAAAAGGGATGGATGAAGGCTTACGCGCTTCCAGACTTAATTGACTTTATCGCATAGCGACTGCATTCAATGCAGCTTTAGATTTTACTTAAGTCAAGTGAACAACAATTTCACATAATGACGACTCCGGTAAAAAATGATATTCTGCTGATAATATTGAGAGATATATTTCAGAGCGGTGTGGCGGTTTCGTGTGAGACATTATTTTTCGATCTCTTTATGCCAACTGACACTGGCGCTAATACTTCTGACTGTCGGAGGGGAAACGCTCGCCGCAACGCAGACGCCTACGGATAAGTCAGTCCGCGCGATCGTCTCTGGTATCGTCAGTTATACCCGCTGGCCATCGCTCTCTGGTCAGCCCAAGCTCTGTATTTTTGCCTCTTCACGCTATGCTCAAGCGCTCAGTGAAAGTGGGTCAGTTCCCTTACCCTATACTCCGCTGATTGTTCATAACGACGCTGAAGCACTCAATGCCACTTGCGATGCTATTTATTTTGGCAACGAATCCCCCGCAAGCCAGCTTGAATTAATAAATCGTTATCAGGGAAGAGCGTTGCTATTAATCGCCGAACAAAACACTGAATGTGTTATTGGCAGCGCATTCTGCTTGATAATTAATGAAGACGCAGTTCGATTTTCTATAAATCTGGATGCACTTTCGCGCAGTGGTGTCAGGGTTAATCCAGAAGTGTTAATGCTTGCCCGGAATAAGAAGCATGAATAAGGAATCCACTTCAACGTCACGACCAACATTTAAAAGAACGTTAAGACGTATCAGTATGATTAGCGTCGTTATCACTATGACCCTGATATGGCTGTTATTATCGATTGCCTCCGTTGTCACGCTAAAACAATATGCGCAAAAAAATCTCGAATTAACCAGTGCCACCATGAGCCGCAGTCTTGAGGCTTCGCTGGTGTTCAACGACGCAGCAGCCGCCACCGAAACGCTTGCTATGCTGGGCAAACAGGGGCAGTTTGCCGTAGCCGAAGTGCTCGACGCACAGGGTAAACGTTTTGCGCACTGGTCGTGGAATCCCAACGATAATCCTGACGCGCTGGGAACGCTGGTCAGCCGCCGGTTATTCCCCACGCCCGCGGTTCAGCCCGTTTTACACAACGGTCATGCTATTGGTGAAGTGCGTATTACTGCGCGCGACAGCCTGATCAGCCACTTTATCTGGATGTCTTTCGCCGTTCTGACGGGATGTATCCTGTTCGCTGCCTTTGTTGCACTGTCCATCACGCAGTCTCTGCATAACGGGATAGTCAACGCACTACAAAACATCACTGATGTTGTGCATGACGTTAAATCGAATCGCAACTTTTCACGTCGGGTGGAAGAAGAGCGTATTGAAGAATTTCATCGCTTCGGCCAGGACTTTAATAGCCTGCTGGATGAAATGGAAGAGTGGCAGCTTAAGCTACAGGCGAGAAATGCGCAGTTGATGCGAACCGCGATGCATGACCCCCTGACCGGTCTTGCAAATCGTGCCGCCTTCCGCAACAGCATTGCGGCGCTGATGAAAGACTCTTCTGCACAAACCAATTCCGCGCTGCTGTTCCTTGATGGCGATGACTTTAAGCTCATCAACGACACCTGGGGCCATGCGGCCGGGGATTGTGTGTTGATTGAAGTGGCGAACCGCATGGTCGAGTTTGGCGCGAAACGTCATCAATCGTATCGTCTGGGTGGAGATGAGTTTGCCATGATTCTTTACGGCGTCCATTCGGCAACAGACGTCCAACAACTTTGTGCAGCCCTTTCGCAGCAATTCCTCCGTCCGTACGATCTTCATAACGGGAACACCGCAAACATGTCACTCAGCATTGGCTTTGCTCTTACGTGGGAAAATACCTCAGTAGAGGCATTACTGGAGCAAGCCGACCGTAATATGTATCTGGTGAAAAATCAGCGTACAAAAATAATATCTTAAAAAGGAATACGTTATGTTCAGGCGATATCTCGCTCCGGTTTTATTAGCATCAACAATTCTGGCGGGCTGTCATACTCCCCCTCAGGGAAAATTTACGCCAGAACAAATCGCTGCGATGAAGTCTTACGGCTTCAATGAAATGAACGGTGACTGGTCACTCGGTCTCTCTGACAAAATTTTATTCGGCAAAAATGAGTCGCAACTCAGAGCGGAGAGCGAGCAGCAAATTCAGTCGATGGCTACGCGCCTGGCGGGAACGGGATTAACCCACGCCCGAATGGATGGGCATACCGATAACTACGGTGAGGATAGTTACAACGAATCCCTGTCGTTAAAGCGGGCAAACGTGGTGGCTGATGCCTGGGCTAAAGGGGCAAATATCCCGCGCAGCAATCTCACTACGCAGGGATTAGGTAAAAAATATCCGGTCGCCAGCAACGGCACGTCGCAAGGACGCGCTGAAAACCGCCGTGTTGCGGTGGTGATCAGCACGCCTTAAAACGATTATTTTGCTGATTCAGCCAGTGATAGCGTCGACTGCGCGCGCCAGCGCAACCAGTCAATCACCACAAAAAGCAGCAGACTGCATCCCATCACTGGCATTGCCAGCCCCAGCACAATGCTTACCATGAGCGAGACAATCCGTCCGCTCACTGGCAACGCCAGCCAGCACTGACAAAGGGTGAGTACAGGGTTGCTTGCCGACTGCGCCGGGCGTCGCATCCACCACATTCGATACCCCCAGACAATCAGCACGCACAGTGCGATACCGAAAGCGATCAGCACCAGCTGATTCGCCAGCCCAAAGAGAATCCCCATATGGAAATCGACACCCCAGCGGGTCAGCTTCGCCATCAGCGGGAAATCAGCAAAACGCGTGCGATCAATAATTTGCATGGAATGCGGATCAATAGCGACCGCATCAACCTGTGTCGGCCAGCCACGATCAATTTCCGTCACGGTCCACGCCTGATCGGCCATTTTTGCCGGTCGAATCTCCAGCTTTCTGGCATCAATTCCTGCTGCTCGCGCAGCACGCAGACTGTTGTCGAAAAGCGTCAGATCCATTGCCGTCTCAGGCATCATCATCGCACTGTGATGCCCGCGATGTTCAGCGTGAGGATCGACCTCTTCCGCCGCGCCCTGCAGTTTGGTATTGACCTGAGGCGTTAACCAATCCATTTCTGCGCGCAACTTATCGACATTTCCCCCCGCCCATTGGGACCAGGTGAGCCCGGTGGCGGAAAACAGCAGCATGCCCCCCAGGAGCACCCAACCTAACGACGCATGTACGCGACGACGGTTCTGGAATCGATTGTTGATGCGCCGTTTTGGACGAGTGTAAAACCACAGCGCAATCCCACCCAGTGCGGCAATCCACATCCATGACGCTGCCAGCTCGCTGTATAAACGGCCAACATCTCCCAGCATCAGTGAGCTGTGCAGATAATCGATGGTCTGGCGTAGCGGCAAAATCCCGCTGGTTCCATATACCGTCATATCGCCACGTACCGCAAGACTGACGGGATCGATAAAAATAGCCCGATGTTCCGACGGCCCAAGTTGTGGATCGGTAAACATCACGCGAGTGGTTTCATCGCTCGCCAAGCCCGGCCGTACGGCATGGAGACGTAAGTCATTACCCACTGCTTTTTCAGCCACTGCAATTTGTTTAGCCAAAGACTGCGGTTCACCAGTCACTTCGCCGTACAGCGCATGCTGGTAAATGTAAGTCTCAAGCTGCGGCGTCGCGACGTACAAGGTTCCGGTAAGCGCGGCAAAAAAGATAAACGGGCCGACAAATAGCCCAATATAAAAATGCAGGCGACGTAGCAGGTTCCCCCATGCTGCGCGCGGAGTACAGGTGGTCATACTTTTCCTTTGTGCAGGTAAAAAGTTATCGGCACACCCAATGAGGTGTGCGTTTTATTTTTAACGGGAAAAAGCTGCCCACTGCGGCGGCGCGCGGGTATCAGGATATAACCAGGGGAAATAGTGCCAATGGCTCGCCACCGGGCGTGGCAGTTTTATGCTAAGCCTCTGCAAGACGGCACTGAGCAGCACCACCAGGGCTAAAATCATCCCTGGAACATGCGCCATCAGCACACAGTACCCGCATGCCTCCGCATGATCGACAGGCATTGAGTGTGTGGTGGTATCACCATGATGATCATCCATTGGCATAGCACTCATGTCGTGATGCATGCCAGGCAGGGTGCTCATGGGATCTTTTTGCAGCGAGATGGAGATAAGAGGAGCGACCACGATCAGCAAGATCGCAAACAGCGCGGTCCATGCCGCTGCGCGTTTCAAGGCTGAATGATGCAATGCGTTATCCAATTGCCCTCCATTGAAGAGGAGGCATTGTAAATGATTTATGAAAAGATGGTTAACATCGTGAAGTCATTTGCATAAAAAAGGGCCGGCCTTGCGGCCAGCCCTTTTTAACACGGATGTCGCTTAAGCGCCAAGACGCTCTTTGATACGAGCTGACTTACCAGTACGCTCACGCAGGTAGTACAGTTTAGCTTTACGAACGGCACCACGACGTTTAACAGTAATGCTGTCAATAACAGGAGAGTGAGTCTGGAAGACACGCTCAACGCCTTCGCCGTTGGAAATTTTGCGAACAGTGAATGCAGAATGCAGACCGCGGTTACGAATAGCGATAACCACGCCCTCGAATGCCTGCAGACGTTTTTTGGTACCTTCAACAACCCATACTTTCACTTCCACGGAATCACCCGGACGGAATGAAGGTACGTCCTGCTTCATCTGCTCTTGTTCAATTTGCTTAATAATGTTGCTCATAATTTAATCTCTTATCCTGGGTAAACTGATATTTGGGGGCTTACGCCATCCCATCATGTTTATGCTGCTGGTGTGCGTGTTCTTTTTTGAACTCGGCCAGCAACTTTGCTTGCTCTTCAGTCAGAGCCAGGTTTTCCAGAAGTTCAGGTCTTCTAAGCCAGGTGCGGCCCAGCGACTGCTTCAAACGCCAGCGACGTATCTCGGCATGGTTACCTGACAGTAAGACCGCCGGTACCTCCATCCCTTCTAACACTTCAGGACGAGTATAGTGTGGACAGTCCAGCAATCCATCGGCAAAAGAATCTTCTGTTGCCGATGCTTCATGGCCCAGTACACCCGGAATGAACCGGGCTACGGAGTCAATCAGCGTCATTGCCGGTAACTCACCACCGCTGAGAACGTAATCGCCGATAGACCATTCTTCATCAATCTCGGTCTGAATTACACGCTCATCTATCCCTTCGTAGCGACCACAGACCAGAATCAGTTTCTGATTCGTTGCCAGTTCGCTCACGCCCGCTTGATCAAGCTTGCGTCCCTGAGGTGACAGATAAATCACCTTTGCGCCTTCACCTGCCGCGGCTTTTGCTGTATGAATCGCGTCCCGTAAGGGTTGCACCATCATTAACATCCCCGGTCCGCCGCCGTAAGGACGTTCGTCCACGGTACGGTGCCGGTCATGCGCGAAGTCGCGAGGACTCCAGCTCTGGATGTTCAGCAGGCCTTTTTTTACTGCCCGGCTAGTTACCCCGTAATCAGTAATCGCGCGGAACATTTCAGGAAACAGGCTGATAATGCCAATCCACATAGCGCCGTCTTTTACCGTTTATCCGGAGAATTTAAAAACCAGGATCCCAATCTACTTCAATCGTACGAGTAGTGAGATCGACTTTCTTGATAACCTGTCCATCGAGGAACGGAACCAACCGCTCCTTGATGCCAAATGCATCTTTCAGGTTTGCCTTAATGACGAGAACGTCATTTGAGCCAGTTTCCATCATATCAATGACTTTACCGAGCTCGTATCCTTCCGTGGTCACTACCTGGCAACCCATAAGGTCTTTCCAGTAGTAGCCATCGTCAAGCTGTGGCAACTGCGATGAATCAACGACAATTTCGCAATTCGTCAGGAGATTCGCAGCATCGCGATCGTCAACGCCTTTCAGCTTGATCACGATATCCTGATTGTGGCGACGCCAGCTTTCCAGCTCGACCTCTTCCCACTTACCGCCTTTCTGGATAAACCAGGGCTGGTAATCAAAAATGCTTTCAGCGTCTTCAGTGGAGGAAAACACTCTGAGCCAACCACGGATACCGTAGCAAGAACCCATTTTTCCCAATACGATCGGTTCAACAGGTGCTTTATTGCTCATCATGACCACCGTGACAGATTAAGCTGCTTTGTTTGCTGCTTTGATAAGCGCTGCAACGCGATCGGAAACAGTCGCGCCCAGGCCAACCCAGTGAGCGACACGATCCAGATCCAGACGCGTTTCTTCTTCTGCACCGCTAGCCAGCGGGTTGAAGAAACCAACGCGCTCGATGAAGCGACCGTTGCGTGCATTACGGCTGTCAGTAACAACAACCTGGTAGAACGGACGCTTTTTCGCGCCGTGACGTGCTAAACGAATAGTTACCATAACATCCTCTTGTGTGAATAAAACACTGGGCCCCATCGAGGAACGGAGCCCAGTGTCATATTAAAAGCCCGAAAATTTTACTGATTTCTGGAGAAAATGCAATCAACACTTGATAAGTCTGATACGAAAGACCGTCAGCGGTGCAGCCAGTTTGGTGCTGGCGTGCGCACAGCCACCGGAGCGTACATGTAGTACGTGAGGATGGCGAGCACACTCCAGTGCCAAAATGGCAAACAAGCCAGGTCGATCAGCGGCCAGGGAAGCCTGGCGGCATCATGCCCTTCATGCCACGCATCATTTTCGCCATACCGCCCTTCTTCATTTTCTTCATCATGCGCTGCATGTCGTCGAACTGTTTCAGAAGACGGTTAACGTCCTGCACCTGCATACCGCAACCGGCAGCAATACGGCGTTTGCGTGAGCCTTTGATGATTTCTGGTTTTGCGCGCTCTTTCAGCGTCATCGAGTTGATGATCGCTTCCATACGCACCAGCACTTTGTCATCCATCTGCGCTTTCACGTTGTCAGGAATCTGGCCCATGCCCGGCAGTTTGCCCATCAGGCTCGCCATGCCGCCCATGTTTTTCATCTGACGCAGCTGTTCCAGGAAGTCGGTCAAATCAAAACCGTCGCCTTTTTTCAGCTTGCTCGCCAGTTTCTCAGCCTGCGCACGGTCAACCTTGCTCTCGATATCTTCGATAAGCGACAGCACGTCGCCCATACCGAGAATACGCGAAGCAATACGATCCGGGTGGAATGGCTCCAGCGCGTCGGTCTTCTCGCCCACGCCGAGGAACTTAATCGGCTTACCGGTGATATGACGAATAGAGAGCGCTGCACCGCCACGGGCGTCGCCGTCCACTTTGGTCAGTACAACGCCGGTCAGCGGCAGCGCTTCGTTAAACGCTTTTGCGGTATTTGCCGCATCCTGGCCCGTCATGGCGTCGACAACAAACAGCGTTTCTACCGGATTGATCGCGGCATGAACTTGTTTGATTTCATCCATCATCGCTTCATCAACGTGCAAACGACCGGCGGTATCCACCAGCAGCACGTCGTAAAACTTCAGTTTGGCTTCTTTCAACGCGGCATTGACGATATCAACCGGTTTTTGCGCCACGTCGGAAGGGAAGAAATCGACCTCAACCTGCTGCGCCAGGGTTTCTAGCTGCTTGATCGCCGCAGGGCGATAAACGTCGGCAGAAACAACCAGCACTTTCTTTTTGTGCTTTTCGCGCAGGAATTTACCCAGCTTACCGACACTGGTGGTTTTACCCGCCCCCTGCAGACCGGCCATCAGAACGACCGCTGGCGGTTGCGCGGCCAGGTTTAGAACCTGATTTTCTTCGCCCATCGCCGCAACCAGCTCGTTACGCACGATTTTGACGAACTCCTGACCCGGCGTCAGGCTCTTATTCACTTCATGACCAACCGCTTTTTCTTTCACACGGTTGATGAATTCACGCACGACCGGCAGCGCCACGTCGGCTTCGAGTAACGCCATGCGCACTTCGCGCAGCGTCTCTTTAACATTGTCTTCGGTAAGTCGTCCACGGCCGCTGATGTTGCGCAGCGAGCGCGACAAACGATCGGTTAAATTATCAAACATTGTCTCTCGCCTGATGTAGAAACGTTGGGTCGCCACAGCGACACATACACAGAATTTTGCCGGAGTATAACATGAAGGCGTCTTTGTTGTTATGCAACGGTTGGAGCACGCGTCACGTAACGTTATACTGCTTATCTTTCTTATTCAGACAACTGTCGACGCCTATATGCCTGTTTTCGCACTGATCGCCCTTGTTGCCTACTCTTTCAGCCTTGCGCTGATCATTCCTGGCCTGTTGCAAAAAAACAGCGGCTGGCGACGGATGGCTATTTTGTCGGCAGTGATCGCACTGGTGAGCCATGCGTTTGCCCTGGAATCGCGTATTATTCCAGGCGATGGCAGCGTACAGAATTTGAGCGTGCTGAACGTCGGTTCGCTGGTGAGCCTGATGATTTGTACGGTGATGACCATCGTCGCCTCTAAAAATCGCGGCTGGTTATTGCTGCCAATTGTTTATGCGTTCGCGCTCATCAATCTGGCTTTCGCGACTTTTGTGCCAAACGAGTTCATCACGCATCTGGAAACCACACCCGGCATGATGGTACACATTGGGCTGTCGCTTTTCTCCTACGCGACGCTGATTATTGCCGCATTGTATGCAATGCAGCTGGCGTGGATTGACTACCAGCTAAAAAACAAAAAGCTGGTATTCAACCAGGAAATGCCACCGCTGATGGTTATAGAGCGCAAGATGTTTCACATCACCCAGATTGGCGTGGTGCTGCTCACCCTGACGCTGTGCACCGGTCTGTTTTATATGCAGAATTTATTCAGCGTTGAGAACATCGATAAAGCCGTGCTCTCTATCATCGCGTGGTTTGTTTATGTTGTCCTGTTGTGGGGACATTATCACAAGGGCTGGCGCGGTCGTCGCGTTGTCTGGTTTAACGTCGCAGGCGCTGGCATTTTGACCCTGGCCTATTTCGGTAGCCGCGTCATACAGCAGTTTGTCAGCTAAGCAATAAAGGAGTTCCCCCTGGAACACATCTCAACCACCACGCTGATCGTTACGCTGATCGTCATGGTGGTCATCTCCGCCTACTTCTCTGGCTCGGAAACCGGCATGATGACGCTAAACCGCTACCGGTTACGTCATCGCGCTAAGCAAGGCAACCGTGCCGCACGCCGCGTTGAAAAGCTGCTCCGCAAGCCTGACCGCCTGATTAGCCTGGTCTTGATCGGTAATAACCTGGTCAACATTCTGGCTTCTGCGCTGGGCACCATCGTTGGGATGCGCCTTTACGGCAACGCAGGCGTGGCAATTGCCACCGGCGTACTGACGTTTGTGGTGCTGGTTTTCGCCGAAGTATTGCCAAAAACCATCGCTGCGCTCTATCCCGAAAAGGTGGCCTATCCAAGCAGTTTTCTGTTGGGGCCATTGCTGATCCTGATGATGCCGCTGGTCTGGTTGCTCAACAAAGTGACACGTCTGCTGATGCGCTTAATGGGCATTAAAGCGGATGTCACCATCAGCAGCGCACTCAGCAAAGACGAACTGCGCACGTTGGTGAACGAATCACGCTCGCAAATTTCCCGCCGCCACCAGGACATGCTGCTCTCGGTACTGGACCTGGAAAAGATCAGCGTCAATGACATCATGGTTCCGCGCAATGAAATTGTCGGTATCGACATCAACGATGACTGGAAAGCGATTGTCCGCCAGCTCACGCACTCGCCTCACGGACGTATCGTGCTGTATCGTGATTCGCTGGATGACGCCATCAGCATGCTGCGCGTGCGCGAAGCCTGGCGACTCATGCAAGAAAAGAAAGAGTTCACCAAAGAGGTGATGCTGCGTGCGGCCGATGAGATTTACGTAATACCTGAAGGCACGCCGCTCAGTACCCAACTGGTCAAATTCCAGCGGAATAAAAAGAAAGCCGGTCTGGTGGTGGATGAATATGGCGATATTCAGGGGCTGGTCACCGTAGAAGACATTCTGGAAGAGATTGTCGGCGATTTTACAACGTCAATGTCGCCGTCACTGGCAGAGGAAGTCACGCCGCAAAACGACGGCTCCGTGCTGATTGATGGCAGCACTAACGTTCGCGAACTCAATAAAGCATTTAACTGGCACCTGCCGGAAGATGACGCACGCACGATTAACGGTATGATTCTGGAAGTGCTGGAAGAGATCCCGGCTGCCGGAACGCGCGTGCGTATCAGCCAGTACGATATTGATATTCTGGATGTGCAGGAAAATATGATTAAGCAGGTGAAAGTCATTCCGGTTAAACCGCTGCGGGACAGCGTCGCAGAATGAGAAATCCCCTCTCCCTTGGGAGAGGGGAAACGGAATTAGCCCTTCGCTTTCGCGACAGTGACCATGGCAGCACGAATTGTACGGCCATTCAGCGTATAGCCTTTCTGCATCACGGCCAGCACGTTACCGGCAGTAACGTCTTCTGACTCAACCATCGCAATGGCCTGGTGAACGTTCGGGTCCAGCGCAACGTTAGTCTCTGCAACCACTTCAACGCCGAACTTACGCACCACATCCAGCATGGATTTCAGCGTCAGTTCAAGACCTTCAACCATCGCCGTCATATCCGGATTCGCTTTGTCTGCTACTTCCAGCGCGCGATCCAGGCTATCAATCACCGGCAGCAGCTCATTGACGAATTTCTCCAGCGCAAATTTATGCGCTTTCTCAACGTCGAGCTCAGTACGGCGACGCAGGTTTTCCATTTCAGCTTTAACACGCAGCACACCTTCGCGCTCGCGATTCTGCGCTTCAGTTAACTGAGCTTCCAGATTCGCAATTTTTTCATCGCGCGGGTCCACCTGCTCAGCAGAAGCGTCTGGCTCTACAGCCTCAACTTCTTCATGCTGTTCCGTGATAATTTCTTCAGGGGCTTGCCCCTCAGGCGTTTTCTGTTCTTTACTACTCATGAATTTCTCCGCGTTTTTTCTGCATTCATCTCGCTAACTTCGCTTATTATGGGGATCAGTTTCCGGGATTCAAGGGAACAAAGCACATTGTCACCATCATTCGGCACAAGGACCTCCAGAAAATGAATAATCATTTCAAGTGTATTGGAATTGTCGGACATCCACGTCATCCAACCGCGCTGACGACACATGAAATGCTGTATCGCTGGCTGTGCGCGAAAGGTTATGAAGTGATGGTTGAGCAGCAAATTTCCCAGGAATTACAGCTCAAAAATGTGAAAACCGGCACGCTAGCGGAAATCGGACAGCAGGCCGATCTCGCGGTCGTGGTCGGCGGTGACGGCAACATGCTGGGTGCCGCACGAACGCTGGCGCGCTACGATATTAAGGTCATTGGTATCAATCGCGGCAACCTGGGTTTCCTGACCGATCTCGACCCTGACAACGCCCATCAGCAGCTTGCTGATGTACTCGATGGTCATTATATCAGCGAAAAACGCTTTCTGCTGGAAGCGCAGGTATGCCAGCAAGACTGCCAGAAGCGCATCAGTACGGCGATTAATGAAGTTGTGCTGCACCCTGGAAAAGTCGCACATATGATTGAATTTGAAGTCTATATCGACGAAGTTTTCGCCTTTTCACAGCGCTCTGATGGGTTAATCATTTCGACACCCACCGGCTCAACGGCATATTCCCTTTCCGCGGGCGGACCGATTCTGACTCCGTCTCTGGACGCGATCACGCTAGTTCCCATGTTCCCGCACACACTCTCAGCTCGTCCGCTGGTGATTAACAGCAGCAGCACGATCCGACTGCGCTTTTCACATCGTCGTAACGATCTCGAAATTAGCTGCGACAGCCAGATTGCCCTGCCTATCCAGGAAGGTGAAGACGTGTTAATCCGTCGTTGCGACTACCATTTAAATCTGATCCATCCAAAAGACTACAGCTATTTCAATACATTAAGTTCAAAACTCGGCTGGTCGAAAAAATTGTTCTAATTTTTGCATCCAGTACTTTACTGTATAAAAAACCAGTTTATACTGTATGAAAATACAGTTATGGTTTTTCATACAGGAAAACAATTATGCTGGCACAACTGACCATCAGCAACTTCGCCATTGTTCGTGAACTTGAGATCGACTTCCTGAGCGGAATGACGGCCATTACCGGTGAAACCGGTGCGGGTAAATCTATTGCCATTGATGCGCTCGGCTTGTGCCTTGGCGGTCGTGCCGAAGGCGATATCGTACGCTCAGGCGCAAACCGCGCCGATCTCTGCGCACGTTTCTCCCTTAAAGACACCCCTGCCGCCCTGCGATGGCTTGAGGCGAACCAGCTAGAAGATGGACGTGAGTGTTTACTTCGTCGCGTGATCAGTAGCGATGGTCGTTCTCGCGGCTTTATCAACGGTACTGCGGTTCCTCTGTCCCAACTTCGGGAACTGGGTCAGTTGCTGATCCAAATCCACGGCCAACATGCCCATCAGCAATTGATTAAGCCTGAACAACAAAAGTCCCTTCTCGACGGCTATGCAGGTGAGTATGCGCTCACTCAACTGATGGCTGAGCATTATCGTCAGTGGCACCAAAGCTGCCGCGAGCTGGCCCAGCAACAACAGCAAAGTCAGGAACGTTTAGCGCGTGCCGAACTGCTGGAGTATCAGCTTAAAGAACTCAATGAATTTCAGCCACAGCCAGGCGAATTCGAACAAATCGACGAAGAGTACAAACGCCTGGCGAACAGCGGCCACCTGATTTCAACAAGCCAGCACGCCTTAAATCTGCTGGCAGATGGTGAAGACGTCAACCTGCAAAGCCAGCTGTATAGCGTTCGCCAACAGGTGACTGAGCTGGTGGGACTGGACAGTAAACTTTCAAGCGTAATGGATATGCTTGAAGAAGCGGCGATACAGATTTCTGAAGCGAGTGAGGAGCTGCGCCATTATTGTGAGCGTCTGGATCTTGATCCGAATCGTTTGTTTGAACTTGAACAACGCATCTCAAAACAGATTTCTCTGGCACGTAAACACCATGTCACGCCGGAAGAGCTACCCAATTATCATCAGTCTTTACTGGATGAGCAGCAGCAGCTTGACGATCAAGCCGACTCTCTGGAAACCCTTGCACTGGCGGCGAATATTCACCATCAGCAAGCGCTGACCACAGCCAAGCAGCTTCATGGGGTACGCCAGCAGTACGCTCAGGAATTGAGTCAGCACATTACTGAAAGCATGCATGTATTATCAATGCCACACGGCGTCTTTGCAATCGACGTCAAATTTGAAGAACAACATGTCACCGCCGACGGTGCAGATCGCGTTGAGTTCCGTGTAACTACTAACCCAGGGCAGCCTTTACAGGCGATCTCGAAAGTGGCTTCGGGCGGTGAGCTTTCCCGTATCGCTCTGGCCATCCAGGTGATTACTGCACGTAAAATGGAAACACCTGCACTGATCTTCGATGAAGTGGATGTCGGGATCAGCGGCCCAACCGCTGCCGTTGTGGGCAAATTATTACGCCAGTTGGGTGAATCTACCCAGGTGATGTGCGTCACTCACCTTCCGCAGGTGGCAGGTTGTGGGCACCATCATTTCTTCGTGAGTAAAGAAACGGATGGCGAAATGACAGAAACCCATATGCAGCCGCTTGATAAACGTGCGCGTCTGCAGGAGCTGGCACGACTGCTGGGCGGTAGTGAAGTCACACGAAATACGCTCGCAAATGCCAAAGAACTGCTGGCTGCATAAACTTTTTCGGGATCTCAGGGTCATACAGAACAACAAAAACGCCGTCAGACCGGTTTCAAAGTGGGACAAGGTCTATTATCATCGGCATATAACATATGAGCCGCGTATTGCTCGGGCCCGAAAAGGAATCAAATCACTATGCGCTGTAAAACGCTGACCGCTGTCGCAGCGGTTCTTCTGATGTTGACCGCAGGTTGTTCCACTCTGGAGCGAGTGGTTTACCGTCCTGACATCAACCAGGGGAACTACCTCACACCTAACGATGTGTCAAAAGTTCGTGTCGGTATGACACAACAGCAGGTCGCTTATGCACTGGGAACCCCGATGATGTCCGATCCATTCGGCACCAATACCTGGTTCTACGTTTTCCGCCAGCAGCCTGGTCATGAAGGCGTAACGCAGCAGACGCTCACGCTGACCTTTAACAGCAGCGGTGTATTAACGAACATTGACAACAAACCTGCTCTCACCAAAGAGTAAGTTTCAGAATTGAGAAATGCAAAAAGGTGCTCATTGAGCACCTTTTTTATTACCTCTTCTGAAGCCAGCGAGAGAAGTTTCTACTTCCCTGCCTTCTCCGCGCGCTGACGACGCAATTCTTTCGGATCAGCAATCAGCGGACGATAAATCTCAACGCGATCGCCATCATTCACCACATCGCCAAGCTTAACGGGCCGGCTGTAAATACCCACTTTATTCTTAGCCAGGTCGATGTCGCGACGAAGTTCCAGCAAACCGGATGCCCGGATCGCGTCTTCAACGGTTGCGCCCTCATCCAATTTTACCTGCTGCAGATACTGCTTTTCAGGTAATGCGTAAGCGACTTCGACAGCGATCTTACGCGACACTGTAAACCTCTTTCGCACGGACAGTGAACGCCTGAACCATATTCGCAGCCAGCTCCTTGAAAATCCGGCCGAACGCCAGCTCAATCAGCTTATTGGTAAATTCGAAGTCCAGATGAAATTCAATGCGACACGCGTCAGCACTCAGTGGCGTAAACTTCCAGCCACCCATCAGCTTTTTGAACGGGCCATCAACCAGATGCATCAAAATGCTCTGGTTATCGGTCAACGTGTTACGGGTAGTAAACGTTTTACTGATCCCCGCTTTCGAGACATCCACTGCCGCCGTCATCTGAGTCGGACCGGCTTCCAGCACTCGGCTTCCGGTGCATCCCGGAATAAACTGTGGATAGGACTTAACGTCGTTCACTAACTGGTACATTTGCTCCACGCTAAAAGGAACAAGCGCAGTACGGCTAATCTGAGGCATAGCATTTTCCATGGTCACACAACCAACAAATAATAACATTTATCCCTTGTTAAAAAAACGGCAGGCCTCATCTCGTGCTAAGATAGCGCGTTAGACCTCACAGGACGCAGTCGCAATGAGGTTACTTTTTGAAATCAGATTACCTATGGTTTTACGACACTTATGACGAAGAAAAAAGTACATAAACCTGGCTCGGCTACCATTGCGCTCAACAAGCGTGCCCGCCATGAATATTTCATTGAAGAAGAATTCGAAGCTGGTCTCTCCTTACAGGGCTGGGAAGTGAAATCCCTGCGTGCGGGGAAAGCCAATATCAGCGACAGTTATGTGATTCTGATGGATGGCGAAGCCTTCTTGTTCGGCGCGAACTTTACGCCGCTGGCTGTCGCCTCTTCCCACTACGTTTGCGACCCGATTCGCACCCGTAAGCTGCTGCTGAATCAGCGCGAGCTGGAATCCCTTTACGGACGCATTAACCGTGAAGGCTACACCGTCGTTGCGCTCTCGCTGTACTGGAAGAACGCCTGGTGCAAAGTCAAAATTGGCGTGGCAAAAGGTAAGAAACAGCATGACAAACGTTCAGATCTGAAGGATCGCGAATGGCAGGTCGATAAAGCACGAATCATGAAACACGCAGGGCGATAATCCCGCGTAAATTTTATACAGATTACAGTAATTTAAGAACTTGACCTTCCGGACTGGCGTCTCCGTTCGCAATTCTGGTATACTGAGTTCAACACATTGGGGCTGATTCTGGATTCGACGGGATTTGCGAAACCCAAGGTGCATGCCGAGGGGCGGTTTGCCTCGTAAAAAGCCGCAAAAAAATAGTCGCAAACGACGAAAACTACGCTTTAGCAGCTTAATACCCTGCTAAGAGCCCTCTCTCCCTAGCTTCCGCTCTTAAGACGGGGATAAAGAGAGGTCAAACCCAAAAGAGATCGCGCGGATGTCCTGCCTGGGGCTGAAGTGCTAAAACTAATCAGGCTAGTTCGTTAGTGGCGTGTCTGTCCGCAGCTGGCGTGCGAATGTAAAGACTGACTAAGCATGTAGTACCGAGGATGTAGTAATTTCGGACGGGGGTTCAAATCCCCCCAGCTCCACCAAATATAACGGCCTGATTCTCTTAGAGTTTCAGGCCGTTTTTCTTTGGGCGTGTGGCACAACTGTGACTCAGGAGTGTACCATATGCCATCAAACAACATCCCCCATTACCTCTATAAGCGTAACCACACCTGGTGGTTCAGGAAGCGTTTCGTATCTGAGGGCAATGCAATCGAATACAGACTGAGCCTGCAAACAGCAAGCTTTCAGCGTGCTCGTCTTCTTGCCCTGCGTTTACAGACACTTTGCCAACAGATGGTTGCTTCTTTGGGGGCCCCCAAGAAACTGAAGAATGGCGTGATGGACAAATCAGCACAAGAGCAAATCAGAGCAAAACTTCGAGCCAAAATTGCCGAATGGACCGCCGAGGAAACGGAACATTGGTTCTGCGGCTCTACACGTAATGAAGGCGATCTGAACGATTATCTTGAGACATTAGATATGGTTGTCTCTGATTTGAAAGAACGCATCGCTTACGATGATAAGCCATCCCTGCACCGGGCCGAAGCAAATACAGTTCTGGACGAACTGCCACACCTTAAAGCCACTCTCAGTGAATATGATTATCAGGTCATTGCTCGTATGGTGGCACAAGCTAAGGTCAAATCGTTGCAAGATACTCGCTCAATCATTCTTGGTGGAGATGCTGGCTGGCTTTCATCGTCGCAAACAACCGAGCCAAGCGTTACAGAGGAGCCGATAGATACCCTGACTATCTCCAAGCTGCTTGATCTGTATACAGAACATAACAAAGCGAAAGGTCATTCCAAGCGCACTAAAAAAAAGTACGAATGGTATGGAGCTCTACTTCTCAGTTCTTTTGGGGATGTTCCAGTCCACACTATTACCGGAGCGATGGGTAGAGAATTTTACGACAACATCACAAATTTACCGGTCGGGCTGCAAAAGGAAGTTTTATTAGCCTCAAAGTTAAGTCAGTTGATCGATAACAACACCGGAAAAACAATCAATGTAGTAACAGCAAACGGCCATCATGGGAAGATTAATCATTTCTTTGAGTGGGTCGTGGACAAAAAACACATTGCTTCAAGCCCATTTCCAAGCGTTGGTATTCCAATGCCCAAGAAAAATCATAAAGATGATAGAGCGGCCATTAGTGATACTGAAGCCAAGCTAGTTTTTAGCCATGCCTTATTCAGTCATCACATTGGTATCAAAACCAAATTGGTTCAGCACCCACATCACTTTTTCTTGCCCTTAATCTGCTTGTTCACAGGAATGCGGGCTGGCGAAGTATCACAGCTATACATTGACGATATTGTTGAGGTCAATGGGGTGCACTGTTTTCTTGTTGATAAACGCCGTGATGATCAATGGCTAAAGACCCCAAATGCCAAACGCTTTGTTCCTGTACATAAAGAACTAATCAGACTAGGATTCTTATTATTTATTAATGACTTGAAAGATATCACTCAAGGAGACGCTCGGTTATTTAACAACATTCCTTTAATTCAAGATAGCTACTCTGCCAAACCCAGCGAGTGGTTTATTCGTAATTTCCGTGATGCCTTGGATCAACCATCACATGTCACTTTGCACGGATTTCGACACATGTTCAGAGATAAGCTGGTGAATCTGACAGACTCCGATGAACGGATTTGTCGTTTAATGGGACATCAAACCAACAGCTATGGCAATTCCTTGCTGGCGGATCAGCAAGTAATGCAGGGATTAGTAAATTCAATCGATTTTAGTGGGATCACTTCTAATGTTCGGCCCTACACATCATTGAGCATGTTCCATCAGCTCAAAGGGAGGGCGTAAACATGTCTCAGAACATTAGCCAGCTTCGCCCATCTAAGCCAGTTGACTGTACCCTGCCTCGTCATGGGATGTTCCGCCATACGGAAGACGATAAATGGCAAATCAATCTCTATATGTTGTTCAAAAAACTCCCCAAACCACGGGGTTCGAGAGCCATTTGGTATAAAACCAGTCAAAATATGGTTCAAAAACTACCGGCAGACATCTTTGGAAGAGAAATTCGTGAGATTGGTGCTGTTTTTCATGACGAAATTGACAGGAACACATTGATTACTGCCAGTTCAGCACTCGTTTTACTGACTTACGGCTCCCTAAATCACAAGCATCTAGAAGTAACTCAATGGGTTGAGCGATATACTGGTATCACCCTCCCTCGTCATAAGGGCCTGAGTCGAAGAGAAGCGGTTTTTGGTCGCAAGCTGCATGAATTCATTGATAAAGAGCTTGTAGACATCACCTATGGTGACTACGAGCTGAAAACTCAACAGCGAATGTGCAATGGGAAGTTCTACGTCGATTTTGCAGTCAAGCATTACTGGAACGGTAACGAAGATAGCTCAAAATATTACCTTTACCTCATTGAATTTGACGAAGAAGAGCACGCATTGGCTCCAAATCAGGCAGCGGATTCAATCAGGGACTCTGAGATCAAAAGGCAAGAGCCACAAGCTACCATCATCAGGGTAAAACATGATGAGAGTGATGACTGGTTTGAACTAGTACGTAACAACAATGGGCTAATTAGCTTTGAAGCAGCTCTTTTATCAGGTATTTCTGCTGCAAGCCGTGGTGCTGATGGCGACAAAATTATCATTGATTCAAAGTCCGCCAAGAATGCTTACGACGACATCAAAAACCAGAGTGCTTGGTTGCTAAACTATGAGAAACAGCCGTTGAGAGGGATCGAAGAAGCGTTAAAACGATGTGGCATTCACTATGAAAAAGCACGTTCAAAAACAAGCAGACAACTGAGAGTATCGCTGGAGTCGTTAAGCTCTTCACTATACCGTTGGTTGCCTGATAGCGCCGCTGAATACGTCCTTCAAAACCTTAAACCAGACTGACGTTTCCAGAAAGTTGCATAGAAGCGTTGATACTACGGGGATTGCGGTATGTCCAAACGCCGTAACCCCCAAAACCTACCGCAACACAGCCCTATAGCCTCTATAAATGTATAGGGATTCAGTTGTCAGAGGTGATTAATTTCAAAGTAATGGCCGACCACATCAACCTTTTTGACAGATCTAACACCATCGAAAAAGTGTCACCCTGCATGTTCAACACTCCTTTATTTGGCCGGTATAAGCATCGTGTTAACAACCCACAGGAGACACTATGTTTATACGTGATGTAATCATCCCGGCACTGGTAACTGGCTTGGTTGCCTTTGCCACAGCATTACTTGAATCAATCATCAAAATGTTCACACCACCGGACGTTTCCGCAATCTAACCAACCACTTTTCCCCTGCCAATAACCATGCCCTAAAGATCTGCCACCAGCACAACAATGGAATGCCCGTTAAGGACATGCCACAGGGTGGTTTTGGCATTTTGGCAGGCCTTTGCAGCATAGCATGGCCTATTGGCAGGGTAAGGAGCTCATATGGCTACAGTTGGCTACGCCCGTGTGTCTACTACCGGGCAAAGTCTGGATACACAACTCGAAGCGCTATCCGGTTGCGAAAAGATATTCAGGGAGAAAATCAGCGGGGCAAAAGATGACCGTCCAGAACTACAGGCAATGCTGGAGTTTGTTCGTGAGGGCGATGTGGTACAGGTAACAAAACTGGATCGCCTTGCCCGTAATACCCGCCATCTACTGGAAGTCTCCGAATACCTTCAGGGTAAAGGAGTGGCCCTGAATATCCTCAATATTGGCATCAACACAGCCACACCTACAGGGAAGCTGATGCTGACGATGATCGGGGCTATTGCCACATTCGAGCGTGAAATGATGTTGGAACGTCAGGCTGAGGGTATAGCTCTGGCAAAGCTCAAGGGCAAGTACAAAGGCCGCAAAGCAACTGCTCGCAGTAAAGCACTGGAAGTTATTGAGCTTCTAGAAAAGGGGCTGAGTAAGCCGGAAATATCCCATCAGTTAGGAATAGGCATTACTAGCATTTATCGCATCGTCCGGGCTAATAGACCCGACTTACTGGAGAACAAGCATTGCAGCGACTAAAGGGATGCTTACTGATGGCCTTACTTTATAACGTGAATGCCTTCGCAGAACCTACCATCAATGTCTGGCTCCGTTGTGCTAATGGCATTCATGCAACGATTAAAGATGACGTACTGACTGCCGAGGGAGTGATGACACTGCCATTTGAGCACACGGAAAACGAAACCGACCAACAGATAACGTTGGTCTTCTCCGACGCTCATACTGAAGCAAAAGTACAAATCAGATATAGAGGACCAGCATTCTATCTCAGAGACATGGATGGTAGATGGGCTCCATGTATAGCGACAAAAATACCCTAACTGCCCCACTTTAAGGAAAATACTATGAGAACACCGACACGGGCTTTGACAATTGCACTATTGCTCTCAGCATCCAATATAGCCACGGCATCATCTTTGGAAGATCAAGTCATTGATCTGAGTTGTCCAAGCAATGTCAGAGGCACACTTCACATGAATAATTCTTGGGAGGATGGCTATTTCTCTGTTCGGGGCTTTGGAGTTCTGGCCTTAAGATCCTTTGAACAACAAAACCGGGAACAAGCAGTACTCACGTTCAGTAATGGCGATGTGAGAGCCAAAATTCAGACATGGGTCAAGGATAACGTCATTCACTTCTATCTGTGGGATCAAGGCGGCTGGAAGTCTTGCGACTGGCAGTAGCAATAACAAGACGCGAATTCCGCTTCCAGTTAGGGAGTTGAATTCGCATCCTAATTATACCCTTCATCTTCACTCACATTTCGAAACAAATCTCTTACCACGCTATTGCTAACTGCATGAATATGATCATAAAATGTCCCTGCTAGTACCTAGGAGAGAATTTCTCGCAAAAGCTTGATGGTCTGCTTGTCAGCCATCGTGGAGGTTTCGGCCTCTAATCTCTCCCCCACACGACGTATGCCACGCTTGCTCGATGTTCCAACGTTACGATGCTACGCATCACCGACGCTCTGGTTCTTACCGGGACAGCTGGGATTGCTGGATTTGTGGCGAGAGGACGTCACGCTGTGACGTCGAAAACTGGGGTTAATTGCTGAACATCTCTTATTCCTGTCAGTTCAGGCGAGACTGGTGACCATGTTGGTCATCGGGAACTGAAAAGGAGATGTAATTATGAGTCGCAAGACACGTAAGAAGTACCGGACTAGTGTTCAGCAAACGTTTTGTGGGAACGACCGTTCCAAAGGTGTTTTCAAGGGTGTGGCCAAGTTTCTACTCGGTCAATTCTTCCGCGAAATCCTTTCGGAGGTCTTTCATTCTGAAGGAGTTGCTTCCGTCTGGTCATCCATTATGGATTTAATCCAATGGAGGCCTTAAAAGATAGGACCAGCTACGATGATAAACACAAAACGTTCCTCTAGTCTTCACAATTCCCCCAAGCTTTACCCTTTGAACCAATCCCCTCTTTTCAAATTGAAATCAAAAAAGAAGCTGCTAGAAATCATTGGGTTATCGAAAGCTCAAGCTGATAAACTCATGCTAGATTCTGCGTATAAAGAATTCGAAAACGATGCTGGAAGAAAGATTCAAGAACCAATTCCTCAGCTCAAGGCGGTTCACAAGAAGATCGGCGTTTTGTTAAGCAGAATCGAATTGCCCCCATATCTTCACTCCGGTCGGAAGAAGCATTCCACGCTAACTAATGCAAAAGCACATAAGCAAGCAACTGAACTTCTGAAGCTCGACATTCACAAATTTTTCCCCTCGACTCGGGCAGCAAAGGTTTACAAGGCATTTGTTGAGAAATTTGAGATGTCACCCGATGTAGCTTATGTAATGACCAACCTTGCAACCTTTGCAGGAAAAGTGCCCACAGGCAGCCCGATAAGTATGGCCATGGCGTTTTGGGCAAACAGAGATATGTTCGACGAGCTTAGCAACCTTGCGACCTCAAACAGCTTAGTATTTACGGCATATGTTGACGATGTAGCGTTCTCTGGTTCGAAAATCCCAAAAGGATTTGCTGCCCAAGCTAAAAAGTGTATTTGTTCTCATGGCCTCACCTCTAAAGACAAGAAAGAGCGATTTTATCCGTCATCAGAAGGGAAGCTGCTTACAGGGATTGTTATTCAGGATGGAGAACTTAAGGTACGTTGGGCACACAGTGATTCAATCAGAAAAGAATTCGCCACTTTGGCTGAAGCAACAGACAATGCTGCAAAAATAATCCATCTAGAAAAGCTAGCAGGTAAGCTGCATGCGGCCGGTCAAGTTGACTTCAGACAGAAAGATAGAGCTCGCTTCTTCACTCAGCAACTCAGAGCAGCCAAAAAGCAATCAACTCAGGACAGTTAGGGCTATTGCTCGTAACTAGTTGGATGTGCCATACTGCTGTGACATTGATTCCCGCTACATTGCTCAAAGAATCAGATAGTTAGTATTTGGTGTCGCTTTCATCCAGCTCCACCAAAATTCTCCATCGGTGATTACCAGAGTCATCCGATGAAGTCCTAAGAGCCCGCACAGCGCAAGCCCTGCGGGCTTTTTTGTGCCCTCAATTTGTCCATAGTTGTCCAAGATAATGCATCTTCATCCTGTGCTAGTGGGCGAAGTTTTAGGGAGATGGCAAAACGTACCTTAATCATATCCCCTTTCGTGCGGTGATAGACCCAATACAGCACCTCTCGCAGGCACCGAATGACTTTCACTGAGTGCTGCCCCCATGCCAATGCGTTTTTTGACCTAATGCCAAACGCGACAAAACGAGCCCTTCTGCTATAACAATGTGCGCCTCACTGGCAAATCTGAACGGGGTTAAGTGCCTTCCCTACCCTGACATTCACATCGGTCTGTCGCAGCCTTCATTTTCAGTATCACCGCCTGTATTATTAGTACGAAAAGCACCTGAAATAAGGTATAAAGCGGCATGAAAATTCCAAACAGAATCCAACCCCTGATCGATGACGGTCTGGTAGACGATGTGCTTCAGCGCCTGAAAAGCGGCAAAGAAGCCGACGTTTACACTGTCATGTGTGGCGACAAAATCCAGTGTGCCAAAGTGTACAAAGAAGCCTCGCAGCGCAGCTTTAAACAGGCCGTGCATTATCAGGAAGGGCGCAAAGTCCGTAACACGCGTAATTCGCGCGCCATGCAAAAAGGCTCAAAGTTCGGACGCAAGCAGCAAGAAGAAACCTGGCAAATGGCCGAGGTCGATGCGCTGTTCCGTCTCGCGAACGCCGGGGTGCGCGTCCCACAACCCTATATGTGTATTGATGGCGTGTTATTGATGGAGCTGGTCACTGATGCAGAAGGCATGGTCGCGCCGCGCCTGAGCGATGTGACGTTAACGGAAGAAAGCGCCGTTGCGGATTTCCACACCATGATCCGCAATATCGTTCGCATGTTATGCGTTGGCATCGTGCACGGCGACTTATCTGAATTTAACGTATTACTGGATGCCCAAGGCCCGGTGATTATCGATCTCCCGCAGGCCGTCGATGCCGCCGCGAACAACCACGCAGAATCCATGTTTGAACGTGACGTGGGCAACATTACCGCCTACTACGGCCAGTTCGCCCCGCAACTATTGCAAACGCGTTATGCGAAAGAAATTTGGGCGTTATATGAAGACGGGAAGTTGACCCCAGAATCCCCGCTGACCGGCCTCTTTGTCGAAGAACTTCAGGATGTCGATATGGGCTCACTGATGGATGAAATTATTGCGGCAGAAGATGAGTACTACGATCGGCAGCGCGCAGCCCAGGAACGCGACGATCAATAGCGGTGGAAAGGGAGGGGTTGTTGCCAGACTTATGTCGTATAAAACAGCATGCAAACAGTCTAACCACCCTATTAACTTTCACGGCTTATCCATCGGCGCGTTTCACATTAGGATGTTTTGTTAACTCTGACCTCTATTATTCACAGGCCCCCTTATGAACACGTTCAGCATCATCGCCATCCCCTTCTTCGCCGTGGCGATCGTCATGCTCGCGCTTGCGGCTACGCGTAAAGAGCGTGCTTTTTTGATAACCGGCGGCGTGTTTATGATCTCCTCAGTGGTCAACGCAGTAATAGGTCTGTCGCTGTAAAATCTCCTTTAAACGCTTCCACGCTTCAAAGCCCACTGATCCACTTACAGTTTTTTCCTAGAGCCGTGCCGCTTCGCTCGTGCCATCCTTAACACGCTCATAACATGAATAACGTTAGTTGAGGATATTATGAAAAAGACAATTATTGCATTATCTGCACTTCTGCTGGCGACGCCTGTTTTTGCCGCAACCACACATGCAACCGACGATACCGTTGCCGCCGCGAATGAAAACGCGAACAACGCAAAGCAAAAACTGCATGAAGAGCAGCACAAAGGTGAACAGCTGAAGCTGAAATCTGAACATGCCGCGGAAGGCAAAAGCGAAAGCTTTGGCAGTAAAGTGAGTGAAGACTCGCAGAAAGCCTGGCATAAAACCAAAGAAGGTACCGAGAAAGGGTGGGATGCCACTAAAGAAGGTACAGAGAAAGGCTGGAATAAGACCAAAGAAGGCGCAGCGACGCTTGAAAAGAAAGTCACTGAATAATCCCTTTTCTCCCCTTCCAAAGGCCGCCTCGCGGCCTTTTTTATTGCCCGCCTAAAAATTTTTCGAATAACTTTTCGACTCCATGCGTTTACACCCTGTCGCTTAATGGAGATCCCACAATGACTCGCCTGACACTCCTTTTGTTTACGCTGATGCTGTGCCCGAGCCTACGCGCAATGCCTGTCAGCTATGTCATTGATACGCATAGCACACCTATCACCCTCTCCTGGCACGCGTTCGGCGGCATTCTTTCCTGGGCTAATCTCGACAGCGCGACGGGAAATGTGACGTTAGATCCCGAAAATGAATTTGCCGATCGCATCAACGTGAAAATCCCCATCTCGACGCTGGTCGCCTCTAACAGCCTGCTGACCTGGCAGCTTAAAAGTGACATGTTTTTCGATGCTGCGCGCTACCCCAATATTGTGTTCAGCAGCACCCGAGTGGTGTCACTCGGGAACGGTCGTTTCAGGGTATTTGGTTCGTTACAGGTTAAAGATGTTCAGCGTCCGGTGATCCTTGAGGCGGTGCTGGAAGGTAGCAAAGTGACCGATGAAATCTCCCTTCAGGCGACGACCGCCATATCACGTTCCGCCTGGCACATGGATAAATTCGCCATGGTGGTCGACGATCGCATCAATATCAAAATTGATATCCATGCCAAATCATGACAGCGCAGAGTGTAATTGCCGTGCGCTTTCATGCAACTGCTCGGCAGGATTACGTCCGATAAGCACAAATTGATAGCCCCGATTATTCCACCACGCGACGTTCATGCCGTGTCGCGTTTCACGGGTGATGTCCGTGCGACTCTGCTGCTCCAGCGGAGAAATGCAGAGCGCCATCGGGCCGTAATCTGCATGAATCCAGGCTATCTGCGCAATAGATGTGCTCTCGTAGCGCAGGATGCGGACCATTTTCAGCTCCGCGCTCTGCAATGCGAGTTGCTGTTCCTGGAGGTTTAGCCCAATATCCTGGGCAGTCCGCGTCAGCCCTTTCTGAAGGATTGACGGTGAGCTGTCCAAATCGAGCAGCGTCTCAGCGCTATAGAGCGACATGTATTGGGCTTCGAGATCGCGAATATGGCCATTTTCGTCACGGTTCTCACCGGACGGGCGCACCAGATAACCCAATCCCGACCCGATAACCAGGAAACTGAGCGACGCGGCGATCATTGCCCGGCGGCTCACGCCTGCGCGTTTCGTCGACGGGGCGTCCAGATAAGCGTCCAGTTTTGCCTGCATTCGCGCGGACGGTGCATCGTCCAGTAAAGGCGCAAAAGCGCGCGGATAATCCTGGGTGCTTTTCATCAGCTCAGCGGTACGTGCAGCGAGGGATTCGTCGCTGTTTAGCTGCTTTTCAAAGGCCTGAGCGTCAGCATTTTCCATTTCGCCGTCAAGCCAGGCGACTATCGCATCATCGTCATAGGGGGGAGTAAAACGTAGCGAGTTCAAGATCGTTTCTCCTTTGCCACAGGCCGCACGGCTGCTGATTTCGCAAGCGTTGCCCGTGCCGTTGCCAGTCGGCTCATTATCGTGCCAATCGGCACCGACAGCGTGTCTGCCGCTTCCTGATAGGTAAAGCCCTCGACATACACTAAAAACACCGCATTACGCTGCGCTTACGGGAGGCCGTTCACGCTCTGCATAATTTTTTGGTAATGCATACGATCTTCATCCTGCCCATGCGTATCCGGGGCGATAAGCTCGTCGCTGGGCACGAATCCCTGCCCCATTCTGACGTGGCGAGCGCGGAGATCGGAAATCCAAATCGAATGAAGAATCGAGAACAACCATCGGTCGATACGCGTGCCAGGAGAGTATTGCGCGCTCCTTTCAAGCGCGCGCACGCAGGTGGACTGAACCAGCTCTTCAGCAAGATCCCGATTGCGAGACAGCACCAAGCCATAGCGCCAGAGGCGCGTCAGATGGGCTGCAAGATGTTGGCGAACATCACTGGTGGTAATTTTTAGCGCTCCTGTAAGGGTCAGGATTCCGGATGCCCGTTAATCGCGCTCTGCAGATCGCGATACTCTTCGCAGTGTTGGCCGCAAATTCCGGCGATAACCTGCAGCTGTTCTTTTGCCAGATCCGGGCGGCCTTTCACTATCCAGGCTTCACCCAGATATTCGCGGGCTTTGGCGTAATTCGGTTCAAGGGCAAGCGAACGCTGGTAGTAACCGATTCCCTCGTCCGTGCGCCCGAGCTTACGCGTCGCGTACCCGCGATAATTCCACGCCTCAGCAGTATTGGCATTTTTCAGCGTATCCAGCAAATTCAACGCGGCCTGATACTCACCTTTTTTCGCAAGATGATAGGCATAGTTGGTTTTATCCCGATCGCTAAGGCGGGTCGATTTCTCCGGCACACACTGTTTCGTCGTGCTGTCGTAGACCTGGCCTTTCGGGCAATCGGGCGTTTTGCTCTCGGTACTGTTATCCCCCATCGCCAATGCCTGCGGTGCCTGTAAGCAAAATAACAGCATTGGGATAGCCAGAGAACGGGGGTTAAAAAGTGGCGATTTGACTTTCATTTTCTACTCCTGTGGGTGTTGGTCAGGCGAACAAGGTGTAAACGCCTGAGCCTCCCGTTCTATTCGAAGAAAATGAAATTTTTTACCGATATAAAAATCATGCTGATTGCGTATTCCTCACGCAAGCGCCGGGTATTAAATTAAATAAAGATTAACGACAGCTTAATTACCCTATTTAACTAGCACAGCATTTATATATTGCCAGTGTTATTTCAAACGACGGGCGTAAACATAATATATCTTAAACTCTATTATACACCACTCCTAAACTAAAACTTTAGCCCCTCTAAATTGACTTAATATTTACATAACCTCCCGAAAAATATATTCATAGACCAATACGACCTTTAAATTCCCAGCGCTGTAAACATCCTGCGAGAAAAGCCTTATGCAGGGCGCATCAGCAGCGAAAAGGTTGATGAATCCTCGTACGTAAACAGTCACTTCAGATAGACTTAACTGCGATATCAATGGCGCTTAATTTGCTTAATTCGATATTTATAGCTATATCATTTTCAGGCACCCCAAAATAATACCGCTATAAAATACAGGATTTTAAATAACAGATAACAAAGCAAAAATAGACATTATCTACAGTACATCCTTTGAATAATCTGATGTAGCCACTCGATATGCTGGCGGGCATCGATCGCTCTAAAAAAATGACGGTGAGCACTATTTCAATAAATAGCGACTCCGCCGGGGGCGCTCATTACCCGCAAAAAGCAGGCTTCATCTTACACGCCATTAAAAAACTGTCAGGAGTCATTATATATGAGCCAAATCTCTGTCATTTCGAAACTCACTGGCGTGGAAACCACCACGGAAGGTCAGCAAGTCTCACTGAGTCAATCCTCAATTGTTAAGCTCCACGTGGGTAGAGCGGATATTTCGCACTACACCCGTAACGGAAATGACCTTGTCGTCAGCCTGAACTCCGGCGAAACCATTACGCTTAAAAACTTTTACGTCGGCGATGCGCAGGGCGCAAGCATGCTGGTGCTGGAAGAAGGCAACGGTGCATTGTGGTGGATTGAAGACCCAACCGCAGTGGAGCATTACGAAGCTATTTCATCAATTGACGCTCTTATGGCGGCATCAGGGGGTGAAGCGTTCGGCGGTGCCGCTATTTGGCCTTGGGTACTCGGTGGCGCGGCTGTCGCAGGGGGTATTGCCGTGGCGGCGAGTAGCGGCGGAGGCGGCGGTGGTAATGGCGGTGGCGACGACGGGAACACGACTAACCCAGGCAATCCGGGTAATCCTGGCAACCCAGGAAATCCCGGCAATCCGGGGAATCCGGGAACCCCGGATACAACACCACCCAACGCACCGACAAATCTCGCCTTCTCGGCAGACGGTAAAATTGTTACCGGTACGGCTGAACCCAACAGTATCATTACGCTCAGGGATGCCAACGGCAATTTAGTCGGAACAGGAAAAACCGGCAGCGACGGGAAATTCACCATCGAATTGGGCGCGCCGCTGATTAACGGTGAGCAAATCACCGCAACGGCAACCGATGCCGCTGGAAACATCAGTCAAGACGGCCACGTCACCGCGCCCGATCTGGTGACGCCTGATGCCCCTACCCTTGTTCTTGTGAACGATGATGTCGGGAGCATTACCGGCCCTCTCACTCAAAACCAGGTCACTGACGATGCCCGTCCGACGCTGAGCGGTATCGGTGAACCCGGCACCCTCATTACGATTTACGATAAAGACGTGCAAATCGGCACGACCAAGGTCGGCGCTAACGGCAGCTGGTCATTTACGCCCGGCACGGCTCTTTCTGAGGGCAATCACTCCCTGACCTTTACCGCAACCGATGCGGTGGGTCATGTCAGTGTGCCATCCGGTGCATTTACCCTGATGGTGGATACCGTCGCGCCGAACGCACCGGTAATCACGCTCAACCCTGCGGGCACTCAGGTCAGCGGGACCGCAGAGCCAAACAGCACCATTACCCTCACCAGCAACGGTCAGCCGATTGGCAGCGGCAAAGCCGATGGCAACGGTAACTTCACCATTACCTTATCGCCGCCCCAAATTGACGGCCAGACGATTTCGGCGGTTGCCTCTGACGAGGCCGGTAACAAGAGCCCTCCAGCCACCGCCATCGCGACTGACAGCACCGCACCGGCGATACCGGGCGACCTTGTCGTGAATAACGGTGGGAATAGCGTCTCGGGTACGGCTGAACCGAACAGCACCGTTACGATAAAAGCGCCTAATGGCGATGTGATTGGTGAGGGCCCCGCGGGCAGCGACGGGAAATTCACCGTTCCCATCAGTCCGCCACAAACGAATGGCGAAGTTTTACAGGTGGTTGCCACCGATGCGTCGAGCAACACCAGTCTGCCAGGACAGGCTGATGCGCCTGACACCACCAAACCGTTAGCACCCGATAATCCCGTCGTTTCTGGTGACGGAACCAAAGTCACCGGGACCGCGGAACCGGGCAGCACCGTGACCATCCGCGAAGATGGCGTAAAAATTGGCGAAGGCAAAGCGGACGATCAGGGCAACTTTAGCGTGACGATCGCTCCGCCAAAACTGAACGGCGAAACGCTCACCGCCGAGGCCGCCGATAAAGCCGGGAACACGGGACCCACGGCGAATGCCACCGCCCCGGACATCACGCCTGCACAGACGCCGACGATAGTCTCCGTGGAAGACAATGCCGCTAACGTGACCGGTCCTGTTCCGCAAAACGGGCTGACCAACGACAATACGCCAACCATCACCGGCACCGGCGAACCGGGAACGCTTGTTTATATCTACAGCGGTGACACCCAAATAGGTACCGCTAACGTGCTCTCCAACGGGAGCTGGTCGTTTACGCCAGTTGTGCATTTACCGGAAGGCGGACATGTTTTAACTGCCGTCGCCGTGGACGATGCGCTCAACCGCAGTGAAACGTCAAACAGCTGGAGTATTACCGTCGATAGCCTCGCGCCTGCGGCCCCGGTCATTACCCAACTGATCGATGACGTGCCGGGCCGAACCGGCGCGCTCAATATCAACGAAACCACTAACGATAACCGTCCAACGCTTAACGGCACGGGTGAACCTGGTACAACCATCAGCATTCGTCTTGACGGCTCGCAGATCGGCACGGCGGTGGTCAATGATGGCGGGGCCTGGACGTTCACCCCGACCATTGTGATCCCAAACGGGCAACACACCCTGACCGCAGCCGCCATTGATAAAGCAGGCAACGTGAGTACAGTGTCTGGCGGATTTACCTTCACGGTGGATACGACAGCGCCGCCGCCGCCGTCCATTACCACGGTCACGGATAATACCGGTGACGTACAGGGAGCCCTCACCAGCGGCTCAGCGACGGACGAAACCCATCCAGTGATGCAAGGCACGGCTCCCGCGGGCACCACAATTGCCATTTACGACGGCACGACGCTGCTGGGGCCTGCCGTGCTCGATGGCAACGGCGGCTGGAGCTTTACCCCGCCCAATACGCTGACGGACGGCACGCACGTATTAACGGCGGTGGCGACAAATGCCGCAGGAACCTCCACCCCTTCTGGCTCGTTTACGCTGGTGGTCGATACCGTCGCACCCGCCACGCCTGATTCACCAGAGATTACCGTCAACCCGGACAATGCCCCCACCGGTACTCAGCTTAATCCCGGAGAAGCGACGCGCGATACCTCGCCAACGTTGAGCGGCACCGGGAATGCGGGTGATACGGTCACGATTTACATTGATGGCGTCAAACAACCCGATGTGGTCATCGTCAATAGTGACAATAAATGGAGCTGGTCGCCTGTACCGCCGCTGGTCAATGGCACGTATGACATCGCATTAACCGTGACCAACAAAGACGGCGCGGGCAATGAGAGCGCCCCGTCGCAGCCGGTAACCATCGTGATTGATACCGATGCACCGGCCACGCCGGGCATTCCGGTGGTTACGGATAACGTCACTGAGATAACCGGCCCTGTCAGCAATAACGGCAGCACCAACGATCCGCGTCCGGTGCTGAGCGGCACGGGTACGGCGAACGATGTGATCATCATTTATGACAGCATTAACGGCGCCGCAAAAGTGGAAGTCGGTCGCGTGACCGTTGACGCCCAGGGCAACTGGAGCTGGCGACCGGATACGCCCCTGACGCAAACGTCGCACGCGTTCACCACCACCGCAACCGATGAAGCGGGCAACGTGTCGGGGACATCAGGCTCGATCACCGTGACCGTCGATACCGATGCGCCGTTGGCTCCGGCCATCACGGCAGCGGGGGGTGTAGGCAACGGCGGTGCCACGCAGGACAATACCCCAACCATTTCAGGAACAGGGGCGGATGGCGATACCATCATTATTTATAACAATGGCGTGCAGATTGGCACAGCCAGTGTCTCGGGTGGTGTGTGGAGCTTTACGCCGGTCACCGCGCTTAGCGAAGGGGCGCACAACCTGACGGCAGCAGAAGTAGACAAAGCAGGTAACGTCAGCCCCCTGAGCCCGGTTTATACCGTCACCGTCGATACCATCGCGCCGACCACGCCGCAAATTGAGGCCGTCTCTGACAGCACCCTCACAAACGGCGTGCTGTACAGCAACGATAACACCCCAACCCTGAGCGGTACTGGCGAACCGGGCACGAAAATTACCGTCTCTATCGACGGCAACGCGTCACCCGTTACCGCCACGGTACAGCCTGACGGCAGCTGGAGCTGGACATCGGGTACGCCGCTGAACGACGCCCCGCACGTCATCACCGTCATCTCCAGCGATGCGGCGGGTAACACCTCGGGCACGTCCACCACCAACGTGACTATCGACACCGATCCACCAGCAGCTCCGGCGGTCACCTCTCTGGCTATTGAAGGGACGCCGATCACCGGTACGGCTGAAGCGGGATCGCTGGTGATTATCACCGGCCCTGGTCCTGGCGGCACCACTATTGAGCTGGGTCGCGGCATTGCCGTGGGCGGTAACTTCTCCATCGCCCTTTCACCTGCGCAAACCAACGAAACCACCCTCACGATCGTGGCGAAAGACGCGGCGGGTAACGTGAGCGATCCGACCAGCTTTAACGTCGTGGATGCACCCGATCTGCCGGATGTGCCGGTCATCACCTCAATCGTTGATGATAACGGCGCAGGCAACGTCGAGGTCAAAGGCGCCAGTTCTGACGACACGACGCCGACGATCAGCGGCACCGGTCCAGAAAACAGCACCATCACCCTGTATCAGAACGGTGTTGAGATCACCACCATTGTGCTGGGTGCAGGGCAAACCACCTGGAGTTACACCGTTCCTGCCGGCAGCGCCCTGGCGGAAGGGGTCTATAACTTCACCGCCACGGCTAGCGTCGGGGCGGCGACCAGCGGCCTTTCTGCCGCGGCAACGGTGACTATCGATTTAACCGCACCAAACGCGCCGACCATTGGCACCGTCACTGATGATGTGGGACCCGGCACCGGCCCGCTCACCACCGGCCAAATCACCAATGACAATCAGCCAACGTTAAGCGGAACCGCGACGGCGGGCGATACCATTTCCGTTTACAGCAGCGGCGTGCTGCTCGGTAGCGTGTTGGTTGGGTCAACAGGCACCTGGAGCTTTACCCCGCCGAGTGCCCTGGCTGAGGGGAGTAACGCCTTAACGATCCGCGCCACCGATCCGGCGGGCAATCAGAGCGGCGACTCTCCGGCATTCACTATTGTGGTCGATACGATCTCCACCACCCCAGTGATTGTCGGCGCGGAAGATAACGTCGGTACAATAGAAAATATTCCGACTAACGGCGTCACCAACGACACCACACCGACGCTCTCCGGCACGGCGGAAGCCAACAGCATCATCGCCATTTTCGAAGGTGCAACGCAGATTGGCACCGCTACTGCCAACAGCAGCGGCGCGTGGACATTCACCCCTACCGCCGCCCTGAGCGAAGGCTCGCACACCTTCACCGTTAAAGCGACCGATCCGCAGGGTAACGTCAGCATTGCATCCAATGCGTACACGGTCGTCATCGACATCACCCCTCCAGCGGTCCCGGTGCTGAACACGGTTAACGACAACGTCGCCGGCGGCGCGTTCGGTAATTTAACCCCGGGACAGGTGACCAATGACGCGACCCCAACGCTGAGCGGCACGGGCGTGACGGGCAGCACGATCCATATTCTCAATAACGGCATTGAAATCGGCACGGCCACCGTCGTCAACGGCGCGTGGAATTTCACGCCGCCTGCGAATCTCCCCGACGGCCCTTACAACATCAGGGTCAACGCCAGCGACGCGGCGGGCAACGTGTCCGCGAATTCGCCAGTCTTCTCGTTCACCGTCGACACCACACCACCCGCGACGCCGACTGTGCTCACTGTACTGGATGACGTCGGCCCGGTGATTGGGGAAATCAACAGCGGTGACACCACCAACGATAATCGCCCGACCTTTAACGGCACGGGCGAAATCGGGGCAACCATTACTCTGCTGAATGATGGACAACCGTTCGGCACCGCCGTCGTCAACGCTCAGGGGAACTGGACATTCACCCCGACCGCGCCGCTGACCGAAGGCACGCACACCATTACCGTTAGCGCGACAGACGTTGCGGGCAATACCAGCAACACCAGCTCGTTCGAACTGACGGTCGATACCTTCGCCCCCTCCGCACCGGTCATTATTAACGCTACCGATAATGTCGGAAGCGTACTGATTCCGGTGACTGACGGAAAAACCACCGATGACACCACGCCGACGCTGAACGGGACGGCGGCGGGCAACGCAACGGTGATCATTTATGAAAACGGCGTGCAGGTCGGCACGGCTCAGGCCAACGCATCAGGTGAATGGAGCTTTACGCCGGGCAGCGCGTTGAGCAACGGGAGTCATACCTGGACCGCCACCGCGACAGACGCGGCGGGTAACGTCAGCGTGGCCTCGCCAGGCTTCACGGTCATTGTCGATACCACCGCGCCGCTGGCCCCGGTGATTACGCAGGCGATCGACGACGTCGGTACCGTCACCGGACCATTGAGTAATGGGCAAACCACCGATGACCCCTTGCCGCGCCTGGTCGGCACCAGCGAGCCTAACGCCACCATCAACATTTATGAGGGCATTACGCTCGTCGGCACAACCACCGCCGATGCCAGCGGTAATTGGGCCGTCACGCTCAACACCACCTTCCCTGAAGGGCCGCATCAGTTCGTGGCGCGGGCGACCGATGCGGCGGGCAACACCAGCGATCCGTCGTCACCGTTCAGCCTGAACATTGACCTCACGCCGCCTGCCATTCCGGTGCTGGTGAACGTGGTAGATGACGTGGGTACCACGACCACGATCGCCAGCGGGCAGATAACCAATGACGCGCAGCCCACCCTCAGTGGGACGGCTGAGGCCGGTTCAACGATTAAAATCTACGATAACGGCGTGCAAATCGGCAGTGTTACCGCCGCAGACGGCACCTGGAGCTTTACGCCAACGCCAGCGTTAGCCGACGGCCAACATCCGCTGACGATCACCGCAACCGATGCGTCGGGCAATACCAGCGATCCGACGACGCCGTTTGTGCTCAATCTGGATGCCACGCCACCAAATGCACCGATCATCACGTCTATTGTCGATGACGTCGTCCCGAACCTGGGGACGATCGCCGGGGGCACGCCAACCAACGATACACAACCGACGCTGAACGGTACCGCAGAAGCCAACGCAGTGGTGCACATTTACGACGGCAATACGCTGGTCGGCACGGTCACCGCCGATGCCAATGGCAACTGGACGCTGCCGCAAACCTCTACCATTTTGACCAACGGCCAGCACAACTTTACGGCAACCGCCACGGATACGGCAGGCAACACCAGCGCACCGTCGTCTATCTCCTCGGTCGTGGTGGATACCCTTGCCCCTAACCTGCCGACCACGCTCGCGGTGATCACCAACGGGACGCACGTCACGGGTATTGCCGAAGCGGGCAGCACCGTGACGATTACCACCAGCGGCGGAACCGTGCTCGGAACCGCAACGGCGGATGGTACAGGGAGCTTTAACGTCACTATTTCTCCGCCGCAAACCAACGGCGAATCCCTGCTGGCGTTTGCCACCGATAAGGCCGGTAACGTCGGCGGCAGCGCCTCGGTGGTTGCGCCGTTTACCAACCTGCCAAACGCACCGGTGATCGTCACGATTGACGATAATGTCGGCACTCTGACCGGCAATTTGACCAACGGGAAAGCGACCGACGACACCACCCCGACGCTGACCGGCACCGCGCAGCCAAACTCCACCGTCACGCTGTATAACAACGGCGTGGCGATGGGGACCGCGACCACCGACATCAACGGTGACTGGTCGTTTACCACACCGGTTTTAAGTCAGGGTTCACATGCCTTTACCGCCACAGCGACCAACGTGGTGGGCGGCGTCGGTCCGGTATCCACCCCCACAACCATTATTGTTGATACCGTCGCGCCGAATGCCCCGAACGGAACCTTTAACGCCGACGGTAGCGTCTTGACCGGCAGCGCCGAAGCGGGCAGCACGGTGACGATTCGCTTGCCTGACAATTCAACGGTCACGACCGTCGCCAACAGCAACGGTACGTACAGCTACACCTTCATCAACAAACAGACCGAAGGCAACGCTCTGCAAATCACCGCCACCGATGCCGCCGGGAACACCTCAGCGCCAGGAACGGTGCTGTCACCGGTGGTTCCGCTGTCGGCCAGCAATAACGTTGAGGAGCTGGATATCAGCACCACGGCCACGGTCACCAACGCTCAGTACAGCGATTACGGTTTCCTGCTGGTTGGCGCACTCGGTAACGTGCTGACGCTGCTGGGCAATGACACGGCGCAGGTAGGATTCGTGGTCTCCGATGGCGGCAATGCAGATATCTCGATCAACGCAAACGCCACGGGCGTGGTGCTCTCGCTGCTCAACACGCTGGAGGTAGTGGTTCAACGCTGGGACAGCGTTAATAACACCTGGACGACGGTGGTCGATACTGGCCTGCCGCAGTTTGCTAACCTGCTTACGCTCGGGGCGAGCGGCGTGACGCTCAACATGACCGGCCTGGAAAACGGCCAGTATCGCGTCTTGAGCTACAACACCAACCTGCTGGCCACGGGGTCTTACACCAGTCTCGATGTGGATGTGACTGAAACCAGCGCCGGGACCATCACCGGGATCCCAACCCAAAGCGGCAACGTCATTTATGACCAGGACTCGACGGCGGGCAGCGATAACGCGCCTGCGGGGACCCGCATCACGGCAGTGACCGACGCGCAAGGGAATACGGTCAACGTGACGGCGGACGGAACGATTATCCAGGGGCAGTACGGCACGCTGACCATCAACCTGAACGGCAGTTACACCTACACGCTGACCAACACCAGCGCCGCCGTGTTGGGTCGTACCGAAAGCTTCACCTATACCATCGGGCATAACGGTGCCACCGCCTCAGCCAAACTGGTGATCTCACTGGGCGCAAATACCGTGGTCAATAGCGTCACGGCGGTAGACGATACGGCGTCGCTGACCTATGACACCAGCGTGCACGCGATCAATAACGGTCCTTCTTCACAAGGCGGATTCACCGTCGCTGGCATCAATCTTGGCAGCACGCTGGGGCTGAACCTGCTCGACGATCTGAGCAATCCGATCATTTACAGCGTGCAGGAAGGCACCACCCGCACCATGACGATCCAGGCCTCGGTCGGGGGCGTGGCACTGGCCTCGGTATTTGATCTGTACATCTATAAATTCAACGATGCGACGCAGACCTTCGAGCAGATGCGCGTTCAGCCGGGCTGGCTGCGCGCGCCGCTGCTGGGGGGGACCTCGGGTACGCTGACGCTGAATCTGCCGGCGGGGGAATACCTGTTCCTGCTGAACACCGCGGCGGGGATCACGGTGCTCACGGGTTATACCCTTAACGTGCTGGAGGACCATGTTTATAACGTGGCGAGCGTGGGAGCCTCGACAACGGGCGACGTGCTGGCGGACGATATTGCGCCGCAGGGCACGCTGGTCACCGAGGTCAACGGCGTGGCGGTTAACGCCACGGGCGTGACCGTGATTCAGGGTGAATACGGTACGCTCACGATTAATGCTCAGGGGAACTACACCTACACGCTGCGCAGCGGCATCGGCGCGGATCACATCAAAACGCCGGATACCTTCGTCTACACCATTACTGCGCCAAACGGGGATAAAGACACGGCGTCGCTGAATATCACCCCAACCGCGCGGGCGCTGGATGCGGTGAACGACATCAGCACCGTGATGGACGTGACCTCCCTGCACCACACCGCTGCGTATTCCGATACCACCGTGGGAACGGCAAGCTGGACCACAGCGCTATTAGCCCCTACTCAGGGTACCGGCAGCGGCACATTTGTGGTGGATGCCAACACGGCGCTGCATAACGTGGCGCTGCACTTCAACGTCGCATCGCTGCTGGCGCTGGGTGGATTGACGGTAAACTGGTCGATCAGTAATGGCTCAACGGTTATCCGCAGCGGTTCGTTTGCCGGCGGTGCGCTGCTGGGCGGAAAAATCGATATCAATCTTGCCGGACTGGATCTGGATGCCGGAACCTACACGCTGAACTTCACCGGCAACGTGCCGGGGTTGAGCGTGGGCGGCATCGTCATTACCCCAAGCGTCACGGGGACGGCTTATTCGCTGAGCCAGTTCGATTCCACCAGCGGGCATACGGTTAATGGCAATATCTTTGACGGTAGCGACTCGCAGGGGGCGTCGGATCAGCTGCATTCGGTGGATACGCGTCTGAGCGTCACCGGCTACAACGGCGTGGTGACGACGCTTGATCCCTATACCGCTGGCACCGCGACGGCAACTATTCAGGGCCATTACGGCACGCTCTCAATCGGCGCTGACGGTCATTACACCTACACGCTCAACACCGGGGTTTCGCTCTCCAGCATCACATCGAAAGAGGTCTTTAACTACACCTTGACCGATGCGGCGGGCAAAACGGACACCGCCTCACTGACCATCAATATGGCGCCGCAGTTTATCAGCTCGGAGCATAACGATCTCATTACCGGGACGGCTTACGGTGACACCCTGATTTACCAGGTGCTGAACAACACCGTGGGGAATGCCACGGCGGGCAACAGCACCGGGGATCACTGGACCAATTTCTCGGTAAGTCAGGGGGATAAAATTGACATCGGCGATCTGCTGGTGGGCTGGAATGGACAGGCCTCAACGCTGGGTAATTACGTCCACGTCACGCAAAACGGTAACAACACGGTGATCTCAATCGACCGCGATGGCGCAGGGAGTGCCTACACTAATACCACGCTTGTTACGCTGGACAACGTCCAGGCCACCTATGACGAGTTAGTGAATCAGCATCACAGCATCATTACCTGATAGCAAAAGTCAGAAACGACCCGGGCGTTCAGCGCCCGGGCGCAGGCATTAGGCAGCATTTTTTTATTAGGGACAAAGAATGGGAATAAAGATGCCTTACTGGTGGCTCTCGTGCTGCCTGATATCTGTCCCTGTTCTCGCGGCAAATCCAGCGTCGGTCATCAATCCCGGCGTGCTCAGCGAAGAACAGGAATTACCCTCACTGAATGGCCGGATCGCCCCCGTACCCGGCAAAGCGGCGCCGGGTACGCTCAAGCTTGGCGATGCCGTCAACCGCGCGGTTAACTGGCATCCAACCATCAGTGAAGCCGTTGGCAAACTGTATGAACAATCGGAAGTCGTCGATATCGCCAAATCCAAATATTACCCGCAAATTAATGCAGGTATGGACAATGGCTTTACCCACAACGGGGACGGCAACAACTTTACCCCGTCACTGGTTTTGTCGCTCTCCCAGATGCTGTATGACTTTGGCAAAGTCGCGAGTCAGGTGCGTGCCGAAACCGCCGGTGTCGCCCAGCAGCAGGCCAACGTGCTGGTGAGCATTGATACCATCGCCCACGATACCGCGCTGGCGATGGTGCAAGTGCAAACCTGGCAACAAATGGTGGAAACCGCCAAAGAACAGCTGGATGCGCTGTCATCTATCGGGTCGCTGACCCGGCAGCGCAACGACGAAGGCGCCACCTCGCTCTCCGATGTGGTTCAGACCGGTGCGCGTATCGAAGGCGCGCGCGCTCAGCTAATGCAATATACGGCCAGCCTTGAGAGTTCCCGCGCCACGCTGATGAGTTTTCTCGGCTGGAATAACCTGAATCAAATCAGTAACGATTTCCCCGATAACCTAAAGCGCAGCTGTGATATCGCCGAACCGGACGATCGTCTGGTGCCTGCGGTGCTCTCCGCCTGGGCGCAGGCGAACGTGGCTCAGGCGAATCTCGATTACGCGAACGCGCAAATGACGCCAACCGTCTCGCTGGAGCCGGAAGTGCGCCATTATCTCAACGAACGTTATGCGGGCAACGAAACGCTGGATCGCACGCAGTATTCCGCATGGGTCAAAGTCCAGATGCCGCTGTATCAGGGCGGAGGATTGAGCGCGCGGCGCAATGCTGCCGGCCACGCCGTTGACGCCGCGCAATCCACTATCCAGCGTACGCGCCTCGACGTGCGGCAAAAGCTGCTGGAATCGCGCAGCCAGGTGATGAGCCTGCTGAGCACGCTGCAAATTCAGGGTCGCCAGGAAGCACTCAGCGCCCGTACCCGTGAGCTCTATCAGCAGCAGTATCTGGATCTCGGCACTCGCCCGCTGCTGGACGTGCTCAACGCCGAGCAGGAAGTGTATCAGGCGCGGTTTGCGCAGCAGCAAACCCTCGGGCAACTGCATCAGCTCCAGCTGAGCTGCCTGTATAACACGGGTCGTTTGCGTCATTCGTTCGATCTCGAGAACCGCACGATTCAGACCGTGGAGATCCAGCCATGAAGCCAACCGATATTCCGCAGGGTGAACATCTCTCCGAGGAGTTGCTGGAACATTGGGCGCAGGCGTTTGGCTACGTCGCCAGCCGTTACCGCGTGGCCTGCTCCCCCGGCGCGCTGGTCGCAAGCGCACCGTGGCTGCGTGGCAAACCGATGGTGCCCGCGCTCACACAGCTGGCGCGTGAAGCGGGACTGTCGTTTCAACTGTTGACCGCCACGCAGCAGTCCATCAATAGCTGGCGGCTGCCGGTGGTGGTGGAACTCAACGAAGGCAAAATCGGCGTGATTGAACATTTTGACGGCGAAGATACGCTGGATATCTGTTTTATCGACGCCACGCCGCAAAATAACCGCGTGTCGATGACCGCGCTCCTGCCCGCCATCCGTCACGTCGTCGCCTTGCGTCCGCTGGCGGCGCTGAAAGACAGCCGCGTCGATGCCTATATCTCGAAATACCGCCCGGACTGGCTGTATCGGCTGGTGATGCGCGATTTGCGGCCGTACACCTGGGTGATGCTGGCGGCGCTGTTTATCAACGTGTTATCCCTTTCCGGGATCCTGTTTTCGATGCAGGTGTATGACCGGGTGATCCCCGCGCAATCCTACCCGACGCTTTACGTGCTCACGATCGGGGTGCTGATCGCTACGCTGTTTGGCTTTGTGCTGCGCATGGCGCGCGGGCACATTATGGATCTACTGGGGAAACGCGCCGATCTGCGCGTGTCGGATCGCGTGTTTGGCCACGCGCTGCGCCTGCGCAACAGCGCGATCCCCCGCTCCACCGGCAGCTTTATTTCGCAGCTACGCGAGCTGGAGCAGATCCGTGAGATGGTCACCTCGTCGACCATTTCAACGATCGTCGATTTACCGTTCTTTTTCCTGTTTGTGATCGTGCTGGCGATCATCGCACCGCAGCTGGCGTGGATCGCTCCGGTCGCCGCCGTGCTGATGGTGCTGCCCGGTTTACTGCTGCAAAAGAAACTGGCGGCGCTGGCAAAACAGTCGGCCCACGAATCGACGCTGCGCAACGCCGTGCTGGTCGAAAGCGTACAGGGGCTGGAAGACATCAAGCTGATGCAGGCGGAAAACCGCTTTTTGCAGCAGTGGAACAGCTATATCCAGATCACCGCCGAATCGGGACTGAAAACCCGCGAACTGACGCAAAACCTGATCAGCTGGGGCATGACCATTCAAAGTCTGGTGTACGCGGGCGTGATCGTGGTCGGCGCGCCGATGGTGATTGAGGGCACGCTCACCACCGGTTCGGTGGTCGCTGCCTCAATGCTGGCCTCGCGAATGATTGCGCCGATGGCCACGCTGTGCGGCGTGCTGGCGCGCTGGCAGCAGGTGAAAGCGGCGAAAGAAGGGCTGGACAGCATTATGCAGCTGCCGACGGAAAATCAGCGGGAAGAGACGCCGATCCGCCAGGACGTGCTGCGTGGGCACTATCTGTTCGATCAGGCGCAGTTCCGCTATCACCCGGAGGATCCGCGTATGGCGCTGCGTATTAATCGTCTGGAGATCAAACCCGGTGAAAAAGTGGCGATCCTCGGGCGCAACGGCGCGGGTAAATCAACCCTGCTGCAGGCTTTGGCGGGCGGAATGGATCTCGCGGGCGGCGAATTGCGCCTCGATAATCTCAGCCTGCCGCACCTGGACGTGGCGGATGTGCGGCGCAACGTCGGCTTTATGACACAAAACGCGCGCCTGTTTTACGGCACGCTGCGCGAAAACATCACGCTGGGCATGCCGCGCGCCACCGATGAAGAGATCGTCGCCGTGCTGGAGATGTGCGGTGCGGCGAGCTTTGTGCAAAAGCTGCCGAAAGGGCTGGATTATCCCATCATGGAAAACGGCGTCGGGCTGTCGGGCGGGCAGCGCCAGTCGATTTTACTGGCGCGTATGTTCCTGCGCGATCCCAATATCGTGCTGATGGACGAACCCACCGCATCACTCGACGAACACACCGAGCGCGAATTTATCCAGCGCCTGAATGACTGGCTCGGCAACCGGACGCTGATTGTGGCAACGCACCGCGTGCCGGTGCTGGAACTGGTGGAGCGCGTGGTGGTGCTTAAAGACGGCATGCTGGTGATGGATGCACCAAAAGCGCAGGCGCTGAACAACAGCCGGATGCAGCAGCAACAGCAGGCAAATGGACGGGAGTGGAAAAATGAAAATCAGTCAGCGTGACGTCGCCGCGATGGACGATCTGGATAACGCACTCGATTCCGAAAGCGGCTACTCCGGCGCACGACGTATTGTCATTTTCTCCCTACTGCTGTTTATCGTCGTCGGCATCTGGGCGTGGTACGGCATTCTGGATGAAGTGTCGACGGGCACGGGGAAAGTGATCCCCAGCTCCCGCGAGCAGGTATTGCAGTCGCTCGACGGAGGCATTCTGGCGGAGCTGACCGTCCACGAAGGCGATCAGGTGCAGGCGGGGCAAGTGCTGGCGCGCCTCGATCCCACCCGTTCGGAATCAAATGTCGGTGAAAGTGCGGCGCGCTACCGGGCATCGCTGGCCTCCAGCGTGCGCCTGACCGCAGAAGTCAACGATCTGCCGCTGGTGTTTCCCGCTTCGCTGCAAAAATGGCCGGACCTGATCGCCACTGAAACGCGGCTGTACACATCCCGGCGGGCGCAGTTGGAAGACACCCAGCGGGAGCTGAAAGCCGCGCTAAGTCTGGCGAATAAAGAGCTGGATATTACGCAACGCCTGATCAAAACCGGTGCCGCCAGCCGGGTAGAAGCGCTGCGTCTCCAGCGGCAAAAAAGCGATCTGGAGCTGAAGCTCACCGACGTGCGCTCGCAATATTACGTGCAGGCACGCGAGGCGCTGTCGAAAGCCAATGCGGAAGTGGATATGGTGTCGGCGGTGCTGAAAGGACGCGAAGATTCGGTGACGCGCCTGACCGTGCGCTCCCCGGTGCGCGGAATCGTGAAAAATATCAAAGTCACAACGATTGGCGGCGTGATCCCCCCCAACGGTGAGCTGATGGAGATCGTGCCGGTGGACGATCATCTGCTGATCGAAACGCGCCTGTCGCCGCGCGATATCGCCTTTATTCATCCTGCGCAAAAGGCGCTGGTGAAGATCACCGCTTACGATTATGCCATCTACGGCGGGTTGCAGGGCGTGGTTGAAACCATCTCGCCGGACACCATCCAGGATGAGGCCAAGCCCGAAGTGTTCTATTACCGCGTGTTTATTCGCACCAGCCAGGATTATCTGGTTAATAAGGCGGGCAGGCATTTCTCGATCGTGCCGGGGATGATCGCGACGGTGGATATCAAAACCGGCGAGAAATCGGTGATGGATTATATGATTAAACCGTTTAACCGCGCGAAAGAGGCGATGCGAGAGCGGTAAGATTGCGGCAATTGCTTGCACATTCGATCGCCTCGCCCCTCTGGGGAGAGGGTTAAGATTAAGGTTGAGGAGAACATGCTGCTCCAGCGGTGGTTCCGTTCACCTCACGTTTCTTGCTTCTCTGTTGCCACCGGAACACGTGAACGTGCCAGGGTGGTTCGATCGCCACCACCCTGGCGACCCCTGCTCCCGGCAAGAAAATCGCCGCTACGCGGTGCCTTCGTCTTTTTCCTCCCGGCTCACGGGGATGGGCGCAGGTAACATCCCTGTAAGTCGCGCCCTCGACGCACATCCCTGTGCGTCGCCCCTACCGTCAGTCAACGCCTTAGCGATTTACAGCCGGAAAAGGACAGCGCTATAGGGCCTGAGTGAAATCACCGGTGTCACATCGCTCTACGCGATCGGTCCCCTCTCCCTTTTAGGGAGAGCGGGAGGGGAAAATGCAACACCGTACATTTTTCCTGAAGCAGCCTCGCAGGATGTAACTTCTGTTCTGATCCCCCCTTTTCGCTTGCCTCGCCGAAGCGTATGTTCCTCACACGCCAGCAAAATCTGGCGTCGGGATTGGCATCTCGGTAAACTTAATGGCGGTGCGAAAATCTTGTTGCGCCGTGCGTCTGGCAACATCTCAATGGTGGGCTGGACGGGGGCGTCGCAAGACGCGCCGGTGTCCATTAAGGCCGGTAATGCCAACTCCGTTCAGACCCGCCACCCATGAAATTGGCATTTCAGGTGGTGGTCATCAAATCACTTAATGGAAACTGTCATATGAATATCAGCAACGCATTTATCACCACCCCATTCGATCACCATACCGATTTCACTGAACTGGCCAGCAACTGCGAAAATTATGGCGAGGCGATAGTGGAAGAGACCGACCCCGTGGCGAAAGCGGCGCTTTGTGGGCGTCTTTCCACCTGTCTGTCTCTGCTGCGCCCGACGCTGCTCGACCCGATTCCTGCGCATCTTGTGGAATATCTGACCGTCGATTCACACCCGTTGTATGAGCCGTTATTCGATCCCGAACCGGTGGAGCTTTGCCGTTACTGTGAGGAAATTACTCACCTGCTCATCAGCGGCGCGCTCGCGCCTCGCGCCGCCAGCGTGATGGAAGACTTATTGTGTGAACTGACCACCTTTTTTGCCGACAGACTGAAAGCCCCGCGCTGGGTTCGTTCAGAATCGGGTTTAAATCCGATTAATTAAGAAACAGCACAGCCGCACTTGCGCACAGTGCGGCTGTTTACTCTGCTACCGTACCGCCAATATAAAAATCAGGGAGTTACCATGCGTCAACGCACTATCGTCTGTCCGATTATCCAGAATGACGGGGCCTATCTGCTGTGCAAAATGGCGTCCGACCGCGGCGTATTTCCCGGCCAGTGGGCACTGTCGGGTGGCGGTATGGAGCCGGGCGAAACCATGGAAGAGGCGTTGCGACGTGAAATTCGCGAGGAGCTGGGCGAGCAGCTTGAGATTACCGACGTCAAACCCTGGGCGTTTCGTGATGACATCCGCGTCAAAACCTACGCTGACGGCACCACAGAACAGATTTACATGATCTACCTGATTTTCGATTGCATCAGCGCTAACCGCGACGTCACGTTTAACGAAGAGTTTCAGGACATCGCATGGGTGACCCCGGAATCACTGAACGCGCTGGATTTGAACGACGCGACGCGCCTCACGTTTACGCAGAAAGGGTTGCTGTAGCGCACGACTGCCCCGGTTTGCACTACCCCGCCTGCTGCGGCGCCCCGGAAAAATAGACGCCCAGGTAGCGGATAAACTTGCCTAAAAAGACGCCTGCAAACACGCCTCCAGAAATAATCGCAAACGCGCTCATGCCAGGCTGTTGCAGCGTCTCGGGGGACATCGCCGTCATGACACCCAGAGCGTACTTCACCAGAAACGCCAGCATCATAAACGGCAACGCCGAGTAGTCGGCCTGACGATGAATGCTGCGGGGCGCTACCGCGCGCGTGGCCGAAACGTGCTTACTCAGCACATAGCCCAGCGCTGCGCCAGCCAGAATCCCGGCAATCCACAGCGCAAACGTACTGAGGGTCAACTGACGGTGCATCACCAGATCGTAAATATCCCAGATCAGGAAAATCGCCGGGATGATGGCGAGTTTTTCCAGCGTCACGGTAGCGGGTTGGCGGGCTTTAATGCCCCGGGTGATCAGAAAGACAAATAAAATCCATACCCAGACAGGTGTGTGGGTCAGAATTTGAGGGAGCGTTTCCATCATAGGTTTTACCGTCGTCGCGTCGATACACCCGGTCATTATTACGCATGATGGCCTAAACGCCATCATGCGTAGGCATTGGTATTACAACGAAATTTTGAGGCGTCTCACCGCTTCTTTCAGTTGCTCTTCCGTCGCCGTCACAAACGACATCCGCAGCGTGGAATGATCCGGTTCGCTGCAATAGAAGAACTCACCTGGCACATACACGACGCCGTTGCTGAGCGTTTTCTCAAGCCAGGCGGTGGTGTTCATCCCGTTACTCATTTTTGCCCACAGGAACATGCCGCCCTTCGGTTTATGGAACGTCATAATATCGCCCAGCTCAGCTTCAAGTTCCTGCGAGAACGTCTGATATTTCTGACGGTACACTTCGCGGATCATCTTAATCTGCGCTGGCAAACGGCCGGTTTTGAGGTATTCGCTGGTCATTAACTGCGACAGCGTACTGGTGTGCAGATCGGTGGTTTGCTTCAGGTTGACGACAGCCCTTTTCAGCCACTCGGGAACAATCACCCAACCCACGCGGGTGCCCGGCGACAGGATTTTGGAGAAGGTCGAGGTGTAAACGACGTTGTGTTCGTTACCGATAGCTTTGGCGTGCGCCATCAGTGGGCGGAAAACATCGTCGGTATAATTAATTTCGCTGTACGGATCGTCTTCGATAATGACGAAATCATAACGCTTAGACAGCTCCACCAGCTGTTTCCGGCGGCTTTCAGAAAGCGTTACACCGCCAGGGTTGCCGAACGTGGGAACGATATAAACCGCTTTGATCGTTTTATTCGCGACCAGCGCTTCAAGTTCGTCGACTTTCATTCCGTCGCCGTCGGTTCCAACCGATTCAATATTCGCCTGCGCCAGACTAAAGACCTGCAACGCAGCCAAATACGTTGGGCGTTCGACCACAACGGTATCACCAGGATTAATTAACGCGCGCGCCAGAATATCCAGAGACTGCTGTGACCCCGAGGTCACCACCACATCATCGGCCTTGCACTGAATACCGCGTTCGGCAGAAATCTGCTGAATGGCCTCACGTAACTCCGGAAAACCTTCGCTCAAACCGTACTGAAACGCTTCGCCAAAATGGTGAGAAAGCACGGCCTCAGCCGCCATCTTTAACCCTTCATGATCAAAGAGTTCAGGGTTAGGGATGCCTCCGCCAAGCGAGATGACGCCGGGCATTTTACTGTGCTTTAAGAGTTCACGAATGGCGGAGGATTGCAGTGCCTGCACACTGGTGGCGAGTTTATGAGTTGTCACGCTATTAATACCTGTATTATCTGTTTTTATGATGATTACAACTTAGTAACACATGTTTTGCGCTTTGATAATCATTTTTGTGCCTGTCCGCGTAAAAGGTCTCACGCTGACGGTCCCCTGAGCGTGAAGGGATGGGCAGAAAGAAATAGAAGCACAATCCTTGAAAAGATATATTATGCAGAACACCCTCTGTATTTAATTAATGACACTCAATCTTTAGAATAGCATTTTAGTTATTAACAGCCGTTTACCGCCGTATTCAATAATGTGATAACAGCTATTTTTAAATCACCCCTTCATATAGGAAAAGTTCGTTACAAAATCTGAAATTTAATAAAACAATAAAATTTAAGACTTATCCTGCAAGCGCGATTCAAAAGCGTGTTCTATGCGAAAAAAACGTTTGTAAATCCTTGTAAACATCCCCACCACGCCTGGAGTCGCCCCTTGTTTCGAAGCGGCACAAACCTACCTCACTGCAATCCGCTTAAGTTTCCTTAATAACTATCAGCTTATGCGTCTAATATCCTGGCGACAAGCGAAGCGATATATTGTGCATTCAGTGAAAATCAGGCTATTAATTAACAATTACGGAGTTTGACACGTTTTAAATAGCGGCTAGATTTAAGTACTGAACGACAACGGATACGATTTTATTATGTATCCTCCTGACATAAACGCATCAAGAGGGTTGATATTATGGCAGAGCATCGTGGTGGTTCCGGTAATTTCGCTGCAGACCGTGAAAAAGCATCTGATGCAGGGAAAAAAGGCGGTCAGCAAAGCGGTGGGAACTTCAAAAACGATCCGCAACGCGCCTCCGAAGCCGGTAAGAAAGGCGGTCAGAACAGTCACGGCGGCGGTCGTAAATCTGACAAGTCCTGAGCTTTATATTTCTTAACTTTGTCATGACGTTAAAACGCTATCTCTGCGAGTCTGCGGACTCGCAGTATTTTGCTGTGTAAGTGAGGAAACCCTATGAATATGAAAACCCTGGAAGATGTTTTTATTCACCTGCTATCAGATACGTACAGCGCAGAGAAACAGCTTACGCGTGGCTTGGCTAAATTAGCTCGTGAAGCCTCAAGCGAAAAATTAAGCGTTGCGTTTAAAGCTCACCTTGAAGAGACGCACGGACAAATTGAACGTATCGATCAGATCGTTGAGCAGGAACCAAATCTTAAAATTAAACGCATGAAATGTGTGGCGATGGAAGGGTTAATTGAAGAAGCCAATGAAGTTATCGAAAGCACTGAAAAAAATGAAGTTCGGGACGCCGCATTAATTGCCGCGGCGCAAAAAGTTGAACACTACGAAATTGCCAGTTACGGAACGCTCGCCACCCTTGCAGCGCAATTAGGCTATAAAAAAGCGGTGAAACTGTTAACCGAAACGCTGGAAGAAGAAAAATCCACCGACCTGAAATTAACCGATTTAGCCGTTAGTAATATCAATCAAAAAGCCCAGGCATAATTCGACACAACCAGAGGACGATAATAATGAATCACGTAGAACATTACCATGACTGGCTACGCGATGCCCATGCGATGGAAAAGCAAGCCGAATCCATGCTGGAATCGATGGTCAGCCGTATCGATAATTATCCTGACGTCCGCGCACGCATTGAACAACACCTTAGTGAGACAAAACGCCAAATCACCGTTCTGGAAGAGATCCTCGACCGAAATGATATTTCCCGCTCGGTGATAAAAGACTCCGTGAGCAAAATAGCCGCACTGGGGCAGTCTATCGGCGGTATGTTCCCATCCGATGAGATCGTGAAAGGGTCGATCAGCGGGTACGTTTTCGAGCAGTTCGAAATTGCCTGTTATACCTCGCTGCTGGCGGCAGCAAAAAGAGCGGGAGATACCGCCTCGATCCCAGCGATTGAGTCCATTCTTGCCGAAGAACAGGCGATGGCTGACTGGCTGATTCAGCATATCCCAACGACAACCGAGCAATTTCTACTGCGCTCGGCCGCCTCAGGCGTTGAAGCGAAAAAATAATGGCGGAAAGTAGCACGCCCCGCGTGCTACTTCTTATGCTTTTTCCAGACGGACAGTTTCGCGAGGAACGCCGACAGCGCATACCGCACCGCTTTCTCGATGACGTCCTGACAGTCACCGGTAAAGAGCACTCTGTCCGTCGAAATCTCCCCGCGAAAATTCCACGCAAACCAGACGGTGCCCGCCGGGGTGCCGTCATCACCGCCATCGGGCCCCGCGTATCCACTTATGGCAATACTGGTATCAGCGCCTGCCCGCGCTAGCGCCCCCGCAGACATCTCTCTGACGGTCTGTTCACTGACGGCAGTATATTTCTCAAGCGTGTTCGCCTGGACGCCCAACATTTTTTGCTTCGCTTCATCGCTAAAAGTAATTAACCCGACGTCATAAAAAGCGGCGGTGTTTTCCTCAGCGCACAACGCCGCGGCAAGATTGCCGCCGGTACAGGACTCCGCCGTGGTTAACATTAATTCTTGCTCGGTGAGGACATTCGCAACCCGCTTTGTCAACTCGCCCGTTGTTTTCGCTTCGTTATAAACGCTGGTACTCATCAAGGCTCCCTACTCACTGTCTACAGGAATAATGGAAATATGACCGTTACGTTCAAGAATCGCGTATTTGATTTTACTGAATTCTGTAATTCCGTGATTCTGCCGCGCAGCGACTAAAATATCATCACAGGAGACATCTACTTTTTTGAGCTTGTCAGACAAAGGCAGGCCATTTTCGAGCAAAATAACGGGTGATCCATCAAGAAGAGACTCCGCGCCGGAAATGTACTTCTTCATCAATCCGAAAAGAATATCCACCGTCACCAGCGTGACAATCGTCAGCATCGCCCCGGTTACCGAGAAATCGTTGCCCAGCAATGCCTGCTGTGTGGCTTCACTGATGATCAGCAGCAGAATTAAATCAAAGCTGGTCATCTGCAACAACGCGCGGCGGCCGGCTATTTTAAACACCACCAGTAAAATAAGGTAAATGGCGATCGCACGGAATACCATCTCCATATCGCTCTCCTAAGGATAAATAAACTGCCAGAATGTGATACCTGGCTGGCCGTTAACGCTAATGGAACTCACTGATTTTCCGGGAACAGTGGGAGTGATATACATCCAGACGCTGAAATCACTTTTATTGTTCACATCGTTATAGATCAGATAGAGCGTTTTCCCTCGGCTGTACATGCTGTCGGGCTGAGGAGATATACTCCCGGGGTGAAAATCCTCATTAAATTTACCGCCGAGGCTTACGACATACTTATCCGTGTTCTGGGGATGAACGGTGAAATGAAGTTTGAATTCGGTTTGCAATCGTCCAAAGCGTTCATAATTCACGCTTAGCGTTTGTGACTTATTGTCTTGTTGCGCGGAGCTGAAATAGCCATTGGAAAACAACCCCAGCACAGCCGCCAGAATGATGCACAGCAAAACCGCAAAACCCACCGACTGAAACCCGGACTCAAAATTGAGCGCAAAGCGGTTCTCTTCGACGCCTGGCAATTTGTCATGGTGATGATGTGACGATGTCATTTATCCCCTCAGCCGCTTCGATTATTGCTCTGTAGCGAGATGATTCTTAAAGCAAATATCTTTTAGGACTCATCCCGTTTGCCAGATAATGAATCCACTACCAGACTTAATATTAAGTCAGGTTTCGCTTTTTTGGAGGTCAGTATGAAATTATCCCTTGCGCCGCTTTTCTGTTGTTTGCTCATCCCCACGGCATGGGCGGATGATACCGGTGGGCTTCAAAAAGGGGACGCGCCACCGCCGCCGCACGCGATTGATGATGGATATCGCGGCACAGAAAATGCGCGCACCATGACCGTGGAACAGGCCAAAGAGATGCACGATGGCGCGACCATTTCACTGCGCGGTAATTTAATTGACGGGTCGGGGGGTGATAAATACACCTTCCGCGATAAGACCGGTGAAATTGCCACTATTATTCCAAAATCAGTTTTTGATGGCAGGACGGTTGAACCCGATAATACGATCAGCATAAACGGTAGTCTGGATAAGAAAATGACCCCGCCGGTCGTGCGAGTCGACCATATTCAAAAATAGCCGTTGATGCGCCTGCGCAGCGCAAAGCAGAAAGAGAGATAACCGTTCGCTTTGCCCTGCGCAATATTTCCTGCCTTAAGCTAAATCCCAACAGCCCTCACACTGAATATCGTAATCCCTACCAATATCTGGGATGCAAATACCAGGATTAATCTGTCCTTTAGGATTATTCCCCATTTCATCACCTGCTAAAAAAACCAACAATTTTAACCGCTCTCTTTGCCATGGAATATCCATGACATCTTTGCCGATATTATTCGGCATTATCGACAAAAAAACGGCATAAAGGATTACGGAAAATGAAACACATATCTCTGGCGGTATTCGTGGCTGCGAGCCTGATCAGCGGCGCGGCTCTTGCGGATAATCATACTGTTTCTCTGGGTTATGCGCAGAGCAAAGTTGAGAACTTTAAAAATATTCGCGGCGTGAACGCACAGTACCGTTATGAATGGGATTCCCCGTTGAGCGTGGTGGGTTCTTTCACCTATATGAGCGGCGATGAAGATCAGAATTATTTTGTCGATTCTGACTCCGTGAAAAATCACATTGATGTGAAATATTACTCACTGATGGCCGGTCCAGCGTACCGTATTAACGAATACGTTTCTCTGTATGCTCTGGGCGGCGTCGCACGTACCAAAGCGGATGGCGACACCAAATGGGTCAACGCGGGCGATGGCTACACTCAGAAAGACAGCATTTCTGAAAAATCGACCTCTTTCGCGTACGGCGCGGGCGTGCAGTTTAACCCAACCGCCGATCTGGCAATTAACGTGGGTTACGAAGGAACCAACGCCGATCTCCAGGGCGACAGCTACTCTATCAATGGCTGGAACCTGGGCGTAGGTTACCGCTTCTAGTCTGTTGAATTGACCTCTCCCTGTCAGGGGGAGGTCAGCGTTTGTGCTCCCGCTAAAATATGCGCAATAAAGTGCGTGAGTTTTGGCAACGGACGCAAATCCTGACGCCACAATAGATGCACCGGTCTTGGCTCAGGGGTGAAATTCTCCAGTACGCGTATCAATCTGCCTTGCGCCAACGCTTCCGCGACCAGCACTTCAGGCTGCAACAGCAAACCCGCTCCGGCAATCGCTGCCATGCGTAAACCGTAGCCATCGTTACAGCGCAAAATCGCGTCGCGCTTCCAGCGCACTTCCCCTTCTACACCCGGCAGTCGCCACTCGTTTCGCGCCGTCCACACCGTATGCGACAGGCACAAATGATCGACCAGATCGGCGGGCGTTTGTGGGGTACCGTGTCGCGCCAGATACGCCGGGGCCGCGCAGATGATCATCCGGTAGGGACAGAGATATTTCGCCACCAGATCCTCGTGATGAATATCGCCGATCCGAATCGCCAGATCGATGCCTTCATCGACCAGATCCACCATTCGGTTCGTCAGATCCAGCTCAACCCGCACATCCGGCCAGTGCTGCAAAAACGTGGCGGTGAGCGGCGCAATTACGCAGCCACCAAATGACGTTGGCGCGCTCACGCGCAGCGTTCCGGCAGGTGCAGTGCGCAATCGCTCGACGGCGCTTTCCGCAATCGACACTTGCTCCAGCACGCGTTTGGCCTCGTCAAAATAGACGCGCCCGGCATCGGTCAGGCTCTGACGACGGGTATTGCGCTCCAGCAGGCGCGTGCCCAGCTGAGTTTCCAGCAGCGCGATGTATTTCCCCACCATCACCGCCGACATCGCTAAGCGCGACGCCGCACCGGTAAAACTGCCGCTCTCTACCACCGCGATAAACGTCTCCATGCCGCGAAGCTTATCCATATTACAAACTCCTGGTTAGCAATCATCTAACTTTAACCCAGTTTATCTCAGATTTTATTTATTAAAGAATGGAGGCACACAACATAAGGAGTCAGCTATGAAAATCGTCATTATTGGTGCCAGCGGTACGGTAGGTCGTGCGGTAACGGAAGCATTGAGCCGTCGCCATGAGGTGATTCGTGTGGGCCGTACAAACGGTGATGAGCAGGTGGATATTACCTCGCAGGAGAGCGTCCAGGCGCTGTTCGAGAAGATAGGTCCAGTGGATGCGATTGTCTCCGCCAGCGGTGGCCTGCATTTTGGCCCTCTGGCGACCATGAAAGACAGTGATTTTAATCAGGGATTGCAGGACAAACTGCTGGGCCAGGTGCGGCTGGCGCTGACGGGCCAGCACTACCTGAATGAAGGCGGTTCGATCACCTTGATAAGCGGCATTGTGGCAGACGAGCCTATTGCCCAGGGCGTCAACGCCACCACGGTAAATGCTGCACTGGAAGGTTTTGTCCGCGCCGCCGCCTGCGAACTGCCACGTGGAATTCGTATCAACCTGGTCAGCCCGACGGTGTTGAGCGAATCAGCCGACGCTTACGACGGATTTTTCCCGGGCTTTGAAAGCGTACCCGCCGCCACCGTCGCGCAGGCTTATCGCCGCAGCGTCGAGGGCGTCCAGAGCGGGCGGGTGTACAAAGTCGGTTACTGAGTTTTTTCAGCCGCGATTAGCACCAGCATCGGGCGTTCCGCTTCTTCAGCCAGCGCAGGCCAGGCATCCGTCTGCGCCTGCGTTGGGCCCCATTCGTTGACTTCACGAATCGTCAGCCCTGCCGCGATCAGCGCATTGAGCGTCGTGCCAAGCGTGCGGTGATATTTGATAACACCGTCCGCCAGCCAGTTGCTGACGCGCTCGCCCTCCTGCTGATACTGATTCACGCCCCAATAGCGCACACCGTTATCATCAGTGAGCCAACCCTGACGCGACGCGCAGGTGTAGATCGGGTGTTCCATCGAAAACACCAGACTGCCGCCGGGCTTCAGTGCACGCTGAATTTTGGCAAACAGGGTGTCGAGTTCCGGCAGATAATGCAATGCCAACGAGCTGTAAACCAAATCGAGACTGTTTTCTGCAAGCGACAGCGATTCCAGACTGCTGCGTTGATAGTGAATCGCCGCGTCGCTGGTCAGCTCCGCAGCACGCGCGAGCATTTTTTCCGAGATATCAATGCCCGTGACCTGCGCCGCACCCATTTCCCGCGCCACACGGCAGAACCAGCCGTAACCGCAGCCGAGGTCGACTACGGATTTATCGCGCAAGTCCGGCAGCATCGTTTTCAGCGCGGGCCACTCGGGCGCGCCGTCCAGCCCCTGGACCGAGCGCGGAAGCTGCGCGTAGCCTTCGAAAAATGCCGGATTGTCGTAGATATTCTGTGCCATGTGAGATCCCTCTGTAAGAATGTGCTTAAGAGTATATCCCTCACCCTACCCTCTCCCTAAATGGAGAGGGAGTACGTTGTGCACATTGTCAATTTGTGAGGATCCCGCCAGGGTGGAAACACCGCTTCAGCCCACCGAACCCCACACGATATTTCCTTTATGGAAGGTGGCGGTTCGCGGTGAAATGCGCGCCACGGCTTCGGCAGAACAGGAAGCGTCCACCAGCACGAAGCTGGCGTCATCTTGCGCCTTCGGCCATACGCGCTCGCCTTTGTCGTTGAGCGGCAGCACATCACCCGTGGCGATCCCCAGCGCACGCGAGAGGGTTTGCTCGTTCGGACGGATATACAGCTGCGCGTACAAATTGGCTTTTTCGAGCATGTCGCCCAGGCCGTACGGCGACCAGTGGTCGATCACGCTGTCGGTCCCCGTCATCACAAATACGCCTTTATCACGCAGCTGTTTGAGCGGCATGTGCATCGTGCCAATCGGCACGGTGGAAGCGATAGCGATCTGCTGCGCGGCCATACGGGTTGCCAGCGCGTCGACCTGCTGTTCGTTGAGCATCGCCAGCGCAAAGCCGTGGCTGATCGTCAGTTTGCCTTTCAGTTCCGGCGTTTTTTCGACGGTGTCGACCATGTAATTCACCGCCGCCACGCCTGCCGGGCTGGTTTCGTGCAGGTGGATATCCACGCCCTTGTCGTAGTCCAGCGCAATCTGGAACATGGTGTCGAGGGACTTTTCCATCGCGCCGTCAACGTTGGTTGGATCCAGCCCGCCGACGTAGTGCGCACCGGCCTGCATCGCCTCGCGCATCAGCGGCTCTGATTTTGAAAGCAGCAAACCGTGCTGCGGGAAGGCGACGATTTCACACTCAAAACCGCCGCTGCGACGCGCCAGTACCGCCTGTAAATTTTCCAGATTTTTCAGGCCGGAAGTGGGTTCGATATTGCAGTGGCTGCGGGCAATGGTGGAGCCCTTCGACTGAATCAGGTCGATAAGTTTTTCCGCGCGTTCCTGAGTGTAGGGCTGCAACTCGGGCAGCAGCTTGTGCTCCAGACGGATCATATCCTGAATGGTGGTTCCCGCCGGGCGATTGAGCGAGCGCCACGGGCCACCGTAAAACGTTTTGTCCAGATGGATATGCATATCGCGCATCGTCGGCAGCATCAGCTTGCCGCCTGCGTCGTAGTGCGGCAACGTGGCGTCGGCATGACTTTTGTTATCACTAAGCGCGACGATTTTACCGTCTTTGATCTCCAGCGTTTTTAGCTCAGTGCGCGTGCTGACGGGCACTGAGCCTTCAAAGTGAAAACCCGCCTCCAGCAGCACGTTATCCAGATAATAGTGTTTCGCGGTGATGTTCATCGGTTTGCCGGTCTCGCAGGTCTGTTTCGCAGAATCAGCAGCATACGCGACGGAACCGGTCGCACCAAACAGCGCGCAGGCGGTGACCATTTTGCCGCTCTGGCTGATAAACTCCCGGCGGCTTTTATTCTCATTCATCTTATCTTCCTTATTCTTATGCGTTCACAATATGGGTGCCCGTTTCACCGCGCAGCGCCGCGGGCAGGCAGTCTGGTGAGGTGATGATGACCCGTTTTCCGCCGTGGTGCAGGAATGCCAGGCTGGCAATGATTTTGGGTAACATGCTGCCCGCCGGGAAATGGCCCTCTTCCCTATAGCGCGTCATCTGCGCGACGTTCACCGTGTCCAGCGCCTGCTGATTCGGCTTGCCAAAGTTGACGCACACTTTCTCGACGCCGGTGGTGATCACCAGCACGTCGGCGCGGATCTCACGCGCCAGCAGCGCGGTGGAGAGATCTTTATCGATGACGGCATCCACGCTTTGATATTCTCCCGTTTCCGAACGAATCACCGGGATCCCGCCGCCGCCCGCGCCGATCACCACGAAGCCTTTTTGCGTCAACGTTTTGATGGCGTCCGCTTCCACGATCCGTATGGGTTGTGGAGAAGCCACCACACGGCGGTAGCCGCGCCCGGAATCCTCAACGAAATGCCAGTCGGGATGGGCGAGTTGTAGCTCATCGCGCTGGGCTTCGCTGAAGAACGCGCCGATCGGTTTGGTCGGATGGGCAAAACCGGGATCGTTTTTGTCGACTTCAACCTGTGTGACGACCGTGACTGCTTTTTGCTCTCCGCGGGCGGCCAGTCGATTGTTGAGCGCCTGCTGAATCAGATAGCCGATCCCGCCCTGGGTGTCTGCCACGCAGTTGGCGAGCGGGGTGAGCGGCAGCCCTTCGCGCTCGTGCGCGATCTCTGCACGACGCAGATCTAACCCCACCTGCGGGCCGTTGCCGTGCGTCAGGACGATGTCGTAATCGGAGGCCAGCATTTCCAGCACAGAATCTGCGACCGCTTTGACCGCCTCCGCCTGATGTTCAATCGACTGGCTGGCGTTGTCTTTGATAATGCTGTTGCCGCCAATGGCGACGACCATGAGTTCTTTCATCTTTTTTCCTTTGAAAAAGTGCGGTCTGGTGCCCTCACCCCGGCCCTCTCCCACAGGGAGAGGGAGTAAAGCCCCCTCACTCTGTGGCCGAGAGGGGAAAAATTGCTTCGGGCAATCCCCTCTCCCGATGAGAAAGAGGGAAATGCCGCTCCGGACTGTTCCCACTCCCCCGTGAGAAAGAGGGAAATGCCGCTCCGGACTGTTCCCACTCCCCCGTGAGAAAGGGGAAAATGCCGCCCGGACTGTTCCTACTCCCCGTGAGAAAAAGGAAAAGGCCGCTCTGGACTGTTCCCTCTCCCCGTGGCAAAGGGGGAAATGCTGCTCCGGAGTGTTCCCTCTCCCCGTGGGAGAGGGTTAGGGTGAGGGCATCAGGCATTATCAGGACTCTGAAACCGGTGCTCCCGCACGCGCCGCTTCACGGCTCTCGAGGAAATGTTTCACTACGAACATGCCGCTCATCATCAGGTAGGCCGTGACGAACGTCAGCGAGCTGCCTTCGGCGAACCCCACCACCGGCGCATGGATCACCCCAAACAGCGCTAACAGCGCACCGACCGCAGCGGCAATCGCCCCGCGCAGCGGTTTATTAATGATGGCGAAAATGGCGATACAGCCCCAGAGCATGCTGGCGAGCGGAGCGCCGTTGCCGAGGTGCATCAGTCCTTCGTAGTAAATTCCTTTGCTGTGCAGCACGTCGGTGCCGATTTTCGCCGCGTTGGTTCCCGCCGCCCCCATCACGCTGTTCATCATGGTGAGCGCCCAGTTGGCGATCCACGGGAACAGACAGATAAAGATGACGGGCACCTCCACTTTGGGCGTTTCCCTCACCACCTGGTTGGCGGTCACCACGCCGATAAACACCAGAATTGGCACAATGGCGGTCATCGGAATGATGGCGAGCATAAACGCCCCCAGCCCGAACAACGGTACGATGAACATGGTGACGCCAGACGCCAGCGTATAGCCGATGCTCGCGCCCATCGCTTTCCAGCCCGCGTGGCCGACGTAAACCGTTACCGGGAACGGGTTCCCCATCAGACAGCCAAGCATCGACGCCAAACCGTTTGCCAGCATCACTTTACGCGTCGGGTATTCGTCCCCCGCCGCGTGGGCGCTTTCGATGTTTTCGAGGTCAAAGATGTAGTTCGCGAGTCCCAAAGGCACTGCCGACGCCAGATACGGCAGCGCGTGTGGCAGACCCTGCATAAAGCTGTCAACGTGGACTGACGGCGGGTTAAAGCCGAAAGAGGACATGGACGCCTTAATCGCGTCCGGGCTTTGCAGACCGGAGATCCAGGCCAGCGCTGTACCGGCGATCAGCAGCAGTAAACCGGTCGGAATGCGGGCAAAGATCGGCTTTTTACCAAACCAGTTGATGAAGATCAGCAGCAGCACGATGAACGACACGGTCGGCGCTTCGAACGCCTGCAGCATTGGGTTCATCGCCAGCAGCAGCAGGCCCAGGCCAGACAAGCACGACAGCAGCACGGTGCGTGGAATCATCTTGCGAATGGTTTCACCGAGGAACGAACCGCCCGCCAGAATCATCGCTTCAACAAAACACCACACCAGCCCAATCTGGATGGCAAAGTCTGCGTCACCGGTTTGCTGATAAACGGGCATCAGCACCAGAAACGTAACGGTAAAAATCGACGGTGCGCTGGGCCCCGACGGCAGCGCGGTGACGTCGTTACGTCCGGTTTGACGCGCCATTTGCAGGCCAAACCAGGTGTAACACACGCTCGCCACCAGTACCGCCAGCCCGAAGGCCGGCGCGATACGTCCATAAACAATCTCTTTCGGGATGCCGACGACAAAAATGAGCAGCCCCATCATGGTGAGCAAATTGGTCAGGTTGTTGGTCATCAACCCGAAATATGCCGCCCAGTCACCTCTTTTCCACTCCAGTTTCATGCTTTTCATGGATGCTTACCTTATAGGAAGTAGCGATCGCGGAAGGTCAACAGCGCCTTTTCAAAACAGCTAAACGGCGGGTGAACGATGCCCGCCCCAATCATGCCAATGCCGGCGTCTTTGTGGGCGATGGCGGTGTTGATCACCGGCAAAATGCCGCTGCCCGCCACTTTGGTGATATCAATCGCCGTCGGAATACCCATAAACGAGAGCAGCGGAATGGTGACGTTCGGGTTTTCACCGAGCGTGATTTCGCGCATCTGACGCGAGAAATCGACGGCTTCATCAACCGTGCCGCCCACCAGCGCGACGATGGCGGGTGCCGTCGCCATTGCAAAACCGCCAATGCCGTAGGTTTCGGTGATGGCGCTGTCGCCAATGTCCAGGCCGGAATCTTCCGGCTTATAGCCCGCAAACATCGGGCCGATCACCTGCTGCGCCGGACCGGTAAACCATTGACCCGGCAGGCCGGAAATGCGCAGGCCAAATTCGTACCCGTTGCGCGCCATGGTGGTCACCACGGTGCTGTATTCAATACCGTGGGCGGCATCCAGCGCGGCTTTGCACATCGCCATCCACGTTGGACCGGAGAAGTAGTCGCTGCTGGCGACAAACTCAAACACCTGGCGCTGCTGCTCAACCGGATAGCCCGCCTGAATCAGCCCCGGCGTCAGCGCCTGAATCAGCAGCGTGGTGCCTGCGTTATTGCGGTTATGGCACTCGTCGCCCATGTGCAGCGCCTGCGCCAGCATCAGCCGCAGATCGATTTCGCCGATGACCTTCATCGCATCGCGCAGCATCGGGCCGAGCACGTCACGCATCCAGATCAGACGGTCGATCACGCTCTGATCGTTAGCCCCCATGCGCAGGATTTTCGCCATTTGCTCGCTGAGATTGGTGAACGCGCGGTTGCCGTAGGTTTTGTTTTCGACGATATGCATAAACATCGACGCGGACGTAACGCCCGCCATCGAGCCCACGCAGTCGTGCTCGTGGCACGGCGAGAAGGTGATTTTTCCCGATGCCGCCAGCGTGTTGGCTTCATTCAAATCATTCGCCAGCCCTTCAAACACCAGCGCGCCCGTCACCGCGCCTTTCATCGCGCCGCACATGTTTTCCCACGCTACCGGCGGACCCGCGTGCAGAATGGTGGTACGCGTCATGCCAGGGACGACGTTGATGGCCTGGTCAAAGCCCACCAGCACCGGATGGGACTGAATAATGCGCTCCAGCGCGATTTTGTTGGCGGCAGCGATTTTGTCGGCCAGCGGCGTGTTCGCCAGCTGATCCAGGGCTTCCACCACCTGCATATTGCCCTGCCCCGGCGGGGTCCAGTCGAGCTGAGTGACCGGAACGTGTTGCTTTTTCAGATCGTCGCTGAACATGGCGATGCCGACGTTAATGACGTTCAACGGCTGGTTAAATAAGGTTTTCATTAGGCTTTCTTCCCTTTGCAGACAAATTCACGCGCCAGTAATCCCGTATTGGTGCTGCTGCTCGCCCAGATAACGCCAGCGTCGATGAGCAACTGACACTGCTGCGAAAGCGCTGGCGTATCGAGATCGGTGCCCAGCACGTAGCCCAGGATTTCCAGCGGACGGTTGTCGGCTTTGGCAATCGCCTGCGCCTCTTTAATTGCGTCGAGCATCACTCCGACCGGATCGTCGTGAGAGCCGAAACCGAGCACGAAATCCATCACGATGACGCCCACTTCCGGGTCGCGCGCTTCCTGTAACAGGCGGCTGATGCGGTTGGTCGGGTCGATCATTGGATGCGGTTTGCCGTTGGTGAAATCATCATCACCAAAATCGAGAAACGTGTGGGCTTTGCTGACGTTCACATCGGCTAAGCGTTTGGTCGGATCGGGCTGAATATTGCTGTAAACGTCGTCGAATTTCTCCAGCGCGGCGAACATCGCCTCGTCGCACAGCGTGCCGCCGCAGAACAGCCCGCGAATGTACTTTTGCTGCGGCGTCAGGCGCGCGCGAACCTCTTCGATCAGCGGCCAGTTGAGCGGGTGCAGATCCAGAGACTCTTTTTTGATGCCGGTCAGCAGGACGGCTTTCAGGGCCGCCTCTTTTGTGCCGCGAGCAAACTGCAAGCCGTCTTCATCGGCGGGAGGTTCGTTGCGACCAAGGAAACAGACCACCACCGGTTTGCGGCAGGCGCGCGCACGGGCCAGCACTTTTTCAGCAACCGAGGGCGCTGGCGGTTTGGAGATAAGCGTAATCACCTGGGTCGCGTCGTCGGCTTCAAGCATGTCGATGGCGTCGAGCATCATCAGACCGCCAATCTTCTCGCTGAGATCGCGTCCGCCTGTGCCAATCAGCTGAGAAATCCCACCGCCAAATTCATGAATGCGCGCGCTCAATTCCTGGCTGCCGGTGCCCGACGCACCCACGATGCCAATCGGACCACGGCGCACCGCGTTGCCAAAGCACAACGCCGCGCCGTTGATGATGGCGGTGCCGCAGTCCGGTCCCATCATCAGCAATCCTTTTTCATGCGCCAGTTGCTTGAGCGCCAGCTCGTCTTCCAGACTGACGTTATCGGAAAAGAGCATCACGTTGAGACCGTTTTCCAGCGCCTGACGCGCTTCGCGGGCGGCAAAGAGTCCATTGACGGATATCACCGCCAGATTACTGTCCGGGCGATGCGTTTTGGCGCTAGCCAACGTGGCGTAGCGCGATTCGTGTGAGCCCGAACTCTCTTTGCGGGTAAATAATCCCTCTATGGCGGCCAGCGTTTCGTCATCCGCAGCGTCACCTTTAATGACAATCATCAGGTCGCCGTTTTTGGCGTCCTGCAATTCCGGCGTTAATAATCCGAGATTTTTTAAGACGCCTTTATTCATTTCGGTCGCCATCGCGATAAATGCCTGTTCAACGCCGGGAAATTTATTGGCTTTGGTCGAGACCGACATCAGCGAGACAGAATCAAAATAGGTATTCTTTTTTATAACGATTTTGGTAGGCATTATTTCCTCCCGAATTCGGGCAAAAGGGGGCCGTCATCATGTTTAAGGCATGATGTGAAAAGTGATATTTTTTAGTGCAGGCAAGCCCGGTAAGACTTGCCGAATGAATTACGCGCCGGCGGCTAACAGCAGTTCGGCAATCGGGTGATAGCCTTTTTCGCGCGCCAGTTCGAGCGGTGATTTACCGTATTTATCCGTCATATGCGGATTCGCGCCGTGGTCGAGCAGCAGCTTGACTATCTCCTGCTGTTTTGCGCCGCCGTCGTTTAATACGATGGCCTCCAGCAGCGGCGTCCAGCCGACAAAATTGGTGTGGTTGACGTTAATATCGGTGTGGGTCAGCAGTTCGCGCACGATATCAACGTGCCCTTTTTCGCTAGCAGGCGTGATGCCCACACCGCCGAAACGCGTCAGGCGGTCGAGATCCGGGTTGGCTGGCAGCACAATGCGCAGCAGGGTTACGTCATTAGTCAGGCAGCTAATCAGGAACGGGTTAAAACAGGTTTGATCCTGCTTATCGATATCCGCCCCGGCGGAAATAAGCAGTTCAACGCAAGAATAATGTTTATGCAGACTGGCAATAATAACGGCGGTTCTTTTCTGACGATTGGTGGCGTTGATATCCACGCCTTTATCCAGACAGGCCTGTAGCGCATTGGCATTGCCCTGTTCTGCGGCCAGCAGAAATTCAGTAACGAGTTCATGTGCAGACATATTAAGACTCCGATGTTTTCATTTCTGATAACCTGAGAATAGCAACAGCGCATGCATAAAAGAATCCGCTTAAATATCATTCATCGTAAGGTCGTGGATTGTTGAATTAAAATTAACAATCCAGTCAAAACGTGCGTCGGTGCAATGTTTTTCTTATCGCTGGCCCGCTTTTCACCTGCAAAATGGCATTCTGCTTATGGCTCGAAACCCCTTGTCAGCCGTGGGCTGAAACAAAATCGTAGAAGTGTGATTCTGTTCAAATCAGTTGTAACAGCAGTGTTAAATATTGTTCAATACTGATTGCCGTTAGCGCGGATTACAAATAGATTCAATAATCCCATTTGACCATTACGCGGAGCGCGCGGCGATGAATTCGATATTTACGGAAGAAAACCTGCTGGCGTTTACCACCGCAGCCCGTTTTGGCAGTTTCAGCAAAGCGGCTGGAGAGTTGGGCGTGACCACATCGGCGATAAGCTACACCATCAAGCGTATGGAGACAGGGCTGGATGTGGTGCTGTTTGTGCGCAATACGCGCAGCATCGAACTGACCGAATCCGGCTTTTACTTTTATCGCAAAGCGACCGATCTGCTGAATGACTTTCACGCGATTAAGCGCGGGATAGATACCATTTCCCAGGGCATTGAAGCGCGGGTGCGTATTTGTATCAACCAGCTTTTATATACCCCGCGCCATACGGCCAGGCTGCTCCAGGTGTTAAAAAAGCAGTTTCCCACCTGTCAGATTACGGTGACCACTGAGGTTTATAACGGCGTCTGGGATTCCATTATTAATAATCAGGCCAATATTGCGATTGGTGCGCCGGACACGCTGCTGGATGGCGGAGGCATTGATTACACCGAAATTGGGGCGATTCGTTGGGTGTTTGCGATTTCACCCCAGCATCCGCTCGCGTTTGCGCCCGAACCCATCGCCGAAAGCCAGCTCCGGCTTTATCCGAATATCATGGTCGAAGATACGGCGCATACCATCAATAAAAAAGTGGGCTGGTTGTTACACGGGCAGGAGGCGATTCTGGTCCCGGACTTTAACACCAAATGCCAGTGTCAGATCCTGGGTGATGGAATTGGTTTTTTACCGGAACATATGGCGCGAGAAGCGATGGAAGATGGGCTGCTGATTACGCGTCGAATTAATAATCCGCGTCAGGATTCGCGTATGTTGCTCGCAACGCAACATGCGGCGACCGGTCAGGTCACCCGCTGGATCAAACAGCAGTTTGCCCCGCAGGGAGTGCTGACCGGGATTTATAGCGATTTACTCTGGCGAACGTAAAATCTAATTGCGGGTTTGCACCCAGAAGGCGTGAATCAATCCTGGGATATACCCCAACAGGGTCAGGACGATGTTAAGCAGAAATGCCCAACCGAAACCTTTGCCAAGCAGCACGCCAAGGGGCGGTAAAATAATCGTAAAAACAACACGCCAGAAACCCATACATTCTCCATACACACTAAGCAGGTAATTGTAAAAAAAGAGATTTATCTCTAAGCGTAGCGAGTTTAGCGTGTTCCGCCACCTCGCAGCTGCGCTTTTACCCTCCTTTACCCTCTTTACACTGATAGAGACTGGCGATTAAGGGGTAAACCCGCGTTACCCCTGTACCAGGACTGAGGCGTGGGCTAAGGTAAAGGTCACTAAATGAGGAGGATGTTATGTTTTCTGTTGGCGATCTTGTGCAACCGCGTATGGGCGGCCCGAAGCTGAAAGTCGTTGAAGTGCATGGCGATCAAATAATTGCTGTTCAGGCGAGTCAGGAGCAGGGTGAGAAGTACACGTTGAAGGCGGCGGATGTGACGCTTTATAAAGAAGACGGCGATTTCGGCGTTTGCTAATACTCAGGGCGGTGAAAAACCGCCCTGCAATACATCACAATTAGATTAAGAAATCTTCCAGTGATTTACCGTTTGCCAGTGCAGTTGCAATCGCTTTCGGTGTACGACCCTGACCGGTCCAGGTTTTTTCTTCACCATTCACATCAGTAAAACGATATTTCGCTTCACGTACCTGACGTTTCTGCGACTGGCTTGCGCCTTTTAACACGTCTTTACCCAGTAAATCTTCTGGAGAAATACCGTCCGCTTTCATCCGCTCCAGCAGTGCATTAATTTTCTGCTGCTGTTCCGCCTGCTGCTGCTGCATTTCGTTTTGCTCATTACGTTTTTCTTCCGTAACGATGCGGAATTTCTCCAGCATTTCTTCGAGCACGTCAATTGAGAAGTCACGCGCCATTGCGCGAAGGGTACGGATATTATTAAGATTTTGTAACATTGAAGACATATTACTGAAGACCTTTTATGAGTTGATTCAATGAGCAATAGGACAACATGGTAATCCACTTTACTTTGAATATCCAGTTGCATTCCTTCCTGACAATTATTAAGGCTATTCAAAAATAGTTATTTAGATATTGTTACTTTTTATTTTCGTCATTTAATGCCTTTTTTCATTTTATTCATCACACAATTTTAAATTCAACGTTTTGCTATTTTGAGCAACCTTCCTGCTTCACAATCCTGATAACTGAATAGTCAGTCACCTCACCCGCATAAAAAACCTGCTGCAATTACAGAATTTTCGACTGCTTTTTACATGCATAAAGAACATTAATCACAAATGGCGTGTGTTTTGAACTTAAGAAAGGATAGCCTGCTGATAGAAGCTTTGAGTGTGATTTCACATCAACAAAAATAAATTTAACACATTGATAAATATGGTTATCTTATGACAACAAACAGAAATCACCAGCACGATAAAAAAGCAGGCTTCTTTAGAGAATTTTATAGGAAAAAAGGCATTTAATAAAAATTATTCACTCATTGTGAGTTAACAGGCAGAGATATACTCTATACGCATCAAAAAAAGCAACCTAAAGCACCTTATGCCGCGGGTATTGTCACTATACTGTGTTGCTCTCAAGGAGTTCAGACATGTTCTCACCGCAGTCTCGCCTGCGCCATGCAGTAGCGGACACTTTCGCGATGGTTGTCTACTGTTCCGTAGTGAACATGCTGATCGAGATATTCCTCTCCGGAATGTCTTTTGAGCAGTCGCTTTCTTCCAGGCTGGTGGCTATTCCGGTCAATATCCTTATTGCATGGCCGTATGGTTTTTACCGTGATGCGATAATGCGTATGGCGCGCAGATTCAGTCCATCAGGCTGGATGAAAAACCTGGCAGATGTGCTGGCCTATGTGACATTTCAGTCACCGGTTTATGTCGCGATTTTGCTTACAGTCGGCGCTGACTGGCATCAAATTGCCGCTGCCGTCAGTTCGAATATTGTGGTGTCAATGATGATGGGCGCGGCATACGGCTACTTCCTTGACTACTGTCGCCGTCTGTTCAAGGTGAGTCAGTACACAACGTCCAAAGCGTGATCGACTGCGACTGGCTACTGCCAGTCGCGTGCTTATGGCGCTTCGCCAAACAATCCTTGCAGAAATCGCTCCAGCGCCATGCGGGAGCTAAAACCGTGCGGAATACCGTAATGCTCATGTCTTTCCCCGGCTAAATACAGGGGGAATTCCTGATAATGATCGCAGGTTTTGATATCCGAGGCGGGCTCAGCAAATGACAAACTTCTGTCTTTCAAGGTCGGGTGAATAATCAGCGCCATGCGACCCATTCGAGCCTCGCGATTAACATAGACATAATTATCGCCACGGCGATAACCGTATGTTTTTTGTGTGACTGCATCCATGATGAAACCCGCTTTTTCAAGAACGCGTGCCACCTCATCGGGTCGTAAATACATATTTTATCCTCGTTATCTTTTACTGCCGAGCAACCTTACATTAATCAGCATTCGTAACGCTTTCAGATAAATCCATAAAGGGCGAGATTCATCACGACTCGCTTCAGATATTAAAATCATGGGCTAAACTGAATGTGAACGCAAAATTATGGAGGATCGTATGTTTAACAGACCGAACCGAAACGATATTAATGACGACGCTCAGGATATTCGTAATGATGTCAGCCAATTAGCTGACACGCTGGAAGATGTTTTAAAATCCTGGGGCTCAGATGCAAAGGACGAGGCGGATGTCGCCAGACGTAAGGCTCAGTCTTTGCTACGTGAAACCCGCGCGCGCATGAATGGTCGCTCGCGTACTTCGCAAGCGGCGTGCGATGCCATCGGATGCGCAAGTACGTTCGTTCGTGAAAAACCGGTGTGTGCGATTGGTACTGTCGCCGCCGTCGGGATTTTTATCGGCGCGCTGCTGACGTTACGTAAATAATTCCGCGCTGGAATTATTAATGACCCCTCGTTCGCCCTCGCGAACGGGGGTTTTTATTTTTATGGCGACAAAATCGCCACAACACGCATCTCACCTGCCCTGCGCCGCTGCGCTCATCGTGACGCCGCAATCAATTCAAATTTCCCATATCTTGTGTGGTTGAAACTTACATCAACTACATCTAGTATTCCATTTAGCAAGACACCCATAGCCTGAAGCGTTCAATCGCGCCGTTCTCTCATCATAGATGGAAATACGAATCATGAGCATTACTATTTACACTCGTAACGACTGTGTTCAGTGCCACGCCACAAAGCGGGCGATGGAAAGCCGCGGCGTAGAGTTTGAGATGGTGAATGTCGATTTAGTCCCTGAGGCCGCCGACGTGCTTCGCGAGCAAGGTTTCCGCCAACTGCCGGTGGTTATTGCGGGCGAAACCAGCTGGTCAGGCTTTCGCCCGGACATGATTAACCGTCTGCAAACTCAAGCCGCCAGCGCATGAGTATTCTCGTCTACTTCTCCAGCAGCTCCGAAAATACGCTCCGCTTCATTGAGCGTGTCGGACTGCCCGCCGTGCGCATTCCGCTGAACGAACGCGAACGCATTCAGGTAGACGAACCTTATATCCTGGTGGTTCCCAGCTATGGCGGTGGCGGAACCGCGGGCGCAGTGCCGCGTCAGGCAATCCGCTTTCTCAACGATCCCCATAACCGGGCGTTGATTCGCGGCGTTATCGCGGCAGGCAATCGCAACTTCGGCGAAGCCTTCTGCCGCGCCGGGGACCTGATTTCTCAAAAATGCGGCGTGCCGTATCTCTATCGCTTTGAACTGATGGGGACACAGCAGGACGTAGAAAACGTGCGTAAAGGAGTGAACGAATTTTGGCAACGACAACCGCAGAACGCGTAATGCAGGGATCAACGGATTACCACGCGCTGAATGCCATGCTTAACCTCTACGATCGTGAGGGGCACATTCAGTTCGGGAAAGATGCAGAGGCGGTGGATGCTTTTTTTGCCGCCCACGTGCGCCCCAACAGCGTGCCGTTTGCCAGCCAGGACGCGCGGCTCGACTATCTGGTGGACGAAGGTTATTACGAAGAGCGGGTGCTCACTCGCTACGATCGTCACTTTGTGCTGAATCTGTTTGAACGCGCCCACGCCAGCGGTTTTCGTTTCCAGACCTTCCTGGGGGCGTGGAAGTATTACACCAGCTATACGCTCAAAACCTTTGACGGCAAGCGCTATCTCGAAAGTTTTGAAGACCGCGTGTGCATGGTGGCGCTAACGCTCGCGCAAGGAGATGAAAATCTGGCGCAGCAGCTGATGGACGAAATGCTCTCCGCGCGTTTTCAGCCCGCCACGCCCACGTTCCTGAATTGCGGCAAAGCGCAGCGCGGCGAGCTAGTGTCCTGTTTCCTGTTGCGAATCGAAGACAATATGGAGTCGATTGGCCGCGCGGTGAACTCTGCCCTGCAATTATCAAAACGCGGTGGCGGCGTTGCGTTTCTGCTCTCCAATTTGCGCGAATCCGGCGCGCCGATTAAGCGCATAGAGAATCAGTCGTCGGGCGTTATCCCGGTGATGAAAATGCTGGAAGATGCGTTTTCCTATGCTAATCAGCTGGGAGCACGTCAGGGCGCTGGAGCGGTCTATCTGCATGCGCATCACCCGGATATTCTGCGTTTCCTGGATACTAAGCGTGAAAACGCCGATGAAAAAATTCGTATCAAAACCCTTTCCCTGGGCGTAGTGATCCCGGATATCACCTTCCAGTTAGCGAAAGAAAACGCCGAGATGGCGTTGTTTTCCCCCTACGATATCGAAAGAATTTACGGCAAACCCTTTGGTGATGTGGCGATCAGCGAGCTCTACGACGAACTGCTCGCCGACGATCGCGTGCGTAAAAAATTCATTAACGCCCGTGATTTCTTCCAGACGCTTGCCGAGATCCAGTTTGAGTCTGGCTATCCGTACATCATGTATGAAGACACGGTGAATCGCGCCAACCCAATCGCCGGGCGCATCAATATGAGCAACCTGTGCTCCGAGATTTTGCAGGTTAACAGCGCATCGACCTATGACGAGAATCTGGATTACGCGCACATCGGCAAAGATATTTCCTGCAATTTGGGCTCGCTGAATATTGCTCACACCATGGATTCACCCGATTTTGGCCGCACCGTCGAAACGGCAATCCGCGGGCTGACGGCGGTGTCAGACATGAGCCATATCCGCAGCGTGCCGTCGATTGAAACGGGAAATGCCGCTTCGCACGCTATTGGGCTTGGGCAGATGAATCTGCACGGCTATCTGGCTCGCGAGGGGATCGCCTACGGTAGCCCGGAGGGGCTGGATTTCACCAATCTCTATTTCTACACCATCACCTGGCATGCGCTGAATACCTCAATGAGGCTGGCGCGCGAGCGCAATCAGCGTTTCGCCGGATTTGAAGAGTCGCGATATGCCAGCGGTGAGTATTTTAATCCGTATCTGGAAAACAGCTGGCAACCGAAAACCGAGAAAGTGCGTGCGCTGTTTGCCCGGGCCGGCGTCACGCTACCCACGCGCCAGATGTGGCAGCAGCTACGTGACGACGTGATGAGGTACGGCATCTATAACCAGAATCTGCAGGCGGTGCCGCCGACCGGATCGATCTCGTATATCAACCACGCGACGTCGAGTATTCACCCGATCGTCTCGAAAATTGAGATCCGCAAAGAAGGCAAAACCGGGCGCGTTTACTATCCCGCGCCCTTTATGACCAACGAAAACCTGGCGCTGTATCAGGATGCCTATGAGATCGGGCCGGAGAAGATTATCGATACCTATGCCGAAGCCACGAAACATGTCGATCAGGGGTTGTCGTTAACCCTCTTTTTCCCAGACACCGCCACCACGCGCGACATCAACAAGGCGCAGATTTATGCCTGGAAAAAGGGCATTAAGACGCTGTACTACATTCGCCTGCGCCAGCTTGCGCTGGAAGGCACTGAAATCGAAGGCTGCGTGTCCTGCGCGCTGTAAGGAGAAAGGATGAAACTGTCACGCGTGAGCGCCATCAACTGGAACAAGATTCAGGATGATAAAGACCTGGAGGTCTGGAACCGCCTGACCAGCAACTTTTGGCTACCGGAAAAAGTGCCGCTATCGAACGATATCCCGGCCTGGCAAACGCTTAGCCACGCCGAGCAACAGCTGACGATCCGCGTGTTCACTGGCCTGACGCTGCTGGACACCATTCAAAATAGCGTGGGTGCGCCTGCGCTAATGGGCGATTCGCTCACGCCACATGAAGAAGCGGTGATGTCGAATATCAGCTTTATGGAAGCGGTGCATGCCCGGTCGTACAGCTCGATTTTCTCGACGCTGTGCCAGACCAAAGACGTGGATGCCGCCTATTCCTGGAGCGAAGCATCGGCCTCGCTGCAGCGTAAGGCTCAGCTGGTGCTGGAGTATTATCACGCCGATGACCCCTTAAAGAAGAAAATCGCCAGCGTGTTCCTGGAATCTTTCCTCTTCTATTCTGGTTTTTGGCTGCCGATGTACTGGTCCAGTCGCGGCAAACTGACCAATACCGCCGATCTGATTCGTCTGATCATTCGTGATGAAGCGGTACATGGCTATTACATCGGCTATAAATACCAGAAAGGGCTGGAGAAAATCAGTGAAGAAAAACGGGAAGAACTGAAAGGGTTTGCGCTCGATTTGCTGATGGATTTGTACGATAACGAGCTGAGTTATACCGAAGAATTGTACGCCGGAACAGGCTGGGAAACCGACGTGAAAGCGTTCCTGTGCTACAACGCCAATAAAGCGCTGATGAACCTGGGATATGAAGCGCTGTTCCCTCCCGAAATGGCGGAAGTGAATCCGGCGATTCTGGCGGCCCTCTCCCCGAATGCCGACGAAAATCATGATTTCTTCTCCGGCTCGGGCTCGTCTTATGTAATGGGTAAAGCGGTGGAAACCGAAGATGCGGATTGGGATTTCTGAGGCAAAATATAGCGTTCATTAATTTAATATAAATCCTAAAATCTCCGACATATATTTCCGCGTGATCTACACTGTCATCCTGACTTCATATTCACCTGAATCATTGCGATTCAGGTGAAATTCTCCTGTGCATTGACAAAAATATCAGAAAAATTCGACCAGCGCTCAGCCCTTACCTCATGGGAAATTCAGCCGTTTCGCTTGTTGCAAAATTCAGGCTTCAAGCCTGGCAAGGGTTGTCTCAGATTCTGAGTATGTTAGGGTAATGCCGGCTAATTATTTCCACTGGTAATGATATCGACATAGATAAATAACAGGACTGACTCTATTGCATGGCAATTAAATTAGAAGTTAAAAATCTGTATAAAGTATTTGGCGATAATCCGCAGCGAGCCTTCAAATATATTGAAAAAGGACTTTCAAAAGAATTAATCCTGGAGAAAACAGGGCTTTCGCTTGGCGTTAAAGACGCCAGTCTGGCCATTGAAGAAGGCGAGATTTTCGTCATCATGGGATTATCCGGATCGGGTAAATCCACCATGGTACGCCTTCTCAATCGCCTGATTGAACCCACTCGTGGACAGGTGCTAATTGACGGCGTAGATATCGCAAAAATATCCGATGCTGAGCTGCGCGACGTGCGCAGGAAAAAGATTGCAATGGTCTTCCAGTCATTCGCGCTAATGCCACATATGACGGTATTGGATAATACCGCCTTCGGTATGGAATTAGCGGGAATCCCTGCGGCTGAGCGCCAGGAAAAAGCGCTGGATGCATTGCGTCAGGTTGGGCTTGAAAATTACGCTCACGGTTATCCGGATGAACTCTCGGGCGGTATGCGCCAGCGTGTGGGTTTGGCCCGCGCATTGGCCATTAATCCCGATATTTTATTAATGGATGAAGCCTTCTCGGCGCTCGATCCCTTAATTCGTACCGAGATGCAGGATGAGCTGGTAAAACTTCAGGCAAAACATCAGCGCACCGTGGTATTTATTTCCCATGACCTTGATGAAGCCATGCGAATTGGCGACCGTATTGCCATTATGCAAAATGGTGAAGTGGTTCAGGTCGGCACCCCGGACGAAATCCTGAATAATCCGGCAAATGATTATGTGCGCACCTTCTTCCGTGGCGTGGATATTAGCCAGGTATTTAGCGCCAAAGATATTGCCCGTCGCGCGCTGAACGGCATTATTCGTCGTACGCCAGGTTTTGGCCCGCGCTCGGCGCTGAAGCTGCTGCAGGATGAAGACCGTGAATACGGTTATGTGATTGAACGCGGTAATAAATATGTTGGCATTGTCTCCATCGATTCACTGAAAAACGCGTTAAGCGAAAATCTGGGAATTGATGCGGCGTTAATTGACGCTCCGCTTGCCGTGGACGCCGAAACGCCGCTCAGCGAGTTGCTCTCTCATGTGGGTCAGGCGCCGTGCGCCGTACCGGTTATCGGAGAAGAACAACAATACGTCGGCATCATCTCAAAACGGATGTTGCTGCAGGCTTTAGATCGCGAGGGGGCAAACAATGGCTGATCAATCAAACCCGTGGGGAACCACAGAAGCTGCGGATAGTGCGGCACAATCGGCAGATGCGTGGGGTTCTTCGACACCTGCCCCTACCGATGGCGGCGGTGCAGCGGACTGGCTAAACAGTGCCCCTGCGCCTGCACCGGAACATTTCAATATTATGGACCCGTTCCATAAAACGCTGATCCCGCTGGACAGTTGGGTGACCGAAGGCATCGACTGGGTTGTCACGCATTTCCGTCCCGTGTTCCAGGGCATTCGCGTGCCGGTAGATTACATTCTGAACGGCTTCCAGCAAATGTTGTTGGGCATGCCTGCGCCAGTGGCAATCATCCTGTTCGCCATGATCGCCTGGCAGTTCGGCAGCGCTGGAATGGGGATTGCCACGCTGATCTCACTGATTGCGATTGGCGCTATCGGCGCGTGGTCGCAGGCCATGGTCACGCTGGCGCTGGTGCTCACTGCCCTGTTCTTCTGCATCATTATCGGTTTACCGATGGGCATTTGGCTGGCGCGCAGTCCAAGGGCGGCCAAAATCATCCGGCCACTGCTTGATGCGATGCAGACCACACCGGCGTTTGTCTATCTGGTGCCGATTGTGATGCTGTTTGGTATCGGCAACGTGCCGGGTGTTGTGGTGACCATTATCTTCGCCCTGCCGCCGATTATTCGCCTGACCATTCTGGGGATTAACCAGGTACCGGCCGATTTGATTGAAGCTTCACGCTCGTTTGGCGCAAGCCCGCGACAGATGCTGTTCAAAGTCCAGCTACCGCTGGCCATGCCCACCATTATGGCGGGAGTTAATCAGACGCTGATGCTCGCCCTCTCCATGGTAGTGATCGCCTCGATGATCGCCGTTGGCGGGCTTGGCCAGATGGTACTGCGCGGTATTGGCCGTCTTGATATGGGTCTTGCCACCGTGGGCGGCGTGGGGATTGTGATCCTCGCCATCATTCTTGACCGTCTGACCCAGGCTGTGGGTCGCGATTCACGCAGTCGCGGTAACCGTCGCTGGTATCAAACCGGTCCTGTCGGCCTGCTGAGCCGCCCATTCACGAAGTAATCCTGTAAGCGCCCGACGACACATTGCCGTCGGGTCTTCAACTCATGAACTTTACACAAAATTATTCAGGTTCCATCGCGGCGGCAAACGAATGATTCCCCGAGCGCGTACCGAGGGTACTTAACTAGGGTGAATGCGTGCAGCCAACGACGAGGCGGCCGGAATGATGAAGTGTAATGTAATAAGGAATAACGATGCGACATAACGTACTTTTTGCCACAGCGTTTGCCACCCTTGTCTCAACCAGCACGTTTGCGGCTGATCTCCCGGGCAAAGGCATTACCGTTCAACCGGTTCAGAGCACCATTTCCGAAGAGACGTTCCAGACCATGATCGTCAGCCGCGCGCTGGAAAAACTGGGCTATACGGTCAATAAGCCAAGTGAAGTGGATTACAACGTGGGCTATACCTCGATAGCCTCTGGCGACGCCACGTTCACCGCCGTTAACTGGAAGCCGCTGCATGATGATATGTACGCTGCTGCGGGCGGGAGTAAAAAATTCTATCGCGAAGGGACGTTTGTGACCGGTGCGGCGCAGGGTTATTTAGTCGACAAGAAAACCGCCGAGAAATACCACATTACCAATATCGAACAGCTGAAAGATCCGAAGATCGCCAAACTGTTCGACACCAACGGTGACGGCAAAGCCGACATGATGGGCTGCTCCCCGGGCTGGGGTTGTGAAGCGGTGATTAACCATCAGAACAAAGCGTTCGATCTCGAGAAGACCGTTGACGTGAGCCACGGGAACTACTCGGCAATGATGGCAGATACCATCGCGCGCTTTAAAGAGGGTAAACCGGTTATCTATTACACCTGGACCCCATATTGGGTGAGCGATGTGCTGAAGCCGGGTAAAGATGTGGTGTGGCTGCAGGTGCCATTCTCCTCTCTGCCAGGCGAGCAGAAAGATATCGACACCAAGCTGCCGAACGGCATGAACTATGGCTTCCCGGTGAATACGATGCATATCGTGGCGAACAAAGCCTGGGCTGAGAAGAACCCAGCGGCGGCGAAACTGTTCTCCGTGATGAAACTGCCCCTGGCGGATATCAACGCGCAGAACGCGATGATGCATGAAGGCAAATCGTCCGAAGCGAATATTCAGGGTCACGTTGACGGCTGGATCAAAGCCCACCAGCAGCAGTTTGATGGCTGGGTGAAAGAAGCGCTGGCCGCGCAGAAATAGTCCTTTCATTTTCCACTCGCTCCTGAGATGCCCGCATGGGCAACGCCCTCTCCTCTTGGGTGAGGGCTGGGGTGAGGGGGAACAGGCGGCTCTGCGTTTCGTTCCGGCCTACAGTCAACGACTCGGCGATTTACAGCCGGACCAGGCCATCGCCTTTTATTTCTGTATTACCTCAAATACATTTTCTCCTGATAAATACAGGCTCAACGGCCCTCACCCCATAATAAAAGTCCCTAGTCTGGCAATAGATCAAAACCGCACAAACCACCACGCAACAATTCCCCAACATTCATCATCATCCGTTATGATTGGTTTCTGGAAAAATCATTACTTAACTCACGATTCCTGAATCTAATGACGAAAACATCTCAAGGGCTTAGCCCTGCACTCATCCTTTTAATGTCTGTGGCAACGGGCCTGGCGGTCGCCAGTAACTATTACGCGCAGCCGCTGCTGGACACCATTGCGCGCGCCTTTTCCCTCTCAGCCAGCTCGGCGGGGTTTATTGTGACCGCTGCACAGCTGGGTTACGCTGCCGGTTTACTGTTCCTGGTGCCGTTAGGCGATATGTTTGAACGCCGCAGGCTGATTGTCTCCATGACGCTGCTGGCGGCCGGGGGCATGCTGATCACCGCATCCAGCCAGTCGCTTACCATGATGATTATCGGCACCGCGCTCACGGGGTTATTCTCGGTCGTCGCACAAATTCTGGTGCCTCTGGCGGCAACGCTGGCTGCGCCTGATAAACGCGGCAAAGTGGTCGGGACCATCATGAGCGGTTTATTGCTCGGGATTTTACTGGCGCGAACGGTGGCGGGATTGCTGGCAAGCCTCGGCGGCTGGCGCACGGTTTACTGGGTGGCGTCGGTCCTCATGGTGATCATGGCCCTGGCGCTGTGGCGCGGATTGCCAAAAGTGAAGCAGGAAAATCACCTGAATTATCCGCAGCTGCTTGGGTCCGTTTTCAGCTTGTTCACACAAGATAAACTGCTGCGTACCCGCGCGTTGCTTGGCTGTTTTACCTTCGCCAACTTCAGCATTTTGTGGACGTCGATGGCGTTTCTGCTAGCCTCACCGCCGTTTAACTATTCCGAAGGCATGATTGGCCTGTTTGGTCTGGCCGGCGCAGCAGGCGCGTTAGGCGCACGTCCTGCAGGTGGACTGGCGGATAAGGGCAAATCGCACCTGACCACCACCGCAGGGCTGATTCTGCTGCTGCTCTCCTGGGCGGCTATCTGGTATGGGCATATTTCCGTGATGGCCTTGATTGTTGGGATTCTGGTTCTCGACCTGACGGTTCAGGGCGTGCATATCACCAACCAGACGGTTATCTATCGCCTGAAACCCGAGGCGCGTAACCGCCTGACGGCCGGTTACATGACCAGCTACTTTATCGGTGGGGCTGCGGGGTCACTGATTTCCGCCTCGGCGTGGCAACACGCTGGCTGGGCGGGGGTTTGTCTGGCCGGAACACTCGTCGCTGTCATCAACGTCATCATCTGGTGGCGCGGATATCACCTGCAGGAAGCAATTAACTAAGCTTTACATCGGTTTGGGGCTTCTTAGGGTGTTAAGGAGCCCTGCAGTCTGTTAAGGTTAAAGGTAATCATTTATCCCAGAAATTTTAATGTGGGTGACATATTAGATTGCCGCATGAACAGTTCATACTTACAGGCTGCTCCCAGTTTCACCAGGTTGACATTACATCCTCTCCGTTTGAAACCTCATGCTGTTTCTCATCGCCCGACCCCGTCTTTCGTGGGCGTTTGCCCTTCCTTTTCTGTGCTCACCGGGTCACGGATTCACCCGGCACTTGCTGACAGTGATATAAGTTTGGCGGATATAACCGCACAAATAATTCATTTACATTATTTGTCACTGTCGTTACTATATCGACTGTAATTAATGAGGTCATGCCCAAATGGATAGTTCGTTTACGCCCATTGAACAAATGCTTAAATTTCGCGCCAGTCGTCATGAGGACTTCCCGTATCAGGAAATTCTGCTGACCCGCCTGTGCATGCACATGCAAGGTAAACTGCTGGATAACCGCAATAAAATGCTGAAAGCTCAAGGGATTAACGAGACGTTATTTATGGCGTTGATTACCCTGGAGTCTCAGGAAGATCACAGCATTCAGCCGTCCGAACTGAGCTGTGCGCTGGGTTCATCGCGCACCAATGCTACTCGCATCGCCGATGAGCTGGAAAAACGCGGCTGGATTGAGCGCCGTGAAAGCGACAACGACCGCCGTTGTTTGCATCTACAATTGACCGATAAAGGTCACGAATTCCTGCGCGGTGTGCTGCCACCTCAGCACAACTGTCTGCACCAACTCTGGTCGGCGCTGAGCACTACCGAGCGCGATCAGCTAGAGCAAATCACCCGTAAGCTCCTCACCCGTCTGGATCAGATGGATGAAGATGGCGTCATTCTTGAGGCGCTGAGCTAACACGACGACACGCTCAAACATCCAGATTTAACAATAACTGACAGGCCAGCACATCACACTGCTGGCCTTTCTGACAACAGGTCGGCTCAGCCGATGTGAAAATAAGAAGATCGTGGAGAACAACAATGAGCGCAAATGCGGAGAATATTCCCCCGCAGCAACCAGCTAACAAGAAAGGCAAACGTAAGAGTGCCCTTCTGCTGCTGACCTTGCTCTTTATTATTATTGCTGTGGCATATGGTATCTATTGGTTTTTAGTGTTGCGTCATATTCAGGAAACTGATGATGCATACGTGGCAGGGAACCAGGTTCAGATTATGGCCCAGGTGTCGGGCAGCGTGACGAAAGTCTGGGCTGACAATACCGACTTTGTGCAAAAAGGGGATGTACTGGTTACGCTCGATCCGACCGATGCTCAACAGGCGTTTGAAAAGGCGCAGACCGAGCTGGCTTCCAGCGTGCGTCAGACACGCCAGTCGATGATTAACAGCAAGCAATTGCAGGCCAGCATCGATGTGCAGAAAACCGCGCTGGCTCAGGCGCAAAGCGATTTGAATCGTCGCGTACCGCTTGGCACGGCGAACCTGATTGGTCGCGAGGAGCTGCAACACGCGCGTGACGCCGTGGCCAGCGCGCAGGCACAGCTTGATGTAGCAATCCAACAGTACAACGCGAATCAGGCGATGATTCTGGGCACCAGCCTGGAAGACCAGCCGGCGGTAAAACAGGCTGCGACCGAAGTGCGTAACGCCTGGCTTGCCCTGCAGCGTACCAAAATCGTCAGCCCAATGACCGGCTATGTCTCACGACGTTCCGTGCAGCCTGGCGCGCAGATTAGCCCAACCACTCCGCTGATGGCGGTGGTTCCGGCCACTAATCTGTGGGTAGATGCAAACTTTAAAGAGACGCAGCTCGCGCATATGCGTATCGGCCAAACGGCAACTATCGTCAGTGATATTTACGGCGATGACGTGGAATACACCGGGAAAGTGGTCGGTCTGGACATGGGGACAGGGAGCGCGTTCTCGCTGCTGCCAGCGCAAAACGCGACCGGCAACTGGATCAAAGTGGTCCAGCGTCTACCGGTGCGTATCGAACTGGATCAAAAACAGCTGACGGATCATCCGCTGCGTATCGGGTTGTCCACGCTGGTAACCGTCGATACCACCAATCGTGATGGTCAAATGCTGGCGAACCAGGTGCGTACTAATCCGGCTTACGAAAGTAATGCCCGTGAAATCAGCCTTGATCCCGTCAATAAGCTGATCGATGACATCGTGAAAGCGAACGCCGGTTAATCCGAAGGTGAGCGTTATGCAACCGCAAAAATCGCAAAAACCATTGGAAGGCGCGCCACTGGTCATTATGACCATTGCGCTGTCGCTGGCGACCTTCATGCAGGTGCTGGACTCCACCATCGCAAACGTGGCGATCCCGACGATTGCCGGTAACCTTGGCTCGTCACTGAGCCAGGGGACCTGGGTGATCACCTCGTTCGGGGTCGCGAATGCGATCTCGATTCCGATCACGGGCTGGCTGGCAAAACGCGTCGGCGAAGTCAGATTGTTCATGTGGTCGACGGTACTGTTCGTCCTCGCCTCATGGGCGTGTGGGATGTCCAATAGCCTGACGATGCTGATCTTCTTCCGCGTCATTCAAGGGATTGTGGCGGGGCCGTTGATTCCGCTGTCGCAAAGTTTGCTGCTGAACAACTATCCGCCCGCTAAACGCTCTATCGCGCTGGCGCTATGGTCGATGACCGTTATCGTCGCGCCGATTTGCGGACCGATTCTCGGCGGATTTATCAGTGATAACTATCACTGGGGCTGGATCTTCTTTATCAACGTGCCGATTGGCGCAGTCGTCGTGCTGCTCACGCTGCAAACGCTGCGTGGACGCGAGACGAAGACCGAGCAACGACGCATTGACGGCGTGGGTCTTGCACTGCTGGTGGTGGGCATCGGTAGCCTGCAGATTATGCTGGACCGCGGTAAAGAGCTGGACTGGTTTGCCTCGCAAGAGATTATCGTCCTGACCATCGTGGCGGTGGTCGCGATAAGTTTCCTGATTGTCTGGGAGCTCACGGACGATAACCCGATAGTCGATTTGTCGTTGTTTAAGTCACGAAACTTTACCATCGGCTGTCTGTGTATCAGTCTCGCCTACATGCTCTACTTTGGTGCGATTGTGCTGCTTCCGCAGCTGTTGCAGGAGGTATACGGCTATACGGCAACCTGGGCGGGCCTGGCGTCAGCGCCGGTGGGATTGATTCCGGTACTCCTGTCGCCGATTATCGGTCGTTTCGCGCATAAACTCGACATGCGCAGGCTGGTGACATTCAGCTTTATTATGTATGCCGTCTGTTTCTACTGGCGTGCCTACACGTTCGAACCGGGGATGGATTTTGGCGCGTCCGCGTGGCCGCAGTTTATCCAGGGCTTTGCCGTGGCGTGCTTCTTTATGCCACTGACCACCATCACGCTGTCCGGCTTGCCGCCTGAGCGTATGGCGGCGGCCTCGAGCTTATCGAACTTTACCCGAACGCTGGCAGGCTCAATCGGGACGTCGATTACCACCACCTTGTGGACCAGCCGGGAATCATTGCACCACGCCCAGCTGACGGAATCGGTTAACGTCTACAACCCGAACGCGCAGCAGATGTACAGCCAGCTCGAAGGAATGGGCATGACGCAGCAGCAGGCCTCCGGCTGGATCGCCCAGCAGATCACCAATCAGGGTCTGATTATCTCCGCGAACGAGATTTTCTGGATTTCGGCGGGGATATTTATCCTGCTCCTGAGCTTGATATGGTTTGCCAAACCGCCATTCGGCGCGGGTGGTGGCGGCGGCGGTGCGCACTAACCGGTTCCGTAGACGAGAAAGTTGTCCGTTTCTCTCTAGCTTCTGTCAGTTCTGATAAAGCAGCGCTCCTGAAATCGCTTCACGATAGTGAAAAGACAACAGGAGCGCATCATGCTGAAACAACCCGCACAAAAATATCAGCCTTTCCCCCCAATCTCCCTGCCCGACCGTCGCTGGCCCGAGCAACGTATCACCCATGCGCCACGCTGGCTTTCCACCGATTTGCGCGATGGCAATCAGGCGCTCGCCGAACCGATGGACAGCGCACGCAAACTGCACTTCTGGGAGTTACTCCTTGGCTGCGGTTTTAAAGAAATTGAAGTCGCGTTCCCATCCGCATCGCAAACTGACTTTGATTTTGTTCGCCAACTGATCGACGAAAATCGCATTCCCGATGACGTCACGATTCAGGTCTTAACTCAGGCGCGGGACGAGTTGATTCTTCGCACCTTTGAATCGTTGCGCGGTGCGAAAAAGGCGACCCTTCATCTGTATAACGCCACCGCCCCGCTGTTTCGCCGCCTGGTTTTTGGCATGGACAAGGCGCAAATTATTACGCTGGCAACCCGGTCCACGCGGCTGATCCGACAGCTTTGCGAAGAAAATCCACAAACGTGCTGGCAGTACGAGTACTCCCCGGAAACGTTCTGCTTTACCGAGCCAGAATTTGCGCTGGAAATTTGTGAGGCCGTGGCCGAAATCTGGCAGCCGTGCCCCGAGCGCCCGATGATTATCAACCTGCCCGCGACCGTTGAAGTGAATACGCCCAATGTGTATGCCGATCAGATTGAATATTTCTGCCGCCACTTTAGCCGTCGCAGCGAGGTGTGTATTAGCGTTCATCCGCATAACGATCGCGGTACGGGCGTCGCCTGTGCCGAACTGGCGATAATGGCCGGGGCGGATCGCGTGGAAGGCTGTCTGTTTGGCAACGGCGAGCGCACGGGCAATGTGTGTCTGGTGACGCTGGCGATGAATTTATACTCCCAGGGCGTCAGCCCGGATCTGGATTTCAGCGATATGAATCAGGTCGTTGAGGTGGTGGAAAGCTGTAATCAGCTCCCGGTGCATCCACGTCATCCGTGGGCGGGGCGTTTGGCTTATACGGCATTTTCAGGCTCGCATCAGGATGCGATTAAAAAAGGCTTTGATGCGCGTCAGCCGGACGATCGCTGGGAGATGCCCTATCTGCCGGTCGATCCGCAGGATATTGGCTGCTCCTACGAAGCGGTGATCCGCGTGAACAGCCAGTCGGGGAAAAGCGGCAGCGCATGGCTGATTGAGCAGAATCACGGTCTGAAATTACCGCGTGCGCTGCAGCAAGATTTTAGCCAGCATGTGCAGCAGGAGGCCGACAGCCAGGGGAAAGAGATGACGCAAAACGCGCTCTGGCAGCTTTTCCGCAGCCGTTATGGACTGATGCCCTCTGGATACTTTACCCTGGAAACGTATCGCAGTGAGAGCCTGCAGGACGGACAGTTGCGCCTGGCCGCCTCGGTGGTCACCGATGGTGGGACGCGGCAGCTTGAGGGCCAGGGAAACGGTTTGCTGTCGGCCGCCGCCAATGGCATCAGCCGTTGGATGGATAAGCCGTTTGTGATTAAGGATTATCATGAGCATTCGCTGGGGGAGCGCAGCGACAGCCGCTCGGTGGCGTACATCCGCTGTCTTTTCCAGGATGGTACCAGCCGATGGGGTGTGGGGATTGATAGCGACGTGGCGCGCGCGTCAATTCAGGCGCTGTTTAACGCCGTTGGTTAGGCATCTTTGAAATAATCGCTGGGCGAAATGCCCATCACCCGGCGAAACATGGCCGTGAAAGCGCTGTGGCTGCCGTAACCGAGGTCCAGCGCAACGCGTAATACCGGCTGGCCTTGCGCCAGTCGCAGCAGGGCTTCAACCAGACGCGCCCTTCTCGTCCACTCCCCGTAGCTTAAGCCGGTTTGCTGCTGAAAATGGCGGTTAAGGGTGCGCTCACTCATGCTGGTCAGGCTTGCGGCCTGTGCGCTGCTCCAGGCTAATCCGGGGTCCTGGCGGATCTGCTGACAAAGCTGCCGCAATGACTGGCTTTGCGGTTCCGGGAGATGAAACGGTAGGACAGGCAGGGTGCGGATTTCATCCAGAATCAGTTCGTAGACGCGCTCATCGCGGCTGCCGGGAGAATAAAATTCGGGGAGATCGAGCGAGGCGACAATAAGCTCACGCAGTAACGGCGAGATCTGCACGATCTGGCAGGACGCCGGCAGATCGGCGCGGGCAAGCGGATCGATAAAAAGCGTGCGCGCCGCCACGTTGCCGGTAATGCGAATCGCATGCTGCGTACCCGCTGGCAACCAGACGCCTCGTCCAGGTGGAACGACCCAACATCCTGCAATCGTATCAACGCGAACAACTCCGCTCAGGCTATGCAGTAGCTGGGCGCAATCGTGCTGATGGTACGGCTCGCTGTCACCATGACGATAATCATGAGCGTAAGGAACCAAAGGGCGATGGGTAAAAGAGAAGGTTGTGGTGGTGGTCATGGGTTAGGCTTCCCTCTCCCTGAGGAGAGGGGAATGGCGCACTAAATGTGCAGCTCTTTCAGCGTTTCTTTCGGCAGCGCCAGCTCTTCGTTACTGTTCACGCGAACATCACGATCGAGAATATGACGCGCGATCTCCTGCGCTTCTTCCAGCGAGTGCATATGATACGTACCGCACTGGTAGACGTTCAGCTCAGGGATCTGGTTCTGCTCTTTGACTTTCAGCACGTCGGCCATCGCCGCTTTCCAGGCATCCGCCACGCGCGTTTCTTCAGGGGTGCCGATCAGGCTCATATAGAAACCGGTACGGCAGCCCATCGGAGAGATGTCGATGATTTCAACACCGTTACCGTTCAGGTGATCGCGCATGAAGCCTGCGAACAGGTGCTCCAGCGTGTGAATGCCTTTTTCGGGCATCACTTCTTTATTTGGCACGCAAAAACGCAGGTCAAACACGGTGATCGCGTCGCCGCTCGGGGTATGCATGGTTTTTGCCACACGTACAGCAGGTGCTTCCATACGGGTATGGTCGACTGTGAAGCTATCTAATAACGGCATACGTCACCTCCGATAGTGATTATTTTTAAAATAAAATGAACTCTTTGTTCAACCGCGCGTCTGACTCTATGAAAGACGCGCATTTGTTATCATCATCCCTGATTTCAGAGATGTTATTTTGGCCACAGCGATGTGGCCATTTTCTTTTCTGTCAGGCGTGTTTCGCCAAAAACGCATCGAACGATTCCGTGTCCGCCGCTTCGACTTCACGCTGGCGTGCAATGGATGCCTCGCGTTCCGCCACGAAATCTTCTTCGCTCAACACTTCCAGCGGCTCCTGCTGCAACATGTCACGGTACTGCGCAGCGAGCGTACGGCCTGTGCCACCGATACCTTGATCAATCATAGAACGCAGAATGCGTGCCGAGAACGTCAGTTCAGGGTTATCAAAGCTCTCGACCAGTTGGTCGCACACTTTTTGATATTCCTCACCACCGTAAAGGCTGTCCATCGTCTGCGCGACGCGTTTGAGATCGCGGAACAGATCTTTGCCCACTTTTGCCAGCGGGAACTGTGCCGTTTCACAACCAATGCCTAATGTCAGGCCAGGTTTGCGTCCTTCCAGTATTACGCGATTCCAGTTGGTGCGCGTACACAATAACTCGTCAGCACTCATTTCCGGCGCATCCGCCAGAACACACCAGACCATAAACAGATCGAGGAAACGGATCTGCTGCTCGTCAACGCCAATGGGCGAGAACGGGTTGATGTCCAGGGAACGGACTTCGATATACTCGATGCCGCCGCGCTCCAGCGCATCTGACGGTGCTTCGCCGCTGCGCGTGACGCGTTTCGGGCGAATCGGCGCATACAGTTCGTTTTCAATCTGCAAAACGTTACTGTTAATTTGCAGGCGTTTACCGTCTTTTTCGAGCCCGATCGTTTCGTACTCTTCCGACGGCGTTTTGATCGCCCGCTTCAATCCTGCCACATACTCGTGCAAATCGTTAAACGTAATACCGAGATTGCTTTGCGACTTATTGGTATAACCCAGATCGCTGAGGCGTAATGAGGTGGCGTACGGCAGATAGTACATGCCGCAGTCGGTCTTTTCGAACGGTAGCGTCGTCGGTTTGCCCTGCAAGAATGAGGAGCAAATCGCCGGGGAGGCACCGAACAGATACGGGATCACCCAGCCAAAACGGTAGTAGTTACGAATCAGGCGGAAATAGCCCGCTGAGATCGCTTCTTTATCCGTTTCACCGCATTTTGCTTGCCAGAAGGCCATCGGCAACGAGAAGTTGTAATGCACGCCGGAGATGGTTTGCATCAACGCGCCGTAGCGGTTTTTTAAACCTTCGCGGTACAGCGTTTTCAGTCGACCAATATTCGACGTGCCGTATTGCGCCAGCTCAATATCCTGGCCCTGCTCAATGTAGCAAGGCATGCTGAGTGGCCACATGCGCTCATCACCCAACTGACGGGCGGTGTAGCGGTGGACATCACGCATTAGCGTCAGCATATGATCGATATCGCCATCAACCGGAGTGATGAATTCCAGCAGCGCTTCGGCAAAATCGGTCGTGATCCATTTATGTGTCAACGCAGAGCCTAACGACGCCGGATGGCCGGTTGTTGCCAAACTACCATCCGCGTTTACGCGCAGTGTTTCGCGCTCAAGGCCGCGCTGTATACCCTTCAGGGCCTGAGGGTGCTTTTCCAGCCAGGCTAGCGCCTGTGATACGTCCGGGATCAAATTGACCTCCCGCCTGTCAATAATAGTTATCCAGCATAATTGTAATGGTTGACGATTGAAGGTCGTTTATTCATTCCACCAATTAGTGCCACCACGTCATGCCTTGTAGTGTTGCCAGTGCCACGAGGACATAGCGCAACGCCTTACCAAGGCATAAAAAAAAGAGCACTGGTCCCCATGAGATGCGCATCCACCCTGCCAGCAGACACAGCAAATCCCCTATTACAGGCATCCAGCTTAATAAAAGCGTGGCAGCACCATAGCGTTTAAGCCAGCCTGCTGCCTTTTCCTGCCAGCGTGATTTTTTACGCAGCGGAAAGAAACGACCAAGAATAACGTTAGTCAGCCCTCCAAGGCTATTACCCATTGTTGCTATTAAGACCAACAACCAGGGCTGACTCACGCCTGACAACAGCATCGCGACCAGCACAACTTCGGAGTTACCCGGTAAGAGTGTGGCACTTAAAAAACTGCTGGCAAATAACGAAGCAAGTGACAGCAAGTCACTCACAGTAAGCGAACATCCACAGCATCCATTCCGGCGGCATGCGCGGCCTGAATACCAAAATCTGCATCCTCAAAAACCACGCACCGAGTCGCCGCGACACCCATTAATTCAGCACACAGCAGAAAGGTATCCGGCGCGGGTTTATGATTTTTAACATGATCGGCGGCGACCACTGCCGAAAAATAGTGACGCAGTCCAAGATGATTGAGCAAGGCTTCGGCTACCGCGCTTTCACTGCCCGTCCCTACTGACATCGGGCGACGGCCGTGCCACTCTTTAACAACATCAATCAGCGGAAGCGGACGAACCGTGTCTAAAAGCATCGCTTTGACGGCGTCGGTTTTTTCGCGAGCGAGCAGGTGGGGGTCCAGATCGGCTTGATTAAGTTCAATCACCGCCTGAGCGATACGCCAGGTTGGCGAGCCATTGAGCGCCACCATTGCCTGTAAATCGAAACGCATTCCGTAACGACTCAGAACATCATCCCACGCCTTACGATGAGTGGGTTCGGTGTCCAGGATAGTGCCATCCATATCGAAGATCAGACCGTCATACTGTGCGTACATCGTGCTCTCGCCCAACGATTAACAAAGCATTACTTTAACGTAAACAAGGATTTTTGTCGCTGACAGTAAGAGTGATAGCTGATGAAAAATTCAGGGGGTAAATCGAAGAAGAAAGAGAGGGTGCATCCGGGAGGATGACTGGGTATTGCCTCACCCTGCGTCGCCATTGCTGAAGCAACGTTATCTTTCCTGGTGCTCGCGATAAATTCGCAGACCATAAACTAAGAGAGTTGAGGTTAATTTGGAGAAGATGGTGCATCCGGGAGGATTCGAACCTCCGACCGCTCGGTTCGTAGCCGAGTACTCTATCCAGCTGAGCTACGGATGCATCAGGGTACTGCCTTCAGAAATGATAAATGTGCATCCGGTAGGATGACTTGGTACTACCTCGCCCTTCAGGCCGTTGCTGAAGTAACGTTATCCTTCCTGGTGCTCGCGATAAACTCGCAGACCATGAACTAACAGATTCACTGTTAATTTGGAGAAGATGGTGCATCCGGGAGGATTCGAACCTCCGACCGCTCGGTTCGTAGCCGAGTACTCTATCCAGCTGAGCTACGGATGCATCAGGGTACTGCCTTCAGAAATAGTAAATGGTGCATCCGGGAGGATTCGAACCTCCGACCGCTCGGTTCGTAGCCGAGTACTCTATCCAGCTGAGCTACGGATGCATCGGGATTTACTATGGTGCTGCTTGATACGTCATATCACTTCGAAAGCAATATGAAGTAATAGATGGTGCATCCGGGAGGATTACTCGGCTGCGCCTCACCCTTCGGGCCGTTGCTGAAGCAACGTTATCTTCCCTGGTGCTCACGATAATTTCGCGGACCGTGAAATAACAGTGCCGCTGTTATCTCTAAGAAGATGGTGCATCCGGGAGGATTCGAACCTCCGACCGCTCGGTTCGTAGCCGAGTACTCTATCCAGCTGAGCTACGGATGCAAAATGGCGGTGAGGCGGGGATTCGAACCCCGGATGCAGCTTTTGACCGCATACTCCCTTAGCAGGGGAGCGCCTTCAGCCTCTCGGCCACCTCACCACACAACGCCTCTTGCGAGTGCTTCGGAGAACTTGTTAAGAGCTCTTCGTCGCTGCGTGGCGCATATATTACTTTCTGGGACTTATAAGTCAAACAATTTTCCACAGACATTTATCGTTTGCACAAATCACAGGCAATTCGCATGCAAAAACCACAAAGAGGGTGTTTTATAAGCGGATTTTACACACGTTAAAGCAGCTTTCTGCAGGTGAAGAGACAGATTTTGGATGAGATAAGATTCTGGAGAGTGTGAAAAATCGAGCGAATGAAATAGAACGGTAACTTTATGCAGGAACAATGGCGAGAGGGTTGCGTCTCGCCGGAAAGCGAGACGCGATAATATCAGTAACTGGACTGCTGGGATTTTTCAGCCTGGATACGCTGGTAGATCTCTTCACGATGGACAGAGACTTCTTTAGGGGCGTTCACACCAATACGAACCTGGTTACCCTTTACCCCTAGAACTGTCACGGTGACCTCATCCCCAATCATGAGGGTCTCACCAACTCGACGAGTCAGAATCAGCATTCTTTGCTCCTTGAAAGATTAAAAGAGTCGGGTCTCTTGTATCCCGGCATTATCCATCATATAACGCCAAAAAGTAAGCGATGACAAACACGTAAAGTGTAAGCAGTCACGGCATCACATTCTGTTAAACGTAAGTTTAGCCGATATACACAAACTCAACCTGACTTTATCATTGTCGATAGCGTAGTAACTAATACGCCATAACTGCAAGGTTATGGCGTCTGTTTACGCTTTGTAATTATTACAGTTTAGCACTTACCCAGCTTTCAACGCTGGCCAACGCTGCTGGAAGTGCCGCTGCATCCGTACCGCCGGCTTGCGCCATATCCGGACGACCGCCACCTTTGCCACCCACCTGATGAGCGACCATACCAATCAATTCCCCTGCTTTCACGCGGTCAGTCACATCCTTAGAGACGCCCGCAATCAGAGAAACCTTACCTTCGACCGCTGTCGCCAGAACGATAATTGTCGAACCGAGCTGGTTCTTCAGATCATCAACCATGGTACGAAGCATCTTAGGTTCAACACCTGCCAGTTCACTGACCAGCAGTTTGACACCTTTAATATCAACCGCTTTGCTGGAGAGATTTGCACTCTCCTGGGCCGCAGCCTGCTCTTTCAATTGCTGCAGTTCTTTTTCGAGCTGGCGACTACGTTCCAGTGCGCTACGCACTTTCTCACCCAGATTGTGGCTGTCACCTTTCAACAGTTGAGCAATATCGTGCAACTGATCGCTTTCAGCGTGCAGGCTGGCGATAGCACCTTCACCTGTTACCGCTTCGATACGACGCACACCCGCCGCGGTACCCGATTCGGATACGATACGGAACAGGCCGATATCACCGGTACGGGAAGCGTGAGTCCCGCCGCAGAGTTCGGTAGAGAAATCACCCATGCTCAGCACGCGAACGCGCTCATCATATTTCTCGCCAAACAGCGCCATCGCGCCTTTAGCTCTGGCTGCTTCGAGATCCATGATGTTGGTTTCGATAGGCAGGTTACGACGGATCTGCGCGTTGACCATATCTTCAACCGCGCGGATTTCAGACGGTTTCATCGCTTCAAAATGCGAGAAGTCGAAACGCAGGATTTTGTCGTTGACCAGAGAACCTTTCTGCGCAACATGAGTGCCCAGAACATCACGCAATGCGGCGTGCATCAGGTGCGTTGCCGAGTGATTCAGACGAATACGTTGGCGACGTGCTTCATCGACTTCTGCCTGAACGCCCTCACCGACTTTCAGAGAACCGGAAGCAAGTTTGCCGATATGGCCAATTGCCTGACCGTATTTCTGAGTATCGCTGACAGAGAAGCTAAAGCCGTTGCCTTTCAGTTCGCCTTTATCGCCGACCTGACCACCGGATTCCGCATAGAATGGGGTTTTATCGAGAACGACAACCGCATCCTGACCAGCGCTAATGCTGTCTACGGCTTTGCCGTCGACAAACAGAGCGGTGACTTTGGCGTTCAATTCCAGGCGATCGTAACCCTGGAATTCAGATGCGCTGTCCACACGGATCATCGCATTGTAATCCGCGCCAAAACCGCTGGATTCACGCGCACGGCGGCGCTGTTCTTCCATGGCGGCTTCAAAACCGGCTTCGTCCACTTTGATGTTGCGCTCGCGGCAAACGTCTGCCGTCAGGTCAACCGGGAAGCCGTAGGTGTCGTACAGACGGAAGGCAGTTTCGCCATCCAGCGTATCGCCGGTCAGCTGAGACAGTTCTTCGTCCAGCAGCGCCAGACCGCGCTCCAGGGTACGAGCAAACTGCTCTTCTTCTGTTTTCAGGACCTGCTCAACCTGCGACTGTTGGCGTTTCAGCTCTTCGCCTGCATCGCCCATGACGCCCACCAGCGGACCGACGAGTTTGTAGAAGAAGGTCTCTTTCGCGCCCAACATGTTGCCATGACGAACAGCACGACGAATGATGCGACGCAGCACGTAACCACGGTTTTCATTCGACGGAATCACGCCATCAGCAATCAGGAACGCACAAGAACGAATGTGGTCTGCGATAACGCGCAGAGATTTATTGCTCAGATCGGTGGCACCGGTCACTTCAGCAACAGACTTAATCAGTGTGCTGAACAGATCGATATCGTAGTTGGAGTTGACGTGTTGCAGAACGGCAGCAATACGTTCAAGCCCCATACCCGTATCAACGGACGGTTTTGGCAGTGGCTCCATCGTGCCGTCAATCTGACGGTTGAACTGCATAAAGACGATATTCCAGATCTCAATATAACGATCGCCGTCTTCTTCTGCTGTCCCTGGAGGTCCACCCCAGATGTGGTCACCGTGATCGTAGAAGATCTCGGTGCACGGACCGCAAGGACCGGTATCGCCCATCTGCCAGAAGTTGTCAGACGCATATGGCGCGCCTTTGTTATCCCCGATACGAATAATACGCTCACGCGGGATACCAACTTCTTTCTCCCAGATTTCGTAAGCTTCGTCGTCGGTTTCGTAAACGGTAACCCACAGACGCTCTTTCGGCAGGTTGAACCAGTTTTCACCGGTCAGCAATTCCCATGCGTACTGGATAGCGTCGTGTTTGAAATAGTCGCCGAAGCTGAAGTTACCCAGCATCTCGAAGAAAGTGTGGTGACGTGCGGTGTAGCCGACGTTTTCCAGATCGTTATGTTTACCGCCCGCACGTACGCAACGCTGTGAGGTTGTCGCACGGGAATAATTACGCTTATCGAGACCAAGGAATACATCCTTGAACTGGTTCATCCCGGCGTTGGTAAACAGCAGAGTCGGGTCATTGTTCGGTACCAGGGAGCTGCTGGCAACTACCTGGTGTCCCTTACTATGGAAAAAATCGAGAAACGCCTGACGGATCTCAGCGGTGCTCTTGCTCATAATTATCCTGAAATCAAGCTAACGAAATGTCGCAGCCAGCCTGTACCTGTTGACGATTGGACGGGCCAGCTACTGGAAAAAGTGGGAATAAGATAAGTTTTCTTTGGAGGGAAGTAAAATGCAGCATGCGTTCAATCGGTAAAATTACGCCATATAGCCTGAATATCTTCCATCAGGTAGCCACGGTAGAGTAAGAAACGCTGGATTTTTACTTTTTCTGAAAATTCATGCGGCAGAGGTTCACCGTACTTACGAACGGCCTGATCTCGCGCCAGTTCACCCCAGTCTATATCGCATTCACGCATCGCCTGTTCTGTTGCTTCGCGAGCGATCCCTTTCTGATTAAGTTCCTGACGAATTCGCGCAGGCCCGTAACCTTTACGGCTCCGGCTGGCGATAAAACGCGTCACAAAACGCGTGTCATCCAGGTAGCTGTGCTCATAACACCAGGCGATCACGCGATCATAGTCTTCCTCAGTCGCATCGATCGCTTCCGGTCCATTTTTGCCTATAACGGGAGCGGCTAATTTGCGCCGCAGTTCCTGTTCACTGTGATCGCGTACACCAAGAATCCGCACGGCACGGTCTAATAAACGGGCGTAGGCAGGACGACGCGGTTTTGATTCACTCATATAAAACCTGCTGTATGACAAATGCAAAAAGGGCCGCAATCGCAGCCCTTGTTTTTACACCAGATCATTAGAAATCTGGGTTGGTTTCTTCAGCATCTGCGGCATCAACAACGAAGTCAGGTTTAGAATCCTGGTTACTGAGAAGGAGTTCGCGCACTTTCTTCTCAATTTCTTTCGCTGCTGCTGGGTTCTCTTTCAACCAGGAGATAGCATTCGCTTTACCCTGACCAATTTTGTCACCGTTGTAGCTGTACCAGGCGCCTGCTTTTTCAATCAGCTTCTCTTTCACGCCGAGATCAACCAACTCGCCAAAGAAGTTGATACCTTCACCGTAAAGGATCTGGAATTCAGCCTGCTTGAACGGAGCGGCGATTTTATTCTTCACAACTTTCACGCGGGTTTCGCTGCCGATCACGTTATCGCCATCTTTCACTGCGCCGATACGACGGATATCCAGACGAACGGACGCATAGAACTTCAGTGCGTTACCCCCGGTAGTGGTTTCCGGGTTACCAAACATCACACCAATTTTCATACGGATCTGGTTGATGAAGATCAGCAGCGTATTAGACTGCTTAAGGTTACCGGCCAGTTTACGCATTGCCTGGCTCATCATACGTGCCGCGAGGCCCATGTGAGAGTCGCCGATTTCGCCTTCAATTTCCGCTTTCGGTGTCAGTGCCGCAACGGAGTCGACAACGATAACGTCAACTGCGCCAGAACGTGCCAGCGCATCACAGATTTCCAATGCCTGCTCACCGGTATCCGGCTGAGAACACAGAAGATTATCGATATCTACACCGAGTTTACGGGCATAGACTGGATCCAGCGCGTGCTCTGCATCGATAAACGCACAGGTTTTGCCTTCGCGTTGTGCTGATGCAATAACCTGCAAAGTCAGCGTCGTTTTACCAGAGGATTCCGGTCCGTAGATTTCTACGACACGACCCATTGGCAGGCCACCCGCACCCAGCGCGATGTCCAGAGAAAGCGAACCCGTGGAGATCGTTTCCACATCCATGGAACGGTCTTCACCCAGGCGCATGATGGAGCCTTTACCGAATTGCTTTTCGATCTGGCCCAGCGCTGCCGCCAACGCTTTCTGTTTGTTTTCGTCGATAGCCATTATTACTCCTGTCATGCCGGAAATCCGCTTACGTATTCCCGGGAGGTGAAAACTGTTCTGTTGAAGCAATTATACTGTATAGTCATACAGTATCAAGTGTTTTGTAGAAATTGTTGCCAGAGCGTTTTTAACGCGTATTCCGTTGCCTGACGGCGCACGCTTTCGCGATCCCCGCTGAAGCACTCCCGACGGGTGATTCCCTGGCCTTGTGCCGTGGCGAAACCAAACCAGACGGTACCAACGGGTTTCACGTCGCTACCGCCATCGGGTCCGGCGATACCGCTGACAGAAATCGCAAAATCTGCCTGCGCGGCTTTAAGTGCACCGATGGCCATTTCAACCACCACCGGCTCGCTCACCGCGCCGTGCTGTTCAAGCGTCGGTTCGCGAACCCCAATCATCTGGGCTTTAGCTTCGTTGCTGTAGGTTACAAAGCCACGTTCGAACCACGCGGAGCTACCCGCGATATCCGTAATCACTTTTGCCACCCATCCGCCCGTACAGGATTCCGCCGTCGTCAGCGTAGCGCCACGCTGCTTCAACGCCAGCCCTACCACTTCGCTCAGCTGCATCAATTCATGGTCAGTCATCATCGCTTTCGGCTCCTGAAAAACATGGAGCACAATGTAGCACTTTCTTGTGAGATAGGGAGATGAGGTTCAGGTTTAACGAGGAGGCTTCAGAAAAAGCCGATGCGACGGCATCGGCTTAAAAAAAGAATTACTTCATGCTATCCGCAATCGTTTTGACGTTATGACGAAAGGCTTTTACGTAAGTATCCGCCACGCCACCTTTGGCCGACAGCGCCTCAGGATAAAGTTCCCCGCCGGGCTGGGCGCCCGTTGCAGTGGCAATTTGTTTCACCAGACGCGGATCGAGCTGGTTTTCCATAAACCAGGTCTGCACGCCGTCAGCCTTAATCTGATCAATGATCGCCGCCACCTGTGCAGCGTTCGCCTCACTCTCGGAAGAAAGCCCCTGAGGAGCGATAAAATTCACCCCATAAGCACGACTAAAATAGCCGAACGCATCATGGCTGGTCAGCACGTTACGTTTTTGCTGGGGAATCTGGCTAAACTGCGTTTTCGCCCAACTATCCAGCTGCGTGAGCTGAGCGATATACGCCTGACCAGAAGCCTCCAGCGCCGCTTTATCTTGCGGATCGGCTTGCACCAGACCTGTAAGAATATTTTGTGCATACAACGCCCCGTTCGCAGCGCTGTTCCAGGCGTGAGGATCAGTTACGCTTTTGCCCTCTTCTTCCAAAGTGTGGGTTTTAACTCCAGAAGAAGCCACTACTAGCGTGCCTTTAAACCCTGACGCTTTTACCAGCCGGTCGAGCCAACCTTCCAGCCCTAAACCGTTCACCACCACCACATCAGCTTTACTGAGCGCTGCACTGTCTTTTGGTGAGGGCTCAAAGGTATGCGGATCGCCATCCGGGCCAACCAGCGTCGTCACGCTCACATGCTTGCCCCCCACTTCCTGCGTGATGTCACCGAGAATGGAAAAACTCGTCACCACGTTCAGCGTTTTAGCCAGCGCGCTCTGCGTCATGAACCCCAGCACCAGCGCAATCATTACCCCTGTTCGTTTCATCTTCACGTCCCCTTGCGTTGAAAAAGCGCACGCAGATTGCTGCGCGAGCCAAATAAAACGGAAAAAATAAATAACGCGCTCGCGGTTAGTACGATAGACGGCCCGGCAGGCAAACTTGCCGCCCATGACAGGCTCAATCCAAGCCAGGCGCAAAAAATCCCGCTGATGCCCGCCATAAGTAACAGTCCTGGCAATGTTCGCATCCAGCAGCGTGCAGCGACGGCAGGCAGCATCATTAAGCCCACCGCCATCAGCGTGCCCAGCACCTGAAATCCGGCGACGAGGTTAAGCACCAGCAAGGCAAGAAACAGCCCATGTAACAATCCGGGCAACGCGCGTGAATTGACCTGTAACCAGGCGGTATCGAATGCTTCGGTGACCAGGCCACGATAGAAAATGGCCAGCATCAATAAGGTGAATATGCAGACGCCCGCCACAAACAGTGCCGCAGCGTTATCAACCGCCAGAATGGAGCCAAAAAGCAGATGCAGAAGATCGACACTGGAACCGCGAAGTGAAACCAGCGTGACGCCCAGCGCCAGGGAGCCAAGGTAAAGCCCCGCAAAGCTGGCGTCTTCTTTGAGCGGCGTACGCCGACTGACCAAACCGGCAATCAGCGCAACGAAAATTCCGGCAATAAATCCGCCCACACTCATCGCCAGCAGTGACATACCGCTGAGCAAATAACCCACCGCGACACCGGGTAAAATAGCGTGCGACAAAGCATCACCCATCAGACTCATTCGGCGGAGCAGTAAAAAAACGCCCAGCATCGTGGTACTCACAGAAAGGGCCAGACACACCACCAGCGCACGACGCATAAATCCGTATTCAATAAATGACTGGAAAAAGAGATGCCAGATCATGTCACCCTCGCGCGTACTGTTGCCCAACAAGGTGTGCCGGTATCTAAACGCAGTGTCTGAGGGAAATGACGTGCCACGCGCTCGCTGTCATGCAACACCGCCAGAACGGTTTGCCCTTGCAAATACATATCCAGCATCAATTCCATCAGCACGTTACAGGTGGCTTCATCGACACCCGTAAAAGGTTCATCCAGCATCACCAACGGCGCGTTCTGCACCAGCACTCTGGCGAAAAGCATGCGCTGGAATTGCCCCCCGGAGAGTTCATCAATCGTCGACGTTGCCAGCGCCTGCAACCCAACCCGCTCAAGCGCGCTGGCGATACGCAAACGCGTTTTGCGCTGCAATCCCGACAATAAAGAGATGCCGGGCCAACAACCCATACTCACCACATCCTGGACGGTCAGGGGAAATTGCGCTTCCAGCGAGTGGCGCTGGGCCAGCCAGCCGATGACCGGACGTTTTTCCTGCCAGCGAAAACCCCCGCTCACCGGAGGAATAAATGCCGCGAGCGTTTTTAGCAGCGTCGATTTACCGCAGCCATTCGCGCCGATAATTGCCGTCATACTGCCGCGCTCAATGACGCCATTGAGCGCCTGAGTAACCGGCTGGCCGTCATATCCGGCCACCAGATTCTGTAGCTCAATCATGGGAGAATCACCGCCCAGCGCACCGCCAACGCAATAATCGATATCAGCCCAAAAGCCATAAGGAGTCGCGCCAGCGCGGAAAGAGAGAGAAGCGAGATAGACATAGTGACACCACAAATAATGTTATAACATAACATTATTAAATTGCGATGCAGATGTAAATGCAGAAGATGATAATGGAGTGTGGCGAAATGTTACCGTTGCCCTTCTTACCGTGGCGGTAAAGATAAAGCGCGACGTATCAAATAGCGACCTGATGGTCTGCCGGAGATGAGACCCTGCTCCGGCAAACCATGCAGCGGTGGGAAAACTTACTGACTAAACGGAGATGCCGCAGGCACACGCGCCAGCGCAACCGCCTGGCCCAACTGCCACACCGCCATTGCGTAGTGCGTGCTGTGGTTGTAGCGGGTAATCGCGTAGAAATTCGGCAGGCCATACCAGTATTGATAACCCGTACCAATATCCAGACGCAGTAAGCTCACCTGCTGGTTATTGTTCAGCGGCTGCATTGGCGTTAACCCGGCTGACGCCAGTTGTGCCACGCTATATTTGGTTTTGAAACCATTTTCCAGCCCTGGCGCCTGTCCGTTGGCCTGCACGGCAACCGGCTCGCCTTTCACCCAGCCGTGCGCTTTGAAGTAGTTCGCCACGCTGCCGATGGCATCCACCGGATCCCACAGGTTGATATGCCCGTCACCGTTAAAGTCCACCGCGTATTCTTTATAGGACGACGGCATAAACTGGCCATAACCCATTGCGCCCGCAAATGAGCCTTTAAGATCCAGCGGATCGTCCTGCTCGTTGCGCGCCATCAGTAAGAAGGTTTCCAGCTCGGACGAGAAATAGTCTGCGCGGCGCGGATAGTTAAAGGAAAGCGTCGCCAGCGCATCGAGAATGCGCGTTTTGCCCATCACGCGGCCCCAGCGGGTTTCCACACCAATAATACCGACGATGATTTCAGGCGGAACGCCGTAGACCTGCCATGCGCGGTTCAGCGCATCTTCATATTGATTCCAGAATGCCACGCCGTTTTGCACGTTGTCCGGGGTAATGAACTGTTTACGATAGCGCAGCCACGCACCGTTCGGTCCTGTCGGAGCCTGCGCGGTTGGCGCTTGTCTGTCCATCAGGCGCAGCACGTAATCCAGACGTTTAGCCTGGGACAAAATCTCGTGCAATTGTTGTCTGTTAAAACCGTGCTTGCTCACCATCTTATCGATGAACTGTTCGGCCGCAGGGTTATTGGCGAAATCACCGCCCATCTGCATGACATTGTGCTGCGGCTCCAGCAGAAAACCGCCGGAGGGCGCGCCAGCCGTCTGTTGAACTTCCTCTGTTTTCGGTTTGCTGCTACAGGCAGCAAGCATAATCAGCGCGGGAATGAGCGCTGCGTAACGACGCTTGACCATGAGACATCCATTGAAAGAATTCGATAAGTGGCAAGTATGGTAAAGCATCCGCGACACCTCAAGGAAGGAGTTCTGTGGCGCTAAGCAAAATCTTTCGGTATTGGGCAGGGTCCCCACCAGGAGAATGCACTATCATGGGCGCAGCCACATTTCTGTCGGCTTCTCTGACGAGAGGCGCAAGGGATTTTAACCGGAGATAAAAATGAGTGATTTTCTGCTAAACACAGGCCGTCAGACATTAATGCTGGAGCTACAGGAAGCCAGCCGCCTGCCAGAAAGACTGGGCGATGATTTTGTCCGCGCAGCCAACACCATTATTCAATGCGAAGGCAAAGTGATCGTCGCAGGCATTGGTAAATCCGGGCATATCGGCAAGAAAATTGCCGCGACGCTCGCCAGCACCGGCACGCCGGCCTTTTTTGTCCATCCGGCAGAAGCCCTGCATGGCGATCTGGGGATGATCGAAAGTCGCGACGTGATGCTGTTTATCTCCTATTCCGGCTCGGCAAAAGAGCTGGATTTGATCATTCCTCGTTTGCAGGAAAAATCCGTTGCACTGCTGGCGATGACCGGAAAGTCCCGCTCACCGCTGGCGCTGGCCGCGAAAGCGACGCTGGATATTTCCGTTGAACGCGAAGCCTGCCCGATGCACCTCGCACCAACGTCCAGCACCGTTAATACCCTGATGATGGGCGACGCGCTGGCGATGGCCGTCATGCAGGCGCGCGGTTTTAATGAAGAAGATTTTGCGCGCTCTCATCCAGCAGGTGCGCTGGGTGCGCGTCTGCTCAACAAAGTTCACCATTTAATGCGTACTGAAGAGGCGGTCCCGCAGGTCAAACTCAGCACCAGCGTCATGGACGCGATGCTGGAATTGAGCCGCACCGGGCTGGGCCTGGTCGCCGTCTGCGACGAAACCGGTCTGGTTAAGGGTGTCTTCACCGACGGTGACCTTCGCCGCTGGCTGGTCGGCGGCGGCAGTCTGGACGCTATCGTGAGTGATGCGATGACCGCAGGCGGGCTGACGTTAAACGCTGAAAGCCGCGCCATCGAAGCCAAAGAGATATTGATGAAACGTAAAATCACGGCGGCACCTGTCGTTGACGACACCGGCAAGCTTTGCGGCGCCATCAACCTGCAGGATTTCTATCAAGCCGGGATTATTTAACCCTTTAGCCCAAGGCGTTTCGCCAGCCGATGCAGGTTGGCGACGTCCATCTCAAGTGCGCGCGCGCAAGCCGCCCAGCTACGTCCATTTTGATCCAGCGCGCGGGTAATCATCTGGCGCTGAAACGCGTCCGTCGCTTCACGCAGATTTTCATTGGCTATGACAGGCGTTTCCTGCGCCACGGCAGGCGCGGTCTCATCGTATATAGCAAAATGTCGCGCGTGGATCACCACCTCATCGCCCAAACGTGCGGCACGTGCCAGGACCACCGCACGATGAATGGCATGCTCCAGCTCACGCACGTTGCCCGGCCAACCGTAACGTAACAAATGGCTGCGCGCGCCGGGGCTTAACACCACGCGTGATAAGCCCATTTTTAACCGGCACTGCTCGCAGAAAAACCCCGCCAGAAGCACCACGTCTTCGCCACGCTCGCGCAGCGGCGGCACCGACAGCGGAAACACGCTCAAACGATGGAACAGATCGGCACGAAAATTCCCGGCCAGCACCTCTTCGCGCAGGTCACGGTTGGTGGCCGCCAGAACACGCACGTCGACGCGCAAACTGCGATCGTCGCCGACGCGCTGAATATCACCGTACTGCAACACGCGCAGCAGCTTGGCCTGGAGCGCCAGCGACAGCTCGCCAATTTCGTCAAGGAACAGCGTGCCGTTATCGGCCATTTCAAACTTGCCGCTACGGTTGCTGATTGCGCCGGTAAACGCCCCTTTAACGTGCCCGAACAGCTCACTTTCCGCCACGCTTTCGGGCAGCGCGGCGCAGTTCAGATATACCAATGGATTGACCGCGCGCGGCGAACCTTCGTGAATCGACTTCGCCACCAGCTCTTTCCCGGTGCCCGTTTCACCGCCGATCAGCACGTTGAGATCGGACGCCGCAACGATCTCGATCTCCTTTTTCAGCTGCATCATCCCCGGCGACAGACCGATCATTTCCGTATGCGCGACGTGCTCAAACGCGACCGGACTGCCCGGCATAATGTTCTGGCTTTCCAGCTGTTCGATCAGCAGAGCATTACTGAGCGCGCCAGACGCCAGCGCGGCAATCAGGCGCAGCTCTTCATCGCTAAACGTATCGAACTGGTCCGGCTCCAGACCATCGAGCGTTAACGCGCCAATCAGATTCTGTCCGGCAAACAGCGGCAGGCCGATACAGGCGTGCACCTTCAGGCTCTCTTGCCCAGGGATTAATCCGTCGTAGGGATCGGGTAAATCGCTGTCCGCCGGGAATCGCACCACGTCGCCCGCACGGGCGATGGTCTCCAGGCGCGGATGACCTTCCAGCGTAAAACGACGCCCCAGTACATCGTGCGCCAGCCCGTCGATCGCCAGCGGAATAAACTGTCGTCCTTCGTAGCGCAGCAGTGCCGACGCATCGCAATCCAGCACGTGGCGCAGCGTGGAGATCAGCCGCTGAAAGCGATCCTGATGGCCAATCCCGGTTTGCAGTTCAATGGCGATTTTCGCCAGCACCTCTACGGAAAAACTCATTTTTACCTCGCTGTCATTTTGACAATGCATGTTGTCATATTGACAGCCAACAAGATAGTCATTTTGACTACTCATTATGAGTCATTATTTTTAAAATTCATACAAATCAATATCATAAATAGTTGGCACGCAACTTGATATAAGCAAATCATCTTACTTAAAAACACCGTATTAATTTGAGGTTGCTATGTCTATTCTGGTTAAAAATAATATTCATTGGGTGGGTCAACGTGACTGGGAAGTGCGTGATTTTCATGGTACCGAATATAAAACCCTCCGCGGCAGCAGCTACAACAGCTATCTGATTCGTGAAGGTAAAAATGTCCTGATCGATACTGTCGATCACAAATTCAGCCGCGAGTTCGTGCAGAACCTGCGCAGCGAAATCGATCTGGACGCTATCGACTACATCATCATTAACCATGCGGAAGAAGACCATGCCGGTGCGCTGACCGAGCTGATGTCATACATTCCGAACACCCCAATTTACTGCACCACCAACGCCATTGATTCTATCAACGGTCATCATCACCATCCGGAGTGGAACTTCCACACGGTCAAAACCGGTGACTCGCTGGATATTGGCAACGGCAAACAGCTCATCTTCGTTGAAACTCCGATGCTTCACTGGCCTGACAGCATGATGACTTACATGACGGGCGACGCAGTGTTGTTCAGTAACGACGCCTTTGGTCAGCACTACTGCGATGAGCGCCTGTTCAACGACGAAGTGGATCAGACCGAGCTGTTCGAGCAGTGCCAACGCTACTACGCCAATATCCTGACCCCGTTCAGCCGTCTGGTGACGCCAAAAATCACTGAGATTCTCGGCTTCAATTTGCCCGTGGACATGATTGCCACTTCCCACGGTGTGGTGTGGCGTGAAAACCCAACGCAAATCGTAGAGCTGTATCTGAAATGGGCGGCGGATTATCAGGAAGACCGCATCACTCTGTTCTACGACACCATGTCCAACAATACCCGCATGATGGCGGACGCGATTGCTCAGGGCATTAACGAAGTCGACCCGAACGTGGCGGTGAAAATCTTCAACGTGGCGCGCAGTGATAAAAACGAGATTCTGACCAACGTTTTCCGCTCGAAAGGCGTGCTGGTGGGAACGTCCACCATGAACAACGTGATGATGCCGAAGATCGCCGGTCTGGTTGAAGAGATGACGGGCCTGCGTTTTCGTAACAAGCGAGCCAGCGCTTTTGGCTCCCACGGCTGGAGCGGCGGCGCGGTTGATCGTCTGTCCACGCGCTTACAAGATGCCGGTTTTGAAATGTCGATGAGCCTGAAAGCGAAATGGCGTCCGGACGTCGACGCGCTGGAAATTTGCCGCCAGCACGGCCGTGAGATTGCACGTCAGTGGGCGCTCGCTCCGCTGCCAGAAGCCACAGTAAAACCGACGCAACAGCAGGAAAATTGCGCCTGCGCCGCCGCTGCGGCAGCAGAACTGGGCCCGTGCATGCAGTGCAGCGTTTGCCAGTGGGTCTACGACCCTGCATTGGGCGAACCGCTTCAGGACGTTGCGCCAGGCACGCCGTGGAGTGACGTGCCGGATAATTTCCTGTGCCCTGAATGTTCACTCGGCAAAGACGTTTTCGACGTCCTGGCAACGGAGGCAAAATGAGCCACGGAATCGTGATCATCGGCTCGGGCTTTGCCGCCCGTCAGCTGGTGAAAAATATCCGCAAACAGGACGCGACTGTGCCGCTGACGCTCATTGCCGCTGACAGTATGGACGAGTACACCAAACCGGATCTCAGCCACGTCATCAGCCTGAGCCAGCGCGCCAACGACCTCACCCGCCAGACGGCCGGGGAATTTGCTGAACAGTTCAACCTGCGTCTTTTCCCGTATACCTGGGTAACCGATATCGACGCCGCCGCGCACTGCGTGAAGGCCAAGGATAAGCAATGGCACTACGACAAACTGGTGCTGGCAACGGGTGCATCGGCTTTTGTGCCACCGATTGAAGGCCGCGAGCTGATGCTGACGCTCAATAGTCAGCAGGAATACCAGGCGTGCGAAACCACGCTTCGCGATGCCCGGCGGGTGATGATTGTTGGTGGGGGTCTGATTGGTACCGAACTGGCAATGGATTTTTGCCGGGCGGGTAAATACGTGACGCTGGTCGATCATGCGGCCAGTATTTTATCCGCCCTGATGCCCGCAGAAGTCAGCAGTCGCTTACAGCATCGCCTGACGGATATGGGCGTGCACCACCTGCTGAAATCGCAGTTGCAGAGTCTGACAAAAACCGACACCGGGATCCGCGCGACCCTCGACCGCAACCGCAGCGTGGAAGTGGACGTGGTGATTGCCGCAACCGGTTTGCGGCCAGAAACCGCGCTTGCCCACAGGGCCGGCGCAGAAACCCATCGCGGCGTGAAGGTCGACAGCTATCTGCAAACCACACAGTCCGATATTTATGCGCTGGGAGATTGTGCAGAAATTAACGGCCAGGTGCTGCCGTTCCTGCAGCCCATTCAGATCGGTGCAATGGTTTTAGCGAAAAATCTGCTTGGCATCAGCACACCGCTGAAATTACCCGCCATGCTGGTGAAAGTGAAAACGCCCGAATTGCCGCTGCATCTCGCTGGCGAAACGCAGCGTCAGGATCTTAACTGGCAGATAACGCTTGAGCCGCAAGGGATGGTGGCGCGTGGAATGGATGATGACGGTCAGCTGCGTGCTTTTGTGGTCAGTGAAGATCGAATGAAGGAGGCTTTCGCTCTGTTGAAATCGTTACCCGTTTAACCCTCAGTCTCTTGCTCATCTTACTTGATGTTAGGATTTTATTATCCGCAGCCCCGATGTCCCGGGGCTTTTTTTTACGCGCTCTATTCACAAGGTAAATAATTATTAAATAAATCACACCATCATTCCTTTGTTTATTATCACTATTATAAATACGGGAAATGCAAATATATAACCTATAATTATCAATTAATAATGCACGCCTATTTTCATGTTTTTATCGGCTTTAGACAATAACATTCCGAATTTGGACACAAAATCTTTTTATCCCCACTTATCCCAAAACACGCACGAGCCACAACGTATTTCCATTCATACATTTGGATTAATAGGCTGAAACAGAAATAAAATAAGTTATATGAATGGATAATATCTTTCGATAAAGATAAAAAATCGCCCTGTATGATCGTTGGAAAATCCATTTCCCTTATCTTATTTGTTGCCAAAAAAGTGTGCGGCGCGCACGTTGAAAGAGCGCCATCCCCTGTTAGAACAGGCTGCAAAAAAACGACTACGAGCGCACCATCAGCGCATCGTAACCACGCCATCGGTAATTAAGCATAGAGATGACCCAGCAGGTGATAAACAAGCCAACCACGAAAAATCCCGCGTTGCCAAGATTATCGTTGACCTTCGCCACAGCATTCCAGATGCCGCCGCTTAGCTGGAACTTATCCATAACCAGGCCCAATGCTTCCAGCCCACCGATAAAAAGCGCCACCACGACCGAGGTGCCGGTAATGGTCATATTGTAATAGAGCTTACGCTGCGGTTTATTGAACGCCCAACCGTAAGCCCCAACCATCAGTAAATTATCAATCGTATCAATCAATGCCATCCCGCTGGCAAACAGCGCCGGGAAAATCATAATCGACCAGACCGACATTCCGTGTGATGCGCTGGCGGCAGAGATACCGAGCACACCAATTTCTGTCGCCGTGTCAAAACCCAGACCAAACAGGAAACCGACCAAATACATCTGCCAGCTTTTGCTCACCAACCGGAACGTCGCGCCAAATAACCAGTTCATCGCGCCGCCCGTCACCGGGAGTTCCGCGTCAACGTGTGTCATGCGCCCTTTTTTCAGCGCCTGAAAACTGCGCCAGACGCTACGTAAAATCACCATATTGACCAGCGCCATCGCCAGCAGGAACGTTGCGGAAACAGCAGTGCCAATTACGCTGCCCGTTTCATGAAACCAGGTCATGTTCTGTTGAAATGCCGTCGCGGTGGCGGCAATGGCGACCGTCGCCAGCACTACAATCGTGGAGTGACCCAAAGAGAACCACGCACCAACGCCTGAAGGTCGTTTACCTTGCTGCATCATTTTGCGCGTCACGGTATCGATCGCGGCAATATGATCGGCATCAACCGCATGCCGCAGCCCGTAACACCACGCCAGCAGGCTTGCAGCCATCAGCGCCGTACTGCCGCTAAACGTCTGCCATGCCCAGCCCCAGGCAAGCAGATTCGCCATTGCCAGAACAGAGAGTAAAAGCACCGCGCGGGGTTCGCTACGGATGAGTCGTAACATGTGAGTTCCTTTGTGAGCAGGTTCGAGCGGCGGCGACTACCGCTTGCCCGAAAGAGCAAGCGCCATCGCCTGCAGGCAATTTTGAGGGGAAAAGCAGTTGGACGTCCACGAGGTAAAACCGCAGACGCGCCCGCAGCAATCGGTTATGCAGCACGCCACCGCTAAAGCAGATCGTGGAAAGAGACAGCCGTTCGGCGTGATAGCGGACCAAATCTGCCAGCCCTTTCGCCAGCGCGTCATGAAATATCCATGCGCGTTCATGGGGTTCCGCCTGCCAGTCGAGCCACTGCCGCCAGAATGTGGCTAAGTCTGGCACAGTATTTTTAAGCGGCATCGTAACGGGATGTTCAACTCCGGCGCACCGCATCGCCAGCGCTTCCAGTTTGCAGGCCGCTTCGCCTTCATAGCTTTGCACCCCTGGCGCAATAGCGAGCGCGCAGGCCACGGCATCAAATAACCGTCCGCAGGACGACGCCATCGGCGCGTTGATGCCCCGGGCGATCGCCTTAGCCAGCAGCGGCCAGTTTTGCTGTTGCACCGGGCGAGTTTCAGGCCGCGATAGCCAGTCAGGAACAAATGCCTGACAGTGCGCGAGCAGATTTCGCCAGGGCTGTCGCGCTGCCAGATCGCCGCCGGGTAGCGCTACGGCAGGCAATCCGCCCAGGTGTTCGCACGTCAGATAGTTTACGCGCAGGCACTCACCGCCCCACAGCGCACCGTTTTCACCCATTCCGATACCGTCGAGCGTCAGCGCGATAACATCGCCGCCCTCAAGTGGCCAGCCATTTTCGGCCAGACACGCCGCCGCATGGGCATGGTGGTGCAATACCGTCTGCGTGGGCAGCGCCATTTCGTTGGCCCATTTCGCGCTGCGATAGCCCGGATGGGCGTCACACACGATGTGCTCAGGGCAAAAATGATACATCTGCTGAATCACCGCGAGCGCACCGCGCCACTGGCTCGCCACGCCTTCATCGCCCAGATCGCCAAAATGCTGGCTCAAGACCGCCTGCCCGTCGCGTACCAGACAAAACGTATTTTTCATGTCTGCGCCCAGCGCCAGTATCGGCGGAATATCCTTAAACCCATCAGGCAACGTCATCGCATCCGGCACGTAGCCCCGCGCACGACGCAGCATCACGCCTTCATCGTCCACAACGGAATCATCCATCCGCTGCAAGATGTCGCGGTTGTGCAGCAAAAATCCGTCAGCGATATTGTCCAGATCATCCAGCGCTTGCTGATTTGTCATCGCAGGGGGTTTACCGCTGAGGTTTCCGGACGTCATCACCAGCGGACAGGTCATGTCATCCATCAGCAGATGTTGGAGCGGATTTGAAGGGAGCATCACGCCAATCGTATCCAGACCGGGTGCAATCTCATGCGGCAGATCGGGAAGAAACGTTTTTGATGTCAGGACAATAGGCGCAGCAGGTGATTTCAGTAATTCCTGAACGGAGACCGGTAAATGCGCGATGTCCGTCATCATCACCGCCAGCGGTTTAGCCGGGCGATGTTTGCGCTCCCGCAACCGGGCGATCGCCAGAACATTGCGAGCATCGCAAACCAAATGAAACCCGCCGAGGCTTTTGATGGCCACAATCCCCCCGGCTTTGAGCGATGTGACCGCCGCTTGCAGCGCGTTTTCACGTGAACAGCGTTCATTACCGGATCGCCATTCCAGCGCCGGTCCGCAGTTCGGGCAGGCAACAGGCTGGGCATGGAAGCGGCGGTCGGCGGGATTCCGGTACTCTTCATCGCACGGGGCGCAAAGCGGGAAATTCGCCATCGACGTTGCCGGACGATCGTAGGGCATGGCGCGAATAATGGTAAAGCGCGGGCCGCAGTGGGTGCAGTTGATAAACGGATAGCGATAGCGGCGCTCACGCGGGTCGCGCATTTCCGCGAGACACGCCGGGCAAGTGGCGGCATCCGGCACGATTTGGGTTGCCATCGCCCCAGCCGCACTGCGCCGGATAGTAAAATCCGCAGGCGGGCGCGGCCAGTGAAATGGCTGCGTCTCCACTTCATCAATGCGTGCCAGCGGCGGGCACTGCTGCAAGAGCAGCTCGGTAAACGCCACCGCATCGCCCGACAAGCGCACCAGCACGCCTTCGCCATCGTTGCAGACATCCCCGCGCAAATGCAGCTGATTCGCCAGTTGCCAGACGAACGGGCGAAACCCCACGCCCTGCACTTTGCCGCGCACCCGCAGCTGTACGCCGCCGTCACTCATCGTCAGAACAGCATGGCAGACGACGTATCAAACGCCGCACGACGACGTTTTTCGGCACTCATCTGTTCAAGTTTATTGCGATCCACACACACCAGCGCGTGTGTCGGACAGGCTTCCATACACGCAGGGCCCGTTTCACGGTGATGGCACAAATCGCATTTGTTGGCTTCGGCTTTATCCGCACGCACGCTCAGACCCGCGCCACTGTTACGCACAACCGGACGCACCACCACCTCCATCGCACCATACGGGCACGCCACCACGCAGGTTTTGCAGCCAATACAGCGCTCCTGCATCACCTGCACAAAACCATTTTCACGATTGATGGCGCCGTTAGGGCAGACGTTGGCGCACGGGGCATCTTCGCACTGACGACAGATGGCCGCCGTCGAAATATTCACGCCTTTAATGACATGAATACGCGGCAGAAAAGATTCTGGGGTAAGGGACGCACAATCCTGCTGCGCCTGATGCGACACCACACACGCCACTTCGCAGGTGCGGCAGCCAATACATTTACTCGCATCAGCCATAATAAAACGGTTCATTTGCTTCTCCAGCATGACATTCATGCGGCAAAACATACATAAACCGTGCCATGTTTTAGTGAGCTGATTTCACTGGATTTATCGAAAGCGACGGTCTGTCATCGACACAAGTGACGATGACACCTGTCGACGTTAGACATGCGGTCCGGCAATCACCGAATCACGCAGGATCAGTTCTCCACTGAACGTTTGCTGCAAGGTGAAGTCGCCACCGTCGAGCATAAAAATAAGGCGGCTGATGGTCTCTTTGATCATCTCCGTCACCGGAATCCGCACGCTGGAAAGCGACGGAATGATGTACGGCGCGATGGATACATCATCGAAACCAATGACTGAGACCTGGCCCGGCGTGGCGACGCCGCTGTCATGCAGTTGTTTCACCGCGCCAATCGCCATGTCGTCGTTGCTGGCCACCAGCGCGGTAAATGTCTCACCGCGCGACAGCAGCGTTGAAACGCCCAACGCTCCGCTTTCGGGGTTCCATTTTCCCTCCACAATCAAGGCGTCATTCAGGGGAATGTGATGCTGAGCCAGCGCGTCTTTGTACCCGGAAAGGCGCTCGATCCCAGTAGGAGAATCCAGCGATCCGGTGATAAACGCAATGTCGCGATGCCCCATGTCAATCAGCTGCGACACCGCCGCCTGACACGAGGCTTTATGATCTGACCAAACGCAGTGGCTGCTGTTTTTACGCAGGCGGCGGTTAAGCACCATAATCGGCTGTTCGTGTTTCTGAATGATGTCATCCATCTCCTCCACGCTCAAAAAGCGCGGATAGATGATGATCGCATCGCAGCGCATATCAAGCAGATACTGAATCGCTTCGCGCTCTTCATCGGCGCTGTGCTTGCCATCGGCCAGGATCAGCTGCCGCCCTTTCTCTTCGGTCATTCGCGCGGCGTGGAACAACAGTTCGCTAAAATAGACGCCGTGATACAAGGTGTTGGTCACCACCAGCCCGAGAGTTTGCGTACGTCTTGTTGCCAGGTTTCGTGCCAGCAAATTGGGCCGATAACCGCTCTCTTCGATCGCCTGAAAAACGCGATCTTTGGTCTCCTGGCTCACATAGCCATTGCCCGACAACACCCGCGACACCGTCGCTTTCGACACCCCTGCTCGCTTCGCCACTTCCAGCATCGTGGTCATTGTATTTTTCCCTCTCAACCTGATGAGCCGCAGTGTACTGCACTGCGTAAACATTGTCGCAGCACGAATCTCACGCTTTCAATATGCCAAAGTGATCGTTATCACGAATATAAAAAATGTACATATTTGCATCTTGTTTCATATGAGAAAACTATTCATGATTTTGTGAAACCGGTTTCCTATCCATTCTCAAAACGACAACAGGATCTCACCCGATGGCCAAAAATTATGCTGCACTGGCGAACGATGTCGTCAGCGCGCTCGGCGGTAAAGACAACGTCGCTGCCGTCACCCACTGTATGACGCGCCTGCGTTTCGTGCTGCACGACGAAAGTAAAGTGGATACCGCGACGCTGAAAAGCCTCAGCGGCGTGCTCGGCGTGGTGCGTAATGACAACCAGTGCCAGGTGATTATCGGCAACACCGTCTCTCAAGCGTATCGCGAAGTGGTGAGCCTGCTCCCGGCAGGAATGCAGCCCGCTCAGCCGCAGGGCCCGCAAAAACTCACGCTTAAGCGCATCGGGGCCGGAATACTGGACGCGTTGATCGGTACGATGTCTCCGCTGATCCCGGCGATCATTGGCGGCTCAATGGTGAAGCTGCTGGCAATGATTCTGGAAATGACCGGTGTGCTACCAAAAGGCGCGCCGACACTGACTATTCTGACGGTTATCGGCGACGGCGCATTCTTCTTCCTGCCGCTGATGGTCGCCGCGTCCGCCGCGATTAAATTCAAAACCAACGTGTCATTGGCAATTGCCATCGCCGGGGTGCTGGTGCATCCAAGCTTTATCGAGCTGATGGCGAAAGCCGCGCAGGGCGAGCACGTTGAGTTCGCATTTATTCCGGTGACCGCGGTGAAATACACCTACACCGTGATCCCCGCGCTGGTGATGACCTGGTGTCTGTCGTACATCGAAGTCTGGGTAGACAAAATTACCCCTGCGGTGACCAAAAACTTCCTTAAACCGATGCTGATCGTGCTGATTGCGGCTCCGCTTGCCATCGTCTTAATTGGCCCGCTGGGGATCTGGATCGGTAGCGCCATCTCCGCGCTGGTTTACACTGTTCACGGTTATCTGGGCTGGCTGTCGGTCGCGATTATGGGCGCATTGTGGCCACTGCTGGTCATGACCGGGATGCACCGCGTGTTTACCCCGACGATTATCCAGACCATTGCTGAAACGGGCAAAGAAGGGATGGTGATGCCGTCTGAGATTGGCGCAAACCTGTCACTCGGCGGTTCTTCTCTGGCGGTCGCCTGGAAAACCAAAAACCCGGAACTGCGCCAGACGGCGTTAGCGGCGGCGGCGTCTGCCATCATGGCGGGTATTTCTGAACCCGCGCTGTACGGTGTAGCAATCCGTCTGAAACGTCCACTGATTGCGAGTTTAATCAGCGGGTTTATCTGCGGTGCAGTGGCCGGAATGGCCGGTCTTGCCAGCCATTCGATGGCCGCGCCGGGCCTGTTTACCAGCGTACAATTCTTTGATCCGGCCAACCCGATGACGATCGTATGGGTGTTTGGCGTGATGGCATTGGCGGTGGTGTTATCGTTTGTTCTGACCCTGCTCCTCGGCTTTGAGGATATCCCGATCGAAGACGATGCAGAAAAAGCACGCGCCCTGCAAACCGCGCCGGTTCAGGCACAAGAAGCACGAGCATAAAATGAATAGCGAGGTAAAAATGTCTGTTTTTCCACAAGGATTTCTATGGGGCGGCGCACTGGCCGCCAACCAGAGTGAAGGCGCGTACCGCGAGGGCGGGAAAGGGCTGACCACGGTCGATATGATCCCCCACGGCGCCAATCGCCTGGCGGTGAAGGTCGGTAAGGAAAAACGTTTTGCGCTGCGCGAGGACGAATTTTATCCGAGCCACGAGGCGATTGATTTTTACCATCGCTACAAAGAAGACATCGCCCTGATGGCGGAGATGGGGTTTACCGTTTTCCGCACGTCGATTGCCTGGAGCCGCCTCTATCCGAACGGCGACGAGCCGCTACCCAATCAGGAAGGTATCGCCTTTTATCGTGCGGTTTTTGAAGAGTGCAAAAAGTACAACATCGAACCGCTGGTGACGCTGTGCCACTTTGACGTGCCGATGCATCTGGTCACTGAATATGGCTCATGGCGTAACCGTAAAATGGTCGATTTCTTCGCCCGTTATGCCCGTACCTGTTTTGAAGAGTTTAACGGTCTGGTGAAATACTGGCTCACCTTCAACGAAATCAACATCATGCTCCACAGCCCGTTCTCCGGTGCCGGGCTGGTGTTTGAAGAGGGTGAAAACGAAGATCAGGTGAAATACCAGGCCGCGCACCATGAACTGGTCGCAAGTGCGCTGGCGACCAAAATCGCCCATGAAGTGAACCCGCAAAACCAGGTCGGATGCATGCTGGCGGGCGGTAATTTCTATCCTTACTCCTGCAAGCCGGAAGACGTGTGGATGGCGCTGGAGAAAGACCGCGAAAATCTGTTCTTTATCGACGTGCAGGCGCGCGGGCGCTATCCATCCTATTCTGCCCGCGTATTTCGCGAAAAAGGGGTGACGATAGTTAAAGACCCTGGCGATGATGCGCTGCTGAAAAACACCGTCGATTTTGTGTCGTTCAGCTATTACGCCTCTCGCTGTGCCTCCGCAGACATGAACGCCAACAACACCAGCGCGGCAAACATCGTTAAATCGCTGCGTAATCCGCACATCGAAGTGAGCGCGTGGGGCTGGGGTATCGACCCGCTGGGCCTGCGCATCACCATGAACATGATGTACGACCGCTATCAGAAACCACTGTTCCTGGTCGAAAATGGCCTGGGCGCAAAAGACGAATTTGACGCCAACGGCGAGATCAACGACGACTACCGCATCAGCTACCTGCGCGAACACATTCGTGCAATGGGCGATGCGATCGAAGATGGCGTTCCGCTTATCGGCTACACCTCATGGGGTTGTATTGATTTGGTGGCGGCATCGACGGGTGAAATGAGCAAGCGCTACGGGTTTGTTTACGTGGATCGTGACGACGCGGGCAACGGTTCATTGGATCGCATTCGGAAAAAATCGTTCTGGTGGTACAAAAAGGTGATTGCGAGTAACGGCGCGGATCTGGATTAGCCTGATGCCCTCACCCCGCCCTCTCCCACAGGGAGAGGGAGAAAAGCCGCTACTCTACAAAGTGAAAGGATAATTCCCTCTCCCTGTGGGAGAGGGTTAGGGGAACAGCTCACAGTTGAGCAAATCCCCCGTCCCCTTCCCACTGCGCAAGACGAGAGTAAACCACGACTACCGCCTCTTTGATGGGCGGCGTCATCGGATAATAAAAACCGACAATATCCGGCTGGATGCCTAAAAAAAGCACTTCACCCACATCGTCTTTAATCTGATCGACCAGATAATTGAGCGGCATATTGTGGGTGGTCATCATAAACATCTCGGCGATATCGTCGGGATCGACCAGACGGATTTCGCCGGGATTCAGCCCCATATCAGTGGCATCCACAATCAGCACCCGGTCCGGGCGCAATTCGCGAATGGCGACGACGTCGTTTTCGGGCGCACTGCCGCCATCAATCACCACCCAGTTTCCTTGCGGATGCGCAGCGCACATTTCCGCCAGCAGCGGACCTGCGCCGTCATCACCCATCAGGCTATTGCCGACACACAGTAAAACGTCAGTCACGTATTCTCCTCACCATCAGGTAGATGGCGCTCTCCTGATGAATATCGTGCAGCATGCTGAGCACGGTTTTGCTCCACACCTGCTGCTCGGGGGATTGTATTGCGAGTGCCGCATCAAACGCGTTCGCCAGCATCGCGATGTGGTTACTGTCGATAACGATTTCGCCATATTTCGGCACGCCTTCCATCTTGCGCCGCGCGGTGCTCCCCGCTTCCAGCGTGCCAATCCACGCCAGATATTCTTGCCACGGACAACTTAACGCCGCTTCGAGGCAGTCGATCACCCCAAGGTGGTGACCAATCGCCAGGCTGTAATAAACCACCTGCTGCGCCGCATCCGGCGTGGCATCGTTTTCGTCAATAAACTTACGGCTCAGCTGACTGAACACCACCCTTTCACTCATCGGATACGCGCCTCATCGACGACCTGATTTAAGTTGGCAACGATCTCATTCAGTCGCGGATCGTTTTCTGCCTCCAGCCAGCGTGTCACCTGATGTTCGCCCTGGCTCAGCAGGCGCAGATAATCGTCGGCAATCTGGCGACCATAGCGATATCCCGCCAGCCTGCGCGCAGTGCGATCGACTTTAACGCGCAGCGGCTGCACCATGTCCGGATGCAGGATCGTCGCGGGTTGATTGTCGATTTCACCCGGCTCGCGAGCGTGGATTTTCTGCTCCAGTAGCCCCAGCGCCATGGCGAAACCGTACAGCGTGGCCGCTGGCGTCGGGGGACAGCCAGGAATATAGACATCGACCGGCACGATTTTGTCGGTGCCGCCCCACACGCAGTAAAGATCGTGGAAAATCCCGCCGCTGTTACCGCAGGCTCCGTAAGAAATACAAATTTTCGGATCGGGTGCAGACTGCCATGCCCGCAGCGCAGGTGAGCGCATCGCGCGGGTCATCGCGCCGGTAAACAGTAAAATATCGGCGTGACGCGGAGAGGGCACGACCTTAATACCAAAACGTTCGGCATCAAAAAGCGGTGACAGCGTGGCGAAGATTTCAATCTCGCAGCCGTTGCAGCCGCCGCAGTCGACGCGATAAACGTAGGCAGAGCGTTTGATTTTTTTCAGCAGCGACGCCTTCATATTGGCGATGGATTCGTCCACCGTCATCGGCACTGGAATGCCGTTATCGTCGCGCGGGCCGAGTAAATGGCTCATCAGCTGGCCTCTTTCATATGGCGAGTTAAATCGATGCGGTCGGACGGCAACAGGCATTTTTGGCGTTTGCAGTCCGGGCAGGTTTCAAAGCTTTCGCGGTGATGTTCTGCGCGGACGTCACCGTTGTGTTTCAGCAGCGCAATCGCGTAGTCGATCTCTTTTTGCACGGCAAAAGGACGACTGCACACCCGGCAGTTGCACAGGGCAAAGCGCGACTGCTGGAGAAAATCCTCTTTTTTCCATACCGCCAGTTCGTACTCTTGCGACAGCTTAATCGCCGCCGTTGGGCAAACCTCTTCGCAGCGACCGCAAAAAATGCAGCGCCCAAGGTTGAACTGCCAGGCCAGCTCTTTGGTTGCCAGATCCGTTTCAACCGTCAGCGCATTCGACGGGCAGGCGTTCACGCAGGCGGCGCAGCCGATACACTGCTGCGGATTGTGTTCAGGTTTGCCGCGAAAGTTTTTATCGACCGGAATCGGCTCCAGCGGATAACTGCTGGTAACCGTGCCGGTTTTGACCACTTTTTTGATAAAGGTAAACATCACGAGTCCTTATTTCAGCGGCGAGTTTTTACGCTCGATGCTGTAACGCTCAAGCTCTTTGTACGCCACCACTTTGCTTTTCTTTTTACGCACATCGACCACCGTCATGCGGTCGGTGCAGGAGTAGCACGGATCCAGGCTGCCGATGATCAGCGGCGCATCAGAGACGGTGTTGCCGCGCAGCATGTAGCGCAGCGTCGGCCAGTTAGCGTAGGTCGCCGCACGGCAGCGCCAGCGGTAGAGTTTTTGATTGTCGCCGGTCATGCTCCAGTGGATATCATCCCCACGCGGCGCTTCGGCAAAGCCAAGCGCAAAGCGGTTAGGAATATAGGTAAAGCCCTCGACCATCAGCGGACCGCCCGGCAGGTTATCCAGACCAAAATCGATCATATTCAGCGCGGTGAACACCTCGTTGATACGCACTTTCAGACGCGAAATTACGTCGCAACCCTGTTCGGTGTGAATCGTCATGGGTAACAGGCCATACCCGACAAACGGGTGATCGGTGCGGGTATCGCGGGCGTGACCACTGGCGCGAACCATCGGGCCGACGTTGCTGAAATCGCGGGCGATTTGCGGATCAAGACGACCAATGCCCACGGTACGTTGTTCGATGTTTGGCGTGCTGAGCAGCATATCGACCAGCTCCTGCACGTCGCGGCGCATTTGCTGCGCCAGCAAGCGGGTCTGGATCATGTCATCTTTCAGCAGATCGCGACGAATCCCGCCGATCAGATTCAGACCGTAGGTTTTACGCGCCCCGGTGAGGATTTCCGCCATTTTCATGGAGGCTTCACGCACGCGGAAAAACTGCATAAACCCGGAGTCAAAACCTACAAAGTGGCAGGCCAGTCCCAGGTTGAGCAGGTGCGAATGCAGACGCTCCACTTCCAGCAAAATGGCGCGGATCATCTGCGCACGTTCCGGCACCACAATTCCCATGCCGTTTTCTACCGACGTGGTGTAGGCGGTGCTGTGGGCAAAGCCGCAAATGCCGCACACACGGTCAGACAGGAAGGTGACTTCGTTATAGCCCATGCGGGTTTCCGCCAGTTTCTCCATGCCACGGTGAACATAGAACAGACGGTAATCGGCATCGATAATGTTTTCGCCATCGACGAACAGGCGGAAATGGCCTGGCTCATCGGAGGTGACGTGCAACGGGCCAATCGGCACCACGTTATTTTTTTTGCTGCCCAGCTCGTTGATGAATTCGTAGGTTTCGCTGTCGGTCGTTGGCGCAGGGCGCTGACGATAATCCATGCTGTCTTTACGCAGCGGATAGAGTTCGTCCGGCCAGTCGTCAGGCAAGACCAGACGGCGCTCATCCGGCAGGCCAACAGGCACCAGACCGTACATATCGCGCACTTCGCGCTCGCCCCAGACGGCCGCGGGCACGCGCGGCGTGACGGACGGGTATTCCGGTTTATTCGGATCCACTTCGACGCGAACGGTGAGCCAGCACTTCACGCCCTGCTCCATCGACATCACGTAATACACCGCGTAATTACCGCACAGCTGACGCTCATCGTTACCGAACAACACCGACAGCCAGCCGCCCTGCTGGTAATAAAGAAACTCCACCACTTCTGGCAGATAGTTCACCTTAATGGTGACGGTTATCTGATCTTTCGTCTGCCAGGACTCTTCCAGCACCACGCCGGGGAAGGCCTGATGCAGCGCGGCGAGATAGTTTTGACCTATTTTTTCTTCTGACATGCTCTGACTCTCTGTAATCACGCCACCAGCAAGGAGACGAATGCTAAAAATGCAAAACCAAAACCAGCCCAGGTGATGCGTGAGGTGGCAACAAACCGCAGTCGCGCCATGCTGTTTTCAAACAGGGCGATAATGAGGACGCCGGCCATCAGCTTGAGCGCGGCAATCACCACGGCCAGCACCAGACCGCCGACGGAAAAGTGGATCATTTGCCCCCACGGGAAAAAGACGCCGACAAACATCTGCAACACACCCAGCTGTTTAAGGCTGATGCCCCACTTCAGCACCGCAAAGCCGTAACCGCTGTATTCAGTCAGCGGGCCTTCCTGCAGCTCTTGCTCCGCTTCCGCGAGGTCGAACGGCAGTTTGCCCATCTCGATAAACGTGGCAAACGCGCAGGCGCACAGCGCCAGAATGAGCGGGATACTGCGCGCAACGGGCCAGTGATAGACGGTATCGGTGATAAAGCTGATATGGGTAGATCCCGCGACCTGCGCGGCGACCCATAATCCCAGCAGCAGGATCGGCTCCACTAATACGCCCAGCATTGCCTCGCGGCTGGCCCCGATACCGGTGAACGGACTGCCGGTATCCAGACCCGCAATGGCAAAGAAAAAGCGCGCGATAGCGAAGAGGTAAATCAGGGTGATCAGATCGCCCAAAACAGGCAGCGGTGACCACACCGTCACCACCGGCAGCGCGGTGGCAATGGTCAGCATCACACCGACCATGACAAACGGCGTCAGACGAAACACCCAACCCGCCGCATCGGGCGCAATGCTTTGACGCCCCATCAGCTTGAACAGGTCGCGATATTCTTGCAGCACGTCAGGACCACGACGGTTATGCATCCGCGCACGCGCCACACGGGTCACGCCGGAGAGCAGTGGCGCGACGGCAAACAACACCAGCGCCTGAAATAATGCCAGTAACAAACTCATGTCAGGCTCCTCGTGAAATCACAATCACCACCAGAACGGCCAGCTCGATCACGGCAAGACGACGGAAAAAACCAGGCGCGGCAGTGCTCTGCCAGCCGGGGATCCAGCCCACCGGATTGAACTTCTCTCGCAGTTTCAGCACGGCAGAAAAGTTTTCTTTTACCGGCATCGCAAAACCGTGGGCGGTGATCACCATGGATTGTTCGTGTTCATATCCGCAGGCCCACGCCGCGCCGCGCGAGCGGGCAGGCAGGCGATCGCGTTTGAAGAACAGCATCAGCACGAACGGCAGCAGCGGCGCGGCAATCAGCAGCAGCGCAATCATCGGTTGAGAAACGGTGGTGTGCGCCGTCGTTAGCGGCAGCGGAACAGCCGTACCCAGTAGCGGCAACAGCCATGGCGCCGCGACGCCACCCGCAATACAGCACATCGCCAGCAGAACTACGCTCATCGTCATCAGGAAAGGGGCGCTAAATGCCTGTTTAGCTTCACGAGTACGCGGCGCGCCAAGGAACGTCACGCCATACACTTTTGCCATACACATCACCGCCAGCGCACCCGTAATGGCTAAACCCACCGCCAGCATCGGTCCAAGAAGCCGTGCAATAAACACGTCGCTCTGACCGAGCGCAAAAAAGGACTGGTAGATAACCCATTCGCCAGCAAAGCCGTTGAGCGGCGGCAGTGCGGCCATCGCCATCAACCCGACCAGCATGGCAAGTGAGATAAACGGCATTTTTTTACCGATCCCGCCGAGCTTCTCGATGTCGCGATGCCCGGTGCGGAACCAGACGCTGCCCGCTCCCAGAAACAGGGTGCTTTTAAACAGGCTGTGGTTGATGAGGTGATATAATCCGCCGATAAAACCGGCCGCAATCAGGGCCGGTTGGTTCAATGCGAGTCCGGTAACACCTGCGCCAAAGCCCAGTAAAATAATGCCGATATTTTCGAGCGTGTGGTACGCCAGCAGACGCTGGATATTGTGCTCCATCAGGGCATACAGTCCGCCTACGAAGGCAGTGAGCATTCCGACCAGGAGCAGCACCACGCCCCACCACAGCGGCGGTTGTCCACCCACCAGCGTCAACGTCAACATGCCGAACAGACCGACTTTCATCACCACGGTTGAAAACAGGGTCGCGGCAGGTGCAGAAGCGTTAGCATGTGCCTGCGGAGCCCAGCCGTGTAGCGGAATAATCCCGGCCAGCAAACCAAAGCCCACCATACCCAGCAGCCAGATGTCAGCGCCCAGTGGCAGCATCGGTGTGCGTTCATTGATCAACACCAGATCCAGCGAGCCGTAGCGTTGCCACGTCAACCAGCACGCCAGCGCCAGCAGCAGCGTTCCGAGGCGTCCCAGCACAAACCACAGCTTGCCCGACGGCATACAGCCGGTGAGAAACACCCCGCAAAGCGCCATGATTTCCGCCATCACCACCAGCGCCGCCAGATTGCTGGCAACCACGGCACAAATGGCGGTAGCCAACAGCAAATTAACCAACAACCCGTTCGGTTTGGTCTGCGCATGACGATGCCAGTCGATGTTAAACAGGCTGATAAACAGGCCGCACAAGCCAAAGGTCAGCAGCCAGATGGCGTTGAGCGGCGTAATGGCAATGCTGTGGTGAATAAAAGGCATCACCGCCGCAGCATTCAGTCCGCGCGTCAACACGACAAAGCCCGCAGCCAGCGTCATCACGCTCCCCACTGCGCCGCCAAGCCCGGCAACCCAGCCGCTCAGCGGCTTGTAAAATGAGCAGAGGAGTGACAAAACGGCCGTCACCGTCAGGCACGCGACGGCGCTGATAATCAAATCGACAGCGTTCATTTCGCCCCCTCATTTTGCGTCTGGAACAGCGACAGATCGCCGAAATCGGTATTCACGGTCAGCTCGCGTTTACGTTTGCTGCTGCGCGCAATATCACGAATATTCACTAAAATCAGCGCCTTTGTCGGACAGGTGCGAACACAGGCGGGGCCTTGTTCGTCAAAGCTACACAAATCGCATTTCACCGCCACGGCACGCACGCCCGGTACCCAATCCAGCAGCGTACTGACGCGCGCCGGAGCCGGTGGCGCGGGTGGCGCTTTTGGCGAATTTGCATTTGCGGGAATGTGCAGCGGACGGCTGCCGGAAAATTCAATGGCACCAAATGGACAGGCGATGCCGCACAGTTTGCAGCTCACGCACAGGCTTTCATTTAATTGCACAGCCCCCTCAACGCGGGTGATGGCGTTGACGGGACAGACACCCGCGCAGGGGGCATCTTCACAATGATGGCAGAGCTGCGGCGCAGACTCTTTCTCATTTCGCATGACTTTCAAACGTGGCATCGACTGTAACCCGTGCAGACGGTGTGTTTCTGAACACGCCGCTTCACAGGTGTGGCAGCCAATGCAGACCGTCGAGTCAGCTATTACAAAACGGTTCACCGGGGAGTCCTCAGGACATAGTCATTTTTGACGAAAAAGTGCCATATCGACACCTCTCGACACGTAACATCAGACGGTGCGCGGCTCGCTCACCAACGCTTTTAAATCCACCGGTAAATCGTGCTCAACCGCGGAATAGAGGTTGTTGTAAACAGGTGCGATTTTTTCCAGATAGTGTTCAAGCACCTGCTGGCGATCGCGGTTGCTGACGTGACCGTCAACCATGCCGTCAGCCATCAACTGCGCCTGCGCAATCAGCTCTCTTTCGCCCTCTTTCGTCTCGACGAAGTACTGAATGGTGTGGCTGTTAAAGTTATCCGCCAGGGTGACGTAAATCATGAAGTGACCGAACAGCACAAAGCACAAATCCTCTTGTGCCGCACAGCTCATGGCGTGATGCAAACGCGCTTTTGACAGGGTGATCCCCTGGACCAGCGAATTACAGTAATGCTGCCATTGTTCCTGCAGTGATTGATGGCGCTGCGCGATGTAATCCGCCTTTTCGCTAATTTCCCAAATAGTCATCTCAGGTATCCGGTTAATGGAGATACGGCTATTAAGCAGATTTTGTGCCAATTTTTATCATGTTGAAATTTATAGAATTTAATCCAACGCAATCTGTCAACGACAGCCTGTCGACGTGTCATTTCGTCAGCAGTGTCATCGTCACACCCTAATCAAAATTAAGCTGGCATCGTTATTGCATTAATGGGGCAAATCATTGAGGAGGCGTCATGCACGAAATCACCCTCTGCCAGCGAGCGCTGGAGTTAATCGAACAGCAGGCAAAAGCGCACCACGCGAAACGCGTGACGGGCGTGTGGCTGAAAGTGGGGGCATTTTCCTGCGTCGAAACCAGCGCCCTTACCTTTTGCTTTGAGCTGGTGTGCCGCGACACGCTGGCAGAAGGCTGCCAGCTGCATATAGAAGAACAGCAGGCCGAATGCTGGTGCGAACACTGCCAGCAGTACGTCACGTTGTTGTCCTCTAAAGTGCGCCTCTGCCCGCAGTGCCAGAACGTTGGGCTGCGCATCGTGGCGGACGACGGTTTGCAGATTCAGCGCCTCGAAATAGACCAGGAGTAAATCATGTGTAGTACCTGCGGTTGCGCCGAAGGCAACCTGTATATCGAAGGCGATGAGCATCGCCCCCATTCCGCGTTTCGCTCTGCCCCCTTCGCCCCTGCACCGCGTGCCACGGCGGCGCTAACCGGCATTCGGTTCGCACCGAAGCCGTCGGATGCAGGCGATCTGCATTACGGCCACGGCAAAGCGGGAACGCATGCGCCAGGCATGAGCCAGCGCAAAATGTTGGAAGTCGAAATCAACGTGCTGGACAAGAATAATCAGCTGGCTGCGCGCAATCGCGCGCGCTTTGCCGCGCGTCAACAGCTGGTGCTGAACCTGGTTTCCAGCCCCGGTTCCGGCAAAACCACTCTGCTAACCGAAACGCTCAAACGCCTGAACGGCAGCGTCCCCTGCGCCGTTATCGAAGGCGATCAGCAAACCGTGAATGACGCCGCGCGTATCCGCGAAACCGGCACCCCGGCCATTCAGGTGAATACCGGTAAAGGCTGCCATCTGGATGCGCAAATGATCGCCGACGCCGCGCCGCGTCTGCCGCTGGCGGACAAGGGCATTCTGTTTATCGAAAACGTCGGCAATCTGGTGTGTCCGGCGAGCTTTGATCTGGGCGAACGCCACAAAGTCGCGGTGCTGTCCGTGACCGAAGGGGAAGACAAGCCGCTGAAATACCCGCATATGTTTGCCGCTGCCTCACTGATGCTGCTCAATAAAATCGACCTGCTGCCGTATCTGAATTTTGATGTCGATAAATGCCTGGCCTACGCGCGCGAGGTGAACCCGGATATTCAGATCCTGCTGGTGTCCGCCACGCGCGGCGACGGCATGGAAAGCTGGCTTGCGTGGCTGGAGAACGAACGATGTGCATAGGCGTTCCGGGACAAATTCATTCCATCGATGGCAATCAGGCGAAAGTAGAAGTCTGCGGCGTGCTCCGCGACGTTGATCTCACGCTGGTCGGGTGCGTGGATGAAACTGGCGCATCGCGTCTTGGCCAGTGGGTGCTGGTCCACGTGGGTTTTGCGATGAGCATGATTGACGAGGACGAAGCCCGCGACACCCTGGCGGCGCTGCAAAATATGTTCGACGTCGAGCCCGACGTCGGCGCGCTGCTGTATGGCGAGGAGCGATAGCCGATGCGCTACGTTGATGAATATCGTGCGCCAGAACAGGTGATGCGGCTTATCACCCACCTTAAGATTCGGGCAACATTACTCGAGTACACCGCGCAGCGTCCGCTGCGGATTATGGAAGTGTGCGGCGGACACACGCATGCCATCTTTAAGTTTGGCCTTGACCAGTTGCTGCCGGAGAACATCGAGTTTATCCACGGTCCGGGCTGTCCAGTGTGCGTGCTGCCGATGGGCCGTATCGATAATTGCCTCGAAATCGCCAGCCAGCCGGGCGTGATTTTCTGCACTTTTGGCGATGCAATGCGCGTGCCGGGCAAAAACGGTTCACTGTTACAGGCCAGAGCGCGCGGTGCGGATGTGCGAATTGTCTATTCTCCTGTGGATGCGCTGAAGCTGGCGGCGGAAAATCCAACGCGCAAAGTGGTGTTTTTCGGCCTGGGATTTGAAACCACCATGCCCGCCACGGCGATTACTTTGCAACAGGCAAAAGCGCAAGGTCTCGATAACTTCTTCTTTTTTTGCCAGCACATCACGCTGATCCCTACGTTACGCAGCCTGCTGGAAGAACCGGATAACGGAATTGATGCTTTTTTAGCGCCCGGCCATGTCAGTATGGTGATTGGCACAGAGGCGTACGGTTTTATTGCGGCGGACTATCATCGGCCATTAGTGGTCGCTGGTTTCGAACCACTTGATCTACTGCAAGGCGTCAACATGCTGGTTGAGCAGAAAATAGCAGCCCTGAGCGTGGTCGAAAATCAGTATCGCCGCGTCGTGCCCGATGCGGGAAATCCGCTGGCGCAAAAAGCCATCGCCGAGGTTTTTGCCGTTGAAGGTGACAGCGAATGGCGCGGTTTGGGATTGATTGCGGCGTCTGGCGTGCAGTTAACCCCCGCGTATCGCGCATTCGACGCCGAAGCGCATTTTCGCCCGCAGCCACAGCAGGTTTGTGACGATCCACGGGCCCGCTGCGGCGCCGTGCTGACCGGTAAATGCAAACCGCATCAGTGCCCGCTATTTGGCAACACCTGCAATCCGCAAACCGCATTTGGCGCGCTCATGGTCTCTTCCGAAGGCGCCTGCGCCGCATGGTATCAGTATCGCAATCAGGAGTGTGAAGCATGAACACGGTTGAAATGGCGCACGGCAGCGGCGGCCAGGCGATGCAAAAACTCATCAGCCAACTGTTTCTGGAAGCCTTTGCCAACCCATGGCTGGCGGAGCAGGAAGATCAGGCGCGCATTGCCCTGTCGACACTGACCGCGCAGGGCGACAGGCTGGCGTTCTCCACCGACAGTTACGTGATTGATCCGCTGTTCTTTCCGGGGGGTGATATCGGCAAGCTGGCGGTGTGCGGCACCGCCAATGACGTGGCCGTCAGCGGCGCTACCCCTCGCTATCTTTCGTGCGGTTTTATTCTTGAAGAGGGGCTGGCGATGGACACGCTAAACGCTGTCGTCCAGAGCATGGCGCGCACCGCACGCGAAGCGGGTATCGCTATTGTCACCGGTGATACCAAAGTCGTGCAGCGCGGCGCGGCAGATAAACTGTTTATTAATACTGCAGGGCTGGGCGCTATACCTGCGGACGTTCACTGGGGGGCACAACGGCTGGCGGTCGGTGATGTGTTGATCGTGAGCGGCACGCTGGGCTGTCATGGTGCGACGATTTTAAACCTGCGTGAAGGTCTGGGTCTGGACGGCGAATTGCGCAGCGACTGCGCCGTGCTGACGCCGCTTATCCAGACGCTCCGTCACCTCCCGGGGGTCAAAGCCCTGCGCGATGCGACGCGCGGGGGAGTCAATGCGGTTGCCCATGAATTTGCCGCCAGCAGCGGCTGCGGCATTGAGCTGACAGAGCAACATCTGCCGGTCAAACCCGCCGTGCGCGGCCTGTGCGAACTTCTTGGCCTTGATCCGCTAAACTTTGCCAACGAAGGCAAAGTGTTAATCGGCGTCGAGCGTTCTGCGGCAGAAGCCGTGCTGGCGCAGCTGCGCGATCATCCACTTGGTCAGGATGCCGCCGTGATCGGTGAAGTGGTTGAGCGCAAAGGGGTGCGCCTGACCGGACTTTACGGCATTAAACGCACGCTGGATTTACCGCACGCGGAACCGTTACCCCGAATTTGCTAGAACCGCGCTAAACGTGGTCAGCACTCTTATTTTTTTGCCCGTTTCTTTGGAAGCAATATGTCGTATACACCGATGAGCGATCTTGGACAGCAAGGGCTGTTCGATATTACGCGTACACTGTTACAGCAGCCCGATCTGGGTTCGCTCAGCGAAGCCCTGACGCGTCTGGTGCAGCAGTCTGCGCTGGCAGACAGTGCCGCTATCGTGCTATGGCACAGCGCAAGCCGTCGTGCCAGCTACTTTGCGACGCGCGATAAGGGGAAGTCTGTCGAATATGAAGACGAAACCGTGCTGGCGAACGGTCCGGTTCGCCGTATTTTGTCGCGCCCGGACGCCCTGCACTGCAACTTCGACGAATTCCAGCAGGCCTGGCCGCTGCTTGCGCAGAGCAATTTGTATTCACCTTTTGGCCATTACTGCCTGCTGCCGCTCACCGCTGAGGGACGCATTTTTGGTGGCTGCGAATTTATCCGCAATACGGATCAGCCGTGGAGCGAGGCGGAATATGAGCGTTTGCATACGTTCACGCAGATTGTCAGCGTGGTGGCCGAGCAGATCCACAGCCGCGTCACCGATAACGTCGATTACGATCTGTTGAGCCGCGAGCGCGATAACTTCCGCATTCTCGTGGCCATCACCAATGCGGTACTGTCCAGGCTAGACATGGACGAACTGGTGAGTGAAGTCGCCAAAGAGATCCACCACTATTTTAAAATCGACGCGATAAGCATCGTGTTGCGCGGCCATCGCAAGGGCAAGCTAACGATCCACTCCACTCATTATCTTGATGAAACTAATCCCGCGCACGAGCAAAGCGAAGTGGATGAATCGGGAACGCTTTCCGAACGAGTATTTAAAAGCAAAGAGATGCTGCTGCTGAATCTGAGCGAACGCGACGAGCTGGCACCTTACGAACGGATGCTTTTCCAGTGCTGGGGCAATCAGATCCAGACGCTGTGCCTGCTGCCGCTGATGTCCGGCAATACCATGCTCGGCGTATTAAAGCTGGCGCAGTGCGAAGAACAAGCCTTTACCACCACCAATCTTAAGCTGCTGCGCCAAATCGCAGAGCGCATTGCTATTGCGCTCGACAACGCGCTGGCGTACCAGGAAATTCATCGTCTGAAAGAGCGGCTGGTGGACGAAAACCTCGCGCTGACCGAGCAGTTGAACAATGTCGACAGCGAATTCGGTGAAATCATTGGCCGCAGTGATGCCATGTACAGCGTCCTGAAGCAAGTTGAGATGGTGGCGCAAAGCGACAGCACGGTATTAATCCTTGGCGAGACGGGCACCGGCAAAGAGCTGATCGCCCGAGCTATTCATAATCTCAGCAATCGAAATAGCCGCCGGATGGTGAAGATGAACTGCGCGGCAATGCCCGCAGGATTGCTTGAAAGCGATCTTTTTGGTCACGAGCGCGGCGCGTTTACCGGCGCCAGCACCCAGCGTATTGGCCGCTTTGAACTGGCGGATAAAAGCTCGTTGTTCCTGGATGAAGTGGGTGATATGCCGCTGGAATTGCAGCCAAAACTGCTGCGAGTGTTACAAGAACAAGAGTTTGAACGTCTGGGAAGTAACAAACTCATTCAGACCAATGTCCGGTTGATTGCCGCGACCAATCGCGATCTGAAAAAAATGGTCGCCGACCGCGAATTTCGTAACGACCTTTATTACCGTCTGAACGTGTTCCCAATTTGCTTACCGCCATTACGTGAGCGCCCGGACGATATTCCGCTGCTGGTGAAAGCCTTCACCGCCAAAATTGCTCGCCGGATGGGACGGAATATCGACAGTATTCCAGCGGAAACGCTACGCACACTCTCCACAATGGAGTGGCCGGGCAACGTTCGTGAACTGGAAAATGTGATTGAACGTGCCGTGCTGTTAACGCGCGGCAACGTGCTTCAGCTGTCGCTTCCGGAAGTCATGATCTCAGAGCCGCCGTTGCCCGCAAGGGAAATTGCGCAGGACGGTGAGGACGAGTACCAGCTGATTGTTCGTATTTTGAGAGAGACCAACGGTGTCGTCGCCGGGCCAAAAGGCGCAGCGCACCGTCTCGGCTTAAAGCGCACAACATTGCTTTCGCGAATGAAACGTTTGGGCATCGATAAAGATTTATTGGTTTAACCCCACTCTCAATGCCGTGTTACGCACGGCACTTATTTCTCCAGCCATCATAATTCTTAATTAATAACAACACGTTATTATCAGTTATTGACACAATATATTTTAAATTGTATAAATCCCACCCATTAAAATGAGTTTCATTATCATTAAAATCCCCTGACCTGCTAATAAATAATATATTGATGAAGGATAGCGTTTTTATGAACAAGGTCCTCAGCGCCTTAGGCCTGGTATTCGCTTCGGTTAGCTCCGTATATGCAACCACTTATCCTCTGACTATCGAGAATTGCGGGTACACGCAAACCTTCACCAAAGCCCCTGAGCGCGTTGTGGCGCTGGGTCAGAACACCGTCGAAATTTTGCTGCTGTTGGGACTGCAGGATAAGATCGCTGCCAGCGCTTTTTGGCCAACCAAAGTGCTGCCGGAACTGGCTGAGAAAAATGCCAAAATCAAACTGCTGACGGTCGAAATCCCGACACTCGAGTCTGTTCTCGCCCAGAATCCTGATTTTGTTCCGGCACAATTGCCGTTATTGCTGGGCCCTGAAAGCAAAGTGGCAAAACGAGAAGATCTCGCGACTGTCGGCGTTAACAGCTATGTTTCACCCGGCATGTGCGCCACCAAAAAGGGCGTGGGCGACATGTACGGTAGCCGTCAAAAACTCTGGGATATGACGTTCCTGTACCAGGAAATTGAAGATTTCGCTAAAATTTTTAACGTGGAAGCGCGCGGTCAGGCGGTGATTGCCGATTTTAAAAAACGCGAAGTAGATTTGCGTGCCGAATTTGGTAAAAACAAAAAAGACCTTTCATTTGTCTTCTGGTTCTCCAGCGCCTCACCTTCCGCAGACGCCTACGTGGGCGGCAAAAACAGCGCATCCGGCTTTATCGCGAATGTTCTGGGCGGACATAACGCCATTACCTCTGAAACCGAATGGCCAACGGTGGGCTGGGAAAGCATCATCGCCGCAAACCCTGACGTGATCGTCGTCTCAAGCCTCGATCGTAACCGTTGGGTTCTGGATAACGCGGAAGAAAAAATCAAATTCCTAAAAAGCGATCCCGCGGTCAGTCAGCTTGATGCCGTCAAAAAAGGCCATATCGTGGTGATGGACGGCCAGGCCATGAACCCCACTATCCGTACCCTTTACGGCGCAGAACAGGTTGGCGAACAGCTTAGAAAGATGGGGCTGAACTAATGAGTTCAGCCGTTCAACAGGCACGGCAGGGGGTGTTTCTCGGCACATCCTGCATCCTTTCTATTGCCTTGCTTATTCTGGTCATCGCCATTGGCGTCAGCGTGGGTGAGTTATCGATTCCGCTGCAAACCGTGTTTTACGCGATCGGCAATAAAATGGGATTCACCGATGTGCCGCTGAGTCGCATTTTTGAAAGTGTGATTTGGGACTTTCGCCTGAGCCGTGCATTGGTTGCGGCTTGCTGCGGCGCGGGGTTAGCCATTTGTGGGGCAGTACTCCAGAGCCTGCTGAAAAATGCGCTCGCAGAACCGTATGTTCTCGGGGTCTCTGCGGGAGCCTCGACAGGCGCAGTGTCTGTTGTGGTATTAGGCATCGGGACAGGCGCAGTTTCGCTCTCCGCGGGCGCGTTTGCCGGTGCTTTTGCTGCCTTTGTGTTTGTCGCATTCCTCACTAATGGCGCGCGTGGCGGTAACGAGCGCACTATCCTGGCGGGCGTTGCCGCCTCTCAGCTGTTTAATGCTATCACCGCCTACACTATCAGCACTTCCGCCAGCGCTCAGCAGGCCCGTGATGTGATGTTCTGGCTGCTCGGCAGTTTTAGCGGCGTCAGATGGCCTGAGCTCCAGCTGGTGCTGATCGTCGTGCTGACCGGATTAGCTATCTGCCTTTACTATTCTCGTGCTCTGGATGCCTTTACGTTTGGCGATGATGCCGCAGCGTCGCTTGGGATCGCCGTCCCGTGGGTGCGTTTAATTCTCTTCACCGTCACTGCGCTTATTACCGCAACCATTGTCAGCATGGCGGGCTCTATTGGCTTTGTCGGCCTGGTCGTTCCGCATGTGATGCGCTATTTCTTTGGGCCGCTGCATCGCACGTTGCTCATCGCCAGCGCCCTGGCGGGTGCCATTTTGATGGTGCTTGCCGATATTGCGTCTCGTCTGCTGATTGCACCGCAAAGCCTGCCGGTGGGTGTCGTCACCGCCCTGGTTGGCGTGCCGTTCTTTGCCCTTATTATCTATCGTTCAAGGAATAAGTGATGAGCATCACTGCCGAAAATATTACCTGGAGGGTGGGTAAAAAAGTTATCGTCAACAATGTCTCACTGACGGTGTCTCGTGGGCAAACGGTTGGGCTACTTGGCCCAAACGGTTCAGGTAAATCCTCTTTGCTGCGCGTTCTGGCGGGCTTGCGTCGTCCTCACTCGGGCTGCGTCACGCTGGACGATAAAAACATTAGCCAGATCGCCAAAAAACAGCTGGCGCGCCGCGTCGCTTTTGTTGAACAGCATGGAATGACAGAAGCGAATATGCGCGTTCGCGATGTGGTGAAACTCGGCCGCATCCCCCATCATTCACCTTTTTCGAACTGGAGCACGCAGGACGATGAAACCGTCACTGCTGCGCTGGAACGTGTAGATATGCTCCAAAAAAGCGAGCAAGGCTGGCAAAGTTTGTCCGGCGGTGAACGCCAGCGCGTGCACATTGCCCGCGCGCTTGCGCAGACACCAACCGAGATCCTGCTTGATGAACCTACGAACCATCTGGATATTCATCATCAAATACAGTTGATGAAACTCATCAGCGAATTACCCGTCACCAGCATTGTGGCCATCCACGATCTCAACCATGCGTCGATGTTCTGTGACGCACTCATCGTGATGCAAAATGGAGAAATCGTTGCCTCCGGAACACCTGATGAGATCCTGACTGAAACGCTGTTGTGGGATGTCTTCCGGGTCGAAACGAAAATTGAAATTTCACCGTTTCATGGCAAAAAACATATCCACTACATCGCTTAACGCCGGGTAACCCGCATGTCTTTGCCTCTCTTTCGGCCAGCCGCACAGGTCTGGCCGCCTGTTTTACTGGGCAGCCAGTTTGTTTTCAACATCGGTTTTTATGCTGTCGTTCCCTTTCTTGCGATCTTTTTGCGCGATGACATGATGCTCTCCGGCGGGCTGATTGGGCTGATCCTTGGGCTGCGGACCTTTTCCCAACAAGGGATGTTTTTCGTGGGCGGCGCCCTATCAGACCGATTCGGCGCACGTATCGTGATCCTGGCCGGCTGTCTTATTCGCGTGTCGGGTTATTTGCTGCTGGCGTTTGGGCAATCGCTTTGGCCGATTATAATGGGAGCCTGTTTGACCGGGATTGGCGGAGCGCTGTTTTCGCCCTCCATTGAAGCATTGCTGGCGAAAGCCGGAACACAAAGTGAGGCGCGGGGCAAACGCAGTCGCGCGGAGTGGTTTGCTCTGTTTGCCGTATGTGGCGAGCTGGGGGCTGTACTTGGGCCGGTTGCAGGAGCCCTCATGACGGGACTTGGTTTCCGTCAGGTTGCACTGGCTGGCGCGGGTGTCTTTGTCGTGGCGTTGATCGTCCTGTTTTTCGCGCTGCCTTCTGCGCCTGCAAAAAAGCAAACGCTTGAAATGACACCGTGGTGGACCACCTTCCGTCAGCCGCGTTTTGTCGCCTTTATTATCGCCTACAGCGCATGGTTACTGAGTTACAACCAACTTTATCTGGCGCTGCCCGTAGAAATTCAACGTGCTGGCGGCAGCGAAAAAGATTTGGGACCGCTGTTTATGCTGGCCTCGGTATTGATTATTGCCTTTCAACTTCCGCTGGCACGTTTTGCGCGTCGTATGGGTCCGACCAGGATCCTTCCCTTTGGGTTTCTGTTCGTCTCCGCCTCCTTTGTCAGCGTCGCCCTGTTCGCGGCAACAGTCCCACCGGAGGGGTGGCTTCGACTCGTGCCGTCCGCCTGTTTTGTCACGCTGCTAACGCTGGGCCAGATGCTGCTGGTGCCCGCCGCAAAAGATCTGATCCCCTGGTTTGCTGATGAGGCAACGCTTGGTGCACATTATGGCGCGCTGGCCACAGCCGGGGGCTGCGCTGTGCTGGCGGGGAATCTCCTATTCGGCAGTCAACTTGATCATGCTTTAGTGCCGTCGAAAGAGGCCATTTATCCCTGGTTGCAGTTAGCCTTTTTCCCGCTGTGCAGCGCGATAGCGATGGTGATCATTTGCCGTCCGATGCAAGGCGCGCGTGGTCGTAAAGTTTAAGCCTTATTTTTCGGTCGGCATTTCTCGGGCAGTTCCGGCACCGGGCGGCGGTCGTCTATCAAATGACGAATAGTGAGGATCGGGTGACGCCATAACATACGTGGCCCGGCCCAGCGCATAACCTGTTTCATCTCTTCACGTTTTGCTGGTTGGTAGCAGTGGACAGGGCACTGTTTGCAGGCTGGTTTATCTTCTCCAAAAACGCATTTATCCAGTCGTTTGTCTGCATACGCGTTCAAGGCCTGATAATACCCAGGCTCACGAGATGCCTGAGGGCATTGCGTTTCATAGAGCGCGATCATTTTACCGATCGTCTCTTTTTCACGAGAGAGTCGTTTTCCTGACATAACAGATCACCCATTAATAAATTGCATGAATAATACATCTTTAAAATCGCCTTTTCAGCTTGATTTCATTTGTTGCATTTCATTTTCTGAAGACGGCTTCCAGTTATAGATTTGTTTTAGCCCATAACTACTGGCATTTTATACAGGTGATTTCATTCCCTTTTCGTCTGCTGTTAATGGAGCCTGTATGTCTGATATCCCGATCACCCCGTCACAACGCCTTCTCAAAGTGGGCTACTTCAGAAAGCGCCATGAAGATCGTAATACCAAAATTCCAAAACGTTACAGCGTTCATGCGGCACTGAGCCTAAAAGGCGACTGGCTCGAAAAAGCAGGGTTTAAAACCAATTCGCAGGTCAGTGTGAGAGTCGAACACGGAAAATTGCTCATTGAGTTGATGAAAGAAGACACAGCATAAAGTCTCGACATTTTGCTGCCCCCTGTCATTTGTTCATGCGACAATAGAGGTAACTAACGGCCAGCAGGTCGCGCAAAACGCAATAATTTCAATGAAATGGATATCTTAACTCCATGAGCACAATCGAAAATTTAACCGCACACACGCCGATGATGCAGCAGTATCTGAAACTCAAAGCTCAGCATCCGGAAATCCTGCTTTTTTATCGGATGGGAGATTTTTACGAGCTTTTCTATGATGATGCAAAACGCGCGTCACAGCTGCTCGACATCTCACTGACCAAGCGTGGCGCATCGGCGGGTGAACCTATTCCGATGGCGGGCATTCCGCATCATGCCGTAGAAAACTACCTGGCGAAGCTCGTCAACCAAGGCGAGTCCGTCGCGATTTGCGAACAGATTGGCGATCCGGCCACGTCAAAAGGTCCGGTGGAACGCAAAGTGGTTCGCATCGTCACACCAGGCACTATCAGTGACGAAGCGCTGTTACAGGAGCGGCAGGATAACCTGCTGGCGGCGATCTGGCAGGACAGCAAAGGTTACGGTTATGCCACGCTGGATATTAGCTCCGGTCGTTTTCGTTTGAGTGAACCCGCCGATCGCGAAACGATGGCGGCTGAATTGCAACGAACGAATCCTGCAGAACTCCTGTACGCCGAAGATTTTGCGGAAATGGCACTGATTGAGGGCCGTCGTGGCCTGCGTCGCCGTCCGTTATGGGAATTTGAAATTGATACGGCGCGCCAGCAGTTAAACCTGCAGTTTGGTACGCGGGATCTGATTGGCTTTGGCGTTGAGAATGCACCGCGTGGCCTGTGCGCCGCAGGCTGTCTGTTGCAGTACGTGAAAGACACCCAACGCACGACCCTGCCCCATATCCGTTCGATTACGATGGAACGGCAGCAGGACAGCATCATCATGGATGCCGCTACACGTCGTAATCTCGAAATTACTCAGAATTTGGCCGGTGGCGTGGAAAACACCCTCGCCGCCGTGCTCGACAGCACCGTCACGCCAATGGGCAGTCGTATGCTCAAGCGCTGGTTGCATATGCCCGTGCGAGATACGGATGTGCTGGTCAGCCGCCAGCAAACCATCGGTGCGTTGCAGGATCGCTTTACAGAGCTGCAACCCGTGCTGCGCCAGGTGGGAGATTTAGAACGTATTCTTGCTCGCCTTGCACTTCGTACGGCGCGCCCACGCGATCTGGCTCGCATGCGTCATGCCTTCCAGCAGCTTCCGACATTACGTGCGCAACTGGCCGAAGTGAACAGCGCACCCGTACAAAAACTGCGCGAAACGATGGGCGAATTTACAGAGCTGTGCGAATTACTGGAGCGCGCGGTTGTTGAAGCCCCACCGGTTCTGGTTCGTGATGGCGGCGTCATTGCTCCTGGCTATCACGAGGAACTTGATGAATGGCGAGCCCTGGCCGACGGCGCAACGGATTACCTTGATAAACTGGAAATCCGCGAGCGCGAGCGCTTGGGTCTGGATACGTTGAAAGTCGGCTATAACGCCATTCACGGCTATTACATTCAAATCAGCCGTGGTCAGAGCCACCACGCCCCGATTCACTACGTCCGTCGGCAGACACTTAAGAACGCCGAGCGTTATATCATTCCTGAACTGAAAGAGTATGAGGACAAAGTTCTCACCTCCAAAGGTAAAGCGCTGGCGCTTGAAAAACAGCTTTATGAAGAGCTATTCGATATGCTGATGCCGCATCTCGCCGAGTTACAGGCGAGCGCAAGCGCGTTGGCTGAACTCGATGTGCTGATCAACCTGGCAGAACGCGCCGACACCCTAAATTACGCTTGCCCAACCTTTATTGATAAACCCGGCATTCGTATCACCGAGGGCCGTCATCCCGTTGTCGAGCAGGTATTGCGCGAACCCTTTATTGCTAACCCGCTTAATCTGTCTCCGCAACGCCGTATGCTGATTATCACCGGCCCGAATATGGGCGGTAAAAGCACCTACATGCGACAGACTGCGTTGATTGCCCTGCTGGCCTATATTGGTAGCTACGTTCCCGCGCAGAAAGTCGAAATCGGTCCTATCGATCGCATTTTCACCCGCGTGGGTGCTGCGGACGATCTGGCGAGCGGCCGCTCAACCTTTATGGTCGAAATGACCGAAACGGCGAATATTCTGCATAACGCGACTGAAAACAGTCTGGTGTTAATGGATGAGATTGGTCGCGGTACATCAACCTATGATGGTCTTTCTCTGGCGTGGGCTTGCGCCGAAAGTCTGGCGAATAAAATCAAAGCGCTGACCCTTTTTGCGACGCATTATTTCGAGCTAACGCAGTTACCAGAAAAAATGGAAGGCGTGGCGAATGTGCATCTGGATGCGCTGGAGCATGGAGATACCATTGCGTTTATGCATACGGTTCAGGATGGTGCTGCCAGCAAGAGTTACGGCCTTGCCGTTGCCGCGCTGGCTGGTGTACCAAAAGAAGTGATTAAACGTGCGCGTCAGAAGCTACGCGAACTGGAAAGCTTATCGCCAAATGCAGCAGCGACTCAGGTGGATGGTTCACAAATGTCGCTCCTGATGCCAGCGGAAGAGACATCACCTGCGGTGGAAGCACTTGAAAAACTCGATCCGGACTCTCTGACGCCGCGTCAGGCGTTAGAGTGGATTTATCGTTTGAAGAATTTAGTGTGATAACAGTGCCCGACAGAATATGTCGGGCCAGTTAAGCCCAAAGAAAAAGGCCAGTCTTTCGACCGGCCTTTTTTAATGAAAATGTCATTATTCGCGGAACAGCGCTTCGATATTCAGTCCTTGCCCCTGCAGAATCTCACGCAGACGACGCAAACCTTCTACCTGAATCTGACGAACACGTTCACGAGTCAGACCAATCTCACGGCCAACATCTTCCAGTGTTGCAGCTTCATACCCTAACAGACCGAAACGACGTGCCAGCACTTCACGCTGTTTGGCGTTCAGTTCGAACAGCCATTTGACGATACTTTGTTTCATATCATCATCTTGCGTGGTGTCTTCCGGGCCGTTGTCTTTTTCATCGGCCAGGATGTCCAGCAGCGCTTTTTCGGAATCGCCACCCAGTGGAGTGTCGACTGAGGTAATGCGCTCATTGAGACGCAGCATACGGCTTACGTCATCAACCGGTTTATCGAGTTGCTCTGCAATCTCTTCTGCACTTGGCTCGTGATCCAGTTTATGGGACAACTCGCGCGCGGTACGCAGATAGACGTTCAACTCTTTGACGATGTGAATCGGCAAACGGATCGTACGGGTTTGGTTCATGATTGCCCGTTCGATGGTCTGACGAATCCACCAGGTAGCGTAAGTCGAGAATCGGAACCCACGTTCAGGGTCAAACTTCTCAACTGCGCGGATCAAGCCCAGGTTACCCTCTTCAATCAGATCCAGCAGTGCCAGACCACGATTGCTGTAACGACGGGCAATTTTCACAACCAAACGCAAGTTACTTTCAATCATGCGACGGCGTGAGGCAACATCTCCACGCAGTGCGCGACGCGCGAAATAAACTTCTTCTTCGGCTGTTAACAGTGGAGAAAAACCAATCTCCCCAAGGTAAAGCTGAGTCGCGTCAAGCACACGCTGTGTGGCGCCCTGCGATAACAGCTCTTCTTCAGCTAAATCGTTATCACTGGGTTCCTCTTCAACTAAGACTTTCTCATCAAAAGACTCGGTTCCGTTCTCATCAAATTCCGCGTCTTCATTTAAATCATGAACTTTCAGCGTATTCTGACTCATAAGGTGGCTCCTACCCGTGATCCCTGAACGAGACATCCTGAAGTGGCATGTCCCGCCAAATTATCGCTGCGGCAAATACTGCAGCGGGTTTACGGATTTCCCCTTGTAACGAATTTCAAAATGCAAGCGTGTAGAACTGGTTCCGGTGCTACCCATGGTAGCGATTTTTTGCCCCGCCTTGATTTCTTGTTGCTCCCGGACCAGCATTGTATCGTTATGGGCGTAGGCACTCAGGTAATCATCGTTATGTTTTATGATAATAAGATTACCGTAACCGCGCAGAGCGTTACCGGCATATACAACGCGTCCATCTGCGGTCGCGGTAATAGCCTGTCCCTTACTTCCTGCGATATCGATCCCTTTATTTCCCCCCTCGGAGGAAGAGAAGTTTTCGAATACTTTGCCGTCAGTTGGCCAGCGCCAGGTGGAGATAGGCGCACTGGAGGTCATACTGCTGGCAGTCGGTACGGTAGAGCTAACCACAGGTGCCGTAGTCGGTGCTGTGACGACAGTCGCAGACGCCTTATTATTCGGCAACATTTTGTTAGCACTCTGTTCACCTGAGTCCTCAGAATACGTAATTGTGGGCTGTGAAGCAACCACTGCGCTTGTATTTTGCGCAGGTTTAACGCTGTTATTTTGAGCGGTGACATCCGCTGCGGAGACAGAGTTACCCGGCGTTAATGGCGTACCGGTCGCATTACCGACCTGAAGCGTTTGCCCAACTTCCAGGCCATACGGGGCCTGCACGCTATTTCGCTGCGCAAGGTCACGGAAATCGTTCCCGGTGATCCACGCGATATAGAAAAGCGTGTCGCCACGTTTAACCGTATACGTACTGCCGCCGGTGTAGCTTCCTTTGGGAATATTCCCATACTTACGGTTATAGACTATGCGGCCATTCTCGGTCTGCACAGTTTGTTGCACTGGTTGCATCTGCGTTGGCTGTGCAGCAGGAGGCTGCATCGGCTGAATTGGCGGATTTTGTTGCGTTGTTGCTGTGCCCATTTTTGGTGGAGGGGTAATTAGCATTCCGCCGGACGAACTTTCGGAACCACTATTACCACCGACAGAGCTCACCGGAGCAGGGGCGTTATTAGAACTTGTACAACCTGCCAGCCAAAGTGAAACCAGTGACAATGCCGCAACACGGCTGATGGTGAATTTTGGGCTTCCCGCGCTCATTTATCCCCCAGGAATGTGTTAACTACCAGTGACTTAAAATTAACCGTAATAGCACACACGGTTTGCGCCTCACCATACGCTGAATTTTCCTGAAAAACCCTGGAAAATTCCGAGTCTCAGGCCAGTTCTCCCTTCACGAGAGGCACAAAACGCACGGCTTCTACAGTATCGATGATGTACTCGTCATCCCGCCGACGAACGCGCTTTAGCAGCTGATGTTCATCGCCCACGGGTAACACGAGAATGCCGCCATTCGCCAGCTGCGACAAGAGCGCAGCGGGGATTTCAAGCGGTGCAGCCGTCACGATAATAGCGTCAAACGGAGCGCGGGCTTGCCACCCCTGCCATCCGTCACCGTGACGTGTTGAAACATTATGTAAATCCAGCTGTTTAAGACGACGGCGCGCATGCCATTGCAAGCTTTTGATGCGCTCAACAGAGCAGACATGATGAACGAGATGCGCCAGAATTGCCGTCTGATAACCCGACCCTGTCCCTATTTCGAGAACGCGAGATTCCGGCGTCAGCTCCAGTAATTCCGTCATACGCGCAACCATATAGGGCTGAGAGATTGTCTGCCCCTGTCCTATGGGTAAGGCCACGTTTTCCCACGCTTTGTGTTCAAACGCCTCATCCACAAATTTCTCGCGCGGTACCTGCGAGATAGCCTCCAGCACACGCTCGTCGGCGATGCCCTGGCTGCGCAATTGATTCAGAAGTGCTTGTACACGTTGACTTACCATTGCGTGTTCACCCCGGCACGTTCAAGCCAGCCTGACACCACATCTTGCGCGTTGTACGCGGTTAAATCTACGTGCAACGGCGTGACGGACACATACCCTTCATCCACGGCTGCAAAATCGGTATCCGGGCCTGCGTCGCATTTATCGCCAGGAGGACCAATCCAGTAAAGCGTATTGCCGCGCGGATCCTGCTGCGGAATCACCTGGTCAGCCGGATGTCGGCTGCCACAGCGCGTCACACGAATGCCTTTGATTTCGTCAAGAGGCAGATCGGGAACGTTGATATTCAGAATACGTCCTGTGCGCAGCGGTTCACGGCTGAGCGCACGCAGAATCGAACAGGTTACCGCTGCGGCTGTATCGTAGTGCTGGTGGCCATTCAGGGAGACCGCCAGCGCAGGGAATCCCAAATGGCGGCCCTCCATCGCTGCGGCGACGGTACCCGAGTAAATCACGTCATCCCCCAGATTTGGACCCGCGTTAATCCCCGACACGACCACATCCGGCCCGGGACGCATCAGCGCATTGACGCCCAAAAACACGCAGTCGGTCGGCGTGCCCATTTGCACGGCGATATCGCCATTCTCAAACGCAAACGTACGAAGTGACGATTCCAGCGTCAATGAATTGGACGCCCCGCTGCGGTTACGGTCAGGAGCAACAACCTGCACGTCGGCAAACTCGCGCAGGTATTTCGCCAGCGTCTGAATGCCCGGCGCATGTATCCCATCATCGTTACTCAGCAATATTCGCATAATCACCCGAGGTGTTGATAAGTTCCCTGACAACGCTGGTGGCGAAGCTACCTGCCGGTAGCCAGAAGCGTAACTCGACGGTCACGTCGTCCCACCAGTTCCAGCTAAGCTGCTGCGGATAGAGCAGCATCGCGCGGCGCGCCGCCTCGACTTTCTCCCGCATCAGCAATGATTGTAATTCTGGCGCATCGGCAATCGCCGCCTGTTCGACCGCGAGCGCATCGCCCTGCGTGCCCCACTCTCCCGAGCCGGGCATCGCGGCGGTAATCATCAGCGTTTTATTATCGACGCGCGCCTGCACATCGGTGATTTCTTCCGCTGTGGCCACAAACCAACTGCCGCGTCCCGCTAATTGTAGCGCATCGCCGACAACAACTTGATTCGCGTCCGGTTTTTTCAGTCGTTCACTCACAATCTGATTAAACAACGCGCTGCGGGCTGCCGACAACCAAAAACTGCGCTTATTCCTGTCACGTACTGGCGCATCACTTTGCGCCCAGCGCAACGCACCCAGCAAATTGCTGCCGCCGATACCGAAACGCTGTGCGCCGAAGTAGTTCGGCACGCCCTGCTCCGCGATCGCGGTCAGGCGTTTTTCCACGTCGTCACGATCCGTCACTTCGCGCAGAATCAAGGTGAAGGCATTGCCCTGAAGCGCGCCTAAACGCAGCTTGCGCTTATGACGGGCATATTCCAGCACTTTACAGCCTTCAAGCTCAAATTGACTTAAATCAGGCATCGCATTGCCGGGAACGCGGGCGCAAAGCCACTGTTCCGTTACGGCGTGTTTGTCTTTTTGACCGGCAAAACTCACTTCGCGGGCATGGATTTTAAGGAATTTCGCGAGCGCGTCAGCGACAAAACGGGTGTTACAGCCATTTTTCAGAATACGCACGAGAATGTGTTCACCCTCGCCGTCAGGCTCAAAACCTAAATCTTCTACCACCACGAAATCTTCGGGATTGGCTTTTAGCAGGCCAGCACCCTGTGGTTTTCCGTGCAGATAAGTCAGATTCTCAAACTCTGTCATTTGGCCGCCTTCACCAGCAGCGCAACCGCTTCGCAGGCGATGCCTTCGCCGCGCCCGGTAAATCCAAGTTTCTCGGTGGTGGTCGCTTTAACATTCACGTCGTCCATATGACAACCCAGATCTTCGGCGATAAACACGCGCATCTGTGGGATATGCGTCAGCATTTTTGGCGCCTGCGCAATAATGGTCACGTCAACGTTGCCGAGCGTGTAGCCCTTCGCCTGAATACGTCGCCAGGCTTCGCGCAGCAGTTCGCGGCTATCCGCCCCTTTAAAGGCCGGATCGGTATCCGGGAACAGCTTGCCGATATCGCCCAGCGCCGCAGCGCCCAGCAGGGCGTCGGTCAGGGCGTGCAGCGCCACATCGCCATCGGAGTGCGCCAGCAGTCCTTTCTCAAAAGGAATGCGCACGCCGCCAATGATAATCGGGCCAACGCCGCCAAAGGCGTGTACGTCAAAACCGTGTCCAATTCGCATTATGCGTTCTCCTGATAGGTCATACGGGTAAGATAAAATTCCGCGAGCTGTAAATCTTCGGGGCGCGTCACTTTGATATTATCAGCGCGTCCTTCTACAAGCTCAGGATGGAAACCACAATATTCCAGCGCCGAGGCTTCATCGGTGATGGTTGCGCCCTCGTTGAGCGCACGGGTTAAGCAGTCATGAAGCAGTTCGCGGGGGAAAAATTGGGGCGTCAGCGCGTGCCAAAGATCAACGCGCTCCACGGTGTGAGCAATATGATTCAGCCCTGGCTCCGCACGCTTCATGGTGTCGCGTACCGGCGCGGCCAGAATACCGCCCACAGCGCTTGTTTGGCTGATCGCCAGCAAACGTGCGAGATCGTCTGGGTGTAAACAGGGACGCGCGGCATCGTGAACCAATACCCACGCGGCATTCCCCGCCGCACGAATGCCAGCCAGCACCGAGTCGGCACGTTCTGTGCCACCGTCAACAACGGTAATTTGCGGATGATTCGCCAGCGGTAACGCGGCAAAACGGGCATCGCCCGGACTGATAGCGATAACGACGCGCGCCACCCGTGGATTTGCCAGCAGCGCCGCCACGGTATGCTCAAGGATCGTTTTATCACCGATTGAAAGGTATTGCTTAGGACACTCTGTCTGCATGCGCCGACCAAAGCCAGCGGCCGGTACCACGGCGCATACATCCGAAAAAGTCACTGCCATGTCGTAATCCTGGGCCTGATTATCGATTATTTTGTGCTGAGCCCTGGTTGCGTTTAGACGCATCCGGCACCAGACGATAAAAGGTTTCGTCCGGTTTAGTCATACTGAGTTCGTTACGTGCGCGTTCCTCAATCGCCTCTTGCCCGCCATTGAGGTCATCAATTTCGGCAAAAAGTTGATCGTTTCGCGCTTTAAGTTTTGCGTTCGTTGCCTGCTGTGCCGTCACGTCATCGTTGACGCGACCGTAGTCATGAAGACCGTTCTTACCGAACCACAGCGAATACTGTAGCCAGACCAGCAAGGCCAGCAACAGCAGCGTTAGTTTACCCATCCTGCCCCCTGAAAAACGGCATCATCATCCCACAACTTTGCCCCTGACTCTACTCTGGGGCGACGGAGATGCCGCAACATCGCGGGCAAATGTACCACATTTTTGCCACGGATACGTAAGCACAACAAAGGCACATTATTCGTTACGATTTGAATTATGGCTGAACTTAACCCATCAGCCATAAAAACAGCAGACCGAAGATGGCGACAACCGCCACAATCGTGATCAAGGTGGTATAAAGCAGTTTGCCATTGAGCAGCGAGTGCAGCGCAATGCCGACCACAACCGCCACGGGCATCAGCGCCAGAAAGAAAGGCCAGGTGTAGAGGAAGAAAAACAGCGTGTTGCGGCCATAGATCAGGAACGGAATGCCGAGCGCCAGCAACCACGAGACGAAGCCCACCACGGCCCCAGGCAGTGACCAGGTCGTCTCGTCATTGGTCGATAACGTTTCCGACCCGCTGATAATGTAATTCTGACTGTTGCGCATAACGAATCCTGTGGCCGATGACAACCGGATAGCTCACTATCCGATACCGTCTCAGGATCTGATAATATCGTCCTGTCGGAGCAGGTCTAATAATTGGCTTACTAAATTTGTTACCAATTGTTGACCATCCAGGTGAATCTCTGGCGATTCAGGCGCTTCGTAAACCGCATCAATCCCCGTGAAATTCTTCAGTTCTCCGGCACGCGCCTTTTTGTACAGCCCTTTCGGATCGCGCGTTTCGCAGATTGCCAGCGGCGTATCGACGAAGACTTCGACAAACCGATTCTCTCCGACGCGCTCGCGCACCATCTGGCGTTCCGCGCGGTGCGGTGAAATAAACGCCGTGAGCACCACCAGCCCCGCATCGGCCATCAGGCTCGCCACTTCACCGACGCGACGAATGTTCTCTTTCCGGTCGTCATCGCTGAACCCCAAATCGCTGCACAGGCCATGGCGCACATTGTCGCCGTCCAGCAGATAGGTGCTAACGCCCTGCTTATGCAGGGCCTCTTCCAGCGCGCCTGCAACCGTCGACTTACCGGAGCCAGAAAGCCCGGTAAACCACAGCACAACTCCACGGTTGCCGTGGAGTTGTTCGCGCTGAGCGACCGTCACCGGATGAGGATGCCAGACGACGTTCTCATCATGCTCCGCCATCACTTGCCTCCCAGCAGATCGCGCGCGCCCCAGTGCGGGAAGTGCTTGCGTACCAGGGCATTCAGCTCCAGTTCAAACGCGCTGAATTCTGACGGCGTCGCGTTGGCCTGCAGATGTGGTTCGTTCACCAGCCCTGCGCCCACGGTGACGTTCGTCAGCCTGTCGATAAAGATCAGACCACCGGTGACCGGATTGTGCTGGTATTTATCCAGCACCAGCGGTTCGTCAAAGGTGAAATCCACCAGGCCAATGCCGTTCAGCGGCAATTCTTCCGCCTTATGCTGCGCCAGACTGTTGATGTCCACCTGATACTGAATACCGTCTACGCGTGCTCGCGTTTTCTTACCTGCGATTTTAACGTCGTAGCTCTGGCCCGCGGTCAGCGGTTGCTCCGCCATCCACACCACGTCCAGCGACGCGCTTTGCACGGCAGGGACGCTTTCCTCAGCATCCAGCAGCAGATCGCCACGGCTGATATCAATCTCGTCTTTCAGCACCAGCGTCACCGCTTCACCGGCACCCGCTTCCTGCAAGTCACCGTCAAAGGTGACAATACGGGTAATCGCCGATTCCACGCCTGACGGCAGGACTTTGACGCGCTGGCCGACCTTAACCGTGCCAGACGCGATTGTGCCGGAGAAACCCCGGAAATCGAGGTTCGGACGGTTCACGTATTGCACCGGGAAACGCATCGGCTGGTTTTCCACCACGCGCTGTATTTCGACGGTTTCAAGCACTTCCAGCAGCGTTGGGCCGCTGTACCACGGCATATTGGCGCTCTGAGAAGCGACGTTATCCCCTTCCAGCGCCGAAAGCGGTACAAAGCGGATATCCAGATGACCAGGCAACTGCTCGGCAAACGTCAGGTAGCTCTGGCGAATCTCTTCGAACGCCTCTTCGCTGAAGTTCACCAGGTCCATTTTGTTAACCGCAACGACCAGATGTTTGATCCCTAACAGCGTAGAGATAAAGCTGTGGCGGCGCGTTTGATCGAGCACGCCTTTGCGCGCATCCATCAGCAGAATCGCCAGTTCACAGGTTGAGGCCCCGGTCGCCATGTTACGGGTGTACTGTTCGTGGCCTGGAGTATCGGCAATGATAAATTTGCGCTTCTCGGTGGAGAAATAGCGATACGCCACGTCAATGGTAATGCCCTGCTCGCGTTCAGCCTGAAGGCCGTCCACCAGCAATGCCAGGTCGAGCTTTTCGCCCTGCGTGCCGTGACGCTTGCTGTCGTTGTGCAGCGAGGAGAGTTGGTCTTCGTAAATCTGACGGGTGTCATGCAGCAGACGCCCAATCAACGTGCTTTTGCCGTCATCGACGCTGCCACAGGTCAGAAAACGCAGCAGGCTTTTGTGCTGCTGAGCGTGCAGATAGGCTTCGACGCCGCCCTCATCAGCAATTTGTTGTGCAATCGTGGTATTCATGGCGGCTCCTTAGAAATAACCCTGGCGTTTCTTCAGCTCCATTGAGCCGGCCTGGTCGCGGTCAATGACGCGCCCCTGCCGCTCGCTGGTGGTGGAGACCAACATCTCTTCGATGATCTCCGGCAGCGTTTGCGCGTTTGACTCCACCGCGCCGGTCAGCGGCCAACAGCCGAGGGTACGGAAACGCACCATCTGATTTTTGATCTCTTCGCCAGGCTGCAAATCAATACGATCGTCATCGATCATCATCAGCATGCCGTCGCGCTCCAGCACCGGGCGCTCTGCCGCCAGATACAGCGGAACAATGTCGATATTTTCCAGATAGATGTACTGCCAGATATCCAGCTCGGTCCAGTTGGAGAGCGGGAACACGCGGATGCTTTCGCCTTTGTTAATCTGGCCGTTGTAGTTGTGCCACAGCTCAGGGCGCTGATTTTTTGGGTCCCAGCGATGGAAGCGATCGCGGAAAGAGTAAATACGCTCTTTGGCACGCGATTTTTCTTCATCGCGGCGCGCGCCGCCAAATGCAGCATCAAAGCCGTATTTATTCAGCGCCTGCTTTAGCCCTTCGGTTTTCATGATGTCGGTATGCTTACCGCTGCCGTGCACAAAGGGGTTGATCCCCATCGCCACGCCTTCCGGGTTTTTATGCACCAGCAGTTCGCAGCCGTAGGCCTTAGCCGTACGGTCGCGGAATTCATACATCTCACGGAATTTCCAGCCGGTATCCACATGCAGCAGCGGGAAAGGCAGTGTGCCCGGATAAAACGCTTTACGCGCCAAATGCAGCATCACGCTGGAGTCTTTCCCGATGGAATACATCATCACGGGATTGGAGAATTCGGCAGCCACCTCGCGGATGATATGAATGCTTTCTGCTTCGAGTTGCCGCAGGTGGGTAAGTCGTTTTTGGTCCATAACCGTTCCTTATTCTCCCGCCACATTCAGGGCGGGCATGGGGGCATTTTTGGCAAGATGTTCACGGTATTAACGGTGTCGGTCGCAAGCCCCAGACGGGCTTTGATACAGACGGACAGTGCGCGATGTGACAACTCACTCACAAACAGGAATAGTGGGACTATAGGGGGCGACTCAGGGTGAATGAAATTACGAATTGGAATGAGTAGTTACTCAATGGAATAACGACCTGGAAAAGCTCATATCAAAAAGTGCTTAACACGCGGAATATCGGGCGTTTAAGAGCAAATGAAATTGTGTAAGCGCGATCACAGTTTCATACTAGGCGAGTTAAAATTAGCTCCGATTTTTAAGGACTCACTATGTTTTCCGCAATGCGCCACCGTATCGCTGCCCTGGCGTTCGGCGTTTGCTTTATTCTTCCGGCTCACGCAACAGCAAACTCTTTCGGTGAAATCGCCTCAACACAGGCGCGCCACATCGCCACCGTTTTTCCGGGAAGGATGACCGGCACGCCAGCAGAAATGCTCTCCGCTGATTATCTGCGCCAACAGTTTGCCGACATGGGCTACCAGAGCGATATCCGCGCCTTTCACAGCCGATACATTTATACCTCGCGCAACAACAGTAAAAACTGGCACAACGTGACGGGCAGTACGGTCATTGCTGCGCATGAAGGTAAAACGGCGCAGCAGATTATCATCATGGCGCACCTGGATACCTTCGCGCCTATGAGCGATGAGGACACCGATCATAATCTCGGCGGCCTGACGCTACAGGGAATGGACGATAACGCAGCGGGTTTGGGCGTCATGCTTGAGCTGGCTGAACGTCTGAAAAATATCCCGACGCACTACGGCATTCGTTTTGTCGCCACCAGCGGCGAAGAAGAGGGCAAACTCGGTGCGGAAAACCTGCTTAACCGTATGAGCGCGGCTGAAAAGAAAAATACCCTGCTGGTGATTAATCTCGATAACCTGATCGTGGGTGACAAACTCTATTTCAACAGCGGCAAGACGACGCCAAACTCCGTACGCAAGCTCACGCGCGATCGCGCACTGGCGATTGCGCGTGGTCAGGGCATTCAGGCGGCGATTAATCCAGGACGCAACCCGAATTACCCAAAAGGCACGGGGTGTTGTACCGACGGTGAAACGTTTGATAAAGCGGGAATCCCGGTGCTGTACGTCGAAGCGACCAACTGGTCTTTGGGCAAAAAAGATGGGTATCAGCAGCGGGCAAAATCGAAAACGTTCCCGGACGGCACGAGCTGGCACGACGTGCGACTCGATAACCAACAGTACATTGACGCAGCGCTCCCGCAACGCATTGAGCGTCGCACCCGCGACGTGGTGAAAGTGATGCTACCGCTGGTCAAAGAGTTGGCAAAAGCTGGGAAAGGGTAGCGTAGTCTGATGCCCTCACCCCGCCCCTCTCCCACAGGGAGAGGGAGAAAAGACAGCTTCGTGCTAGTCCTTCTCACTGTGAGTGAAGCGAAAAGAGAGTTCCGGGTGATTCCTTCTCCTTTGGGAGACGAGAAAAGACAGCTTCGTCCTAGTCCTTCTCCCAGTGAGTGAAGCGAAAAGAGAATTCCGGGTGATTCCCTCTCCTTTGGGAGACGAGAAAAGACAGCTTCGTCCTAGTCCTTCTCCCAGTGAGTGAAGCGAAAAGAGAGTTCCGGGTGATTCCCTCTCCCTTGGGAGAGGGTTAGGGTGAGGGAAAAATTATCCCTCGTGCAATCCACATTCGCGCTTCAGTCCAAAGAATCGCGTCTCTTCTTCCGCCATTCCCGGCTCCCATTTCCGCGTGGTGTGGGTGTCGCCCACAGACAGATAGCCCTGATCCCACAGCGGATGGTACTTCAGCCCATGCTTTTGCAGATACTGATAAACCGTACGATTATCCCAGTCGATAATCGGCAGCACTTTGAACACGCCGCGCTGAATGCCCAACACCGGCAAACTGGCACGACTGCCGGACTGCTCGCGACGCAGACCTGCAAACCACGTTTTCACATTCAGCTCTTCGAGCGCCCGATTCATCGGCTCGACTTTGTTGATCTCATTGTATTTCTCAATGCCCTCAACGCCCTGCTCCCACAGTTTGCCGTAGCGTGCTTCCTGCCACGCCGCACTCTGCTCCGCGCGATAAACTTTCAGGTTCAGCTTGAGCTTTTCCGCCAGCTCATCAATGAACTGATAGGTTTCAGGGAACAGATAGCCTGTATCCGTAAGGATCACCGGAATATCCGGGCGGATCGTGTTCACCAGGTGCAAACTCACCGCAGCCTGAATACCAAAACTTGATGAGAGCGCATACTCACCTGGCAAATTTTCCAGCGCCCACGCTACGCGTCCTTCGGCATCCAGTTTTTCCAGTTTGGCGTTGGTTTCTGCCAACGCCAGAATGCGTTCCACTTTCGGTAAATCGTTAAGGGCATTCAGATCGAGTAAGGACATAGCAACCTCTCTTTTATTCCCAAAAATCTCTGGCGGGATCGAGCACAGGGCGAATGATGCCCGCACGCACCGTAAAGTCGCCGAAGCCTTCACCCGCTTCACGCTCTTTCGCCCAGCGCCCGACAAGCTCGTCCAGTGAATCGAGAATTTCGGGTTCAGTAATGTTTTCGCGATACATACGCGGGATACGCGTTCCGCTGCGGTTGCCGCCAAGATGCACGTTGTAACGACCCGGCGCTTTACCCACCAGGCCAAGTTCGGCCAGCAACGCGCGGCCACAGCCGTTCGGGCAACCCGTCACGCGCATCACGATATGCTCATCCGGAATACCGTGTTTCGCCAGTACCGCTTCCACTTTATCGGTGAATGACGGCAGGAAACGCTCAGCTTCTGCCATCGCCAGCGGACAGGTTGGGAATGACACGCAGGCCATTGAGTTCTCGCGCTGCGGCTTAACGCCATCCATCAGCGTATGCTCGCGCGCCAGCTTCTCGATCTTCGCTTTCTGGCTCTCCGGCACGCCGGCGATAATCAGGTTCTGATTCGCAGTGATGCGGAACTCGCCTTTATGAATCTTAGCAATCTCCAGCAGACCCGTTTTCAGCGGACGACCCGGATAATCCAGAATACGGCCGTTTTCGATAAACAGCGTCAGGTGCCATTTATTGTCGATACCTTTCACCCAGCCAATGCGATCGCCGCGACCGGTAAATTCATACGCACGGATAGGCTCAAACGTGATCCCCGCGCGACGTTCGACTTCCGCTTTGAACGTCTCTACGCCGACGCGCTCCAGCGTATATTTGGTTTTCGCGTTTTTACGATCGGTACGGTTGCCCCAGTCGCGCTGCGTGGTGACTACCGCTTCGGCCACGGCCAGCGTGTGCTCCAGCGGGATATAGCCAAATTCGCTCGCCGTGCGGGCGTAGGTTTTTTTGTTGCCGTGCTCAATCGACAGACCACCCCCCACCAGCAGGTTAAAGCCAACCAGTTTACCGTTTTCCGCAATCGCCACGAAGTTCATGTCGTTGGCGTGCAGATCGATATCATTCTGCGGCGGAATGACAACCGTGGTTTTAAATTTACGTGGCAGATAGGTCTGACCCAAAATCGGCTCGACATCGGTGGTCGCGACTTTTTCCTGATCGAGCCAGATCTCCGCATACGCGCGGGTGCGCGGCAGCAGATGCTCGGAGATCTTCTTCGCCCATTCATACGCTTCGGCGTGTAACTCTGACTCATATGGGTTAGAGGTACATAACACGTTACGGTTCATGTCGTTTGCAGTCGCCAGCGCGTCCAGCCCGACGGAATGCAGCATCTGGTGGACCGGCTTGACGTTCTTTTTCAGAATGCCATGAAACTGAAAGGTCTGGCGGTTGGTCAGACGAATGCTGCCGTAAATCGTGTTGTCATGTGCGAATTTATCAATCGCCTGCCACTGTTTAGTGGTAATAACCCCACCCGGCAGACGGCAGCGCAGCAGCATCGCATGACGCGGCTCCAGCTTTTGTTCAGCACGTTCCGCACGAATATCGCGGTCGTCCTGCTGATACATACCGTGGAAGCGGATCAGCAGGAAGTTATCACCTTTGAAACCGCCGGTCAGACCGTCGTTTAAATCTTCGGCAATGGTGCCGCGCAGATAGTTGCTATCAACTTTCATGCGCTCGGCATCAGTCAGTTTGCCTTCGACCACCAGTGGGCCGGGGTGTTTTTCGCTCATTAGTAGACATCTCGCTGATAACGGCGCTCTACGCGCAGCTCACTTAAAAATTCATCCGCCGATTCGATATCCATACCACCGAATTCGGCAATCACTTCCAACAAAGCCTGCTCAACGTCTTTCGCCATGCGATTGGCGTCGCCGCAGACATAAAGGTGGGCACCATTATTGATCCACGCCCACAGCTCTGCGCCCTGTTCGCGCAGTTTGTCTTGTACGTATATTTTTTGTTTCTGGTCACGTGACCAGGCCAGATCGATGCGGTTCAGCACGCCCTCTTTGACGTAGCGCTGCCACTCAACCTGATAAAGGAAATCTTCCGTAAAGTGTGGATTGCCGAAGAACAGCCAGTTTTTACCAGGCGCTTCCTCGGCTGCACGCTGCTGCATAAACGCGCGGAACGGCGCGATCCCCGTGCCAGGACCAATCATAATGACCGGCGTTTCAGGATTCGCTGGCAGGCGGAAGTTGTCGTTATGCTCAATAAAGACGCGGACTTCGCCCTCTTCTTCAACGCGATCGGCAAGGAAACTCGATGCCCCGCCCGCCCGCGCACGACCTTCGATATCGAAGCGTACGGCGCCCACAGTGATATGCACTTCGCTTTCCACTTCCGCCTGAGACGAAGCAATGGAATAGAGGCGCGGCGTTAACGGGCGCAGCAGACCGACTAAAGCATCGACGTCCAGCTGTGCCGGAGAGAATCGCACCATATCGACAATCGGGGTGGTCGCCGCGTAATGCTGTAGCTTAGCTTTATCGCCCACCAACGGCAGCAGAGTTTCGCTGCGGGTCAGCGTGGCGTAATTCTCGACAATATTGGCGGTGTTTACCGTCAGCTCAAAATGCCACTGCAGCGCTTCGGAAAGCGGCAGCGTTTTGCCTTCGACCGTGACCGGCTCGTCGCCTTTCAGCCACAGCAGTTCAACCAGCTCTTTCACTAATGCAGGATCGTTTTGATACCACACGCCAAGCGCATCGCCCGGCTGGTAACGCAAACCGGAATCACCCAGATCAATTTCGATATGGCGAACGTCTTTTTCAGAGTCGCGACCGGTAATTTTTTGGTTTACGGACAGGCTCGCAACCAGCGGCTCTTCTTTGGTGTACGGGCTTGTAGAGACTTCATTGACCGCACCTGAAGCACTGATCGCCGCCTGCGCCGGCGTATCTTTCGGCACGCGCGCTTTCAGCACATCCACAATGCGTGCGCGCCATTCGGCTGCCGCGGCTTGATACTCAACGTCGGCATCCACGCGATCCAGCAGACGCTCAGCGCCCAGTTCCGCCAGTTTGCTGTCGAAATCTTTACCGGACTGACAGAAGAACTCATAGGACGTGTCGCCCAGACCAAAGACGGCAAACGCGGTGCCATCGAGTTTTGGCGCTTTTTTGGAGAACAGGAATTTATGCAGCGCAACCGCTTCTTCAGCGGGTTCGCCTTCGCCCTGCGTAGATGCGACAACCACCACCAGTTTTTCTGACGCGATTTGTTTGAATTTATAATCCCCGGCGTTCACCAGGTTCACGTTCAGTTTGGCGGCGAGCAGATCGTCACGCAGCGCTTCCGCGACGCGTCGGGCATTGCCCGTTTGCGAAGCAGAAATAACAGTAATCGCCGGAATTTCAACCGCTGCGGCTGGCGCATTCACGACCGCCCCAGGTTGCTGATTGAGCATTCCCCAGAAATAGCCGGAAACCCAGGCAAGCTGCGTGGGCGAAAAATCAGTGGTGGCCGCCTGAAGGCGCGCCAGTTGCTCCGGGTTCAGAGGAAGCAAATTCGAAGGTGGGGCCTGTGTTGTCATGCGTCGTTATGTTCCAGTAGCAAAGCGGACTTCAAGTAATATGTCCTGAATAGTTCGAGTTGCAGCCAAGCAGCGACAACCGAAGTATGACGGGCATAAAATCCAAACTGAAGATAAGGTTAACGGCGGGGATAATAACAATTAAAGAAGGGATGGAAATAACAAATAACCAAAAGAACTAACCTGTTTTAGTCATGGTTGTTAACAACAAAACTGGTTAAGCAACTGACTGAAATATAACCATAAAATTCCTTAAATTTGCCCAACGCAACCCCGCAATGGTGGATGGCCGTTTTAGTTAATGATTAAAAATGTGCTTTCCGGTACTATGCGGCGGTTTTTTCCGCACTACTGAGAGCACATGATGTCCACCACACTGTTTAAAGATTTCATCTTCGAAGCCGCCCACCACCTCCCGCATGTCCCGCAAGGGCATAAATGTGGCCGTCTGCACGGACACTCTTTTATGGTGCGTCTTGAGATTACCGGTGAAGTCGATCCACACACTGGCTGGATTATGGACTTCTCCGAACTGAAAGCGGCGTTCAAGCCGACGTACGATCGCCTCGATCACTACTATCTGAATGACATTCCCGGACTGGAAAACCCCACCAGCGAAGTGCTGGCAAAATGGATCTGGGATCAGATGAAACCGCGGGTGCCGCTGTTAAGCTCGGTGATGATCAAAGAGACGTGTACCGCAGGCTGCGTGTATCGCGGAGAGTAAGAAAAAGCCCGGCGAATTAACCGGGCTTTTTTTCAGGCAATATTCAGATACTTGTGCGTCTGCATCGACAACCGCCAGTTGCGGGCAATACAGGTTTCAATGCACAGACGCGTCGCATCGTCTTTCTGACTGATCGGCTGCAGGGCAATGATTCGCTGCTTTTCATCGGTCAACGTCGCCAGCAGTTCATCCAGCGCTTCGATATCGCGCACGCGACCAACGGGATGTTTAATCTCATCGGCACGCTCAAGCGCCTGCGAAAGCACATCATAGCCACCGCGCATGTTCACTTTTGGCGATACGGTAACCCAGGTGGTGTGAGAGCAGCGCACTTCGTGCGTACCGCTGGTTTCAATCTGGCAACTGTAGCCGTTCTTTTCCAGCAAATCGGTCAGCGACATAAGGTCGTGAATGCACGGCTCACCGCCGGTGATGACAACGTGGCGCGCTGTCCAGCCCTGACGACCAATAATCGCCAGCAGATCTTCAGCACTCCCGGCTCCCCATTTATCGCTTTCTTTGGTTTTGGCAAGAATGCTAAACAGCGATACTTCCCGATCTGCCAGTTTGTCCCACGTATGTTTGGTATCACACCAGGCACAGCCAACCGGGCATCCCTGTAAACGAATAAAAATAGCAGGAACGCCAGTGAAGTAACCCTCGCCTTGCAGGGTTTGGAACATCTCGTTAATCGGGTACTGCATAGTCATCTCACTTTGGGGATAATCGTTAATTATCGCAGATCCCCGCCGATGTTTCATGCCCGATCGGTGCTGTGTGCCTCAATCGCCGCGACGAAACGTGTCGTGATTTGCTGAGGACGCGTAATGGCGCCCCCGACAACAACCGTATGAGCCCCCAGCGCAAGACAGCGCGCAGCACGCTCAGGCGTGTCGACATTGCCTTCAGCCACCACAGGAATACTGACGGCAGCCACCACGTCTCGTAAAAATTCACAGTCATTTTCAGGAAGCGAATGGCTCTGTGTTTCCGTTGTATAGCCGTATAGCGTGGTGCCCACGCAGTCAAACCCCAGCGCTTGTGCCGCTTTCGCTTCCGCAAGGGTGGCGATATCGGCCATTAACAGCACCGACGGATAGTGGGACCGGATTTTCCCCACCAATGACTCCAGCGTTTCGCCATCCGGACGCGGTCGGGCGGTGGCGTCCAGCGCGATAATTTCCGGATTCACCGTCATCAGTTCATCGATCTCCTTGAGCGTAGCGGTAATAAAGACCTCGCTGCCCGGATAATCTCGCTTAATGATGCCAATCACCGGCAGCGACACCTGCTGTTTAATGGCAGCGATATCTACCACGCTGTTGGCCCGAATCGCTACCGCGCCACCTTGCGCTGCGGCCAGCGCCATGCGCGACATAATGAATGGGCTATGCAGCGGTTCGTTTTCCAGCGCCTGACAGGAGACGATTAATTTGCCTTTCAATACATCCAGTACAGTCTTTTTCACGATAAAATCTCTTCCACTTCGTTTTTGATAATGGTGACATGCGGGCCGTAAATCACCTGGACGCCGTTACCGCGGACGATTACACCGCGTGCGCCAGTGGCTTTCAGCGCGGCCTCATTAACCTTTCCGCCATCCTTGACCGTCACGCGTAACCGCGTCGCACAGCAATCCACCTCGTCCAGGTTGTCTTTGCCGCCCAGCCCTGCAATCACCGCCGCCGCGCGTTCACTTTGCGGGAGGGTGCTTTCGACCACCGCCTCTTTTTCGCGCCCCGGCGTGGCATAGCCAAAACGCGTGATCATGAAGCGGAAGGTGAAGTAATAGAGGAAGAACCACGGCACGCCGACCAGCGGGACATACATCCAGTTCGTTTTGGCCTCGCTTTGCAGAACGCCAAACAGAATGAAATCGATAAAACCACCGGAGAACGTCTGGCCAATGGTGATATGCAGAATGTGGGCGAGCATAAATGCCAGTCCATCGAATAAAGCGTGGATGACATAAAGCACCGGTGCCACGAACAGGAACGAGAACTCAATCGGCTCGGTAATCCCTGTCAGGAAAGAGGTCAACGCTGCGGAAATTAACAGCCCCGCTACGCGCTTTTTATTCTCAGGTTTGGCGGTGTGATACATCGCCAGACACGCCCCGAGCAGGCCAAACATCATGGTGATAAAGCGTCCGGACATAAAGCGTGACGTGCCGAGGTAAAACTGTTGGGTATTCGGGTCAGCCAGTTGCGCAAAGAAGATCCGCTGCGTGCCTTCGACCAGATGACCGTTCACGATCTCACTGCCGCCGAGCGCCGTCGTCCAGAAAGGCAGATAGAAAATATGGTGCAAACCGAACGGGCCTAGCATGCGCAGAATAAAACCGTACAGCAATGTGCCGAGATAACCCGTGGCATCCACAAGGCCGCCCAGTCCAAAGATCAGTTTCTGAAAATGCGGCCATACGACCGTCATCGCCGCGCCGACGACGATGGCGGCGAGGGAGCTGATAATCGGCACAAAGCGTGAGCCGCCGAAGAAGCCGAGGAACTGCGGTAGCGCGATTTTATTAAAGCGGTGATGCAGAGTGCAGGTGACAAGACCAATCACCACCCCACCAAAGACGCCGGTCTCCAGCGTCTGAATGCCAAGCGTCATTCCCTGCCCTACGGCACCGGGATTTTCCAGCGCGAGTTTGCCGGTCAGAATCAGCAAGGCATTGATGGTGGCATTCATCACCAGAAACGCGAGCAATGCTGCAAGCCCAGCCGTGCCTTTGTCCGTTTTCGCCAGACCAACCGCGACGCCAACCGCAAACAGCACCGACAGGTTTGCAAAAACAATCGAACCCGCGCTGCTCATAATGGTGAAAATGGCCTGCAGCCAGCCGATATCCAGAAACGGATAGGCCGTAAGCGTGTTCGGATTTGATAGCGCGCCGCCAATACCTAACAGTAAACCCGCCGCAGGCAATACGGCGATGGGTAACATAAACGACTTACCAAAACGCTGGGCTTTTTCAAACCACGCCCCTGATGAGGCACCGCTGAACATTTGCATCATGATTTTCACTCTCTCTTTAACTGATGAAAATTTTTACCACAATAAATATATAAAATGAAAATTATCATCACAAAAGCAGAGAGGGATCATACTTTTTTAAAATGACTGGCATCTTTCCCCCGCTTTCCGCCACACTAGCGCTAGAAAAACGCATCAAGGATCAGGCATGTCAGAAAATGAAAATCTGCTGCTCAGGCTGCGCCAGGGCGTCTCTGGATACAGCCCTACGCAGCAAAAGTTAGGATCGTTTATCCTGAACGATCCTTCTAAAGTGCTCTACCTGACGATTACCGAGCTGGCGCGTGAAAGCGACACCAGCGAAGCGAGCGTGACGCGGCTATGCCGCACGCTAGGGTGTAAGGGATATACCGAATTTAAAATGGCGCTGGCGCTGGATGTTAAGCGTGAGCATGTACCCGTAAAGAAAGGCGATGAGATTGACGAAATCGTCGAAGAGTCGATTCTGGCGCTACAGGATACTTCTCGTCTGCTCGACCGGGAAATTTTGTTAAAAGCCGCTCAGGCATTACACCAGTCGCGCTCCGTATACATCTATGGCGTGGCGGCAAGCGCCATTATCGGTGATTACCTGCACTACAAATTGCTTCGTCTTGGCAAGTCGGCACAGCTATTTAGTGATATGCATCGTGCTTCGATGAATGCGACGACCTTAACGTCTGACGATCTGGTGGTGGCTATTTCGAGTTCCGGCTCGACGCGGGATCTTTTACACGTCGTAAAACTCGCGCGAAAACGTGGCGCGCAGGTGCTGGCATTGAGCAATACCCCGCGCAGTCCGCTGACTTCATTAAGCGATATATTGCTGGTGGCTGCAAAGCCAGAAGGCCCGCTCAGCGCCGGGGCGCTGAATACCAAAGTCGGCGTGATGCTGCTTGTAGAGCTTCTGGCAATGACCTTGATTTCACTGGACGATCGATACGGTGATGCCAGTCAGCAAACGGCCAGCGCGACGCTTCCGCTACTGTTGTAACGCAGGCATAAAAAAACCCGCCGAAGCGGGTTTTTCTTTAAATCGAAAGCTCAGTATTACTGACCTTTGATCTCTTTACGACCGTTGTACGGTGCTTTTTCGCCCAGCGCTTCTTCGATACGAATCAGCTGGTTGTATTTAGCAACGCGGTCAGAACGGCTCATAGAACCGGTTTTGATCTGGCCAGCAGCGGTACCAACAGCCAGGTCAGCGATGGTAGCGTCTTCAGTTTCGCCTGAACGGTGAGAGATAACGGCAGTGTAGCCAGCGTCTTTCGCCATTTTGATCGCAGCCAGAGTTTCGGTCAGAGAACCGATCTGGTTGAATTTGATCAGGATGGAGTTAACGATGCCTTTTTCGATACCTTCTTTCAGGATCTTGGTGTTGGTTACGAACAGATCGTCACCAACCAGCTGGATTTTGTCGCCCAGAACTTTAGTCTGGTATGCAAAACCGTCCCAGTCAGATTCGTCCAGACCGTCTTCGATAGACACGATTGGGTACTGTTTGGTCAGATCTTCCAGGAAGTGAGTGAACTCTTCAGAGGTGAAGGCTTTGTTGCCTTCGCCAGCCAGAACGTATTTACCGTCTTTGTAGAATTCAGATGCTGCACAGTCCATCGCCAGAGTGATGTCGGTGCCCAGCTCGTAACCTGCAGCTTTTACCGCTTCAGCGATAACAGCCAGTGCTTCTGCGTTGGAACCCAGGTTTGGCGCATAACCACCTTCGTCACCAACAGCAGTGTTCATACCTTTAGCTTTCAGAACTTTAGCCAGGTTATGGAACACTTCAGAACCCATACGAACGGCTTCTTTCAGGGATTTCGCGCCAACTGGCTGAATCATGAATTCCTGAATATCAACGTTGTTGTCCGCGTGCTCACCACCGTTGATGATGTTCATCATCGGAACCGGCATGGAGTATTTGCCTGGGGTGCCGTTCAGTTCAGCGATGTGTTCGAACAGCGCCTGACCTTTAGAAGCAGCAGCAGCTTTAGCGGTTGCCAGAGACACAGCCAGGATTGCGTTCGCACCGAAGTTAGATTTGTTTTCAGTACCGTCCAGATCGATCATGATCTTGTCGATGCCAGCCTGGTCTTTGGCATCTTTGCCAATAACAGCCTGAGCGATTGGGCCGTTAACCGCGCCAACCGCTTTCAGTACGCCTTTGCCCATGAAGCGGGATTTGTCGCCATCGCGCAGTTCCAGCGCTTCGCGGGAACCAGTAGAAGCACCTGACGGCGCAGCAGCCATACCAACGAAACCACCTTCAAGGTGAACTTCAGCTTCTACGGTAGGGTTACCACGGGAGTCGATGATTTCACGACCGATGACTTTAACAATTTTGGACATTAGATTTTCCTCAGTACAAGTTAAACTAAAACTCCAGACAAACAACGCGTACTCAAGGTACGCGTTGTCGTTCTAACTTTTTTTACTTCGCCTGACGCTTCTGGTACTCGCTGGCGGCTTTCACGAAGCCTGCAAACAGCGGATGCCCATCACGCGGCGTTGAAGTAAATTCCGGGTGGAATTGACAAGCAACAAACCAAGGATGGTTTGGCACTTCAATGATCTCGACTAACTGATCATCTCCGGAACGGCCCGCAATACGCAGACCCGCAGCTTCAATTTGTTTCAGCAGCATGTTGTTGACTTCGTAGCGGTGACGATGGCGCTCGGTAATGGTCGTCGAGCCATACATCTTGCGAACCAGACTGTCTTCAGAAACCTGACAAGCCTGTGCGCCAAGACGCATCGTGCCACCCAGATCGCTCTTCTCGGTACGAACTTCGACGTTACCGTCTTCATCGCGCCATTCGGTGATAAGCGCCACAACAGGGTACTTACAGTCTGGCACAAATTCCGTAGAGTTCGCGTTTTCCATACCCACGACGTTACGGGCAAACTCAATCAACGCAACCTGCATACCCAGGCAAATGCCAAGGTAAGGAATATTATTTTCACGCGCATAGCGTGCGGTAGCGATCTTGCCTTCTACTCCACGGTAGCCGAAGCCGCCAGGGATCAGAATAGCATCCAGATCTTTCAGAATTTCGACGCCACGCGTTTCAACATCCTGCGAATCAATCAGCTTGATGTTAACAGTGACGCGATTCTTCAGACCACCGTGTTTCAGCGCTTCGATAACTGACTTATAGGCATCTGGCAGTTCAATGTACTTGCCAACCATACCGATGGTCACTTCGCCTGCCGGATTCGCTTCTTCGTAAATAACTTGTTCCCATTCGGACAAGTTAGCTTCAGGAACGTTCAAGCTGAATCGTTTACAAATATAATCGTCCAGCCCCTGTGATTTCAACAGGCCCGGGATTTTATAAATGGAATCGACGTCTTTTAGAGAAATTACAGCCTTTTCAGCAACGTTACAGAACAATGCAATTTTCGCACGTTCGTTGGCTGGAACGGCACGATCGGAACGGCAAATCAGGATATCCGGCTGGATACCGATAGAGAGCAGTTCTTTCACGGAGTGCTGAGTCGGTTTGGTTTTCACTTCACCGGCAGCAGCCATGTACGGCACCAGCGTCAGGTGCATAAACAGCGCGTGTTCACGGCCAATATCTACCGCCAGCTGACGAATGGCTTCCAGGAATGGCAGCGATTCGATATCACCGACTGTACCGCCAATTTCAACCAGCACAACGTCGTGGCCTTCGCCACCGGCAACGATGCGCTCTTTGATTGCATTGGTGATATGCGGGATAACCTGAACGGTTGCGCCTAAGTAGTCGCCACGGCGCTCTTTACGCAGAACGTCGGAGTAGATACGACCCGTAGTGAAGTTGTTGCGACGACTCATCTTGGTGCGAATGAAGCGCTCGTAGTGACCTAAGTCCAGATCGGTTTCAGCGCCGTCTTCGGTAACGAACACTTCGCCGTGCTGGATTGGGCTCATGGTGCCTGGATCGACGTTGATGTACGGATCCAATTTCATCATGGTCACATTGAGGCCACGGGCTTCAAGAATGGCCGCGAGAGAGGCTGCGGCAATGCCTTTACCCAGAGAGGATACAACCCCGCCGGTCACAAAAATATAGTTCGTTGTCATGCTGAACCTGAGAAGTTAGGTTGGAATGATGGAATAACCAGGACGGGAAAGTAGTATACCCGAACACGGCGAGTGCCACAAACTTTCATTCTCCGTCTCCTGACTCAGGCTTTGACAAACATAGGGAGTGAGAAAATAGCCGCTTTTGGTTAATTGTTTTTGACGCAAATCAAGCGCTTGTCATTTAAAAAATCACACAAATTGCGCTTGATCGCGAAAATTCGTTAGAGATCATGTTCCTGGCGTTTTACTTCCTGCCACACCTCTTCCATCAAATCGAGGTCAACACCGGTCATTTCCAGGCCACGAGCGGCGACAATGCGCTCAACCTCGCGGAAGCGACGCTCAAATTTCAGGTTGGCTTTTTGCAACGCGGTCTCCGCTTTCACGCCTAAATGACGAGATAAATTTACCGTAGCAAACAGCAGATCGCCCATCTCCTCTTCCAGCTTGTCTTCATCGACCACAGCCTGTTTAGCTTCGTGCATGACTTCATCGATTTCTTCATGCACTTTGTCCAGCACCGGTCCTAATGAGGTCCAGTCAAAGCCCACGGTTGAGCAACGCTTTTGAATTTTATGGGCGCGCATTAAGGCAGGCAGGTTCAGCGGAATATCATCCAGCGCGGAATGCTGTGATTTCTCAGCACGTTCAGCACTTTTGATTTGCTCCCAACGGGCCAGCACTTCGGTGCTGTTGTTTGCCGTTGCCTCTCCAAAAATGTGCGGATGACGACGCTCAAGTTTGTCACTGATGGCCGCGCAAATATCGTCAAAATCGAAACGCGCTTCTTCCTGAGCCATTTGCGCGTAAAACACCACCTGGAACAGCAGATCGCCCAGCTCACCGCGCAGATCGTCAAAATCTTCACGCGAAATAGCGTCCAGCACTTCGTAGGTTTCTTCAAGGGTGTAGGGCGCGATAGTGGCGAAAGTCTGCTCTTTGTCCCACGGGCAGCCGTTTTCCGGGTCACGTAGGCGTTTCATAATGCCGAGCAGGCGGTCGATTTGGGTCATGAGGAGTTCCTGGTAAAAATGAGAAACGCCGGGCGGCGATGACGCCTTACCCGGCTGATATAAAGAGGATTAACCGCCGTGCAGACGACGGGCGTCAATCACATCAGGCACCTGATTCAGTTTGCCCAGCACGCGGCCCAGCACCTGCAGGTTGTAGATTTCGATTGTCATATCGATGGTGGCGAGCTGCTCGCGCGTGTCGCTGCGACTGGCCACGCCCAGCACGTTGACCTTCTCGTTGGCAAGAATTGTGGTGATGTCACGCAGCAAACCGCTGCGGTCATTGGCGGTGACGCGCACCACCAGCGAGTAACCCGCGGAATAGCTTTCGCCCCACACCGCATCCACGATGCGTTCTGGCGCATGAGATTGCAGCTCGGCCAACTGGTCACAGTCCGAACGGTGAATCGAGATCCCCCGACCCTGAGTAATAAAGCCGACAATCTCATCGCCGGGAATCGGCTGGCAGCAGCGGGCAATATGGTGCATCAGGTTGCCGACGCCCTCAACCACCACGCGGCCATTGTCTTTACTGCGATGTGGCGGCGTGTAGGTCTTCTGCTGAAGCTGTTTCAGCGCAGCCGCATCCTGTTCAGCCGCGCTCGGCTTATTGAACGTCGACTGCAGGAAATTCACCATCTGGTTGAGACGAATATCGCCCCCGCCAATGGCCGCCAACAGCTCATCCATTTCGTTGAAGTTGTAGCGCGGCAGCAGGTGTTTTTCCGCTTCTTTCAGATTGATGCCTAAATGTTCCAGCTCATCGTCCAGGATCTGGCGACCCGCGATGATATTTTTGTCGCGATCTTGTTTGCGGAACCAGGCATGGATTTTGGAACGGCCACGGCTGGTGGTGACATAACCCAGGTTCGGGTTCAGCCAGTCGCGGCTTGGATTCGGCTGTTTCTGGGTGATGATTTCTATCTGATCGCCCATCTGGAGCTGATAGGTAAACGGCACGATACGACCGCCAATCTTCGCGCCGATGCAGCGATGTCCCACATCACTGTGGATGTGGTAAGCAAAATCGAGCGGCGTTGAACCTGTCGGCAGGTCAACAACGTCCCCTTTCGGCGTAAAGACATACACCCGGTCGTCGAAGACCTGGCTACGCACTTCGTCGAGCAATTCGCCCGAATCGGCCATCTCTTCTTGCCAGGCGATAAGCTTACGTAGCCAGGCAATACGATCTTCGTGGCCGGTACGCGTTCCAGTGGACGGACCTTCTTTGTATTTCCAGTGTGCCGCGACGCCCAGTTCGGCGTCTTCATGCATCTGTTTGGTACGAATCTGAATTTCAACCGTTTTGCCGCCAGGACCCAGCACAACAGTGTGAATGGACTGATAGCCGTTCGGCTTTGGATTGGCGACATAATCGTCAAACTCATCCGGTAAATGACGGAAGTGAGTATGCACTATCCCCAGCGCGGCGTAGCAGTCCTGCAAACGATCGGCGACGATACGCACCGCACGCACATCAAACAGCTCATCAAAGGCAAGATGCTTTTTCTGCATTTTGCGCCAGATACTGTAGATATGTTTCGGTCGGCCATATACCTCTGCGCGCACGTTTTCTTCTTTCATTGCCTGACGTAATCCGCCGACGAACTCGTCAATATAGTGCTCGCGATCGATACGGCGTTCGTGCAGCAGTTTGGCAATGCGTTTGTATTCCGCAGGGTGCAGATAGCGGAAGCAGTAATCCTCAAGCTCCCATTTCAGCTGTCCGATGCCTAAACGGTTAGCGAGAGGTGCATAGATATTAGTGCACTCTTTTGCCGCCAGGACGCGCTCATCTTCAGGCGCATCTTTCACTTCACGCAGATGGGCAACGCGTTCGGCCAGCTTAATGACGACACAGCGGAAATCATCCACCATCGCCAGCAGCATGCGGCGAACGTTATCAACCTGTTCGGAAGAGACCGAATCCGTGTGAGCCGCCTTCAGCTGACGAATGGCGGCCATATCCCGCACGCCATGAATTAATTCAACAACGGATTTCCCTACGCTCTCACGCAGCACGTCCTCGCTGACCACGTCGGCATCCGCCAGGGGGAACAGCAATGCGGCCTGCAGCGTTTCGATATCCATGTTCAACATGGAAAGGATTTCGACCATCTCGATGCCGCGCCATAACAGCAAATCGGCATCAGCATGGCCCTGCGTCGTGCGCAGACAATAGGCCCAGGTTTCGGTTAAGCGTTCACACGACTGCTGGCTGGAAATCCCCAGACTTGCGATCCATTTTTGTGGGTCAAACTCACCAGCTTTGTTGAGATGTGCACTTCTTACCGCAACCATCGTCCTCTCCTTTAGGGACAAGGGCCTGTCGAATTCGACAAGCCGAAACTAATCACTAGAGCTGAAACAACACCATAGATTCCAGGTGCCCAGTGTGCGGGAACATATCCAGCATTGCCAGACGCTGAATCTGGTAACCCACACTTAATAATGCCTCGCTGTCCCGCGCCAATGTCGCTGGGTTACAGGAAACATAGACCACGCGTTTTGGCGCGAGTTTAATTATATGCTGCATTACGCAAGACGCACCTGCGCGTGCGGGATCGAGCAAAATTTTGTCGAAACCGTGCTTCGCCCAGGGTTGTTGAGTGACATCCTCTTCGAGGTTTTCGTGAAAAAATGTCACATTTTCCAATGTGTTATGACGCGCGTTTTGCTGCCCTTTTTCGACCAGCGCATTGACGCCTTCTACACCGACTACGCTTGCCGCGCGCTGCGCCAGTGGCAGCGTAAAATTCCCCATGCCGCAAAACAGGTCGAGTACCCGATCATCAGGCTGAACATCAAGCCACTCAATCGCTTTCGCAACCATCTGCTGGTTAACACCGTCGTTCACCTGAATAAAATCTCGCGGACTGAACGTTAAGCGTAGTCCGTCAGAAAGATACCAAGGCGCGTCACCTGAGACGCGCTCAAGTATCTCGCTTTGCGGCGCGAGAAAAAGCGTCAGTTCATGAGAATGCGAAAAGCGTTCCAGTTTTTCGCGATCCTGAGCGGAAAGTGGCGCAGTGTGGCGCAGCACCATCAGTGGCCCATTATCAGCAAGGACCAGTTCAACATGTCCAAGCGCACGCACGCCCTGCAAATCGGAAAGGCAGTTGCGCAAATGCGGGAGCAATGCTTCAAGATGGGGCGCCAAAACGGGGCACTGCTTCACATCCACGATGTCATTCGAGGCCGCTTTGCGAAAACCCATCGCCAGTTTCTGCGTTTTTGGTTCATAGCTCAGGCTTAGACGCGCCCGGCGGCGATATCCCCAGGGCTGCCCGGAGATAATCTCATTAACGTCATGCTTCATCAGACGCGCCAGCGCAGTGCTTTTGCTGCTCTGTTGTAGCGCAACGCTTGCATGTTGCTGCTGGCAGCCACCGCACACGCCAAAATGCGGGCAGCGTGGCGTAACGCGTTCAGGGCTATCATTAAGGCGACGCTTTACCTGACCGCGCGAATACTTGCTTTTGTCTTCCGTCAGGGTGACTTCGGCGCGTTCATTCGGTAATAATCCAGCAATAAACAACGCTTTGCCGTTATGACGCGCAACGCCCTGACCAAACGGGTCCAGGTCTGTGGCTTCAACAGTTATGATCTGACGCGTCGTCACGCGTCGCTTTGCAGAGTAGAATTGCGCCATCGCCGAGAATTTTCTCAAATAAACATAATGACCCTAATTGTCCCATAACGGAACGCCATGACCAACTACAGCCTGCGCGCGCGCATGATGATTTTGATTCTCGCCCCGACCGTCCTGATCGGTTTGCTGTTGAGCATCTTCTTTGTTGTGCACCGTTACAATGACTTGCAGCGTCAACTGGAAGATGCGGGAGCCAGCATCATCGAACCGCTGGCGGTGTCGAGTGAGTACGGCATGAATCTGCAAAACCGTGATTCTCTCGGGCAACTCATCAGCGTGCTGCATCGCCGTCATTCAGAGATCGTGCGGGCGATTTCCGTGTATGACGAAAATAATCGTCTGTTCGTCACCTCCAATTTTCATCTCGATCCCAGCGAGCTGAAAATCGCCGAGGGCATGCCCTTCCCGCGTCAACTGACCGTGATAAGGCGTGGCGATATTATGATTCTGCGTACACCGATTTTATCGGAGAGCTATTCGCCGGATGAATCAGCCGTATCAGACGCCAAGGCCAGTAAGAATATGTTGGGATATGTGGCGCTGGAGTTGGATCTCAAGTCAGTGCGGCTCCAGCAGTACAAAGAAATATTTATCTCCAGCGTGATGATGCTGTTTTGTATCGGGATTGCGCTCATTTTCGGCTGGCGTTTAATGCGCGACGTTACCAGTCCCATTCGTAATATGGTGAATACCGTTGACCGCATCCGCCGTGGGCAACTCGACAGTCGTGTCGAAGGATTTATGCTCGGCGAGCTGGATATGCTGAAAAACGGCATTAACTCGATGGCGATGTCGCTGGCAGCCTATCACGAAGAGATGCAGCATAACGTCGATCAGGCCACCTCGGATCTGCGCGAAACCCTTGAGCAAATGGAGATCCAGAACGTCGAGCTGGATTTAGCGAAAAAACGCGCCCAGGAAGCCGCCCGTATTAAGTCAGAATTCCTCGCCAATATGTCCCACGAGCTGCGCACGCCGCTGAACGGAGTGATTGGCTTTACGCGTCTGACGCTTAAATCTGAGCTCAATCCCACCCAACGCGATCATCTGCATACCATTGAACGCTCGGCGAATAATCTGCTGGCGATCATTAACGACGTGCTTGATTTTTCCAAACTGGAAGCGGGCAAACTGATCCTCGAAAGCATTCCCTTCCCGCTGCGTAGCACCCTGGATGAAATTGTGACCTTACTCGCGCACTCCTCGCACGACAAAGGTCTTGAGCTAACGCTGAACATCAAAAATGATGTGCCGGACAATGTCATTGGCGATCCGCTGCGCCTTCAGCAGGTGATCACTAATCTGGTGGGGAACGCGATTAAATTTACCGAAAACGGAAACATTGACGTTCTTGTCGAAAAACGCGCGATCAGCAATAACAAAGTGCAGATTGAGGTGCAGATCCGCGATACCGGCATTGGGATCCCTGAGCGCGATCAGTCGCGACTGTTCCAGGCTTTCCGCCAGGCGGATGCCAGTATTTCCCGTCGCCACGGTGGGACGGGATTGGGTCTGGTGATTACCCAAAAACTGCTCAAAGAGATGGGTGGGGATATCTCTTTCCACAGCCAGCCCAATCGCGGGTCGACGTTCTGGTTCCATATCAGTCTCGACCTGAATCCCAACGTGGTGACCGATGGCCCAGTGACAAACTGCCTGCGCGGCATGCGTCTGGCCTATGTCGAACCGAATGCCGCAGCGGCCCAAAGTACGCTGGATGTGCTCAGCACTACGCCGCTGGAGGTCATTTACAGCCCAACGTTCTCAGCCCTCGCGGTCGATCATTACGACATTTTGCTGATGGGCATTCCGGTCACCTTTACGGGCGAACTGACGATGCAGCAGGAGCGACTGGCGAAAGCCGCTTCTATGACCGATTACCTGCTTCTGGCGCTGCCGTGCCACGCGCAGCTGAACGCGGAAGAGCTAAAAAATGACGGAGCGGCGGCCTGTCTGTTAAAACCGCTGACCGCAACACGTCTGTTGCCCGCGCTGACCGAATATTGCCGCATCAATCATCATGCACTCCCCGTCGCCCATGATGATCACAAATTGCCGATGAGCGTTATGGCTGTCGATGACAATCCGGCAAACCTGAAGCTCATCGGGGTGTTGCTTGAAGATCAGGTGCAGCACGTTGAGTTATGCACTAGCGGCGCACAGGCCGTGGAACAGGCGAAACAGATGCAATTCGATTTGATTCTGATGGATATTCAGATGCCGGACATGGATGGCATTCGCGCCTGTGAGTTGATTCGCCAGCTCCCGCATCAGCAGCAAACACCGGTGATTGCAGTGACGGCTCATGCCATGGCGGGACAAAAAGAGAAGCTGTTGAGTGCCGGAATGAATGATTATCTGGCGAAACCGATCGACGAAGAGAAGCTGCACAGCCTACTGTTACGCTATAAGCCCGGCCTCGTGGGGGGAGCCAACATTGCCCCATCAGAACCCGTGGAGATGAACGTTAATCCCAATACCACGCTCGACTGGCAGTTGGCGCTGCATCAGGCGGCGGGGAAACCCGACTTAGCCCGAGAGATGTTGCAAATGCTGATCGCCTTCCTGCCGGAAATCCGCAATAAAGTGGAAGAACAGCTGGTTGGCGAAAAGCCGGAAGACCTGCTGGAGGCCATTCATAAACTGCACGGCAGTTGCAGCTACAGCGGCGTGCCACGCCTGAAAAGTCTTTGCCAGTTACTTGAGCAGCAGCTGCGTTCCGGTACGCCTGAGTCAGAGCTGGAGCCAGAATTTCTCGAATTGCTGGATGAAATGGATAACGTCACGCGCGAAGCGAGAAAAATGCTGGGATAAGAAAATCAGGGGATATTACATCCCCTTTCCCACCAGCAACGTCGCCGCGATATTTCTCGCCGTCATGCGCACGTTTTCAGCGGCATTTTCTAACGCCTCTTCCAGAGAGCAAACGGTATAAATCACGCTGAACACCGCGTCGATGCCATGCTCATGCACCACGCCAACATCTGCCGTCAAGCTCCCCGCAATGCCGATAACCGGCTTGTTAAAACGTTTGGCGACTTTCGCCACGCCGACCGGCACTTTGCCATGTATCGTCTGGCTGTCGATGCGCCCTTCGCCGGTGATGACTAAGTCGGCATCCGCAACGTGCTTATCAAGATGCAAAGCGTCGGTGACAATCTCAATCCCCTGGCGTAACTCCGCGCCGCAAAACGCGTACAGCGCCGCGCCCATGCCACCGGCTGCGCCGCCGCCCGCAAGGTTGAGCACGTCTTTATCCAGATCGCGGGAGATGATTCGGGCAAAGTGCGCCAGCGACTGATCCAGCTTGCTGACCATTTCCGGGGTCGCCCCTTTTTGCGGGCCAAACACCGCTGACGCGCCTTCATCGCCGGTTAACGGGTTGGTGACATCGCACGCCACTTCAATGCAGCACTCCGCCAGCCGAGTGTCCAGCGTGTTGAGATCAATGCGTGCCAGCGTGTCCAGTTCGCCGCCGCCATGTCCAATTTGATGACCTTGGGCGTTGAACAATTTCGCCCCCAGCGCCTGCACCATTCCGGCTCCGCCGTCGTTAGTGGCACTTCCACCAAGGCCAATAATGATATGTTTTACCCCCGCATCCAGAGCATGACGAATGAGCTCGCCCGTGCCCCAGGAGGTGGTTTTGAGCGGATTACGTAAGGATGAGGCGACAAGTTCCAGGCCGCTCGCGGCCGCCATTTCGATAAACGCGCTTTGTTCGTCCCCGGATAATCCGTAGAACCCTTCAACGTTTTCGCCCAACGGTCCAGTGACCTGGACGTTGATGATTTTGCCCTGCGTAGCCGCCACCATCGCTTCGACCGTGCCTTCGCCGCCGTCGGCTACCGGTAATTTGACGTACTGCGCCGAAGGAAAGATCTCGCTAAATCCCTGCTCGATCGCTGTCGCCACCTCAAGAGCACTCAAACTTTCCTTATACGAGTCCGGTGCGATTACAATTTTCATAAGCCATCCTTACGCCTGTTAACTTCGTTGAGCATACACCCGCGCAGAGTGCAAAAATGCCGACTCCCGCAGGAACCGGCATTCACACCTAACGCACCATGCAAGGACGCTTATTGTTAAAGGTCCAGTCCGGGATTAAATACTGCATCGCCATCGCATCATCACGCGCGCCCAGGCCATGCTTTTGATACAGCTCGTGCGCTTTCATTAACTGATCCATATCGAGCTCGACGCCTAAACCTGGCGTAGTGGGCACCTGTACCATTCCGCCTTTGATCTCGAACGGCTGTTTGGTCAGGCGTTGGTTGCCCTCCTGCCAGATCCAGTGGGTGTCGATAGCGGTGATATTGCCCGGCGCGGCAGCCGCAACGTGGGTAAACATTGCCAGCGAAATATCAAAGTGGTTGTTAGAGTGCGAGCCCCAGGTCAGACCGAACTCGTGGCACATTTGCGCCACGCGCACCGAACCTTGCATGGTCCAGAAATGCGGATCGGCCAGCGGAATATCCACAGATTGCAGCGAGAGGGTGTGCCCCATCTGACGCCAGTCGGTGGCAATCATATTTGTCGCCGTCGGCAGCCCCGTCGCACGGCGGAATTCAGCCATCACTTCGCGACCAGAAAAACCTTGCTCAGCGCCGCACGGATCTTCCGCGTAGGCCAGCACGCCTTTCAGCCGCTTGCCAATGCGGATCGCTTCATCGAGCGACCAGGCACCGTTGGGATCGAGCGTGACGCGCGCCTGCGGGAAGCGCTTCGCCAGGGCTTCAATCGACTCTGCCTCTTCCTCTCCCGCCAGAACGCCGCCCTTCAGTTTGAAATCGTTAAAGCCATATTTTTCGTAGGCGGCTTCTGCCAGCCGTACTACCGCATCCGGCGTCATGGCTTCGTCGTGACGCAGACGATACCAGTCACATTTTTCGTCCGGCTGGCTCTGGTATTCCAGTGGTGTCAGTGTGCGATCGCCCACAAAAAACAGATAGCCGAGCATTTCGACTTCGCTCCGCTGCTGGCCTTCGCCCAGCAATGAGGCGACGTTAACACCGAGATGCTGGCCCAGCAGATCCAGCATCGCGGCTTCAATCCCCGTCACCACATGAATCGTAGTCCGCAGGTCAAACGTTTGTAGCCCGCGGCCGCCCGCATCGCGATCGGCAAAGCTGTTACACACTCCGTTTAAGACGTTTTTGTATTCGCCAAGCGTTTTACCCACCACTAATGGAATCGCGTCCTCCAGAGTTTGACGGATCTTCTCGCCGCCCGGAATTTCACCCACGCCGGTATGGCCTGAGTTGTCCTTGATGATGACGATGTTGCGGGTAAAGAACGGAGCATGCGCGCCGCTCAGATTCATCAGCATGCTGTCGTGGCCCGCGACCGGGACAATCTGCATTGACGTCACAACAGGGGTAGAGAAAGTGCTCATCATTTCATCCTTTTAATCAGTGGCGACCGAACGCCGGGCGTTTGCGGTCAAATGTCCAGCCGGGAACAAGATACTGCATCGGGCCTGCGTCATTTCGCGCACCGCCTGGCAGCGTCTTGTACAGCGCATGTGCCTTGTGGATTTGATCCCAATCCAGTTCAACGCCTAATCCCGGTGCATCCGGTACGGCGATTTTGCCATTTTTAATCTCAAGGGGATTTTTGGTCAGGCGCGCGTCGCCCTCCTGCCAAATCCAGTGGGTGTCGATGGCCGTCGGCGTACCCGGCGCAGCGGCTCCGACGTGGGTAAACATCGCCAGTGAGATATCAAAATGATTATTGGAGTGGCAACCCCAGGTCAGACCCCAGTCGTCGCAGAGTTGCGCGACACGCACTGCGCCTGAAAGCGTCCAGAAGTGCGGATCGGCCAGCGGAATATCGACTGAATTCAGCATCACCGCGTGCCCCATTTCACGCCAGTTGGTGGCGATCATATTGGTCGCCACGGGCAATCCTGTCGCGCGACGGAATTCCGCCATCACTTCGCGCCCTGAAAAGCCCTGTTCCGCGCCACAGGGATCTTCCGCGTAGGTCAACACGTCGTTCAGCCCTTTGCACAGTGAGATGGCTTCATCCAGCAGCCATGCTCCGTTGGGATCGACAGTGATACGCGCGTCCGGGAAACGTTTTTTGAGTGCGCGGGCGCTGTCGATCTCCTGCTCACCCGGCAGTACGCCGCCCTTCAGCTTGAAGTCTTTAAATCCATAGCGATCCTGTGCGGCTTCTGCCAGACGAACCACCGCCTCGCTGGTCAATGCCTCCTGATGACGCAAGTGATACCAGTCATGATTGCCCGCGGTGTATTCCAGATACGGGAGATCGGTTTTGGTCCGATCGCCAACGTAGAAAAGATACCCCAGCACCGTAACCGCATCACGTTGCTTACCGGGACCCAGCAATTCACATACCGGGACGTTCAACGCTTTTCCGAGGAGATCCAGCAGCGCGGCTTCCAGCGCGGCGACAGCATTCACGCGCAGTTCGAACGTCCAGGCGCCTTTGCCGAACGTATCAAAATCGGCGGCCTGATTGCCTTTATGCACCTGCTGAACCACTTTGTTTAAGCGGGCAATTTCCTGACCGATGACCATCGGAATGGCATCACGCAGCGTCTGGAGAATCACTTCACCGCCGGGGGCCTCCCCTACGCCAGTATTCCCGGCGCTGTCGGTGAGCACCACGATATTGCGCGTGAAATACGCGTTATGCGCGCCGCCAATATTGAGCAGCATACTGTCGTAACCGGCCACCGGAATGACCTGCATATCGGTAATTATCGGACTTGATTGTGTGTTCATCATGCACGCCCCGCGACCGGTTTTAGCTCAACGCGTTTGATATCGCCTACCAGTACCAGATAGCTCAAGACCGCGACCAGAGCGTGTACGCCAACATAGATCAGCGCCCCATTAAACGATCCGGTAGTACCGACGATATAGCCAATAGCAATCGGCGTGACGATGCCAGAGATGTTGCCGAACATGTTGAACAGACCGCCGCTGAGACCGCTGATCTCTTTCGGTGCCGTATCCGCCATAACCGCCCACCCCAATGCACCAATGCCTTTGCCGAAGAACGCCAGCGCCATAAAGCCGACAATCATCCACTCCACGTTGACGTAGTTACAGAACACCATCGACATGGAGAGCAGCATCCCCAACACAATCGGCGTTTTACGCGCAATGTTGAGCGATCCGGTACGCCGCATCAGCCAGTCTGAAATCACCCCGCCCAGCACACCGCCGATAAAGCCGCACACCGCAGGAACAGAGGCGATAAAGCCCGCTTTCAGAATCGACATACCGCGTGCCTGCACCAGATACACCGGAAACCAGGTAATAAAGAAGTAAGTCAAAGCGTTGATGCAGTATTGGCCGAGGTAGATACCGATCATCATGCGCGAGCCGATAAGCTGTTTGATCTGGCCCCATTTTTGGCTGAACGGTACTTTTTCTTTGGTGCTCTTCTGATCCATGTTGATCAGCGCGCCACCTTCGGCAATGTACTCCAGCTCTTTTTTGTTCACACCAGGATGTTGATTGGGTTCGTGGATAACTTTAAGCCAGACAAAGCTGATGATGATCCCAAGGCCACCCATAAAGAAGAACACATGTGACCAGCCCACTTCATGGGTTAGCCAGCCCATGATCGGCGCGAAGATCACCGTCGCGAAATACTGTGCTGAGTTAAAAATCGCGACTGCCGTGCCCCTTTCTTGTGCCGGGAACCAGGCAGCGACGATACGGCTGTTGCCCGGGAACGACGGCGCTTCGGCCAGTCCCACCAGGAAACGTAAGGTGAAGAGTGCAACGATAATGCCGAAACCGTTGAAGACATCGACAAAGCCCTGCAGCAGCGTAAACAGGGACCAGATAAAGATGGACCAGAAATAGACGCGTTTTGAGCCGAAGCGGTCAAGCAGCCAGCCGCCGGGGATTTGGCCAATCACGTAGGCCCATGAAAATGCGGAGAAGACATATCCCATACCGACCGCATCGAGGCCAATATCTTTTGCCATTTCGGAACCGGCAATAGACAGCGTGGCGCGGTCGCCATAGTTGAAGGACGTGACGATAAACAGCATCACCACTATCCAGTAGCGAGCATTGGTGCGCTTCTCAGCGCTGCTCGCCGCGTGGCTTAATGTACTCATTGTTGCACTCCTGAATCGTAGCTTTCGCCAGGTTCATTCTGTACGGCACAACCTGTAGGGTAATCAGAATGAGAGGTTAGTGTTTTGCAGTTTTGGTACGGCTTTCCTGAAATATCAGTGCCGTTTTATTGTGTCTAACTGCCTTTTTGGTAACTGACGAGGAAAGTATATGTACGAACTCTCGCCCCTCTCACCGTGCAACGACACAACATTGACGGGCGTGTTTGAGGTTGTTTGAGGCATAAGCACAACGAAATGGAAGGGACTTCACGAAAACGCAGATACGGGAATAAAGAGAGAGAAGGAAACAGAAGAGTGTGAATCAGGTCGCTTGACGCGGGGATAACGCCCTCCGCAGACGGGAGGGCGAGCCATTATTTGAGTAACGTGCCCCAGTTTTCGACCCAGGGGTTTGATTCACTTTCAGGCTCAGGATGCTCGCTCGCATCAATCATTAGCATATCGCCGACGCGCTGAGCGCTTTGCTCCTGCAGTAGTGCATCAAACTGCTTACCGCCGCCGCAGAAATGACTGTAACTGCTGTCACCCAGAGCGATGATGCCGTAGCGAACGTTAGGCTGGTAACCCAGCTTAAGTTTGATGTCCTGGAAGAGCGGAACGATGCTGTCCGGCAGATCGCCCTGCCCAGTTGTTGAGGTCACCACCAGCACATACTGGTTTTTATACTTTTCCCAGTCGGCCAGATCGGGATCTTCATAAACCGTCGCTTTATGGCCCATCCCGGCCAGGATCGCTTCGGCTTCTTCGGCCACCAGTAGCGAGTTGCCGTACATCGTGCCGACAAAAATTCCGACTTCAGCCATGCTTAACGCCCTCAATTATTGCTCGTGCTGTTCATCCTGAACGTTGCTGGCAACAAACTCAACCCTTTCATTTTCGGGGAGTTGTCCCGTCCAGCCAAACTGTGACAGCGCCTGCATCCACACATCGTCCAGACCCGCACGAATCACCAGCGGTTCGCCGGTAAAAGGGTGCGTCAGGCTAAGCTGGCTCGCGTGCAGCATCAACCGGTCACAACCAAAGTGCTCCGCCGCACTGCGATTCTGGCGCAAATCACCGTGCTTGCTGTCACCAATAATCGGATGACGCAGGTGGGAAAGATGGCGACGAAGCTGGTGCTTACGTCCAGTTTTGGGTTCAAGCTCAACAAGTCCGTAGCGTGTCGTCGGGAATTTCCCTGTCGCCACGGGCATTTCTACGGTGGCAAGACCACGGTAATCCGTCACGGCTGGCTGCGGATCTTTGTTTTCGCGGGCAAATTTGTCAGCGATTTTATCCAGCTCTTCAACCAGCGGATAATCAAGCGTGGCTTCATCCATCAGCCAGCCGCGCACGATGGCATGGTAGCGCTTTTGAATTTGATGCTGTTCAAACTGCTGGGACAACAAACGTCCGGCTTCGCTGGAAAGTCCCATCAGCAAAACCCCGGAGGTGGGTCTGTCGAGGCGATGCACGGTAAAAACGTGCTGACCAATCTGGTCGCGCACGGTTTGCATCACCACGACTTTTTCATCGCGATCCAGCCAGCTGCGGTGAACCAGCCAGCCTGACGGTTTGTTAACGGCAACGATCCATTCATCCTGATACAGGATCTCAATGGTCATACGTTATTTCCGGCAAAGAGTTTGTCCAGACGCTGCAGCTCAATCAATACCCCTTCCCGTTGCGGGTGGGACGTATCGAGCGCCATTTCATAATAGGGGCTAACGGCAAAATCATGCGGAAGGGGATGACCGCCGTCCAGCAAGGCATGCAAGCGGGGAATCAGTACCCATTGTAGCCACTCGAAAGGCTCAAGCGTATCCAGGCAAAATGGCTGCGTGCTTTCGAAAGCCTCGGCCTGCGGCGCTATTTCTTGCCACAGCTGGTGGTGGCGCAACAGGGATTCAATAGCGTGCAACTGAGCACGAACGCTGTCGTGATGCGTCATAAATACCTCAACTGAAAAACTGAACGGCGCGCAGCATAGCATTGCGTGACGCAGAAACAAAAAAAGGGAGCACTGTATAAACAGTGCTCCCGGTTCGTTTCGCAGCATTCCAGCTACAATTTGTGCTCCCTGCTCGTCCGTGACAACTTTTCCTGTCGCCCGAGGGCCTGGTCGTCCGTAAACCGCGCATCCTGCTCACATCATCCTGATGTGAATGTTTCTTCCCGAAACGTCCTGATCTTCCTGACCCACCGGGCATCCTGACCGGTTCTCGTTCTCCTTCCTGGAGGTGTCCCTTACGCGTCCTGCGTGATCCTTTTTGCTTCATCCTGAAGCCTTCCTGCAGCGCCATCCTGACGTATCCTCGGTGAAAAACGCCATCATCCTGATGTTCGTTTCTCGTGTCGGCATCCTGTCGACCTGTATAGGATCACCCATTCCGCTGCGTCTTACAACCCATCCACAGGGCCTCACAGCAAAGTGGCTAACAGTAAAAACGCTTAAATAGCAGTTCAATTCATTGAAAATAAAGAAATTTAATAAGGAAAATGATGAAGTCAAAGCGGAGTTTAGCGGCGATCTCTCACAACCCGTGTAAGAGATCTCTCACAAAAGCGGTAGGGCGTTGGATTACAAAACAGGCTCAAGCTGATTGAGAAAATCCGCAAGTGAGGGCGCGAGAACGTCGCGTTTGCGGGTGCCGAGCGTCTCTTTAATGACTTCGCCATTCAGATTACAGACAGCGATCACGTCCAGTTCGCTGTCCAGCGTGGCAATAAAGAGCGTCGGGGCAAGCTTCAGGCGTTTTTGCGTCACCAGATGCCCAATTAGATTCTCCTGAACCCGCTGGAAATCATTTTCGCTCCAGGTCTGGAGCAGCGTCAGCGTTTCATTGGCGAAACGAGCCCGCATATCCCCGGCAAACTGTGTGGTGTAAAACGCATGAACCGCGGGTTGTACCACGATGTCCATTGCACGCTCAACTGCATTTACATTCTGCTCACATGAGAACGGCTGGGGCTGCCAGAGAATTTTATCGTCCATCGTGGTGATAATGCATGGCGACGGCACTCCGTACAGCTCTTCACTTTGCGGCCACGTGCCATTGATTTCATGCCATGCATCGCAATAGCGTGCAGTGAATGCCGTCAGGGCATTTGCAGTCTCAATATCCACCGATTTCTCTCTTCACGTCAGACAGGATAAACTTGGGGTTATAGTGTACCTGCAAAGTGGTAATGAAACATGTCTTACGAAAATCATCAGGCGTTAACGGGTTTAACGCTGGGCAAAACGACCGATTACCGCGACACCTATGACGCGAGCCTGCTGCAAGGCGTTCCGCGCAGTCTTAATCGCGATCCGCTCGGGTTGAGCGCCGACGCGCTGCCTTTTGTCGGCGGCGATATCTGGACGCTTTATGAACTCTCCTGGCTGAATGCGCGCGGTTTACCGCAGGTGGCCGTTGGACACGTTGAGCTGGATTACGCCAGCGTGAATCTGGTGGAATCCAAAAGCTTCAAGCTTTACCTGAACAGCTTTAATCAGACACGGTTTGATTCCTGGGATGACGTGCAACGTACGCTGGAGCGAGATCTCAGCGCCTGTGCGCAGGGCAACGTGACGGTGGCGTTGTATCGGCTGAACGAGCTGGAAGGACAGCCCATCGCCCATTTCCATGGTGCGTGCATTGACGATCAGGATATTGAGATCGACAACTACGAATTCAGCACCGACTATCTCGAAAACGCCACCGGCGGCAACGTGGTGGAAGAGACGCTGGTCAGCCATTTACTGAAATCAAACTGTCTGATCACTCATCAGCCAGACTGGGGCTCGGTACAAATTCAGTATCGTGGCCCGAAAATTGACCGGGAAAAACTGCTGCGCTATCTGGTGTCGTTCCGACATCACAACGAATTCCACGAGCAGTGCGTCGAGCGCATCTTTAATGATATTCAGCGCTTCTGCCAGCCGGAGAAACTGAGCGTCTATGCACGCTACACCCGTCGTGGTGGCCTGGATATTAACCCGTGGCGCACCAATACCGATTTTGCTCCCGCGATTGGGCGTCTGGTCCGTCAGTAATTTTTTTCACGATTTGCGCGGTTCATTCCGCGCTTAAGGTTGTGAAACGTCATAAGCCAGGGCTATTGTAATCAACAGGGAAAGACGATCTTCGTCCCATAAGGAGCTCACTTGATTACACATATTAGCCCGCTTGGCTCAATGGATATGTTGTCGCAACTGGAAGTGGACATGCTTAAACGCACGGCCAGCAGTGACCTCTATCAACTGTTTCGCAACTGTTCACTTGCCGTCCTGAACTCCGGAAGTCTGACAGATAACAGCAAAGAGCTGCTGTCTCGTTTTGAAAGTTTTGATATCAACGTGTTACGCCGCGAACGTGGCGTAAAGCTTGAAGTGATTAACCCACCGGAAGATGCCTTCGTCGACGGGCGAATTATTCGCTCATTACAGGCCAACCTGTTCGCCGTCCTGCGCGACATCCTGTTTGTTAACGGACAAATTCACAACGCCGGCCGCTTCCAGCATCTGAATCTGGAAAGCTCGGTCCACATGACGAACCTGGTGTTCTCTATTCTGCGTAACGCCCGCGCACTGCACGTGGGCGAAGCGCCGAATATGGTCGTCTGCTGGGGCGGCCACTCCATTAATGAAACGGAATATCTGTATGCCCGCCGGGTTGGCACACAGCTGGGGCTGCGCGAACTGAATATTTGTACTGGCTGCGGTCCAGGCGCGATGGAAGCGCCAATGAAAGGCGCGGCGGTAGGTCACGCGCAGCAGCGTTATAAAGAAGGCCGATTCATTGGTATGACCGAGCCGTCTATTATTGCCGCTGAACCACCGAATCCGCTGGTTAATGAACTGATTATCATGCCGGATATCGAAAAACGTCTTGAGGCGTTCGTGCGTATCGCGCACGGGATAATTATTTTCCCGGGTGGCGTGGGTACCGCAGAAGAACTGCTTTACCTGCTGGGTATCCTGATGAATCCGGCCAACAAAAACCAGGTGCTTCCGCTGATCCTGACCGGTCCTAAAGAGAGCGCGGACTATTTCCGCGTTCTGGATGAATTTATTGTCCATACCCTCGGCGAAGCGGCGCGAAGCCATTACCGCATTATTGTTGACGATGCGGCAGAAGTGGCGCGTCAGATGAAAAAAGCGATGCCGTTAGTGAAAGAAAACCGCCGCGACACGGGCGATGCCTACAGCTTTAACTGGTCGATTCGTATTCCACCGGATCTGCAAATGCCGTTCGAGCCATCCCATGAAAATATGGCAAACCTCAAACTGTATCCGGATCAGCCGGTGGAGGTGTTGGCAGCGGACCTGCGTCGTGCGTTCTCCGGCATCGTGGCCGGCAACGTCAAAGAGGTGGGCATTCGTGCCATTGAAGAGTTTGGGCCGTACAAAATCCACGGCGATAGCGAGATGATGCGCCGTATGGACGATCTGCTACAAGGCTTTGTCGCGCAGCATCGCATGAAGCTCCCCGGCTCTGCCTATATCCCCTGCTACGAAATTTGCGCATAGCCGCATAATCCACTGCACTCTTTCAAGCCGGGTTTTCACCCGGCTTTTTAATTTCACCTGATTAATCATAGGTATTATTTATCTGATTTACATTTTCGACTTGTACGCAAACGATTACCTGTATTTTCAAACCGTCAATTATCATCCTTAATCTAAATTACCCACCAGATAACACTAAAAAAGCCAATGTTTACAGCCAATCACGCGTATATGCAGCAACAAGCTATCCTGCCATATGTCGTTAATGATAGCCTTCGCGCCCATAAATCCCCTTTGACGTTTTAATTACAGTTTTTTGGTCTAATAATGCCCACATCATAAGTGGATTATTGCATTTGGGATCAGGATCACTGATACATTCATTACTTAAATGTATCTTTCCGCCCGCAAATAGTTACGGGGAAAAATTATAAAAAAACCGTCACTAAACGAATTTCATATTACCGTCAGGCGTTTTTTTAATGGATTTGACCAGAAACCTGACAAATTGCTTCCTCCAGGAGAAATAGATGGAAACCACTCAAACCAGCACCATTGCTTCAACAGAATCCAGAAGTGGATGGCGCAAAACGGACACCATGTGGATGCTGGGCCTGTACGGTACAGCAATCGGTGCTGGCGTTCTTTTCCTGCCAATTAACGCAGGCGTTGGCGGTCTGATTCCGCTGATCATCATGGCAATTATTGCCTTCCCGATGACTTACTTTGCACACCGCGGCCTGACCCGTTTTGTTCTTTCCGGCAAAAACCCAGGCGAAGACATCACTGAAGTTGTTGAAGAACACTTTGGTATTGGCGCTGGTAAACTGATTACCCTGCTTTACTTCTTCGCTATCTACCCAATTCTGCTGGTTTACAGCGTGGCGATCACTAACACCGTGGAAAGCTTCATGACGCACCAGCTGCACATGACGCCACCACCGCGTGCCATTCTGTCTCTGATTCTGATTCTGGGCATGATGACTATCGTTCGTTTCGGCGAGCAGATGATCGTGAAAGCGATGAGCGTTCTGGTATTCCCGTTCGTGGTTGCCCTGATGGTGCTGGCGTGCTACCTGATCCCACAGTGGAACAGCGCAGCGCTGGAAACCCTCTCCTTTAGCAGTGCGTCTGCTACCGGTAACGGTTTGTGGATGACCCTGTGGCTGGCTATCCCGGTCATGGTCTTCTCCTTCAACCACTCCCCGATCATCTCTTCTTTCGCTGTTGCAAAACGTGAAGAGTACGGTCAGGGCGCAGAGAAGAAATGTTCCAGCATCCTGGCACGCGCTCACGTCATGATGGTGATTACCGTTATGTTCTTCGTCTTCAGCTGTGTATTGAGCCTGTCCCCAGCGGATCTGGCGGCAGCAAAAGCACAGAACATTTCTATTCTGTCTTACCTGGCTAACCACTTTAACGCACCGCTGATTGCCTGGATGGCGCCAATCATCGCGATTATTGCTATCACCAAATCCTTCCTGGGCCACTACCTCGGCGCACGTGAAGGCTTCAACGGTATGGTGATTAAATCTCTGCGTGGTAAAGGCAAAAGCATTGAAATCAACAAACTGAACAAGATCACTGCACTGTTCATGCTGTTGACCACCTGGGCGGTAGCGACCATGAACCCGAGCATTCTCGGCATGATCGAAACCCTGGGCGGCCCAATCATTGCAATGATTCTGTTCCTGATGCCGATGTATGCGATTCAGAAAGTACCGGCGATGCGTAAGTACAGCGGCCACGTCAGCAACGTATTCGTTGTGATTATGGGTCTGATTGCTATCTCCGCTATCTTCTTCTCGCTGTTCAGCTAATACCTCCCGCGCCGTCTTTGGACGGCGCACCCTTCCTCTGACTGATAGCAATGGACGCATCATGATTAGCGTATTCGATATCTTTAAAATCGGTATTGGTCCTTCCAGCTCTCACACTGTCGGGCCGATGAAAGCCGGTAAACAATTCACGGATGACTTGATTGCACGCGGCATTCTGCACGACGTCACGCGCGTGGTTGTTGATGTTTACGGTTCCCTTTCCCTGACGGGTAAAGGCCACCACACCGACATCGCCATCATTATGGGCCTGGCGGGTAACCTGCCGGACAGTGTCGATATTGATGCCATCCCGGGCTTTATCCAGGACGTGAACACGCATGGCCGCCTGCTTCTGGCAAACGGTGACCACGAGGTGGAGTTCCCGGTTGATAAGTGCATGAATTTCCATGCCGACAACCTCTCCCTGCACGAGAACGGTATGCGTATTACCGCGCTGGCAGGCGAAAAGGCGATTTACAGCCAGACTTATTATTCTATCGGCGGCGGTTTTATCGTCGACGAAGAGCATTTTGGTCAGTCCAATGATTCATCCGTTGCCGTGCCTTATCCGTACAAAAATGCGGCGGATTTACAGCGTCACTGCCAGGAAACGGGCCTGTCGCTCTCCGGCCTGATGATGAAAAACGAACTGGCGCTGCACAGCAAAGAAGAGCTTGAACAGCACTTCAATAACGTCTGGGATGTGATGCGTGGCGGGATTGAACGTGGCATTACCACTGAAGGCGTTTTACCGGGCAAACTGCGCGTTCCGCGTCGTGCTGCCGCGTTACGCCGTATGCTGGTGAGCACCGACAAAACCACGACCGACCCGATGGCGGTTGTTGACTGGATCAACATGTTCGCGCTGGCCGTAAATGAAGAAAATGCAGCAGGTGGTCGCGTGGTGACTGCCCCGACTAACGGCGCGTGCGGTATCGTTCCTGCGGTTCTGGCTTATTACGATAAGTTTATCCGTGAAGTTAACGCCAACTCACTGGCTCGCTACATGCTGGTGACCAGCGCCATTGGCTCACTTTACAAAATGAACGCGTCCATTTCTGGCGCTGAAGTTGGCTGTCAGGGTGAAGTAGGCGTTGCCTGCTCCATGGCGGCTGCGGGTCTAGCCGAGCTGTTAGGCGGCAGCCCTACGCAGGTTTGCATCGCGGCTGAAATCGGCATGGAGCACAACCTTGGGTTGACCTGCGATCCGGTCGCCGGACAAGTTCAGGTGCCTTGCATCGAGCGTAATGCGATTGCCTCCGTCAAAGCGGTCAATGCTGCACGTATGGCGCTTCGCCGTACCAGCGAGCCGCGCGTCTGTCTCGATAAAGTTATCGAAACAATGTACGAAACGGGCAAAGACATGAATGCCAAATACCGCGAAACCTCTCGCGGCGGTCTGGCGATGAAAATCGTGACCTGCGATTAAGTCAAAAAAGTGCCTCGTTCTGCGAGGCACCTTCCCGTTATCTCCGCCTTTCATAGTTTCCTTCTCTTCGCAGTGTTACCCTTATTCGACTGGATAAAAGGGAGAATGTCTGTGGCCGTTCATTTGCTGATTGTTGATGCGTTAAATCTAATCCGCCGCATTCATGCGGTACAAGGCACGCCATGCAAGGATACTTGCCTGAACGCGCTGGAGCAGCTTATTCGCCACAGTCAGCCGACCCATGTGGTTGCCGTCTTCGATGACGAAGCCCGTAACACTGGCTGGCGCCATCAACGTTTACCCGACTACAAGGCAGGTCGTGCGCCCATGCCCGATGACCTGCATGCCGAGATGCCTGCTCTCCGCGCAGCGTTCGAACAACGCGGCGTTCCCTGTTGGGGCGCACAAGGTAATGAAGCAGACGATTTGGCAGCAACGCTGGCGATAAAAGTGGCGGGTGCTGGCCACCAGGCAACAATTGTTTCCACTGACAAAGGCTATTGCCAGCTTCTTTCCCCCACCATCCGCATTCGTGATTATTTCCAGAAACGCTGGCTCGATGCGCCGTTTATCGCCAGCGAATTTGGCGTGTCACCTCAGCAACTCCCTGACTACTGGGGGCTTGCCGGGATCAGCAGTTCAAAAGTTCCGGGCGTCGCGGGTATTGGTCCCAAAAGTGCCGCACAGCTGCTGACTGATTTTCAGGATCTCGAAGGGATTTACGCTCATCTTGAGGATGTGCCCGAGAAGTGGCGCAAGAAGCTGGACGCGCATAAAGAGATGGCGTTTATTTGCCGGGATGTGGCGAGATTACAAATCGATTTACAGCTAGACGGGAATTTGCAGCAATTAAGGTTAGTCAAATAATTGCCCTTCATCCGTGAAGAATGAAGGGCACAGGTATTATCGCTCGTCGCGACGACCACCCACAGCCGCCCACCAGCGACGGACGTGCACCGTCACTTCTTCGCGGTCATGATAGAGCTGGCGCGCCTGAATTTCAGCGTTAATCCCCTGGGCATTCAGCTGTTCCTGAATGTACGCCAGGTTTTGAGACACCTCTTCGTAGCGTTTTTTCATTGGCAACTTGAGGTTAAAAATCGTCTCACGGCACCAGCCGTTAACCAGCCAGGTCGCCATCAATGCAGCCACTTTTGCGGGTTTCTCAACCATATCGCACACCATCCAGGTGATGTTGTTACGGGTCGGACGATAGCGGAAGCCGTCTTCACGCAGCCAGGTGACCTGTCCGGTATCCATCAGGCTTTGCGCCATCGGACCGTTATCTACCGAAGCCACCCACATGTTGCGTTTCACCAGCTGATAGGTCCAGCCGCCAGGACAAGCACCCAGATCAACCGCGTGCATCCCGTTAGCAAGGCGTTCATCCCACTCGTCGGCAGGAATAAAAACGTGGAATGCCTCTTCCAGTTTCAGCGTGGAACGACTCGGCGCATCTGAAGGGAATCTCAGACGCGGGATACCCATATAAAACGGTGAATTGTTTGTCGTGTAGGAATAACCCGTATAACAACAGCCCGGCGCAATAAAGAACACATGAACGACAGGACGCTTAGGCGTCTCGTAGTTAGTGAGTACGCCCACTTCGCGCAATGCCGCGCGTAGCGGCACGGTTAATTTGCGGCAGAACTTCATCAGCTCTTTGCTTTCGTTGGTGTCAGCCACTTCAACGCGCAAATCGCCGCCTTTCTCTACAACGCCTTGCAGCATTCCGGAGATAGGCGAGATACGATCTTCGGGTGGTAGATCGCGCAGCAGTTCACCCGCAACAAACATCTGACGGGCAAAAATTAATGAACTGAACGGTAACTCACGTACCAGTTTGTCGGCGTCATCGGGCTGATAGCACTCGAAGACCACATAGCCCGCGTTCTCTTTCACGCGTGCAAAGCCGAACACCTCACGGCGCGCCGCTTTATCGGTGATTTCCGCGGCGCACTCTTTCTCAAACCCCGGGCGACAATATAAAACAACCTTATTCATGACCAACGCCCTTGCGTTTCAGACGGATAGCTCCGATAAACATTAATACCCAACCCGCCAGGAAGCTAAAACCTCCGACCGGTGTAACAAACGCCCACAGGCGTAAATGCGAAAGTGCGAGGCAGTACAAACTGCCACTAAACAGCACGGTTCCGAGCGCCATGAAGACACTGCTCCAGTAAAACCAAATGCTGATTCGGCGCTGCATTGCCACAGCAAGCCCAAAGATGGCCAGCGTGTGAAACGCTTGATATTCAAGGCCGGTTTGAATCCAGCCCATCTCCACAACCCCTAAGGATTTGCTTAATACATGCGCGCCAAAAGCGCCCAATGCAACAAAAATAAAGCCACTGACTGCGGCAAAAATCAGCATGAAACGGCTGGTCATGTCTCTGTCCTAAAGTTATGCGTGCCCGGCACACAAAAGAAGTGATTACTCATACCGAAAGCGGAATTTTTCTTGTTCGTGTGCCGCCTTCAACAGTATCCACTGCCGGAAGGCGGCTATTTTACCCAGTTCTGCCTGACTGTCATGACAAACCAGATAAAAAGCATTCTTGCTGACCAGAACATCATTAAATGGGCAGACCAGGCGGCCTGCCTCAATTTCGGACTGAGCCATCACGTTGTTCGCCAACGCAACGCCCTGTCCGTGTATGGCAGCCTGTAACACCATCGCGCTGTGGCTAAAGATGGGGCCATGCTGCACATTGATATGGTTTAGACCCAACTGGCGGGTATAAGTTTGCCAGTCGCGGCGAGAAGCATCATGCAAAAGCGTATGTTGCGCTAAATCATCAGGTGTTTTCAACGCTTTGTCGCCCGTAAGCAGCAGAGGTGAACAGACCGGCAGCAGATATTCTGCGTATAATTTTTCGACGCGCAAGCCCGGCCAATTGCCGCGACCATAAAAGATCGCCACATCAACATCGTCCGCGAGTTTATCTTCCTGACGGTCAACCGCCTGGATTCTGACATCAATTTCCGGATAAGCTGAGTTAAAGCTTGAGAGTCTTGGCACCAGCCAATGAATAGCAAAACTGGGTAATAAACTGACCGTCAGCGCACCTTTAGCACTACGTGCCTGAAGTTTACGTGTGGCTTCCGTTAGCTGGGAAAAAATATCTTTAATATCCTGAAAATAGCTCTGGCCTTCTTCCGTCAGAAGCAATGAACGGTTGCGACGACGAAACAGTTTAAGCCCCAAAAAGTCCTCAAGTGACTTGATTTGGTGACTTACTGCGGCCTGTGTCACAAAAAGCTCATCGGCCGCACGAGTGAAGCTAAGATGGCGCGCTGCGGCATCAAAAACACGTAATGCATTTAAGGGTGGTAATCGCTTTGACATGGTTATCAGGCTTAGATGTTAAAGGCATTTAACAGATAGGAAACAATGTTTAACCTATTAGTTTTTTTTATCTGAGCCATTATAATTTGTCCGTTGAGGAACTACCAGCAAATACCTATAGTGGCGGCACTTCCTGAGCCGGAACGAAAAGCTTTTTTTGGAATGCGTGTTCTGAAGGGCTTTTGGCTTGCGGTTGTGATGTTGTGTTGTTGTGTTTGCAATTGGTCTGCTATTCAGATCATGGTAGCGAAGCTACCCTTTTTTCACTTCCTGTACATTTACCCTGTCTGTCCATAGTGATTAATGTAGCACCGCCTATTTGCGGTGCTTTTTTTTGGCTAAAATTCAGCGCCTTATTTATCCAGCTCTACCATCTCTTTCACATCAGAGCGGTTGATCTGCTGCTTGTTACCGTTCGCATCTTTGTACGAGATCATTCCGGTTTCGTTATCGGTTTTAGGTTTGCCATCGGACACGATGGTGCGGCCATCATTGGTGTGCATAACGTAGTTATTACCGGAACATGCGCTCAGGGCAAAGGTCATCACACAGGCAGAAATGATTGCGGCAGTCTTATTCATGATTTATCTCCTTTAGCAATTCATGCTATTAAAATCTTAATGAGTAACAGGCTTATGCTTTCGCCTAACACTATTTAGCATAACCTGCTTCTGTGAGAGTGCCAGGATAAGCAGACAATTCCGATACAGATCAACTGCCTTGCCCTCTTGCAAAATTTGCGCGACGATCCCGTGATTGAAATGAGGAATTCTATGAACGCTTTCAGCCCTGCGCACTTTCGCGCGCAGTTTCCCGCGCTGGCCGATGCCGGTGTTTATCTTGATAGTGCCGCCACGGCCTTAAAGCCGCTGGCCGTGATCGAGGCAACACAGGATTTTTATCGTCTGAGCGCCGGAAACGTCCATCGTAGCCAGTTTGCTGAAGCCCAGCGATTGACCGCACGTTACGAAGCCGCACGCGATCAGGTGGCTAATTTATTAAACGCCGAAAGCGGTAAAAATATCGTCTGGACGCGCGGCACCACCGAAGCCATCAATATGGTCGCGCAATGCTACGCCCGCCCGCGCCTTAAGCCTGGCGATGAAATTATTGTCAGCGAAGCAGAACATCACGCTAACCTGGTGCCGTGGCTCATGGTGGCAGAACAAACCGGCGCGCGTGTTGTGAAGCTCCCGCTGGGGGCCGATTTCTTACCTGATATCGCGCGCTTGCCTGAGCTCATCACCTCGCGCAGTCGGATTCTGGCGCTGGGGCAGATGTCTAACGTCACGGGTGGTTGCCCGGATCTCGCCCGCGCGATTGAGATTGCACATGCAAACAACGTTGTCGTAATGGTTGACGGTGCACAGGGCGTGGTTCATTTTCCGGCCGACGTGCAAAAACTGGATATCGACTTCTACGCCTTCTCCGCTCACAAACTTTATGGCCCAACGGGCATTGGCGCGTTGTATGGCAAACCGGAACTGTTGGCGCAAATGACCCCATGGTTGGGCGGTGGCAAGATGATCACCGAGGTGACGTTCGACGGGTTTAAAACACAGGAAATACCGTATCGTCTTGAAGCCGGAACGCCAAACGTGGCGGGCGTGATTGGGTTGAGCGCCGCGCTGGAATGGCTGGCGCAAACCGACGTCGCGCAGGCAGAAAACTGGAGTCGCGGGCTGGCAACGCTCGCAGAGGAAGAGCTGAAAAAGCGTCCCGGTTTTCGCTCTTTCCGCGTACAGGATTCCAGCCTGCTGGCGTTTGATTTTGCCGGAGTACATCACAGCGATATGGTAACGCTGCTCGCGGGATACGGCATCGCTTTACGCGCCGGACAGCACTGCGCCCAGCCGCTTCTCGCTGCGCTAGGTGTAACCGGAACGCTCCGCGCCTCTTTTGCACCTTATAATACGCAAAATGACGTCGAAGCCCTCGTTGCCGCCGTCGATCGCGCCCTTCAACTTCTGGTGGATTAATGACAGGTTCAGCTTTAACCGGACACCCTTTCGGTAGCGTGATTACTGAAGAGACGCTGCGACAAACGTTCATTCCGCTCACGCAGTGGGAAGATAAATACCGCCAGCTGATTATGCTGGGCAAGCAGCTTCCGCCGCTTTCCGATGCGCTAAAAGCGCAGGCCAAAGAAATTGCAGGCTGCGAAAACCGCGTCTGGCTGGGTGCGAGGGCATCAGGGAATGAACTGCATTTCTTTGGCGATAGCGAAGGACGCATCGTGCGCGGTCTGTTGGCCGTGTTGTTAACGGCAGTGGAAGGCAAAAGTGCGGATCATCTGCTTAAGAACGATCCGCTGGCGCTTTTTGATGAGCTGGGGCTGCGTAGTCAGCTGAGCGCCTCACGCAGTCAGGGACTTGCCGCGCTGAGTGAAGCCGTGCAAAACGCGGCGCGTGAGGCTCAGGCCTGACGATTTGCTTTCGCGATCATTTTCTTGAGCGCATGCGATACCGCCACAAAGCCAAAGGTCGCAGTCACCATCGTGGCTGCGCCAAATCCTGAGGCACAGTCCATTCGTTTTGGCCCTTCCGCGGTGCTTTTCATCGCGCAAACGGAGCCATCTGCCTGCGGATAAACGAGCGCTTCCGTCGAGAATACGCAGTCAACGCCCAGTTTTCCTTTACTGTTTTTCACCACGTTGAAATCGCTCTTCAGCCTCTCACGCAGTTTGGCGGCAAGAGGATCCTGAATGGTTTTCGCCAGATCGGTGACCTGGATCTGCGTAGGATCAATTTGTCCACCCGCACCGCCCGTTGTCACCAAAGGGACTTTATAGCGGCGGCAATAAGCAATCAGGGCCGCTTTTGGACGGACACTGTCGATAGCATCAATCACATAGCTAAAACCTGCGCTCATATATTCCGCGACATTCTCTGCCGTCACGAAATCATCAATGACCGTCACACGACATTCAGGGTTAATGAGTCGAATGCGATCGGCCATGACGTCTGATTTAGACTGCCCAACGTTATCGCGCAGCGCGTGGATCTGACGATTGGTATTGGTGACGCAGACATCATCCATATCAATCAATGTGATGGCGCCAATACCTGTGCGCGCCAGTGCTTCAGCCGCCCATGACCCAACCCCGCCAATGCCCACGACGCAGACGTGCGATTGCGCAAACAGATGCAGAGCTTTTTCACCGTATAAACGTGCAGTACCGCCAAAGCGTTGACGCCAGGCATCGCTGATTACCACAGACATAAGACCTCAGATGTAAAAAGGGTGAGGACTGATCCTCACCCCGCCCTTCTCCTATAAGGAGAAGGAGGAAAACTATGTGCTCGATATTACCACAATCAGCCGCTGAAAACGTTGCCTGCGCCAGGAGCTGGCTTCAACACCCACACGCGACCATAGTGGTTATACCAACCCGCGCGATGGCCCGCATCAGGACCCACGCCTTGATAAATATCGAAGTGCTGGCCTTTAATTGCGCCACCCACGTCCAGCGCCACCATCAGGCGTAATTCATACTGACCGCTGAACTTGCCGTTATTGTCCAGCTGTGGGACTTCTGCTAACAGCGTGGTTCCTGCTGGAATAATTGAGCGATCCGAGGCCACCGACGCGCGGCCAATTAACGGTACAGCGCTCGCGCCTTTCACAGGGGCATAGTTTTGCGGCTTGAAGAATACGAAGGACGGGTTCTGCTCCAGCAGCTCACGCACTTCGGCTTCGCTGTGTTTTTCGCCCCACTCGCGGATCGCCTGCATCGACATATCTTCTTTCTTTACTTCACCACGGTCGATCAGCACTTTGCCAATGCTGCGATACGCGTGACCATTTTTACCGGAGTAGCTGAAGAAGTTAAGCGGCGAGCCATCACCAAAATCGATATATCCGCTGCCCTGAACATCCATAATGAAGTTATCCATCAGGGAGTTGCTGTAGGCCAGCACATAGGTCTCGTTCAGCGCACCAGAATAGATCTCAGCGCGGGATGGCAGACGCCCACGTTTTGGAGGCATACGATAAAGAGGATACTGGAATTCGCCCTGGCGGGTGTGTCGCGCCTGGATGACCGGCGTGTAGTAACCGGTAAACTGGACGTTGCCGTAGTTATCGGCACCTTCCATCTGCCAGGCGTCAATACCGTATTGACGCATAGTGCGCGTATCGCCTCCGGCACGTAACCAGTCCTGAACGGCGTTATAGACGCTATTCTGCGAGCCATATAAACGTGGCGATGCGGTGCGGATCTGGTTGACCTGCTCAGCGAAGTCACCGGCATTGATTGGCGCGCCGACGGCGTCTGGCTGGTTAACTAAAGAGAAAGGCTGAGAGAATTTCCCATCTTTATATTGCTGACCGCGATCGGTCGGTTTGGAAGAGCAAGCCGCAAGAATCGCTACCATTGCGCCTGTCATCAGATACTTCGCCCAACGTCCTTTCATTATATCTCGTCTTAAAGTTGCCCTATATCTTCTTAATGAAGATAACAAACCGCCAGAGCGAAGGAAATGCGATACCACGCCCTAAGGCCGATTTTGCGCATTAAATAACCCGAATGCGCGATGTCGTTCAAATTACATACTAATTTAACTTTTTCTTTGAAAAAGGGTTGCATCAAAAAGTCATCCGAGTATAGTGCGCATCCACGGACGCGGGGTGGAGCAGCCTGGTAGCTCGTCGGGCTCATAACCCGAAGGTCGTCAGTTCAAATCTGGCCCCCGCAACCAATTAAGCCGTAAGAAGTAAAGCAGTTAGTTATTTTACTCGATGGAAGAGTAAAACCGGACGCGGGGTGGAGCAGCCTGGTAGCTCGTCGGGCTCATAACCCGAAGGTCGTCAGTTCAAATCTGGCCCCCGCAACCAACTAAGCTGTAGAATAAGTAGTAAGAAGATTTACTCGATGGAAGAGTAAAAGACGGACGCGGGGTGGAGCAGCCTGGTAGCTCGTCGGGCTCATAACCCGAAGGTCGTCAGTTCAAATCTGGCCCCCGCAACCAATTCTTCTAAACAATTGACACCCTTCTGGGTGTTTTTTTGTATCTGTCGTTTGTGATGTGATGATTCGCCGGGCGCGAACCCGGCTTTAGAATCTACCCTCTTCTGGCCAACGTCGCGCCATCCGAGAAATACGCCTTTATCCCTGCCAAAATTGACTCAGCCACTTCCTGCTGGAATTTCGCCGTCTTGAGCTTTCGCTCCTCTTCAACATTACTGATAAACGCCGTTTCGACGAGGATCGAGGGAATATCCGGAGCTTTCAATACCGCAAACCCTGCCTGTTCCACGCTGTTCTTGTGCAGCTTGTTCACATTCCCAAGTTTACCCAACACCGCTTTACCAAATTTCAGGCTATCGGTAATGGTCAGCGATTGCACCATATCGAACAGGGTGTGATCGACATAACGGTCACCGCTTTTGCTCACCCCACCGATAAGGTCAGACGCATTTTGGGAATCCGCTAAGAATCTTGCCGCCGTACTGGTCGCCCCTTTAGTTGAGAGAGCAAACACGGACGAACCGCTGGGCTGTCGGCTGGTAAAAGCATCGGCGTGAATAGAGACAAACAGGTCAGCACGCTGCTTTTGGGCTTTAGCCACCCGCACTTTCAGCGGAATGAAAACATCTTCATTTCGCGTCATATAGGCGCGCATATTGCCTTCTTTATCGATCAGCGCTTTCAGACGCCGACCAATTTGCAGTACCACATCTTTTTCGCGCGTGCGATATTTGCCCACCGCACCGGAATCTTCTCCGCCATGTCCAGGATCGAGCATGATCACGATCGGACGATCGCGCCCTGCTTTCCCCGGCTGAGGGCCACTTTGCGCAGGCGGAACATGTCGGTCGAGATCGCCTTTGTTGTAATCCTCAAGCAGAGCCAGGAGCGGATCCTGAATATCTGTCGCATTTGACGGATAGAGATCCATCACCAGACGCTCTTTAAAACCCGCAACGGGCGCCAGCGCAAACAGTTGCGGCTTCACGTTCTGTTTCAGCTCGAACACCATTCGCACGGTTTGCGGATCAAACTGGCCAACGCGGGCAGATTTAATATAAGGATCGTCACCGCGGATCTGCGCACTCATGCCCTTCAGCACAGAGTTTAGATTCACCCCTTCGATATCCACCACCACGCGTTCCGGGTTGCTGAGTGCAAATTGCTTATATTTCAGCACCTGATTGGACTCTACCGTCACGCGCGTATACGTCGAAGACGGCCAGACGCGCACCGCCACGACATGGCTTGCGGCGGCAAGTGCAACCTGACTGACGCTTAGCAACCATATCGCCCCGGCCCCTTGTAACAAACGGCGGCGGCTTATTGCTGTTTTGGATCCCGACATGCCTCTCCCGAGCAATACATCAAATTAATAAGTAAAACGTCCAAATTGACCGAAAACTTTAACGAATGACGCATAACCTGTCATCAATAAAAGGGTAAACAATCATACGTTAACGCACGCATCACTCAATAAATTCTCTGGTTCCCTCAGAATTTAGGCTTGCACGCGCGGCAATAATCGAATAAAAATACACAAAATACGAATAAACATTCACTGAGGGTTGTGCCGTGGTAAAGGAACGTAGAACCGAGTTGGTCCAGGGATTTCGCCATTCCGTTCCCTACATCAATACCCATCGGGGAAAAACGTTTGTCATCATGTTGGGTGGCGAAGCCATTGAACATGAAAACTTTTCCAGTATCGTCAATGACATCGGCCTGTTGCACAGCCTGGGTATTCGTCTGGTCGTCGTCTACGGCGCTCGACCACAGATCGACGCTAACCTTGCCGCTCATCATCACGAACCGATTTACCATAAACATACCCGCGTGACGGACGCCAAAACGCTGGAACTGGTGAAACAAGCCGCCGGACTTTTACAGCTGGATATCACTGCACGCCTGTCAATGAGCCTCAACAATACACCGTTGCAGGGCGCTCATATTAACGTGGTCAGCGGCAATTTCATCATCTCACAGCCGCTGGGCGTGGATGACGGTGTGGATTACTGCCACAGCGGACGTATTCGCCGTATTGATGAAGAAGCGATTCATCGTCAACTGGACAGCGGCGCGATTGTCTTGATGGGTCCGGTTGCCGTTTCCGTAACGGGCGAGAGCTTCAACCTCACCTCTGAAGAGGTCGCCACTCAGTTGGCGATTAAACTCAAAGCAGAAAAGATGATTGGATTCTGCTCCTCTCAGGGTGTGTTTGATGAACAAGGGAATATTGTTTCTGAACTCTTCCCTAACGAAGCCCAGGCGCGCGTCGAAACGCTGGAAGCCGAAGGGGATTATCACTCGGGGACCGTGCGTTTCCTGCGTGGTGCGGTTAAGGCCTGTCGTAGCGGCGTACGGCGCAGCCATCTCATCAGCTATCAGGAAGACGGTGCTTTGCTGCAGGAGTTGTTCTCACGCGACGGTATCGGCACGCAGATCGTGATGGAGAGTGCAGAGCAAATTCGCCGCGCCACCATTAACGATATCGGCGGCATTCTGGAGCTGATTCGCCCGCTGGAGCAACAGGGAATTTTGGTGCGCCGCTCCCGTGAGCAACTGGAGATGGAAATCGACAAATTCACCATCATCCAGCGCGATAATCTGACCATCGCCTGTGCGGCGCTTTACCCCTTCCCGGAAGAAAAAATCGGTGAGATGGCCTGCGTGGCCGTCCATCCCGATTACCGCAGCTCATCGCGAGGGGAAGTCCTGCTCGAACGTGTTGCAGCGCAGGCACGACAAATTGGGTTGAGTAAGCTGTTTGTGCTCACGACGCGCAGCATTCACTGGTTCCAGGAACGCGGCTTTACGCCGGTAGATATTGATTCACTGCCTGAGAGTAAAAAAGAGATGTACAACTATCAGCGCCGTTCAAAAGTGCTGATGGCAGACCTGGGGTAAACCCGCACGTTAACTGCCCTTTCCCATTGGGAGAGGGCGAATTTCAGACTGACTCAAAGATGGCGCTTAACCCACTGCGACGCTCAATGCGCGTCGTGACCGCCTGCGTCAGCACGCGTTCATCGGCGTAGAGCGATAGCTGCCTACGGGCGCGGGTGATAGCGGTGTAAACCAGTTCACGCGTAATGACCGGCGACATTTGCACAGGCAGAATCAACACCGCGTGATCAAACTCAGAACCTTGCGATTTATGCACCGTCATCGCCCATGCCGTTTCGTGTTCCGGCAATCGGCTTGGCTGGACCGATTTCACGCTGCCATCCGGCATCTGGAACCACACGCGAAGCCCCTGCCCGCGATCGAGAGCAATACCGATATCACCATTAAACAGCCCGAGAGCGCTATCGTTGCGTGAAATCATCACAGGTCGCCCTTCATACCAGCGTGAATGCGGCTGGCGGATGATTTTACGCTTCTGAGATAACGTCTGCTCCAGGCGTTCGTTAAGCCCCGTCACACCGAACGGCCCCTCACGAAGGGCACACAGGAGCTGATATTCACCGAAAGCCGCGATAACCGCTTCCGGCGATTCCTGCTGGTGAACACCGTGCAGAAAACGCTGATAACCCTGAACCGCATCTTCAAGCATCGCCAGATACTCTTCACCCGTTTGCAGCGGCTTTTTTTCTATGTCAGCAAAAGCCCCCTTAAACACCGCGCGAATGGCATGTCGATCGCCGCGATTGACCGCCGCGGCAAGCTGGCCGATACCGGAATCACTGCCGAATCGATAGCTTTTTTGCAGTAAACACAAGCTGTCACGTAACGCGCCCGCCACCGGATCGGACGAGCCTTCAATCGAACATCCTGTGAGTTCCGATAATTCCTGCGCGCGCGGTAACGTATAACCCGCGCTGGCGTAATGACAGATATCACCCAGCACAGCGCCCGCTTCAACCGAAGCGAGCTGATCGCGATCGCCGAGGAAAATCACTCTGGCATGGGGCGGCAAGGCGTCAATCAGACGCGACATCATCGTCAGATCGATCATGGAGGCTTCGTCCACCACCAGCACATCCAGATGCAGCGGGTTGCCCGCGTGATAACGCAGGCGCTGGCTGCCCGGCTGGGCGCCCAGCAAACGGTGCAACGTGCTGGCTTCATTCGGGAACAAGGTGCGTTGCGCATCGTTGAGCGGGAGTTTTTGCAATGCGCCGCCCAGCGATTCTGTCAGTCGCGCAGCGGCTTTTCCTGTCGGCGCGGCCAGACGAATTCGGCATTTTTGTTCACCCGCCATTTGAATCAGAGCGGCCAGCAATTTTGCCACCGTGGTGGTTTTACCCGTTCCTGGCCCGCCTGAAATCACGGAAATACGCCGGGTTAGCGCAACCGCCGCCGCCACTTTTTGCCAGTTCACCGACTCACTCTCATCAAATAACGCGTTCAGCGTTTGATGTAACTGGGCAGGATCGTAAGGCAACGGTTGATTTGACTCGTTGAAGAAGCGGGCAATCGCCAGCTCATTTCGCCACATGCGATTGAGATAGAGCCGCTCAGCGCACAGGATCAGTGGCGTCGGCCGATCGCCGGTGCTGACGGCATGGGATTGCAACAAGACGTCCTGCCAGTTAGCCGTTTCGCCCACCAGCGCAAAACTCGCTTGTAAGGGGGCCGGGGTTTTGTCATCGATCACCAGACGCGAGAGCGGTAAACAAACATGCCCTTCACCCGCATCTCTACTGAGAATAGCGGCGGCCAGCATGACGGCTGGCTGGTCATTGCCCGCCACCATCATGGCAAACTGTGCATCGAGTGGGCGCAAAACACGTTGTTCGACCGCCTCGAGCAGTAACGCTTGCATCGTCATTCAGCCACCTCTTCCGTCCTTGCCGCGAACAGCATGTCCATTTTATCCACCAGCGAAGCGTCAGGGCGCGTTGTAAAAATCCCGGAGTGCGGATCGTTCGCGTCAATCCCTCGTAAAAACAAATAAATCACACCACCAAAATGCTGCTCATAGGCGTAATCCGCGATGCGATGACGCAGATATCGATGGAGCGCCAACGTATAAAGCTGATACTGCAAATCATAACGGTGCGACTGCATCGCAGCGGCCATCGCCTGTTGGGTATACGCCTCGCTGCTATCACCCAGCCAGTTGGATTTGTAATCCAGCAGGTAATAGCGACCGTCATGGCGGAAAACAAGGTCGATAAAGCCTTTTAGCATGCCGCTCACCTGGCGGAAATTCAGCACCGGACACGCTTTCGACAACGGATCATATTCGCGGACAAGGCCATCCAGCGCCCCCGCCGTCAACGGACCGGCGATAGGAATATAAAATTCCATCTCTACCTGTTTTTCTTTGGCGGTGAGCTGGCTCAGAGATATACCCGATTCCGTAAGCGGCGCCTGCAAAATCGAGGTGACCCACTCCGTCAGAACAGGTTGCCAGTGCCCATCGTAACCGCCTTTTTGCAGCATCTCAGCCACCCACTCCGGCGAAACAGGTTGTGTAAAATCCAGCTCTTCAAACAGGCTGTGCAAGAATGTTCCCGGCGATGCGCCACGCGGGAATTGATGCGGCGTAAGCGCCGGTTGCTCAATTACTTCGCCGACTCCCGACGCATCCACGTCGAGTTTTGGCATTAATTCTTGCGCAAAATTCTGTCCATGCTGCTGCAACCCGGAATAGCTCGTCACGCGCCAGTCATCCACAAGCCCACGCGTAATTTGCCGCGCGCTTAAATCAGGCGCGGAGATCTCCGGCATCTGCCAGCGTGTCGAATCAATCGGCCCCGGGATCTGAAGCGCGATATTCTCATCGCACAGCGCCTCAAGGCACTGCTTCAGCCCTGCGGCATCTTTTGGCTCACCTTGCTGTATCAGGCGTCCGAGTGCGCTTTGATGAAAATCGCTTTCACCGGTTTTCTCGCCACGACGACGGAAAAGCGGCGCAACGCCAAGGCTGCAATGCCAGACAGACCGCGTTAACGCCACGTAGAGCAGGCGCAAATCTTCTGCCAGACGTTCAGCCTCCGCGAGTTCAATACTGGCGTCCGCTCGGCTGAGATCGAGAATCGCTTCAAACGAGTCACGATCGTGATAAAACGCCTGATCCTGTGCGCGATAATTCGCGATAAACGGCAGGCAAACCAGCGGATATTCCAGCCCTTTCGACTTGTGAATAGTGACAATTTTCACCAGATGCTTATCGCTTTCGAGTCGCATCTGTTGACTTGCCGCATTACTGTTTGGATCGGCAATATGTTGTGATAACCAGCGCACCAGCGCGTGTTCGCTTTCGAGTTGCGAGCCGGCTTCCTGCAACAGTTCGCTGAGGTGCAAAATGTCAGTCAGACGCCGCTCACCACCGGAACTCGCCAGCATATTTTCAGCGACGTGGCGCTGAGACATCAGTTCACGCAGCATGGCCATCACGCCGCGCTTTAACCAGCGCTCGCGGTAATGGACAAATTCTTCTACCACCGCGTCCCATGCCGCTTCATCATTATTCAGCGCATCAATGTCTCGCGCGTTGAGGCCCAACATGGAGCTTGCCAGCGCGCTACGCAGCGTACTCTCGCGCTCGGGCGTTAACACAGCCTGCAGCAGCCACAGCATCTCCTGCGCCTCAAGGGTTTCAAAAACGCTGTCGCGGTTGGATAAATACACCGAGGGAATATCAAGTAATGTGAGCGCGTCACGAATCAGCGACGCCTCCTGTCGACTGCGAACCAACACGGTAATGTCTGAAGCGCTAACCGGTTTTGCCTTTTCGCCTTTCCACAGTAACGCTTCGCCACGCACGCCGGCGCTTAGCCAATCGCGGATCTGCGCCGCGCATTGCTGAGCCATCGTGGTCTGGTAGTCGCTGACGCCACAGCCTTCGCCATTCATCAGCCAGAAGTTCATGGCCGGCTGGTTTTTTCCCTGATATTCGAAGCGAAGAGCACTATTTTGCGGTGCGGACTTAACGGAAGAGAATGGAATTTCCTTGAACATAAAGGCCGCATCCATCCGCTCAAAAAGGGTATTTACGCTGGCGACCATACCAGGCGCTGAACGCCAGTTAGTGTCGAGGGTGTAATGCGCCTCGACCTCGCTACGCGCCTTCATGTAGGTGAAAATATCCGCGCCGCGAAAAGCATAAATCGCCTGTTTGGGGTCGCCAATCAGGAGTAGCGCGGTATCAGGTTGCTTGCGCCAGATCCGACGGAAAATGCGATATTGCTGTGGGTCAGTATCCTGGAATTCGTCGATCATTGCCACCGGGAACCGGGTGCGGATCGCAGCAGCCAGCGCCTCACCATTTTCGCTGCTCAGTGCCGCATCCAGTCGGCTCAGCATGTCGTCGAATCCCAGTTCTCCACGACGATTTTTCTCACGCGCGACCGCTTCACGGATCTCGGCCATGGCGCGCGTGATCATCAGATCATTCAGCGTAAGCGGCTGCGACAGCAGGGTTTCGATGGCAACAAACAGGGGGTGTTCCGGCACAAAGCCGTCGGCTTTGGTGCGCTCTGCCAGAAAGTTTTGGGAAAATTTTTCAAGCGCGTCAGGTAGCTGGTATCCGCGCGTCTCTTCCTGCGCCCAGGCGCTGATTTTTTCGATCCATTTCGCCTGATTGCCACGGTTAAACTTACGCCGATCGATGCCCGAGTTTTCAATAATGCTGTCGATTTCCCCCACCGAATCGCACCACTTTTGCTTCAGGGTGGCAATCAACGACACGATTTTCTCGTGCCGTTCAGCAAGCGTTTCATCCGCATGAGGCGGGGATTTGATGACCGGCGCTTCACCTTGAAGATAGCGATCGATAGAGCGCAGAAGATCCTCTGGCCCCTTCCACAAGGCATGTACCGCTTCGGCAATATCGCGCGGCAACGGATAGCAATGACGCCGCCAATAATCCGCGCAGGCCTGGTAACGAAGCGCCGATTCATCTTCGATGAGCTGTTGCTCAAAGAGCATGCCGGATTCAAACGCATTCAAACTCAACATGCGCTGACAAAAACCGTGAATGGTAAAGACGGCGGCTTCATCCATTTGCCGCTCGGCCAGCAACAGCCACTGCGCCGCCTGCTGCTTGTCGGCGATCTCTTCAAGCAGGCGCAGATAGAGAGGATTATCGGTACTCTGGCGCAGACAGGCGATACGCAATTCATGGATATTAGCGCGTATACGCCCGCGCAGCTCGGCAGTCGCGGCCTCGGTAAAGGTCACGACCAGCAGATCTTCCACGCTAAGGGGGCGTGAAAAAGCCGCATTGCCGCCCAAACCTAAAAGCAAACGCAGATAAAGGGCGGCAATGGTGTACGTTTTTCCCGTTCCCGCTGAGGCTTCAATCAATCGTTCACCCTGTAGCGGCAAACGTAAGGGATCAAGGGACTCAGCGGTATCGGTCATTCTTTTTTGCTCCAGGGCATAGATTTCTGTAATGCGCTGACGCTTTCCCAAACTTTCCAGCCCTGCGGATTAACATAATCCGCCTTACCATTCTGGCTGCCAGATATCTGGGATAAGCAGGCCATACCTTGTGGCTTCACCACCGCCTGGTGGAAGAAATCAGCCACCTTTTCAGGCGTCAGCAATTTTATCTCGGCCACGATTTTATCACGCGAATCAAACGTCAGATTCCCTCTGTCAAAATCTTTGCTCAGCTGTGACGCTTCTTCGCCTAACGTTTGCGGGGCTTGCTGCATCTGGGCGATAACCGCCTGCTGTATTTGAGCGAACTCTTCGGGCTTCATCTTGCGCAGTTTCTCTTCCGCCTGCGGGAAGAAAGCCTGGTAACGCTGCCAAAGATACGCCGGCTGTTTATCGTTGCTTTGCAGCAAGAAACCCAGGCCCCACTGACGGCCCACGCTCATGGAGAAAGCAAATACCGCGTAGCCAAGCTGCTCTTCAGTACGCAACTGACTGTAAAACCAAGGCTGAATAATTTGCCCCAGCACCGCGCTGTACGCAGAACCAGCAAACTCATCGTAACCCGTTGGGACGAAAACAGCGGCCAGCGCAGAGTCCGTGCTGCTGCCTGCTTTTTCAAAGATCACATTTTGCTGTTTCTCAACCAACACATCCTGATTTCGGCACCACTCGTTACCGTTAGCGCCTAATTGTTTGCGAACATTTTGCGCGAGCGTTTTCGATTGTTCTTCACTCATATTTCCGACGATCAGAAACTCTGGGCGTGAATGCGTCTTCAACGCGGTACGATAATCCATCACTTCTTTAAGCGTGATAGAGGGGAGTAATGCACGACGCGTTTCGCGCTGGAAATACGGGATCTGGGACAGCATTTGCACGGGCATTATTGCCTGTTCGAACGCCTTGCCTTTCTCTGCCGAATCCATCATTTGCGCATACCAGGATTTGGCCTGCTCCAGTTGCTCTTCGGTCGGCGTGTAGCTGAAATAACCGTCCAGCAGTGCCTGGAAAAGCTGCGGCAGACGCTGAGTGTAGCCATTGGCGTTCACCATCAAACCATTGTTGGCATTCGTCGAGAAACTGATGCCCCCGACTGCGGCCTGATTGCTGAGCTGATCCAACGCAATTCCCGCGAGATAGTCATTCAGGGCGAACATCACCTGATTTTTCGCACTATCCATGGCCTGAGGGTTGCGCAGTATGACGCTCACGTCTGCTTTGGGTTCGCTGGCAAAATAACGACTTGGGGTGTACACCACGCGCAGCGTCGGCTCGTCAACAATCAGCTCCGGGTGCGGGTATTTTTTCGATGGTGTGATCAGCGTGAAATCATCCGGAATGTACGGATTCAGTTCAGGCAGCTTGAGATCAATGTCATTCGACTTTTTCTGCCAGTCAGCGAATGTTTGCTGACTGATTTTGTTGACCTGATAAGGCGCATCAACAAAATACGCTTTTTTATCATGTGGCTCATTCGGGCTGATATACCAGATACGGGCGTTTTGCGGGGTCATCATCGCCAGACGCGCTTTTATTGCCTCAGCATCATAGCGATCGGCAATATTAACGGCATCCAGAGTATGGTCTACCGGAACGCGGAGCATGGTATCTGCAAGCCATTCAACGTAGTCCATATCACGCGTGATGGAGGGATAACGGAAGTCGAGATCCAGCACGTGCGCCAGTTCGTCAAAGTAGCGTTTATCCACGCCCTTTTCGCGTAGCAGCGACAGATAGCTAAAAATGGCAGCAACGACTTCGTCGCGGTGCGCCAGACCTTTGTCAGTTAATGTCGCAGAAATGGCGAGAACACCGCTGTTACCGTTCACTACCGGGTCAGAGTCGGCGCGAATACCTTCCACGAGGCCTTGGTTTTGCAACCAGTCGGAGAGCGTACCAGGACTGCGGTTACCGATAAGATAGGTGACCAGTTCATCCGTTTTGCTACGGAATTGCGCAGTATTGTTATCAATACGGAATTCGACACGCAGCACCTTACGCGGCAGCGCGGGGACGTAATGGATAACGATCCCTTTTTGCTCATCGGTAACAACCGGAACAGTTATCTCAGGACGTTCAATATTTTTGTTCGGAACACGACCATAGGTTTGCGCAGCAATACGTGCCAGCTCAGGCAACGGTTTGTTGCTGTATACCACGGCTTTCATCAAATTAGCGGAATAATACGTATCGCGGAACGCGTGCAGTGCATCCAGCACCGGACTCCCCGCTTTATCGCTCAGCGTATCGAGATTACCGCCGGAAAAACGCGAGCCAGGGTGTGCGGGGTTGATGGTTTCTGCGCTGACTTGCGCCATGCGCATACCGTCTCTGGTGCGCGCCATCGTCAGTTCAGCATTGACCGCATTACGCTCACGCTCGGCGTACTTTTTATCCAGTAACGGTGATGCGATGGCATCTGCCAGGCGGTCTACCGCAGGCTCCAGCGCATCGTTTTCGACTTCAAGATAATAGGCGGTACGGTACGGCGCAGTGCTGGCATTGTGGCTGCCACCGTGCATTTTGAGGAATTCAGAGAGGCTGTCCGCCTGCGGGTATTTTTTAGACCCCATCAGCGTCATATGTTCAAGGTAGTGCGCAAGGCCCAAATGCGAGTCAGGATCTTCAAGCGATCCCACGGGCACCACCAGAGCAGAAAGTGACTTCACCGCCTGCGGGTCAGAAACCAGCAGCACAGTCATCCCGTTATCAAGCGTAATCGCCTGATACTGTCGGGCGTCTTTATCGCTTTTACGGATTGTTTCCTTTACGGGTTGCCAACCGGAGTCTGCCTGAGTGACGGGTGCCCAAAGGGCGACAAACAATACAAACGCTTTAAATAAGGTGCTGCCTGGCATTCACTACCTCTTCATCACGGCTACATCATTAATCAACTGCGTGCTGGACACGCCAGCATCTCTTTCTGTTTACATCAGTCCGTGACAACCCGGGCATGATAATTGAACGCCCAGTCCTGTGCAATTTTTATACAGCCGTCATGACTTATTAAATTTGAACATCGGTAACAGGTAGCGTTGAGCTTCAACCGTAATCGCGTCGAAGTACTCGGGTTCCAGCGTTCGCCATAACCGCTGATACCAAACATCGTCCCCTTCGCCCCTCACCATCATGTTCCCTTCATACGCCTGTATAAACTTGCTTCGCGCTTTCTGCAAAGTCGCCTCATCCATTAACATGGCATCATTCTGCGCGTCGTAACAGGTTTTTATCCATGCGCCCCCACTTTCTGGGAGCAGCAGCAAAGGTTTGTTCATGCCCAGTCGATAACCCTCAACATACAGCGTCAGATACGCTAACGCCTGTTCTGAGGACATTGGCGGGAAATGCCATTCGCCGTCTTTACGCACAAACAACCGGCTTTCACCTTCATTCCCGCCCGCACTGTAGACAAGATGTTCGAGCCAGAGTTGCAAGCCCTGCGAAACACTGAGCATCGCGGGACGCCAGCGTAATAGCCCGTCAGACTGCACATGCTGTAGCCAGCCAGTCAGTTGGATACCATTACAGTTCAGGTCGATTTCAAGACTTTTTCCCGGCTGACGGCTCTCAATAACGCGATCGGCTAAGGTCTGCATTTCCTGACACTGTGCGTCCCAGGCTATTTCGCCAAATGCGCCAAAAGGAAGCTGTCCCGCAGCGCGATAACGCCGGAAGAGCATTTGCGCATTTTCTTGTTCGACCAGAGCATTCAGTAATTGCTGGTTAAGTTGATAGCGGCTTAATCCGTCGAGCGTAAACGGTTCTGCATCAGGAATTTCGCTGTCCTCAGAGCGGAAGTTCACCTGCAAACGCTGCTGGAAAAACGCGCGTACCGGGTGTGCCCAAAAGCGCTGCAATTGCTCAAAGGTCAGCGTTTCAATGGGGCGTGGCTCAAGTTCCTGAATAAAATCAGTATGTGCTATGCCTGAATTCTTCGCGGCGGGAAGCCACTCGCGCGCATAGCTTTGCTGTTCGTTTTCCACGTAATTTGTCGGATCAAACGGCATGCGGCTGTGGCAATGCGTGATGTGCGCTTTTACCTTCTGCTCACTCTTGTCGCAATTCAGCGCTTCATCGCCAGGCAGATAGTGGCTCTGCCCAATGTAATCAACGAGTTCCTGCACCAGAACCGACGGGAAACGTTCGCTGTTATCCTGAATTGAATGCCCAATATAGCTGATATAGAGCATTTTCTGGGCAGAGATTAACGCCTCAAGGAAAAGATAACGGTCATCATCGCGTCGGCTACGATCGCCACGCTGCGGCTGCTGGCTCATCAGATCAAAGCCCAACGGCGCGAGCGCGCGTGGATATATGCCGTCATTCATCCCCAGCAAGCAGACGACCTTAAACGGAATCGAACGCATCGGCATCAAGGTACAAATGTTGACAGGCCCGGCCAGAAAACGCTGACTAATACGCTCCTGATCGAGGCGTTGTGTGAGCTCATCACGCAAAAGCGACAGTGGGATAGGCTGATCGTAATGTGATGAAATCCCTTCATCTATTATCGCCTGCCACTGTTGCTCGATCAGCGCCATCGCCGCTTCGGTATCGCTGTCTGGCAGGAAGAAATCAGTCAACATTTCACGACATATTGTCTGCCACTCCTCCAGCGGACGGGGCTGCATCAGTTCATGCTTCCAGCGACTAAGCTGCATCAACAGTGACGCCAGGTGTCCAACCAGTTCCGCAATCAGTCCTGTCGATTCATCATAAGGTAAGACGTCATTCCACTCTCCCTGGCTGCTTTCCATGGCATAGCCCAGCAGCATGCGCGTAAGGCCAAACGCCCATGTGTGTTGACCTGTCGGCGGAAGGGAAAACTCCTGGACGTTGTCATCGTCAATCCCCCAGCGAACACCCGATTCGTTAACCCATTGGCGCAAATAGCGCAGCCCTTCTTCATCAATATCAAAACGGGCGGCAAGAACCGGAACGTCCAACAACGCCAGCACATCTTCTGAAATAAAACGGCTATCCGGCAAAGAGAGCAAGCTAATAAACGCCTGTAAAGCAGGATGAGACTGACGCGCCCTTCGGTCAGAAACAGCATAAGGGAGATAACGCTCGCCTGTCGCGCTGCCAAACACCGCCTGGATAAAGGGGCTGTAACTATCTATATCAGCAACCATTACCACGATGTCGCGCGGAGTAAGTTCAGGATCGTCCTGCAGCAACGCCAGGAGTTTATCGTGAAGTATTTCCACTTCGCGCTGCGGGCTATGACACATGTGAATGGTCAGGCTGCGATCGTCAGGATCCAGTTTGCGTTTCTTGTCGCTGCGCGCAAATTCTTCAGCCGTAATTCCCGCTATTGCACGATTCTCCAGATCAAGAATATCCGACTGGATATTGTGTAAAAGGCTATCTGAGCTAATGTCCACAAACGCGTCGACGTCACCTTCGCCAGAAGAGGTAATGTCGGAAAGCATATGAATATAGTCTCGTCCCAGTTTGCCCCATGATGCGAGCAGCGGATTCGGTAAATCCTGGATCCCCTCTTCATTGAAAAGGTGAGCAGCAGTGGCACTGTCTTTAAAAAGCGGGGTGGAGCGTTCTTCGAATATCCGACGTCTCTGGCGAGTAACAAAGCGAGCTATCGTCCTTGGATCCTGAATATCGCCCCAGTAATGTCGACAAGGGTTAGTAAACAAAATGTGGATATCGACATGCCTGCCCAACGCTTTAAGTGCATTCAGATAAACGGGCGGCAACGCCGAGATTCCGCAGATAAATACGCGCGAGGGTAATCCTTCCGGTGGCTTCGAAGCCGCTTCAAGCGTTGCAATAAAACGATCGTAGAGATTGGCACGATGCCACTGGGGTTGCCCCAGCTTTTCAGTATGTTCCACCAGCGCTTTCCAGAGCGGGGCCTGCCAGATTTGAGCATCGGGTAAACCATCAATAAGCTCTCCAGCTTCCCAACAGTTCAACCATTGCGAACGATAGACCAGATATTGGTCATACAGATCGGCTGTACGCGAGGCGAGCTGGAACAACTTACGTTTATCATTATCGTCACTGAGATAGTGCCGGAGCATGACGAATTCATCGCGTGGAAGCATATCGGGCAGAATCGACATCAGCTTCCAGCTCATGCTTTGTTTACTGAATGCACTTTGTTTAGGAATATCTGGCAGAACGCGGACAAACATGTCCCAAATAAAACTCGCGGGAAGCGGGAATTCGATATTTGCCGCGATACCGAATTTTTGCGCAAAGGACATTTGTAACCATTGAGCCATACCGGTGCTTTGTACCAGCACCATTTCAGGCTCGAAAGGATCGAGAGGATGCTCGCGCTCGACGATAAACTCCATCAACGCTTCCAGCACATCCAGACGATTAGAATGGTAGACCCTTAACATACACGCTCCCGACTACTGGCTTACCGGACAATGCAGGCGTGTCATTTGACCCTGCCGCCCCAGAGGAGAAAAAATAGTGACCGTGATGCTGACACATCCGGCCTGCGTTGTCTGCACCCGGTTCGTACGCCAACCCTCCGGCAACGTATCAGAGTATAATTGCGCCTGATTCCAGGCATAATGCCAGAGCTGACGATATTGATTGAACATCGTAAAACGGCTCGCTAATGCACGATGATAGCCAGACAGCGCAGTGACAATCATCACCAGTAACACCATCGCCACTAACACTTCCACCATGCTGAATCCCTTTTGTCTTTCTAGGGTAGCCGACATAGCGCGTCCTCCTTGAGTGGACAAAAATCGCTCCAGCCATGGGGAGAAAAGACAACTCGCCCATTCTGTATTTCCCCACCACGCCATAACATCACTTCACCACTGCCAGCGATCAGTAAAACGCGGTCATTACCCAGCCAGCGCACGCAAGCTCGCCCTTGCTGGGCATTCTTGCACTGGAGATTTGGACTCACCGGCCATAGCTGACTCTTTCCCCAATCCAGCGCTGACTGTGCGTTAGCCTGATGCTGTATCAACTGGCGCTCACTGCTGACAATACGTGTAAACGAGTCCAGTTGTTGGTTCAGCCCAGTCAGTATTAGGCTCCCAATAATGAGCAGAAGCAGTACCAGGGCGAGCGAAGACATTCCACGCTGGCGGTTCACAGATTGAACCCGGTTACGCGATAAGTTGCTTGATAAGGTTCGGTTTGCAGACCGATGCGAGAAGCCGCAAGCTCAATCGTTAATTCAGGTGAAAATCCAGATGACTGCGTTTTGCTCACTAAAAATCGTTTGATCAGAATGCTGGCGGGATCGGTTAGTTTTTCCCACCCTTTTCCGTCGCAGGAAGTGGCTCCGCGCTGTATTTCAAGCGCTCCCCCTTCGAGACGAAAACCCGTTTGCTCAGTTTCTGATTGCGGCGCGTTTTCCCAACGTCCATTGCTGTTAGCATCCCACTGAACAATGACGCAGCTTCCTGCCCTGCCAATCGACAGCGCTTGCCCCTGACAAAGGCCAGCACAATATCCAGCTCTCTGCAGCTGTTTACCAATTGCAGAGATTCTTAACCCTACCTCTTCTTCCAGTTCCTGCTGCCTTTCTTGCATCAGGCTGGCACGCTGCAAACCCGGCAGAAAACGCGCAGTGCTCAGTAATAAAATGCTGCCAATCGCCATGGCTAACAGCACTTCTAATAACGAAAAACCTCGTTGATTTATTGACATATTCCTTTGCCCGTACTGTTACACATCCTAATTCGCCCCCCGTTTGAGACGATGAGTAACCACTCGCCCACATCGCTATTAACGCGAATATGCCCGGGCCAGGCTGTATCCCTTAATCCATAAAATGCCAGGGAGGGTGTCACCTCTGCGATCGTGACGTCAGGCCATAGCGGCTTGAGAACAAAAACGCTTTGCGTATCACAATCCTTTATTTTCGTCGTTAAAAGACACCCGCTTTGACCGTCATTTTTGAGCAAAATGATGTGGTCACGGTTATGCCCGTTTGCGTCATCGCGTAATTGCACCAGAAAGTCCCGCACCTGATGTGCGGTTTGCCAGAGGCGCTGCTGTTGCTGCCAGCTTTGCCAGCCAAATAATCCCGTCGCGCTAAGAATGACCACAATTGAGATAGCCACCATCGTTTCGATGAGCGTAAATCCACGTTCTGTTTTCATGGCGGCAGTGTGATGAGAACGACAAGAAAAAACGAGGGAGGATATTGAAAGTTACGAGGCGTTTTCCACGCTATTTTGTTCGTTGCATTGCGTTGCAAAAAGGGTTGAAAGCGGCTCGTAAAACTAAAAATCAGGCAAAAAAAACCGGCACTGATTAGCGCCGGTTGTGTGAGGATGTCGCTTATTAGATGGCCACTGGCGCTTTAATGCCTGGGTGCGGATCGTAGCCTTCAATTTCAAAATCTTCGAAGCGATAGTCGAAGATAGACGCCGGCTTACGCTTGATAATCAGCTTAGGCAAAGCCCGCGGTTCACGAGTCAACTGAAGGTGCGTCTGTTCCATGTGATTGCTGTAGAGATGGGTATCGCCACCAGTCCAGACAAAATCACCCACTTCAAGGTCACATTGCTGCGCCATCATATGTACCAGCAACGCGTAGCTGGCAATGTTGAATGGCAGGCCAAGGAACACATCGCAGGAGCGTTGGTAAAGCTGACAAGAGAGCTTGCCATCGGCAACGTAGAACTGGAAGAAAGCGTGACAAGGCGCTAAGGCCATTTTGTCCAGTTCACCGACGTTCCAGGCGGACACAATAATGCGTCGCGAGTCTGGATCGTTTTTTAGCTGATTGAGCACGGTGGTGATCTGATCAATATGGCGGCCATCAGGCGTAGGCCATGCACGCCACTGGTGACCATAAACCGGCCCCAGGTTGCCGTTTTCATCCGCCCATTCGTCCCAGATAGACACGTTGTTTTCACGCAGATAAGCAACGTTAGTATCGCCTTGCAGGAACCAGAGCAGCTCATGAATGATCGAACGCAAATGGCAGCGCTTCGTTGTCACCAGAGGGAAGCCTTCTTGCAGATTGAAGCGCATCTGGTGGCCAAAAATAGAGAGCGTACCTGTTCCGGTGCGGTCGTTTTTCGGCGTGCCCTCATCAAGCACTTTTTTCATCAATTCAAGATACTGTTTCATGGTTCCTCAGGAGAGCTGTTGCTGTGGACGACGGTACGCCCAAATCATCATGATGATACCCGCGACAATCATCGGGATGGAGAGAATCTGCCCCATGCTGATGTACTGAACCCATTCGCCGGTGAACTGGGCGTCTGGCTGGCGGAAGAACTCCACGATAATACGGAACGCGCCATAACCAATCAGGAACAGACCGGAGACAGACCCCATCGGGCGCGGCTTGCGGATAAAGAGATTCAAAATGATAAACAGCACGACGCCTTCAAGCGCCAGCTCATAGAGCTGAGACATGTGACGCGGCAGCACACCGTAGGTATCGAAAATGGATTGCCATTCCGGGTGCGAAGGTAAAAGCGCGATGTCTTCAGCACGCGAGGCCGGGAAGAGCATGGTATACGGCACGCTTGGATCGACGCGGCCCCACAGCTCACCATTGATAAAGTTGCCCAGACGACCCGCCCCCAAACCAAATGGAATGAGTGGTGCCATGAAGTCCGCGACCTGGAAGAAGTTGCGCTTGGTCCGTTTGGCAAAAATTACCATTACCAGGATGACACCAATCAGGCCACCGTGGAAGGACATGCCGCCGTCCCAGACGCGGAACAGGTACAGAGGATCGCTCAGGAATGTCGGGAAGTTGTAGAACAACACGTAGCCGATACGCCCGCCCAGGAACACGCCCAGGAAACCTGCATACAGCAGATTTTCAACTTCACTTTTTGTCCATCCACTGCCAGGACGACCGGCACGACGACCGGCAAGCCACATGGCAAAGATGAAACCAACCAGATACATCAGACCATACCAGTGCAGCGCAACGGGCCCGATAGAGAATATGACCGGATCAAATTCCGGAAAATGCAGATAACCACTGTTCATCTGTCACCACAAGTTCTTGTTATTCCGCTGAAAAGGGACAGCGGCAGAGAATCGCGAACGGCGTTAACCGACGCTCCAAAGTGGCGAATCATAGCATAAGGCTGGCAGGGAGGATGCGGTTGAGATGTAAAAGATGTGTATAGAGTATCGTGAGAATTTATTTGTTTACCCCGAAGCGATCGCCGAACGGGGGTAAAGATGTTGGTCGTTACCGACCACCGCGGATCAAGCCACCCATGCCACGACGCTCCATAAAAGCGGCAACCTGGTGACGCACTTCTGTTGCGAACTGCGCCTCAAGGCTTCGCTTTGCAAGATCCTGAGCTTCGTCAAAATCAATATGGCGCAACAGGTATTTAACGCGAGCCACCGAGCGGCCATTCATCGATAAATGGCGGAACCCAAGGCCAATCAGTATGGCGACACACATCGAATCTCCCGCCATTTCGCCACATAACCGCAGATCGATATCGTACTGTTCAGCTTCTCGCGCGATCATCGCCAGCGCACGGAGCATCGCCGGATGCAGGCTATCGTAAATGCTGGCAACGCGCGTATTGTTGCGATCCACCGCGAGCATGTACTGGGTGAGATCGTTGGTACCGACAGAGATAAAATCGACGCGATTTGCCAGCTGCGGCATCATAAAGACCATTGAAGGCACTTCAAGCATCACTCCGATACGCGGTTTCGGGATCGCATAGCCGATCATCTCCTCCACTTCGCGGCCTGCACGTTCGATTAAACGACGCGCTTCGTCAATTTCATCCAGGCTGGTGACCATCGGCAAGAGGATACTGAGATTGCCCGTGGCAGCATTCGCACGCAGCATTGCGCGAACCTGAACCAGGAAGATTTCTGGCTGATCGAGCGTGATACGGATCCCGCGCCACCCGAGGCAGGGATTTTCTTCGCTGATGGGCATATAGGGCAGTTGTTTATCGGCGCCAACATCCAGCGTTCGCAGCGTTACCGGCTTGTCGTTAAACATCTGCAGCATGCCCTGATACTGCGCCACCTGCTCTTCTTCGGACGGAAATCCGCTTTGCAACATGAAGGGGATTTCCGTGCGGTACAGGCCAATACCATCGATGCGACTCCCGAGCTTTTCTTCATGCGCGGGACTCAGGCCTGCATTGAGCATCACTTTGACCCGCTCGCCGCTTTTCAGTTGCGCAGGCAGATTGACATGATCTTCCGCAAGCTTACTTAACTCATTTTCTTCGCTGATCAGCCGCTGGTATTCCTGCAGCAAAACGGGCTCAGGATCGACCAGTAATTCGCCGCGATAACCATCAACGACAAGCGTGCGCCGTTGCAGCACGGCAGGCTGAATATCCGCCCCCATAACCGTGGGGATCCCCAACGCCCGCACCATAATCGCGGCATGGGAGTTTGCTGCACCATCGCGCACCACGATGCCCGCCAGTCTGTCCTGCGGCAATTCAGCAAGCGTCGTCGCAGAAAGCTCATCCGCCACCAGCACAAAACGTTTCGGCCAGGCGTTTTCACCCTGATTAGTGTCATCAAGATGAAATAACAGACGCTGCCCGAGGCTGCGGAGATCGCCTGCCCGTTCTTTAAGATAATCATCGGTCAATGCCGCAAACTGTTCGGCAAACTTTTCGATAACTTTCTTCACCGCCCATTCAGCCACGGAACCTTTGTCGACCTCAGCAAAAAGTTCACGTCGCAAACGCGCATCGGAAAGCAGGTGTGAATAGAGGTCAAAAATGGCCGCCGTCTCTTTTTGCGCACCTGCCGCAAAACGCTTGCTGTAACGTCGGAATTCGTTTGAAGCCTCCTCCAGCGCCCCCGTCAGACGCTCTCGCTCAAGGACAGCATCAAGCGTTGAGGCTTCATACACCTGTTCCATCAGCGGTAACGTGGCATCCATCCAGCCTTCGGCAATGGCAACGCCAGGTGAAGCAGGCAGCGCGCGGATCCGCGTCTGGCGATATTGACCAAACAGTGCTGCCAGCTGTGATTGAGAGAGGATCGCCGCCATTTGGGTGGCTAACGTGACGAGGAATGACTCTTCGCTTTCGTCGAACTGGCGCAACTCGCGCTGCTGAACAACCAAAATACCGAGCAGCTGGCGGCGCTGAATGATCGGCACCCCAAGAAAGGCTCGAAAGCGTTCTTCTTTAACGGAAGGAATATATTTAAAACTGGGGTGTTTTTGCGCATCCGCCAGGTTGATAGGCTCCGCCAGCCGACCGACGAGGCCGACGATACCTTCGTCAAAGGCAAGGGCAACGGTGCGACCACGCGGTTTTTTAAGGCCGCGGGTCGCCATCAGGTAATAACAGCGTCGATCATGGTCGGCCAGATACACCGAACAAACTTCGGTTTCCATCGCAAGACAGATGTCAGTCACCAGGATATCCAGCGCCTCATTGAGACGCGGCGCACTGGCAACCTTTTCGACTATTTCTCGCAAGCGGGTGAGCATGATTTGCGTTGCTTAACCTCTTTTACGTCGCCAGGCAGGTGCGCTTTGTGGTTTAGGAGGAGCCTCCTGAAACGCTATCACAACACTTGCAAACTCTTTCATTACCCTACGGTAAACATCGCGTTTAAACGAGACGACCTGACGGACAGGATACCAGTAGCTCACCCAGCGCCAGCCATCAAATTCTGGCGTACTGCTGGTTTGCATATTGATTTCAGAGTCGTTGCTTACCAATTGCAGGAGAAACCATTTCTGTTTCTGGCCGATACAAACCGGCTTTGTGTCCCAACGCACCAAACGTTTCGGTAACTTGTAACGCAACCAGTTGCGGGTCGAAGCCAGGATGCGAACATCTTTTCGGCTTAAGCCGACTTCTTCGAACAGCTCCCGATACATCGCTTGTTCTGGGGACTCTCCAGGGTTTATCCCGCCTTGCGGGAATTGCCAGGAGTGCTGACCATATCGCCTTGCCCACATAACCTGGCCCTGACGATTACAAATTACGATACCTACGTTCGGGCGGTAGCCATCGTCATCAATCACCGGACTACCTCAAACTAAACCTTATATATGAATGATTGTTTCATACTACTGTGAGGCGGTAAACCACTCTCTTACAGGGCTGCAACCTAATAACATTTGAATAACTCACAATTTTCACCCAAGTTATAAACAGACAGGCAGTATTGAGGCCGATTTTATTCACTTTTTCTGTGGATATACTTGTGAAGAAGTATGGAATTACCGATGGACAACATTTTCCAGCGCGAAAATAAGAATGTCTTACCAACAAATAAAAACTATAATTATTAATGACTTAAAAACAAAATAATGATCATTACTTACCAAAGCGTGACCGTTATCACAGTGAAGATCGTAAGGCTGATGAAAGATCGAACAGCGTCGGTTTTATCCACAGATTGTGCCAATAAGTTAGTCACATTTTGTGTGAAAATCCGATTTTCGTCGCACGTCAAGGCTGTAAATCGAAACAGTAGTGAGGGTTATACCCAGTTATCCCACATTTCTGTGGATAACTGGGTGTAAGATCCTGTTCATTGCCAGTGACCAGTTTTGAACAACCCTGATTTCGAATTAAGTTTCGCTCTTTTTTTAAATAAAAAAAGACATATAAATCATAATCCTGCCATATCTGTTCAGAAATCGTTAAACTCTATCCACAAGGTCTCTTTTTGTCGTTCATTTTTTAAACAAAGGCAGATATAAATGCTTCCGCTCGTTCCACTCCGCTCTCACCCTGCAACAGAAGAGCAGTTATTGCACCAGGCGCAGCGCGTAGCCGGCCATACCCTCGGAGAATTAGCCGCACTGGCAGGGCTGCCTATACCCCAGGATCTGAAACGCGATAAGGGTTGGATCGGCGTATTACTCGAACTGTGGCTGGGAGCTAGCGCAGGCAGCAAGCCTGAACAAGATTTCGCCGCGCTGGGTGTCGAGCTGAAAACCATTCCTGTCGATAGCCAGGGTAAACCGCTCGAAACGACGTTTGTCTGCGTCGCTCCCTTAACCGGAAATACTGGCGTCACCTGGGAAACAAGCCACGTCCGTCATAAACTGAAGCGGGTACTGTGGATACCGATCGAAGGTGACAGAGCAATCCCGCTGGCTGAGCGCCGGGTGGGCGCACCGCTGCTGTGGAGCCCTGATGAAGAGGAAGATCGACAACTTTGTCAGGATTGGGAAGAGTTAATGGATATGATCGTTCTTGGGCACGTTGAGCGTATAACGGCGCGTCATGGCGAAGTTATGCAATTACGTCCGAAAGCGGCTAACAGCAAAGCGCTCACCGAAGCCATCGGTGCCCGTGGTGAGCCAATACTCACGCTGCCACGCGGCTTTTATTTAAAAAAGAACTTCACGGGTGCCCTGCTGGCTCGCCACTTCCTGTTGAAAACATAGTTTTTATGTGAAGTTTGAAGTGAATCAAACTCAATCACCTTCTTTTTAAGATTTCACTGCTTCCCCATAGCGCATATTCAGGTTATTACTACACTATGATTTGATACGAGCCAGATGAGGATGATAACGATGAAAAAATGGGCAGTGATAATCTCGGCGGTCGGTTTAGCGTTTGCTGTTTCAGGTTGTAGCAGCGATTACGTCATGGCCACGAAAGATGGCCGAATGATACTGACAGACGGCAAACCCGAAGTCGACGACGATACCGGACTGGTGAGTTATAACGACCAGCAAGGTAATAAAATGCAAATTAATCGTGACGATGTGTCGCAAATTATCGAACGATAAACAGATAAAGGTCAGCCGCTTGCTGGCCTTTTTGATTTTTTTCTTCCCCTTTTGCCTCCCCTCTGCCATGTTTATATTCCTCCGTCCGGAGTCCGTTCCTGATCCCGACGCAGCCTACATGTCACACTAAGGAAGCCGGCTATGCATTATCACCGTATCCCCCACAGCACTCTGGAGATCAGCCAACTGGGGTTGGGCACGATGACATTCGGTGAACAAAACAGCGAAGCCGATGCCCATGCGCAACTCGATTTTGCCGTCAGCCAGGGTATTAACCTGATTGATGTTGCAGAAATGTACCCCGTGCCACCGCGCCCGGAAACCCAAGGATTAACCGAAACTTACGTTGGCAACTGGCTGGCGAAGAGCGGTAATCGCGAAAAACTGGTTATTGCTTCAAAAGTAAGCGGTCCGTCGCGTAACAATGATGCGGGTATTCGCCAGAATCAGGTTCTGGATCGCAAGAATATTCGCGCCGCGCTAGATGAGAGCTTAAAGCGCCTGCAAACAGACTACCTCGATTTATATCAGGTGCACTGGCCGCAGCGTCCAACCAACTGCTTCGGTAAACTGGGCTACAGCTGGAGCGACAGCGCACCTGTCGTGACGCTGCTCGAAACGCTGGAAGCACTGACTGAATGCCAGCGTGCCGGTAAGATTCGCTACATCGGCGTCTCGAACGAAACGGCCTTTGGCGTAATGCGTTATCTGCATCTGGCGGATAAACACGATCTGCCGCGCATCGTAACGATTCAGAATCCCTACAGTCTGGTGAATCGCAGCTATGAAGTCGGTCTGGCGGAAGTGACGCAGTATGAAGGTGTTGAGCTGCTAGCTTATTCCTGCCTGGGCTTTGGGACGTTAACCGGTAAATATCTGAATGGTGCTAAACCGGCGGGCGCACGCAATACGTTGTTCAGCCGATTTACGCGTTACAGCGGCGAGCAAACGCAGAAGGCGGTGGCGGCTTACGTTGATATTGCGAAGCATCACGGGCTGGATCCAGCACAAATGGCGTTAGCCTTTGTGCGCCGCCAACCGTTTGTCGCGAGTACGTTATTGGGCGCAACGACTATGGATCAGCTGAAAACTAACATTGAAAGCGTCCATCTTGAGCTGAGCGACGATGTTTTAGCGGAGATTGAAGCCGTGCATCAGGTTTACACCTACCCTGCACCGTAATAAAAGCAAAACGGCAACTTTGTTGCCGTTTTGAATTTTACCCCTCTCTGGGTGAGATAACACTATCAGGCCGCCACGCTAGCGACGACGCTGCCAGATCCACAGCCCAGTAATCGCCAGCGCAAAGAGTGCCCCAAATCCCACACCAATACTGACCACCGGTAACCCCGCTTTGACAGCCAGCGAGTAAAGCCCCAGCATCAGCAGCATCGCGGTGTTCTCACCCAAATTCTGCACGGCAATCGCATTGCCTGCGCCAACAGTATGCTTGCCGCGCTCCTGCAGTAACGCATTGAGCGGCACGATAAAGAAACCGCCCAAAATACCAATCAGGATCAGCAATGCGTAAGCCGGTAAGAGCGCATGTTGCAGTGAAAAGAACAGCACGCCCACGCCAATCAAAATCCCGGCGGGCATACAGCGCCTGACCGTTTCCAGCGTCACCAGTTTCGCCGCTGCACCCGCACCCACCACAATCCCAACAGCGACCATGGCGTTCAGATAGGTTGGCGTCGCGTTGTCAGTGATGCCTAACGCTGTCGGAACCCATAACACCAGCAGGAAGCGTAGCGTCACCCCAGCGCCCCAAAACATGCTTGTTCCCATCAGGGAGAAACGCGTTTCGCCATCGCGCCACAACACCCGGCAGGCATTAAAGAAACTGGACGTCATCGGGGTGAATCGCCAGGATTGCCCCGGACGCACCACGGGCAGCGTCGGGATAAACAGGTTTGCCACTACGGCACCGGCATACACCATGGCGCAAACGCCCAACGCCGCCAGAACGTGCCAGTCCGCCAGCACCCCACCGGCAACAGAGCCGAGGAGAATCGCGGCTATTGTGGATGACTCCATCAGACCATTAGCTTTGACCAGTTTGTCACCCGTTGTCAGCTCACCCAGAATGCCGTATTTGGCAGGAGAATACGCCGCTGCCCCAATACCCACCAGCGTGTAGCCAATAAAGGGGTTGAAGCCGAAACAGATACTTGCGGCACCCAACAATTTTAGGCTGTTGGCGAACATCATCACCCGCCCTTTTGGGAAGCTGTCCGCTACCTGCCCGACGAACGGGGCAAAAAGGATGTAAGCGCCCACAAACACCATCTGCAGAATAGGCTGACTCCAGTCAGGATAGAATTCTGCTTTCAGAAGCGCCAGGGTGGCAAAGAGCAAGGCATTATCGCCAAAGGCTGAGAGGAACTGGGCAGATGTCACCGCCATCATGCCCTTCGACCAGAGCGAAGTGTTAGTGTGTGCTGACTCACGCATCGTGCTTCTCTGCCTCTTCAACCATGCCTTTTAGCGCGACAAAATCGGGTTTACCGCTGCCCAATACGGGTAACTGCTTCAGATAACGAATGTCGCGCGGCACCGCCAGTTCTGGCACGCCATGTTCACGAGCATAATGGAGCAGTTGTTCACGTTTAAGCTCGCTATCCGTCGTAAAGAGCACCAGGGCCTCGCCTTTACTGGCGTCACTTTTAATCGCCGTTGCGTGCATTTTCTCGGGAGATAATGCATTTGCGAGCTGTTCAACCATCTCCAGCGACACCATTTCTCCAGCGATCTTGGCAAAGCGCTTCGCACGGCCCTGAATTTGCACAAATCCCTGTTCATCAAAGCGCACAATATCGCCCGTGTCATACCAGCCGGTTTCCACTTCGCCAGCGGCATTTTCCGCCGTCGGCGCTTCAAGCACGCCTGGATTTTCAACGCGCAGATAGCCGTTCATCACGTTTGGCCCTTTGAGCTGCAGGCGACCGCCCTCGTCAATACCCGGCACCGCCAGCAAACGCGCGTCCATTCCAGGTAAGATACGCCCCACCGTGCCCGGTCTGGCAGCCATCGGCACGTTGATTGACACGACGGGGGCACATTCCGTTACGCCATAGCCTTCTAGAATGCGCAGACCAAACTTGTCCTGCCAAATTTCGCGCGTGCTGTCCTGCAATTTTTCGGCCCCGGCCACCACGTAGCGCACGCGGAAGAAATCATACGGATTCGCAAAGCGCGCGTAGTGCCCCAGGAACGTCGACGTGCCGAAAAGCACCGTACAATTACGGTCATAAACCAGTTCCGGCACAACCCGATAGTGCAGCGGGCTGGGATAAAGGAACACTTCCGCTCCGGTGAATAACGGCGTAAAAAGCCCGACCGTCAGGCCGAAAGAGTGGAAAAGCGGCAGCGCCGACATAAACCGATCTTTGGCGGTAAAGTCAGCGATCGTTTTGATCTGCTCCACGTTCGCCAGAATGCTTTTATGGCTGTGGACCACGCCCTTTGGATGGCCTTCAGATCCTGAGGTAAAAAGAATCATCGCCGCATCTTCCGGCTGCTGTTTAACCTGCGCCAGATGCGGCATCAGCAGATGCGCGAAAATCCACACTTTGTCCGCTGTTGTGACGTCGGCTTTGAGATCTTCGAGGAAGACCCAGCGCACCTGCTTGAGCTGTTCCGGCAAATGCCAGAGTTTGCCCTTATCGAGGAACTGCCGTGAAGTGAAGACCGTTTTGATCTCTGCCGCCGTAATGGCGCTGGTCAGCCCTTTAACGCCCGCCGTGTAGTTCATCATTGCCGGAATTCGACCGCGGGCGACGGCACCAAAAATCACCGCTGCGCTGATACCGGCGTTGGGCAACATGAGGCCGATTTTCTCGCCCTTTTGGCTGTATTTCTCAAGAATACGTCCGACAAACAGGGTTTTGGTGAGCAGTTTGCGATAAGTATCCGGGTTGAAATTAATGTCTTCGACACAGTTTTTTCGCGCACCATAGCGGTCCTGAGCCGAAAGTAACGCTTCATACAACGTTTCACGCGGACGCACCGCCATGCGGGCTTCCATCATAATTTGATGAAGCATTTCCCCCGCCATTTTTCGGCGGTCGCGAGCGCGCGGGGCGTCAGGCATGGGCAGCGTTGTCGGCGGCAGAATATGCAGCGTGATCTGCGGGAACAGCCGTTGCTTCACCAGCCCTTTCAAACGACTGAAATAGGTCAGTTCTGCGCCTTCAATACGCAACGGAACGACTGTCGCTTTCGACTTGGCCGCAACAAAACCGGCCCCGTCGTAGATTTTCATCAGCGAACCCGTTACGGAGATACGGCCTTCCGGGAAAATCACCACCGGCCGCCCCTGCTCGATCAGGCGAACCAGATGCTTAATCATCATCGGTTTTGTGGGGTCGAGTGGGACAAGATCCACCAGCGGCGCAAGCCAGCGCATGAACCATTTCTGGCTGATAGAACTGTACACCGCAAACACCGGGCGTCCAGGCAGGAAAAGAGCCAGCAGGATCCCGTCGATAAAGGAAACATGGTTTGGGGTGATAAGGACGCGATCGCCTTGCAGTGACTGGGTATCACCCGTCAGGCGGATGCGAAAGAGGATACGAAATAAGGTACGGAAGAACCCAAATAGCATTTCAACTCCCTTTGCCTGTCAATAATTGGCGTTACGCTAAATTGTGGCAGATTACACGAGAAGCGCAGGAGGGGCGATAGCTTATTCGGAGCGAAAAAAAACCTGCGCATCTGCGCAGGCTGGTGCAAGAGATGAGTACGATTCCGTACTTAGAATTCTCACCAATCAATACCTCTGGGATCTTGATTGTGGTTGTTGGCCCCGGGCTTTGCCAGTGGGAAAACGCAAGCGAATGAGCCTAAGTGCAACCAGGTGTGAAAATTATCGATTGCTGTTACATATTGAAGTTACAGGCAAAAAAAACCTGCGTATGGACGCAGGTTGGTGCAAAATTGTGTTAATCAACCGGAGCTGATTCCACCTATCAATACCTCTGGGATCTCGACTGTAGCAATTCGCTGGTAATGACCGCCAGCGGACAATCGCAACAGCTTGCCGCAAAGTGTAACTAAAGGTTCCGTTTAATATTATTCTGATACGCCTGGCTGTGTAACGATTACACGGATTTCCCCTGTTCTGCATCACGTTTACGACGGCCTTTCACGTACAGCCCTTGAATGCACCTCGCTTTTCCGCAACACTGATGAGTGTGTAAACGCTTACCCCCAAAAGAAGGTATTTAATGGCGACAATAAAGGATGTGGCCCGTCTGTCCGGTGTTTCCGTCGCGACGGTGTCGCGCGTGATTAACGATTCACCGAAAGCCAGCGACGCTTCCCGCCAGGCAGTGCAGAGCGCAATGGAAACGCTGAATTATCATCCCAACGCCAACGCCCGCGCGCTTGCGCAGCAATCGACTGAAACGGTTGGATTGGTGGTGGGTGACGTATCTGACCCGTTTTTCGGCGCGATGGTCAAAGCCGTCGAGCAGGTGGCTTACCAGACGGGCAATTTTTTACTGATCGGTAATGGCTATCACAACGAAGAAAAAGAGCGCAAGGCCATTGAACAGCTGATTCGCCATCGCTGTGCGGCCCTGGTGGTCCACGCCAAAGTCCTGCCCGATGCTGAACTGCTGCATCTAATGCAGCAAATCCCTGGCATGGTGCTCATCAACCGCATTATTCCTGGCTATGAGCAACGCTGTGTTGCGCTTGACGATCGTTACGGTGCCTGGCTCGCCACCCGTCATCTCATTCAGCAAGGCCATACCCGCATCGGCTATCTCTGTTCCAATCACCAGATTTCAGATGCAGAAGACCGTCTGCGCGGTTACTACGATGCCTTGCGCGAAAGCGGTCTGCCCTGTAACGATCGGCTGGTCGCCTATGGCGAACCGGATGAGAGCGGCGGTGAACATGCGATGACCGAGCTTTTAGGCCGTGGGCGCAATTTTACCGCTGTGGCTTCCTATAACGACTCGATGGCCGCAGGCGCCATGGGCGTGCTCAACGATAATGGCATTGATGTGCCAGCAGAAATTTCGTTGATTGGTTTTGATGATGTGCTGGTTGCGCGCTACGTTCGTCCGCGTTTAACCACCGTGCGTTACCCCATCGTCACTATGGCAACCCAGGCCGCTGAACTGGCGCTGGCATTGGCCGATAAACGCCCTCTGCCGGATATTACGCACCTATTCAGCCCGACGCTGGTGCGCCGTCACTCCGTTGTTTCACCTGCGGATCCCGTCAGCGAATAGCGATAGAGATGGACTGTTTTATTCGGATATTCCAGCGCATCGCCAATGTCATGCCAGCCGTAACGTTCATAAAAGTCACGGCAGGCTGACCAAAGATGCAGCTCGGAATAGCCGGCGCGAGCCGCGTAGTCCATCACGTATTCCTGTAATTTCCCCGCCAGCCCTTTTCCACGCGCCGATTCATCGACATATAGCGCTGCCAGCCACGGATAAAGATCCTGGCGCGTGATTAAATCACAGCGCCACAGCCCCACCGTGCCTAACAGCTGTTCGCCCTCAACCGCCACAAACGTGATGGGTAGCGCGTCGGGCTGTTGGCTATGGGTGATGATGCTGGCAAAAAATTCACGCGGCAGTCCGTCGCCAAAAGCCTGCCAGAGCCAGTCGGTCACTTGCTCCGCGTGATGTGCAACGGCATAGAGCGGCAGAATAGTCATACCAGTTTGCCCTGGAACAGGGGGACAGATTCGAAGAGATAGCCGTCAAAATCCGGTGCGTCTTCATCGGACAGTTCAAGCAGGCTTTTTTTAACGTTTTCGAGATGCTGGAACATGGCCTGCCACGCGCCCATCACGTCGCGACGACGCAGCGCCGCCAGAATGGTTTGCCTGTCGCCCAGCCATTTCAGGCGATACGCGCGGCTGGCGATATGGACGTTAAACTGCTGCCACAGCGGGCTGCTGTCCATGTGATGCCAGACGCTTTCAACGGTTGCAAGGAGCATCTGGTTTTGCGTGGCCCCTGCCAACACTAGGTGGAACATTTTATTGTTGTCCTGGCTATTATCGTTGGCGGCAATCGCGCGCTGCTCTTGTTCAATAATCCGGCGCAAATTGTCGATATCCGCACGCGTTGCCATTTTCGCCGCAAAGGCGGCGATATTGCTCTCAAGTAACTGACGCGCCTGTAGAATCTCAAACGGGCCGACGTCGCTACTCAAGAAACGCTCTTCTTCGTTTTCGTGTTCTTCTGGAATACGCATCACGTAGACGCCGGAACCCTGGCGGATATCCACCGTTCCTTGTAGTTCCAGCATCAGGAGTGCTTCACGCACAATGGTGCGGCTTACTCCGTAAGTTTCGGCAATATTGCGCTCAGGTGGCAGACGCGATCCAACAGGATAGTGACCCTGAATGATTTGCGTACGCAAATCCTCGCCAATTTCCTGGTACTGCTTTTTTTCCGGCGGAACAACGGCCTTCTCCACAATATCACCTGCACTTGCTTATGAATTATTACTCAGGCCGGGCATCCTTCCCCGGCCACTCTGGACGCTATTTTACCAGAACCCTCGCCTGAAGAGCCTATTTCCATTCATCATCGACAGTGAGCGTCAGCCTGCGCTCATCTCGCAGCTGTCGGAACCACGAAGCGGATTTTTTCGCCCGGCGCGCGCGATTATTTTCCAGGTCGATCTCAATCAGCCCGTAGCGATTTTTAAAGGCATTCATTGGCGAGACATTATCGGTAAACGCCCACAGCATATAGCCGTGGCAGTTTGCCCCCTCCTCTCGTGCCAACAGCGTGTAATAGAGATGCTCGCTGATAAAATCAATGCGGTAACTGTCTTCAATCACGCCGTCACGGTTGCGGAACTGCGCTTCGTTTTCCACGCCCATGCCGCTCTCCGCCACAAACCACGGAATGTTGCGATATTCGTTTTTAATGCGCATCGCCATGTCGTAAATAATGCGTGGATAAATCTCCCATCCGCGTGATTTATTCATCCTGCGTCCCGGCAGGTCGAAGGGCTCGTAATAATAGGCCGGATGGAAAGGCGTCTCGGGATGCCATGCTCGCGACGGCGCTTTGACGCGATGGGGATAATACAGATTGATCCCCAACTCATCGACGGTGTTTTCCGCGATGATCGCCAACTCTTCGGCCGTATATTCCCACTGCACCTGATGCTGCTCCAGCAGCGTGAACAGCTCTTGCGGATAGCGCCCGTGCACAAACGGATCGAGGAAAACACGGTTGTAAAACAGATCGTAGCGCTCAGCGGCACGCACGTCATGTGGCGCCTGAGAGCGCGGATAAGTGACTTCCGGATTGAGAATACAGCCCACCGTTCCGTGATAGCCCTTCTCGTGAAAATGCTTCACTACCTTCGCGGTTGCCAGCACTTTATGGTGATTCCACTGCATCCAGGTGTGGGTGTTCTGTTCATAGGGCCAACGCAGCGCATCCAGATAGACGCGAGTTTGCACGACGATTGGCTCATTGAAGGTAAACCAGCGCGTGACTTTTGCGTGGTAGCGTTCAAACACCTTTTGCGCATAACGTACGAACAGCTCGACGACATGTTTCGACGCCCAGCCCCCGTAGGTTTCCAGCAAAACACCCGGCAGTTCGTAATGCTCAAGGCAGATCATCGGCTCGATGCCCTGCCGGTGCATTTCGTCGAACAACGCGTCGTAATATGAGGCGTACTCTTCATCAACGGTTGCGTTTTCATAGTCCGTCAGAAAACGCGACCAGTTGATTGACGTGCGGTAGTGGGTGAGTCCGGCCTGCTTCATCAGCGCCACGTCTTCACGAAAACGATTGATGAAATCGGTCGCGACCGCGGGTCCAAAACCGTTATGCCAGACGTGTCGATCGTTTTTGTACCAGAGATCGATCCACGAATCCTGACCCTCTTTTTTTCCACTCCAGCCTTCCGTCTGCCAGGCGGACGCCGCTGCGCCCAGAATAAAATCCTGCGGTATCGCAATACTTTTTATACTCATAACATCCTCATGCGTTGTTGGTCGCTTGCTGGCTTTGTGCCAGTAGGGCCGCTTGTTCCGCGCGGCGCGAGGCGATTCTCACAAACGGCAAATAGATCAGCACGGCGGTGATGATGCAGATAAATTGCGTGACCACAGCACCCATCGAGCCTGCCGTTGACAGCCAGGCGTTAATCAGTGGCGGCGTCGTCCACGGCACCATCACCACGGCTTTTCCGGCGAAGCCCGTCACCGTGGCGAAATAGCCAATCGAGCCGGTCACCAGCGGCGTGATGATGAAAGGAATGGCCAGAATCGGGTTCAGCATGATCGGCATCCCGAAGATCACGGGCTCGTTGATGTTGAAGATCCCAGGGCCAATGGAGAGCTTGGCAATCTCACGCATCTCTTTGCGCTTGGTGCCGATCATCACCGCGATCAGCAGACCGATGGTCAGCCCCGACCCGCCGATGCTCATATACACATCCCAGAACGGCATGGTGATAATATTCGGGATCTCTTTGCCCTGCTCAAACGCGCTCATGTTGACGGTGATCGCCCCCAGCAGCAGTGGCTCGCGGATCGGCTTGATCATCTGATTGCCATGAATCCCGATCACCCAGAAAAGCTGTGCCACAAACATCAACAGCAGAATGCCCGGCAAGCTTTGCACGACGCGCTCCAGCGGCTGCTGAACCACCTGATACACCGCGTCGTAAAGATACATGCCGGTGATTTGGTGGAAAACAAAGCCAAACGTCGCAATCGCGGTGGTGGTGATAATGGCCGGGATCAGCGCGGAGAACGACGCCGCCACGTTAGGCGGCACGGTGTCCGGCATTTTGATTTTCAGGCCGTTGCGGTTCTCCAGCCAGCAGTAAACCTCGACGGAGAGAATGGCGATGAACATGCCGAGGAACAGACTGCGGGTGTCAGAGAACTGGCGCAGCAGCACATCTTTCACCACGTGCATTTCGCCATCCACCAGCATTTCGACGGTGGTTGGCGTGACGCAAATAAAGCAGATCACTGCCAGCAGGCCAGGGAACAACGATTTAATTCCGTTAATACGCCCCAGCTCAATACCAATAAGAAACACCGCGCCGATGTTCAGGAAGTTCAGCGTGGCGTAATTCAGGGCGCTGGTGATCGGCTTTAATGCGGCCAGAAAAGAGAGCGATTCAAAGCTGGCTAACCCGTTTTTTGGATCCAGAACCATGTTGGAGATCAGAACCGAAAATGCCCCAACGATGATGACGGGCATGAGGGTAATGAAGGCGGATTTGATCGCCATAATATAGCGATAGCTATTGAAGGTGGTGGCGAAACTGCCCAGAGAGTTGATCAGTTTTTCCTGTAAAGCCATAGGGTAATACCTCAGTAAAAGGGCTTTTATAGAATAAGGTGTACAGCCGGATACTATTGGCATACCAAAAATAGTCGCCCACGCCAGATCGTTCTGTGATTGAGCTCTCACTGCGCTAAGAGGTATTCCAAATCATGATTTTTCACCACTTTGGCATACCACTTACCCCGTTTTATGCTGAAGTGGCGAACCGTTGCCAGAAAGCGTGATCTTGATGGGGCTTTTCGCTCCCCCGCCCCGCTTATCCCTTTCACTCTGTGTGATAAACTCATGACGATTACGTGAGAGCAGGAATTTCTAATGGCAACAATGCTGGATGTCTCATTACGCGCAGGTGTCTCGAAAGCGACGGTTTCGCGCGTGCTGAACGGCACAGGTCAGGTAAAAGAGAGTACGCGTCAGCAAGTGTTTAAAGCGATGGAAGAGTTAGGCTATCGTCCGAACTTTCTCGCGCAATCACTGGCGAACCAGACCAGCAACAGCATTGGTCTGGTGGTGTCGACATTTGACGGTTTCTATTTTGGTCGTCTGCTGCAACAGGCGTCGCGACAGACCGAAACGCACGGCAAACAGCTGATTGTCACCGACGGCCATGACGCGCCAGAGCAGGAAGAACAAGCGGTGCAAATGCTGGCGGATCGCAGGTGCGACGCAATCGTGCTTTACACCCGCTACATGAGCGAAAAAGCGATCATGAAGCTGATCCACACCGTGCAAACCCCGCTGGTGGTGATTAACCGCGAAGTCGCTCAGGCGGCGGATCGCTGCGTGTTCTTTGAACAGCAAGACGCGGCATTTAAAGCGGTTGATTATTTAATCAGTCAGGGCCATCGCGAAATCGCCTGTATGACCGTGCCAATTCATACGCCAACGGGTAAAGCACGCCTGATGGGATATCGTAAGGCGTTGGAAAAGCATGGAATTGTCTGGGACGATCGTCGCGTAAAGTACGGCGATGCGGGCATGACGCGAGGGTATGAACTGTGTCGGGAATTGCTCAGTGAAAACGCGCCGTTCAGCGCGCTGTTTGCCTGTAACGATGACATGGCGCTCGGGGCATCAAAGGCGCTGCATCAGGCGGGACTGCGTATTCCGCAGGATATTTCGCTGTTTGGCTTTGACGATGCGCCCTGTGCAAAATGGCTTGAGCCAGCACTCTCATCGGTCTATTTACCGATCGACAGCATGATCGTCACGGCCATCGATCAGGCGATCCGGCTGGCAAATAACCAGCCGGTCGAAACGATCCCGCCGTTTACCGGTACGCTGGTTTTGCGTGACTCGGTGACGACAGGACCGTATTACGCCTCAAAATAGCTCAAGTGCCAGCAGCTCCTGAATGGTCTGGCGACGACGGATCAGTCGCGCCACGCCGTGATCAAACAGCACTTCCGGCAATAACGGACGACTGTTGTAATTCGATGACATCGACGCGCCGTACGCGCCGGTGTCGTGCAACACCAGATAGTCACCAGGCTGAACCGCAGGCAGCGCGCGGGTTTCCACTTTTCCGCCTTCCTGCTGAGTGAACACATCACCCGATTCGCACAGCGGGCCTGCCACTACCGTGTCGACCTGCGGCGCAGTCGTTAAATCACGCCCATCTGCCGCCAGCGCCGTAATGTGGTGATAGCTGCCGTACATTGACGGTCGCATGAGATCGTTAAAACCTGCGTCGATCAACACAAAATGACGACTGCCCATCGCTTTAACGCTGCGGACCTGCGCCACCAGCACGCCCGATTCCGCCACCAGGAAACGCCCCGGTTCAATTTCCAGTTTGACCGCATGCCCAAGATGCGCAGCGATTTTGTCGCGCGCCGCACTCCACAGGCCGTAGTAGTGATCGGTATCGATCGCCTCTTCGCCTTCGCGATAAGGGATCGACAAACCGCCGCCCGCCGAGATTGCCTCCAGATCCTGACCAAAATCGATCACCTGGTTCACCATCGCACCGCACACTTGCTCCAGATGCGCATAATCCACGCCAGAACCGATATGCATGTGAATGCCCACAAGTGTCAGATTGTAGCGCTGCAATACCTCTAGCGCGGCGGGCAGATCGGCATACCAGATGCCGTGTTTGCTGTTTTCCCCGCCGGTATTGGTTTTTTGGCTGTGGCCATGCCCAAAACCTGGGTTGACGCGCAACCACACGCGATGACCTGGAGAAACCTGCCCAAGCTGTTCCAGCATATCCACAGAACCGGCATTTACCGGAATCTGCAGTTCATGCACGCGCGCCAGCGTGGCGCTATCAATCAGGTCTGCGGTAAAGACAATCGCATCGCTGTCGGCCTGCGGATCGTACCCGGCTGCCAACGCGCGTTCAATTTCGCCCAACGATACCGAGTCAACTTTGACGCCCTGCTCGCGCATCAGACGCAAAATATGAATATTCGAGCATGCTTTCTGAGCGAAACGCACCACGTCAAACTGATGCAGGGCGGCGATCTTTTCGCGAACGATCTGCGCATCGTAAACCCAGACCGGGCAGCCGAATTCGGCAGGGAGTCGCAGTAAATTCGCGGCGTTCAGGTCAGTTTCCGTGTTGTTGAGCGGGCGTGGCATGGTGTTCTCCAGATAACGGCATTTTTTAACATTACGCCACAGCTGAATAAGAATAAAAAATATCGTTTTATCGCGAGTCTATGCAAAAATGATATGGATAATCGATAAAAACAGGTGCCTTATGCCCGCCGTTAACTTACGCCACATTGAAATTTTTCATGCGGTGATGACCACCGGAAATCTAACAGAAGCCGCGCAGATGCTGCACACCTCCCAGCCCACGGTCAGCCGTGAACTGGCGCGCTTTGAAAAAGTGTTGGGATTAACGCTGTTTGAACGTACCCGTGGCAGGCTTCACGCCACAGTGCAAGGGTTGCGCTTGTTCGAGGAAGTTCAGCGATCCTGGTACGGCCTGGATCGCATCGTCAGCGCGGCGGAGAGCCTGCGGGAGTTCCGTCAGGGCGAGTTATCGATTGTCTGTCTGCCGGTTTTTTCGCAATCCTTTCTGCCGCAGCTTATTCAGCCGTTCCTGGCGCGCTATCCTGACGTCAATCTCACCATTGTGCCGCAGGAGTCGCCGTTACTCGAAGAGTGGCTCTCCGCGCAGCGCCACGATTTAGGCCTGACCGAAACACTCGCCACGCCCGCAGGCACTGAACGCACAGAATTACTCTCGCTGGATGAAGTGTGTGTGTTGCCCAAAGGGCATCCGCTGACCAGCAAGAGCGTGCTGACGCCTGCTGATTTTCACGGCGAGAATTATATCAGCCTGTCGCAAACGGACAGCTATCGACACTTACTCGATTCATTATTCGCAGAACATCAGGTGAAACGCCGAATGGTTGTGGAAACACACAGCGCAGCATCCATTTGCGCCATGGTTCGGGCAGGCGTCGGCATTGCGGTGGTCAACCCGCTAACGGCGTTGGATTACGCCGATAGCGGGATTGTGATTCGTCGTTTCAGCATTTCAGTGCCGTTCACCGTCAGTTTGATCAGGCCGCTGCATCGTCCTGCCTCGGCGCTTGTCGAGTCTTTTTCGACACATTTGGCTGAGCATTCGCTTCAGATAGCGCACCGTTTACCCGAACTACAAAAGGTGTAGAACCTGTTACGAGAGCATAAACTCCACCGCGTCCACGGCATGAATGGCCGTGGTATCAAACACCGGGATCGGGCTTTCTTCTGCCGGGACTAACAGTCCGATCTCGGTGCAGCCAAAGATCACCCCTTGTGCACCCTGCTTCGCCAGCTTATCAATCACGCTAAGATAATAGTGGCGCGAGGCGTCGCTGAACGTCCCCAGGCACAGCTCTTCAAAGATAATTTGGTTGATGCGCGCGCGATCTGCTTCGTCCGGTACGCTGCTTTCAATCCCGAATTGCGTCTCCAGGCGCCCACGATAGAAATCCTGTTCCATGGTGTAGCGCGTACCCAGCAGCGCCACGCGTTGCATGCCGGTCGCCGCAATCGCCCTTCCTGTCGCATCCGCAATATGCAGGAACGGCAGTGAACAGCGGGTTTCAATATGCGATGCCACTTTATGCATCGTATTGGTACATAACAGAATGCCTTGTGCGCCTGCACGTTCCAGACCTAACGCTGCCTGCGCCAGCATTTCACCTGCTTTATCCCACTCGCCGCTGGCCTGGCAGGCTTCAATTTCATGAAAATCTACGCTGTGCAGCAGCAGGCTTGCCGAATGCAGGCCACCGAGATGCTGTTTGATGCCTTCGTTAATCAGACGGTAATAAGGAATGGTCGATTCCCAGCTCATTCCACCTATCAGGCCGATCGTTTTCATATTCGCTCCTTTATGTTTCCTCCAGTGAAGCAAACTTGTGATCGTGTTTCCAGTTATTTGGCTTGTCGTTTCCTTTTAACCCGTAGTGCGATAAATTAATTAAAACAATGTTTCACTACTTAGCAGGACATAAAAATGTTTAGATTCCATAAAGAGACAACGCTTGACGATCTGGGCAATGGCGTCACGCGCCGCATTCTGGCGCATAACGGAAAAATTATGGCGGTTGAGGTTAATTTTGAAGAGGGCGCTGTCGGTCCGATGCACAATCACCCGCACGAACAGCTGACTTACGTGCTGTCCGGGGAGTTCGAATTTACCATCGGCGAAGAAAAGCATGTGGTGACGGCGGGCGACACCCTTTATAAAGAGCCACATGTCATGCACGGCTGCGTTTGTCTGAAGCCCGGTACGCTGCTGGATACCTTTACGCCGGTGCGTGAAGATTTCCTCAAGTAATGTCTTAACGTAAAAAAGGGCGAATTTTCATTCGCCCTTTTTTATAGCGTTTTTTATGCCGTTCTCTTAGGCTGTCGCAGGGTCTGACAGCATAGCGCGAGAGTGCATGGCTTCGCGTATCAGCACGCCTCCGCAGGCCACAATCCCGCCAACCAACGCGGCCAGGATAATAATCAGCGCTTTGCCGGGCCCCTCTTTTTTCATCGGTAATGACGGCAGAAGCTGATATTTGAACGGTTCAAAACTCACATTGGTAATGGAAAGCGTCTCAAGCTGAGCAAGATGATGTTCGCGATTCTGGAAATCAGCATTCAGCTCGGCGACATCTTTTAACGATTTCTCAATCGCCAGCTTTTGAGCGATACCGTCAGCCCCCAGCGCCACAGAGTAATCAGGATCGTCTTTGACCGCCTGACCATTGCTAAAGACGGGTTTTTTAATCCCTGCGGCATTTGCCACTTCCAGTGAATAATTCAGACGATGAATAGTAATATTGTGCAAATTGGTCAGTCGCACACGATCCAGTTCCAGACGCTCCTTCATCATGCGGGTTTTCAGTGCGATCGCGTTGCGCACGTTTTGCATGGTCTCTTTCTCAACGATGGCAGAAATGTACGCAATGTATCCCTCAAGTACGATCTGCGCATCCTGCGCTTTTGGCGCACTAAAACTCAGCGTCCAGGCGGTATAAGGCATGGTCGCCGCATTTTTTACCTCCGCATTGTCCTGTGCCGTCATTCTTTCCGAGATAGCCACAATCGCGCGATGCAGTTCCAGCGGATCGATATTCGCGCCCTTTAGCTGATCCATCACGTACGGCGATGATTTGATATATGCCTGAAACAACGATTGCGACTGAAATTTCTTTATAAAGAGCTCGAACGTGTCTTCGCGTTTGATATTGAAGTCGACATCAAGCACCTTTAAGGTCACCAGCATTTGCTCAACATCATTCCACTGCGTTTGCTCTGGGGGAGTGACGATAGCTTTACTGATCCATTTTTGCGGCATCATAAATGAAACCACCGCACCGACAATCGCAAACGCCATAACGGTCATGATGATGCGCTTCTTCGCAGCGAGCAGTACCTCTATGAGGTCGATGAAATCGATCTCATTTTGCTTACGCTCGGGGGGTGAATAGCGGGCAAAATCCAGTTCCCTGTTCTTTTTGAAATCCATCGCTGACATACCAATTCTTCTATTTAGATTGCAGTTAAATCCTGCTGAGGCGTATCGGGGGAAGATGATAATACTAGAGCCTAGGAATTATCTGAACTTAAAATTAACTTAAATCAGGACAACACTATGATATTTGGTAGTTGTTACCAGCGCGTTAATTAAAGTTGCATAGTGGAACCATCAACTTTTATCCCTCTCGTATTTCTGAATATGGCCTTCTCATTTAAGTCAAAATTGCCAGTCACTTCACTTTATTGAAACAGCGTTTCGACGGCGATCACATTTCCATCATTTACCGAATGACGCAGAAATAAATAGCAATAGAATAAATTAAAACGCCGTTTTACAAATCAAGAACAGCAGTTCACGTGTTTTAAAACTCAGACAGGGCGCGTCGAGAAAAACGCATGAAAGTTCTTATTAATCAGAGGTAAAAGGAACCATCACCTTGCGTCGAACACAGAACACTCGCTTCCCCGTTTCGTAACAAATGCGCGGGCAGCTGCATCACCAGCAGATTCCGTTTTAAACCATTGATTGCCAGGTAGGTATGTATGAATGAAAACAAAATGCTGGGGCTTGCGTGGATATCACCCTATATCATCGGGTTGATACTCTTTACCGCATTCCCCTTCGTTTCATCTTTCTTTCTCAGTTTTACTGATTACGATTTGATGAGTCCGCCGGTATTTAACGGCATCGAAAACTATCGCTACATGTTTACCGAAGATGCACTCTTCTGGAAATCCATGGGCGTCACCTTTGCGTATGTATTTTTGACCATCCCACTGAAACTCGCGTTTGCGCTGGGAATTGCGTTTGTCCTGAACTTTAAATTACGTGGCATAGGATTCTTCCGTACCGCTTACTATATTCCGTCAATCCTTGGCAGCTCTGTCGCAATTGCCGTTTTGTGGCGCGCACTGTTTGCAATTGATGGCCTCCTGAACAACTTCATTGGCGTATTTGGTTTTGACGCGGTGAACTGGCTCGGCGAGCCCTCTCTGGCGCTGATGTCCGTCACGCTGCTTCGCGTCTGGCAGTTTGGCTCGGCGATGGTTATCTTCCTGGCAGCACTACAGAACGTTCCGCAATCTCAATATGAAGCGGCAATGATCGACGGTGCGTCTAAATGGCAGATGTTCACGAAAGTCACCGTGCCGCTGATTACGCCGGTTATTTTCTTCAACTTCATCATGCAAACCACCCAGGCGTTCCAGGAATTTACTGGACCCTACGTCATCACGGGCGGCGGACCAACCTACTCCACGTATCTGTTCTCGCTGTACATCTACGACACCGCATTCAAGTACTTTGACATGGGTTACGGCGCTGCGCTGGCCTGGATCCTGTTCCTGGTAGTCGCTGTCTTTGCCGCTATCGCCTTTAAGTCTTCGAAATACTGGGTGTTCTACTCCGCCGATAAAGGAGGCAAAAATGGCTGATATTCAAGAACTTTCCACGGCGAGAAGCATCGCAGAACGTGAAGTCGCGCGGACCATGCGCAAAGAGAAAATCAACGCCAGCATTCGCTACGTGATCCTGCTTTTCGTGGGTTTGTTGATGCTCTATCCGCTGGTCTGGATGTTCTCGGCGTCGTTTAAGCCGAACCATGAGATCTTCACCACCTTAAGCCTGTGGCCTGCAAACGCGACCTGGGACGGCTTTGTGAACGGCTGGAAAACCGGGACAGAATACAACTTCGGTCACTACATGCTGAATACGTTCAAGTATGTGATCCCGAAAGTCATTCTGACCATTATCTCTTCCACTATCGTGGCGTACGGCTTTGCGCGCTTCGAGATTCCGTGGAAGAAATTCTGGTTCGCCACGCTCATCACCACCATGCTGCTGCCGAGCACCGTACTGCTGATTCCTCAGTACCTGATGTTCCGCGAAATGGGCATGCTGAACAGCTATATGCCGCTGTACCTGCCGCTGGCGTTTGCCACCCAAGGGTTCTTCGTGTTCATGCTGATTCAGTTCTTGCGCGGTGTACCGCGTGATATGGAAGAAGCCGCACAGATCGATGGCTGTAACTCCTTGCAAGTGCTTTGGTACGTGGTGGTGCCGATTCTGAAACCGGCCATCATATCCGTCGCATTGTTCCAGTTCATGTGGTCAATGAACGACTTTATCGGGCCGCTGATTTATGTCTACAGCGTGGATAAATACCCGATTGCACTGGCTCTGAAAATGTCCATCGACGTCACCGAAGGTGCGCCGTGGAACGAAATTCTGGCAATGGCGAGCATCTCCATTCTGCCATCTATCATTGTCTTCTTCCTGGCACAGCGCTACTTCGTACAGGGCGTAACCAGCAGCGGAATTAAAGGTTAAGAGGGAAATATCATGGCTGAAGTTATTTTCAACAAACTGGAAAAGGTTTACTCCAACGGCTTCAAAGCGGTACATGCTATCGACCTGAAAATCGCTGAAGGGGAATTCATGGTGATTGTCGGTCCGTCCGGCTGCGCCAAATCAACGACCCTGCGCATGCTGGCCGGGCTGGAAACCATCAGCGGTGGCGAAGTGCGCATCGGTGAGAAAATCGTGAACAACCTCGCGCCAAAAGAACGCGGGATTGCGATGGTGTTCCAGAACTATGCGCTGTATCCGCACATGACCGTGCGTGAAAACCTGGCCTTTGGCCTGAAGCTGAGCAAGCTGCCAAAAGCGCAGATCGAAGCGCAGGTTAACGAAGCGGCAAAAATCCTTGAGCTCGATGAGCTGCTGGATCGTCTGCCGCGTCAGCTCTCCGGTGGTCAGGCGCAGCGTGTGGCCGTAGGCCGTGCGATTGTGAAAAAGCCAGACGTGTTCCTGTTCGATGAACCGCTGTCGAACCTGGATGCCAAGCTGCGTGCCTCGATGCGTATCCGTATCTCTGACCTGCACAAGCAGTTGAAGGCTTCCGGCAAGCCGGCCACCACGGTGTACGTCACACACGACCAGACCGAAGCAATGACCATGGGCGATCGCATCTGCGTGATGAAGCTCGGCCATATCATGCAGGTAGATACCCCGGATAACCTGTACCACAGACCGAAAAACATGTTCGTAGCCGGCTTTATTGGATCGCCAGAAATGAACATCCGTGCCAGCAAACTGGTGCAGCAGGACGGTCAGCTGTCTCTGACCATTGGCAACCAGACCATGCCGTTAAGCGCAGAGCTGAAAGAGAAAGTCGCCAGCTACGCCGATAAAGACATGTTCTACGGCATTCGCCCGGACTTTGTGTCGATCTCCGATGAGCCATTCGCGGAGGGAAGTTGCAGCGGCGAGATGGTTCGCGCTGAAAACATGGGGCACGAATTCTTCGTTTACCTGAAAGTTGGCGAGTACGAACTGACTGCCCGAATTCCTTCCGATGAAGCTAAGCCTCTGATCAACAAGGGCCTTCACCGTAAGGTGTATTTTAAGTTCGACATGCATAAGTGTCATATCTTTGACGCGAAAACTGAACAGAACATCTCTCTCTAAATGGAGTTATAAAAATGAAAAAAGTGCTTTTAAGCGCAGCAATCTCCGCTACCCTGGGCCTTACCGCGCTACCATCAATGGCGCAAGATGTTGATTTACGTATGTCCTGGTGGGGGGGCAATGGCCGTCATCAGGTGACGCTGAAGGCGTTAGAAGAGTTCCATAAACAGAACCCTGACATTAACGTCAAAGCAGAATACACCGGTTGGGACGGTCACTTGTCCCGTCTGACCACGCAAATCGCGGGCGGCACAGAGCCGGACGTGATGCAGACCAACTGGAACTGGCTGCCAATTTTCTCGAAAAATGGCGACGGTTTCTACGATCTGAACAAAATGAAAGACGTGATCGACTTAACGCAGTTTGATCCGAAAGAGCTGCAGTCCACCACGGTTAACGGCAAGCTGAACGGGATCCCAATCTCCGTGACGGCTCGCGTGTTCTACTTCAATGACGAGACCTGGAAAAAAGCGGGCGTTGAATACCCGAAAACCTGGGACGCGTTGATGGCGGCGGGTAAAGCCTTCGAAAGCAAGCTGGGCAAACAGTATTACCCTGTGGTTCTGGAACACCAGGATACGCTGGCACTGCTGAACTCTTACATGATTCAGAAATACAACATTCCTGCGGTTGATGAGAAAGCCAAAAAGTTCTCCTACACCAAAGAGCAGTGGGTTGAATTCTTCCAGACCTATAAAAATCTGGTAGATAGCCACGTAATGCCTGACACCAAATACTATGCGTCATTTGGTAAGAGCAACATGTATGAAATGAAGCCATGGATTCAGGGTGAATGGGGCGGAACTTACATGTGGAACTCCACCATTAATAAGTATTCCGATAACCTGAAGCCACCAGCAAAACTGGAGCTGGGTAACTACCCAATGCTGCCGGGTGCAACCGATGCGGGCCTATTCTTTAAACCTGCACAGATGCTCTCTATCGGTAAAACGACCAAAAACCCAGAAGCCGCTGCAAAAGTGATTAACTTCCTGCTGAACAGCAAAGAAGGCGTGCACACTCTGGGCCTGGAGCGCGGCGTACCATTAAGCAAAGTCGCGGTACAATACCTGACCGAAGATGGCACCATCAAAGAGAGCGATCCGTCTGTTGCGGGTCTGCGCATGGCGCAATCTCTGCCAGCTAAACTCTCCGTGTCACCTTACTTTGACGATCCGCAGATCGTGGCGCAGTTTGGTACCTCTCTGCAGTACATCGACTATGGCCAGAAAACCGTAGAAGAGACCGCGGCAGACTTCCAGCGTCAGGCTGAACGTATCCTGAAACGCGCAATGCGCTAATCATTCCGTCCGATCCCTACCCTGTCCCTTCGGTGGCAGGGTATTTTTTTATCTGGAGAAACCCTATGAAAGGCAAAATCATCCCATTGAATTTTCGCTCGCGTCTGGATACAGAAACCGGACACGAGGTGATACGGATGACGCCCCCGCACATCATTTGTCACCGTAATTATTTCTATCAAAAGTGTTTTACGCAGGACGGCAGCAAGATCATTTTTGGTGGCGCATTCGAAGGCCACTGGAATTACTACCTGTTAGATATTGAAAAACAACAGGCAACCCAACTGACCGAGGGCGCTGGCGATAATACCTTTGGTGGGTTTTTATCTGATGACGATAAATCTCTGTGGTATGTGAAAAACAGTCGTGAGCTGCGCCGGGTTGATCTCGAGAGTTTCGAAGAGCATGTGGTGTATGAAGTGGATGATGAGTGGGTGGCGTACGGCACCTGGGTCGCGAATTCTGATTGCACAAAACTGGTCGGAATCGAGATTAAAAAGAGCGACTGGCAGCCGCTGACAGACTGGAGCAAATTCCGCGCGTTTTACTTCACCCAGCCGGAATGCCGCCTCATTAACATCGATTTATGCACGGGTGAGCCGCGCGTGATTTTGCAAGAAAAACGCTGGCTAGGGCACCCCATTTATCGCCCGTTCGACGACAATACCGTCGCGTTTTGTCACGAAGGTCCACGCGATGCGATTGATGCCCGTATGTGGTTGATCAACGAGGACGGTAGCAATCTGCGTAAGGTGCGCCAGCATGCGCCAGGTGAAAGCTTTACTCATGAATTCTGGGTGCCGGACGGTTCCGCGCTGTATTACGTGGCGCATAAAGAAAACGATCCGCAGCGCTATCTGTTTAGCGCGGACCCTCACTCTCTCGACAACCGCCAGCTCATGGCGATCCCACCGTGCTCACATCTGATGAGCAATTTCGACGGGTCGCTGATTGTTGGCGACGGCGCGCCGCACAATACCGGCGATATCAGTCTTAACGATCCGTTTATTTGGGTGTTTGATATTGCGGCCGGAACGCAAAAAGCCATTTGTCAGCACAACACGAGCTGGAAAGTGTTGGATGGCGATCGGCAGGTGACGCATCCGCACCCGTCGTTTTCACCGGACAATAAGTGGGTTCTGTATACGTCGGATGAGGAAGGGATGCCGGCACTTTATCTTTGCGCTGTCTGATGCCATCACCCCTGCCGTGATGTCAGAGATAGAACTCATCAATGACTTCTTTAACCCTACAGTGATGTGGCGAATTTTGTTTACATAGCGCAAATAGACTGAAATTAAATGAGAGATAACAACATCAGTTGGTGAGATTTTGTCGATGAGAGGGGTGAATTATCTGTTGTGTCAGCATAATTTACGTTATTGGTATCAGAAGAAATTAAAAAAAGCGCCTGTGATGGCGCTTTTTTATTTTTTCACTTCAAGGCGCTTTTGAACATGGGTATGATTTTTTTATTTCCTGTTTCACTTATATGATTGTCATCAAAATAAAGTGGTTGAAGATTTTCGCTTCCATAACACAACCCATCGTGACATAAATAATCGATAGGTTTTAAGATTTCTGCACTACAGCTTTTCGCTGCCTTTTTTTGAGCGTCTAAAATCAATTGATTCCTTTCGATATACGACTGGACTGTTGTAAATATATCTTCTGGTGTTTTCCCCATCATCAAATCGTGTGATATACGTCTTGGTACATTCACGGGCATTTCAGGGATCGGATTCACCATGAAGACGTTATGACGCTTGCGTATTGCACACACCATTTCAGAATAGGATTCTTTGAACAATTCATCATTTTTTTCTTTTGAATCAGCCCTGGAACCAAAATCAATTAATCCATTTTCAATGTAATGTGTGGACCGGTTAACCAAAAAAACGGGAGTCTGCGAATTGAATTCTGACAAACGATTCAAAAGCTGTTGATTAAAGAGGCTACATCCTGGGTGGTCTTTAAGGTCGCCAAACGCAATATTTGGGCATCCGGAATACGTAAGGCCAACGACTGACCCATTATCGCCTACCGCTGAAGCCAGTGCTGTCGCTGTCGCCACCGCATGTGAATCGCCAATAATAATAGCTTTGACAGGACCTGAACCATAGTGACTGATATGGGTTCTACTATCTTCACTGTAGTTTTTGTTGATTGCTTCAGAGGCGATGACATCGACTCGGGGATTGGGATCGTTGGTTACTATCTGATTTTTAATGGCATATGAAGTCAAATAGAGACTGCCTGCAAAGACTATAGCCACCGTTAAAAGCGAAAGGTTGGAAATCCGGGCTAATGCGCTTCTTGCTGGGTTTTCGATAGTTTTCCATGAGAGAACGCCAATAATAAACGAGGCGATGAGTGCAAGACTTACCCAACGAACATCGTTGTTTACGTTGGCATAAACCAGCAATACCGCAAGGGGCCAGTGCCACAGGTAGACGGAGTACGAACTTAAACCGACCCAACTAATATGACGATCTAACTGGGACGCTAATGTTTGGCTATTACAGATGATACACAGCATTGTGCTGGCAACAGGTATTACTGTAAATATGCCTGGCCAAGTCACATTTTTATCTAATAAGAATGCACAAAGAATGATAGCAACAAGACCTGTTGCGGCACCAATATTTCTAACAGTCGAACTCATCTTTGCGGTTAAGAAAAAACTCAACCCGCCACACAACATTTCCCAAGCCCGGTACTGTAATAAATAAAACGTGGAGGAGTCAAATTCAGAGCTATGATAGACAGAAGACGAAAATGACAAAACAGCAAGCGCCAAAAATACATATGGCAATGATTTCGCTTTTTTTATTTTCACTAAAAAAACAATTAAAAGCGGCAATAGCAAATAGAATTGCCATTCCACTGAGAGTGACCATGTGTGAAGAAACCAATTCTCATGGGAGTCACTGGCGAAATAATCCCCTGATTCTTTATTTAACCTGATGTTTGAAATAAATAATACGACGTACCCAACGTAGTTCCCGAGTTTTCTGTATTCGACTGTTGGCAACCAGTACCAAAATGCAAGCATCAGCGTGATAGTCATAACAAATAGTGCCGGAACTATCCGTCTGAATCTGGCTGAGTAAAAAGATATGAATGAAAAATCTCCCTTGATGGCATTTTTTGTGATTATTGATGTCATCAAGTAGCCGGAGATAACAAAGAAAATGTCAACACCTATAAATCCACCAGGTAGCAACTTTGGCACGAAGTGGTAAAAAACAACGGATAAAATGGCCAGCCCACGTAATAAATTTATATCGTGGCGAAAATTTACTTTCTCTGTGGATTTATCGCTTGCTAACGATATTGTTATATTACTCATTGGAATTCCAAGAAACATGAATATTTAATCTTAATCTCTTCAACATCTGATACACATAATGTTCGAAATAGGTTAAGAGCCCAGCATTGTATAAGTTAGCAAGCCTTAATGCTAGGGCGTCATGTTCCCTTCCGGGGAGTGAGAATGATGTGCTACATGAAGATCGCAAATCCGCGGAGATCACCGCTCAGTTTATGTCTCGTAGGATAGACGCAAGAATGCCGTTGATAAAAACATAAGCACCTGTTTCAGCAGAGACGATAAGAATTAGGGTGTCCCCATCTAAGCCGTCGACTGTCGGCGGATGTTCACGCCCTGCCTTAGCTCAAGTCCAAACGCTTAAAATGTAAGGGGCCGTTTCGGCGCTATCCTGGCCTGACCGCAGTTCTCTAAGGTTTTATGCGGGTCTTTGCTTTGTTATTCCACAGGGAGAGGGAGTAAACACTAAAACGGCAACCGACGTTGCCGTTTCGCTTTTGCCTTAGGCGAAGGAACGGAAAATTACACGCCGATATTGCGTAACTTCTCTCCAGACATCAGCCTGCGCTCGATATGTTCCAGCGTAACGTTTTTGGTTTCAGGAATTAACCAGAACGTGATCCCAATAAATACCACGTTGAGCGCGGTATAGAGCCAAAACGTTCCCGCAGCACCAATAGCGTCGAGCAAGGTCAGGAAAGTCGCGCCGATAATCATATTCGACACCCAGTTGGTGGTGGTCGAACAGGTGATACCAAAATCGCGGCACTTCAGCGGCTGAATTTCAGAGCACAAGATCCATACCACCGGCGCGGCGCTCATCGCATAACCCGCAATACACATCATCGTCATCCCAACAGACAGCCAGGAAAGACTGCTCGACGCCGTGCCATTATCAAACTGCATCAGGCAATAGCCGAGAATCAACGTGCCGATCGCCATGACGCTGAAACCAATTTTCAGCGCGGGTTTACGCCCGGCTTTATCCACGGTAAAGACCGCAATAAAGGTCGCGAACATAAAGGTCAGCCCCACCACCAGCGTGGCGATCATCTGCTGCTCGGTCGTGGTGAATCCGGCCATTTTGAAGATACGCGGGGCGTAATACATGATGATATTCATACCGGTAAACTGCTGCATCGCCTGCAACAACATGCCGAGAAACACCGCGCGGCGCACGTTTCGGTTCGCCTTAAACAGTGCAAAACCGCCCTGCTTTAGCTTCAGGCTTTCGCGAATTTCATTCAGCTCTTCGCGCGCTTTTTCCGAGGTGTCACGCAGCATACGCAGCACTTCCTCCGCCTCAACGTGACGCCCTTTTTGCGCCAGCCAGCGCGGACTGTTCGGTAAAAAAATCACCAACACCATCAACAGTACAGCGGGAAGCGCCAGTACGCCAAGCATCGCGCGCCAGTTGCCGCTATAGCTGAAATACGTGTCCGACAGGAACGCCAGCACAATCCCGAGCGTGACCATCAGTTGGTACATGCTGATCATTTTGCCGCGCACATTTTCACTCGCCATCTCAGAGAGATAAAGCGGTGCCGTGTACGATGCGATGCCAACAGCCACGCCAAGCAACACGCGTGACAGCAATAGGGCTTCAATACCTGTCGCAAACGCCGAGCCTAACGATCCGGCGACAAACAAAATCGCCCCCACCATCAGGCTGTATTTTCGGCCCAGTTTGAACGATAGCCAGCCGTTGAACAGCGCACCCAGCGCCGCGCCCAGCATCATACTGCTCACCACCCACTCCTGCAGGCGATTACTGAGCGTAAAGTGATCGGTAATAAACGGTAACGCACCGGCAATCACGCCGATATCCAGGCCAAACAGCAAACCCGCTACCGCAGCAGAAATCGAGACGAACTGGTTCATTCTGCGGGTATCGCGCAGCGCGCGGGGCATTAAAAGTGAGTCATTAAATGATGTCATTATTTCCAGCCATAACAGCGTAAGACGTTTACTGAAATTACGAGAAAGCGCGATAAAGTGTCAGGTCTTATAACGCGAAGATATGGATTATTGGGTTGTCAGGCATCGTTTTGTGATGGATATTACAATTTAAACTTTTAATGAATAATCATCATTTAATATTAACTCTCTAATTTATAAGAAATATAAATGTGATCGCTATCATCGCAAGGGATATTGTTATGGATTTTCTTATTTTCGCCATATGGACAATGACGAAATTGAGACAAAAAAAACCTCCGCGCCAGGCAGAGGTTCTCGATGAAAGCGAAGATTAACGCGCCAGCCAGCCACCATCGACAGCAACGGTATAGCCGTTGATATAGTCGGATGCCGGAGACGCCAGGAACACAATCGGTCCCATCAGATCGCTTGGCAGACCCCAACGGCCCGCAGGGATACGCTCAAGAATGGCCGCACTACGCTCTTCGTCGGCACGCAGCTGCTGGGTGTTGTTTGTTGCCATGTAACCCGGTGCAATCGCGTTGACGTTGATATTGTGCTGCGCCCACTCGTTCGCCAGCAGACGGGTCACGCCCATGACTGCGCTTTTGGAAGCGGTGTAAGACGGCACGCGGATGCCACCCTGGAACGAGAGCATAGACGCGATGTTGATGATCTTGCCGCCATTACCCTGAGCAATAAATTGCTTCGCTGCCGCCTGGGACATAAAGAACACGCTCTTAATGTTCAGGTTCATGACGTCGTCCCAGTCACGCTCGCTGAAGTTGATTGCGTCTTCACGACGAATCAGACCCGCGTTGTTAACCAGCACATCGATATGACCAAACTCTGCCACCGCGCGCTCCAGCAGCTCAGGGATCGCGTCGATTTTACGCAGGTCGGCAGTCAGGCTCAGGAAGCGACGGCCCAGCGCAGTCACGCGCTCAATAGTTTCAGTCGGCTCAACAATATTGATACCGACGATATCGCAGCCCGCTTCAGCCAGACCTAACGCCATACCCTGGCCGAGGCCCGTGTCACAGCCCGTCACAACCGCGACTTTACCTTGCAGAGAAAATGCATCCAGAATCATTTTTATTCCTTAATCTTTCAGCGCCTGTCACGGACAGGCAGGGTTATGCTTAACTGCCCGCGACTAGCGCAGATCTTTAACAGCGACGTGGTCCATGTCATCGAAGACCTGGTTTTCACCGACCATACCCCAGATGAAGGTATAGGCTTTGGTTCCAACGCCGGAGTGAATCGACCAGCTTGGTGAAATCACAGCTTGCTCGTTGTGCATCACAAGGTGGCGAGTTTCCTGGGGTTGTCCCATCATGTGGAAAACGCAGGCGTCTTCGTCCATGTTGAAATAGAAGTACACTTCCATACGGCGCTCATGGGTATGGCACGGCATGGTATTCCAGAGGTTGCCCGGTTCCAGCTCTGTCAGACCCATACTGAGCTGGCAGGTTTCCAGCACATCCGGAACAAAATATTTGTTGATGGTGCGGCGGTTGCTGGTGAGGTTGTCGCCCAGCGTGACCGGCGCAACGTCTGCAGGGGTCACTTTTTTGGTCGGATAAGTCATGTGAGCAGGTGCACAGTTGTAGTAGAACTTCGCAGGCTTGCTGCTCTCTACGCTGGCAAACACCACTTCCTGCGCGCCTTTGCCGACGTACAGCGCATCGCGATGGCCAATCTCAAAGCACTGACCGTCAACCGTAATCGTGCCTGGGCCACCAATATTGATCACACCCAGTTCGCGGCGTTCCAGGAAATAGCTGACGCCGAGCTGTTTGCCCACTTCGCCACCGACTGACACCGTTTGTGCCACCGGCATAATGCCGCCAACAATGATGCGATCAATGTGGCTGTACACCATGGTGTACTCATCGGCAACAAACACCTTCTCTACCAAAAATTCATTGCGCAGCTGCTGAGTATCCAGCGTTTTGGCGTGCGCGCTGTGGATGCTTTGTCTGACGTCCACATTTACCTCCAAATGATCGTGCCCGAAGGCCTGGAAAATTAACGAAACAATGTTCCGATTTCTTTATTGGCACATAGTATCCGCTGCGAAATGGGTTTTCAATTACATTTAAAACGTTGTTTCAATTTTACTGCATCTTAATGACAGAAATGCAGTTGGGATCACGATTGTTGAGAGTTGACGGCACGGGCGTGGTTAAAGAGTCAAAACACGGGAATCAGATTTATCATAGTAAACAATCAATTATAAAACCTTGAAGTTTTGACCGTATAAATTTCATTCAGCGTTAAAAATCAAAGATAATCATCATTATGTGTAATGAATCTCACAAAGTGCGCTATCAGTCACACACATTGAAACGTCGTTTTGATAATTTAATGCTTGGTTTTTAACTTATTTCACATGTAGATCTGACTGCCGGAACAGTGTCCAGCCGTCGATACAAAGGAGCGCATCATGGCTAAAGGTATGCGGGTCAAGCTGAACTATGAGGTCAGCCGCGATCCGGATACAGGCGTGGAAATCACCCGCCTGACCCCACCGGAAGTAACGTGTCACCGAAACTACTTCTATCAGAAGTGCTTCTTTAATGACGGCAGCCATTTGCTGTTTGCGGGGGAGTTCGACGGCCACTGGAATTATTACCTGCTGGACCTGAACAAAGCAGAAGCCGTGCAGTTGACAGAAGGCGCGGGCGACAACACCTTTGGCGGTTTCCTGTCGCCGGACGATAAGTCTCTTTATTACGTGAAGAACGATCGCACGCTGCTGGAAGTGAATCTGGAAACGCTGGCCGAGCGCGAAGTTTACCGGGTTGCGGATGACTGGGTCGGCTACGGGACCTGGGTTGCCAACAGTGATTGCACCAAACTGGTCGGTATTGAGATCGCGAAAAGTGACTGGACGCCGCTCAACGACTGGAAAATTTTCCACGACTTCTTCCATAAAGGGCCGCACTGCCGCCTGCTGCGCGTCGATTTGAAAACGGGCGAAAGCGCAACGATTCATGAAGAGAAGAACTGGCTGGGTCATCCTATTTACCGCCCATTCGACGACAATACCGTCGCGTTCTGCCATGAAGGCCCGCACGACCTGGTCGATGCACGCATGTGGATGGTAAACGAAGACGGCAGCAATGTTCGTAAAGTGAAAGAACACGCCGAAGGTGAAAGCTGCACGCATGAGTTCTGGGTGCCAAACGGCTCCGCGCTGGTTTACGTCTCTTATCTTAAGGGTCAGCAGGGCCGTACCATTTATAGCTTCAATCCGGATACCGGCGTGAACGAAGCAGTGATGCAGATGCCAGCTTGTTCGCATTTAATGAGCAACTTTGACGGCTCACTGTTTGTGGGTGATGGCTCCGGCACGCCTGTCGATGTGAAAGATACCAGCGGGTATACGATCGATAACGACCCTTACCTGTACGCATTTGATGTGGCGAAAAAAGCGCACTTCCGCATCGCTCGTCACGACACCTCATGGGCAACCGTGGCGAACAGCCGCCAGGTAACCCATCCGCATCCCTCCTTTACCCCGGATGATGAAGCGGTGCTGTTCAGTTCCGATAAAGACGGCAAACCTGCCCTCTATATTGCGAAACTCCCCGAGCAACCTGAAATGTTGCAAGCATGATTTGAGTTAGTGTTTCTGTAACTGGCCTTGCCCTCCCCTGTGGAGGGCTTTTTTTTATGCGTGGAATTCTGCCAAATAATACAGATATAAAAAAACCGGCTCGAATGAGCCGGCTATTTTTACCCGGAGATACTGATATTAGAATGAATATGCCACACCTAAACGGAAACGAGTTTGACGCTCGTCGGTGGTTTTACTGCCGTTTACATTACCCACTTCAACATACGGAGACCAGTTTTTATCAATTTTGTACGCCAGCTTCGCGTTATATTCTTCGGAGTAATCTTTGTTATTACTACGAATGGTACCTTCTGAACTTTTCGCGTAAACATAATTCAGCTCGGTACGGAAATCACCCATTACCCAACCTAACCATGCATCACCACGGTTGACTTTATCGTCATCTTTCTCAGCGCTTGACGGGTAGCGGGTATAATCATAACGATAACGCGCGGCCACATAGAAGCCATTGTCAAAGCTGTATTGCGCATGCAAGAAGGGTTTATAAATGGTGCGGCTGTCATTACTCTCAAGCGTAAAGCCCGGCGTCAGCGCAATATTATCTGTTGCTTTCCAGCGCCAGCTAATTTGATCTTCATGACCGTTGCCTACCATGTCTGAGAATGGGCGGTCAGCTTTATCGCCGCCTGATTTCCATTTAGCTTCAACAGAGAATCCAAAACCATTCGCAAAGCGATGCGAGACAGCAACGCGATCGGCGTTTGAGCCGCTATCGATGTATTCGTGACGTAAATCAACGGTAACAGCCTGAGCTGCAAATGACGCACCAACAAGAGACGCAAGGACCAGAGATTTCTTTAACATGAAAAAACCCTCAATTAAAATGTCATTTCGTTTTTATGGAACTGCATTTTATTTTTAACGTAACAATATTTTAGTGATCGAGATCGTAATTATTTGTTTCATTTTTTTTGGCAAGAATCGACGTGACAGGCATCAACAAACACACGGGATTAAGGGTAAATTTCAGGATTGAGATCACATAAAAATTATAATGAGAGGGGATTTATTTCTGGCGCGCTAAATTTGTCGAATTAGAATTAACTGAAGTGGAAAAAAATATGATTTCGCTCACACAAAAAAAGCTCCCCAAGGGAAGCCTTTTTTCAGAAAATAGATTGAGTGGAACTTATCTTTCGATCGCCAATGCTACGCCCTGACCGCCGCCAATACACAGCGTCGCCAGGCCTTTCCGCGCATCGCGCTTGATCATTTCATGAACCAGTGAAACCAAAATACGGCAGCCGGAGGCACCAATGGGGTGGCCGAGGGCAATCGCCCCGCCGTTGACATTCACACGGCGAGGATCCCACTCCAGCATTTTCCCCACGGATAACGCCTGAGCGGCAAACGCTTCGTTGACCTCAATCAGATCAACATCGCCAAGCTGCCAGCCCGCACGTTCCAGACAACGCCGCGTGGCGTAAACCGGCGCGATGCCCATCAGAGCCGGATCGACCCCGACGCTGGCAAAGGCTTTGATACGTGCCAGCACCGGCAGATTCAGCTCTTCCGCTTTGCTTTCACTCATCATCATCACAGCGGCCGCGCCGTCGTTAATAGAAGAGGCGTTACCCGCGGTCACCGAGCCCAGCGTATCGAACGCAGGATTCAGTTTCGCCAGCCCTTCTGCGCTGGCATCCGTGCGCGGTTGTTCGTCGGTATCTACGATCAGCGGCTCGCCATTTTGACGCACGGTTTTTACCGGGACAATTTCATCACGGAAGCGACCGGAGTCGATTGCGGCGCGCGCTTTGTGCTGCGAATTGAGCGCGTAATCATCTTGTAATGCGCGGCTGATGCCGTATTCGCGGGCCAGGTTTTCGGCCGTCACGCCCATGTGATAATCGTTAAAGGCGTCCCATAAACCATCGTGTACCAGGCTGTCCAGCAACTGGCTATTGCCGAGCTGCGCACCGGTACGGCTGTCGGTAAGGACGTGCGGGGCACGGCTCATATTCTCCTGGCCGCCCGCGATGATAACGTCCGCCTCACCGCACTGGATCGCCTGCGTCGCCAGATGCAGCGCTTTTAATCCCGATCCACAGACATCGTTAATCGTAATGGCCGACACCGTATTGGGTAGCCCGCCTTTGAGCGCTGCCTGACGCGCAGGGTTTTGCCCGGCACCTGCCGTCAGCACCTGGCCCAAAATCACTTCGTCGATTTCCTGTGCGGCAATTCCACTGCGCTCTACCAGGGCTTTAAGCACCACGCTTCCCAGATCCACCGCAGAATGCCGAGCCAGCGCCCCCTGAAAACAGCCGATAGCCGTACGTAACGCACCCACTATCACGACATCTTTCATCACTACCTCAGCGCAAATAAACAGCGCTGATAGTAGAGGCATTGTTATCGACTATTAACGTAATTGTTTAAAATAAGTGAGTTTAATCACAAAGGATCACTGTTTCTCCTGCAAAAACTCACGCAGCCAACTTCCGGCCACCCCCGGCGGTGTCCGTTTGTTCCATAACAGGTCAATAGCAATCGAGCGTGGCCAGCCGGGAACATTCAGTTGGGTGAGCGTTTTCGCTGCGGAAAACTCCTCCACCAGCGCGACGGGCAGCTCGCACCAGCCGAAACCTTGCACTGCCATACTCAGCAACAACAAATAGTTTGGTGCAGACCACACGGGGCCCGCCGTCAACGTCGGTTCGCGCTCAAGATAGGTATTGAGCCGTAATTCGCGCCAGCCCTGCAGCTCGTCCCGTTCAACCACGTTTTGTGAGGCAAGCGGATGCGCTTGCGCGACATAGATCGCCATGTGCGTTTGCAGCGGCAGACGCACCACGCCGATATCCGTGGGATAGCTTTCGCGGGCTTCAATCAGCCCGATTTGCGCCCGCTCTTTTTGCACCAGATCGACGACATCCTCGTCTTCACCAATCAGACATTCAAACTCGGTATGGGGAAAACGTTTGTCGAACTGGATCATCAGATCTTCCAGCACATCCGGATGCAGCGTATCCGACAGCACAAACGCCAGCCGTGCTTCGGTCTGCGCGGTCAGCGACACGGCAAGTTCATCCAGGCGCGCACTGGCGGCCAGAATCGACTGCACATAGCCCAGAACCTGCTTTCCTTGTGAGGTCAACACGGGCTGACGCGCTGATCGATCGAAAAGTGCAAAACCTAAATCCGCCTCAAAATGGGCAATCGCAGTGCTGACGGTGGACTGGCTTTTACGCAGACGGCGCGCCGCCGCGGAAAACGATCCGGTGGCCACGGTTTCGACAAACGCAGTCAGGGCTTCGGGAGAATAACGCATAATCTATCTACTTTATCGATGGTTACTATCTTTTTTATATCATCTTTTGCGATGAAAATAGCGCGCATCAACGCCCATAACGGCGAATTAATGAGGTTCAGGTTATGCAACATGATGTACATCACCGCAAATTGCCGGAGCGAATCTTTCACGCGGTTTGCTTCGAAGGGATTGCCACCGCCATTCTTGCGCCAACGGCCGCCTGGCTGATGCAGCGCTCGGTCGTAGAAATGGGCGGATTAACCATTATCCTGGCGACCACGGCGATGCTCTGGAACATTATCTATAACTTTGGGTTTGACCGTTTTTGGCCCGTTCAGCGCGTGACCCGTACAGCAAAAGTGCGCGCGCTGCATGCGCTGGGCTTTGAGTGTGGCTTTATCGTGATCGGGGTGTCCATTGTCGCAGCGGTGCTCGGCGTGACGCTGCTTCAGGCATTCACGTTAGAAATAGGTTTCTTCCTGTTCTTCCTGCCGTACACCATGTTTTACAACTGGGCGTACGATAAACTGCGCGAGAAAAATATCAAACGCCGCCAGCAACGACGCGCTCTGGCAAACTAATTTCTGCACGGGCCGGAAGCCTTTCCGGCCCTTAACGATCACGTCAACTACGCCCTAAAACCATAACTATGGTAAATTGCACTCCTTTTTGTTCGTTTTACAGTTGATACGTTGCTCTAATGTCGAAAATTTGGTCAAAAGAAGAGACTCTCTGGAGTTTCGCCCTCTACGGCACTGCCGTGGGCGCAGGAACGCTGTTCTTGCCTATTCAGCTCGGTTCCGCAGGCGCTATCGTCCTGCTCGTTACTGCCCTTGTGGCGTATCCGTTAACCTACTGGCCGCATAAAGCGCTCGCACAGTTCATTCTCTCGTCAAATGCCAAAGGCAGCGAAGGGATCACCCGCGCGGTCACTCACTATTACGGGAAGAAAATTGGCAACCTGATTACCACGCTCTACTTTATCGCCTTTTTCGTGGTGGTACTGATCTATGCTGTGGCGATCACTAACTCGATAACCGAACAGCTCGCCAGGCACTTGACGGTGGACATGTCCGTGCGGGTCATGGTGAGCCTGGGCGTGGTGATGGTGTTAAACCTGATCTTTTTGACGGGCCGCCATATCACCATCAAGGTGATGGGCTTTCTGGTCTTTCCGCTGATTGCCTACTTTCTGTTTGTTTCGCTGTATCTCACTTCCAGCTGGCAGCCGTCATTGCTCACCAGCCAGATGGCAGTGAATCAGCACACGCTGCACCAGGTATGGATTTCTATTCCAGTGATGGTTTTCGCTTTTAGCCATACTCCGATCATCTCTACTTTCGCCGTCGACCGACGTGAAAAGTATGGCGATGCGGCCATGGGTAAATGCAAAAAAATCATGAAAGTCGCGTACCTGATTATTTGTCTGAGCGTGCTGTTCTTTGTCTTCAGCTGTCTGCTGTCGATTCCGCCGTCGTATATTGTGGCGGCAAAAGAAGAAGGTGTGACCATTCTTTCAGCGCTTTCAATGATGCCGTCATCGCCCGCCTGGCTGGGTATTTCTGGCATTATCGTGGCGATTGTAGCGATGTCGAAATCATTTCTCGGCACCTATTTTGGAGTGATTGAGGGAGCGACGGAGATTGTGAAATCATCGCTGAATCAGGTGGGAATTAATAAAAGCCGCGCCTTTAACCGCGCGCTGTCGATAATGGCCGCCTCGCTCATTACCTTCGTGGTGTGCTGCATTAACCCGAACGCCATTTCAATGATTTATGCGATCAGCGGCCCGCTTATCGCCATCATTCTGTTTATTATGCCAACACTCTCAACGTACTTGATTCCCGCACTCAAACCGCATCGCTCCATCGGCAACCTGATCACGCTGATTGTGGGTGTGTTGTGCGTATCGGTGATGTTTGTGGGTTAATTAGAGTGAGCACGCAGCGGTTTTCCCGGTGCGTGTTCAATCTGAAAAGGATATTATTAAATCTACCTGAGCAACGACATTTATCATCTACTTCCTCCCTGAGAATATAGAATTACCTTCCCAGCAACAACTATCATTCCTCGTAGTTTTTTAAACATCCAAACACAGACTACTCAGTTGAAATCATTAAATAAAATTAATCCTAAAATCGTGATTTAGGATTAAAGTAATGCCCTTACTTTGCCGTTTATGTCTGGGGGATTTAATTATTTTAACTGACAAAATTTGTCAGTTTCATCTCTCACACTACGACACATCAGTGAAGTTAAGAGTGGATAAAGGACATATCTGCCCATTACATCGAATTGCCATGGATGTCATATCAAAGGAAGTAATATGTCAGTTGAAGCTGTGACTCCTGGCGGGGTCTACCAAAAAATATCACTGGAAGTTGATCGCATTCTGCAGAATCTCACCCAGACAACAACCGATTCTGCATTACAACACGCGAATGAAAATGCACGCCAGCAGCTTGATGCGTTCCGCCAGAAACTAAACGATAACATTGAAAGCCTGCAAAAAAATGCTGAGTGGAATACGTTTACCATTGCCTTTTATGGCGAAACCAACGCTGGCAAATCTACCATCATTGAGACCCTGCGCATTTTGCTTAATGAACAGAGTAAACGCGCTCGGCAGCAGGCATTCAGAGAATTCCAGCAACAACATCAGCTCACTGAAAGCGACATCGAAACACTTCAGAACGCGCTTAACGAAAATGAAAAACGCGCTAAAGAGTTGGCGGTCGCAATCGAGACAATCAATCATGAATACCTTGAGCGAGAAAATGCGTTTCAGGATCAGATTGAATCTATTAATGCGCTAATTACCGCACAACGGCAGCATCTCTCCCTTTGGCGCAAATTTCTCAACCTATGGGTAAAAACGCCTGAACAGAAAGAAAAAGAGAGCCAGGAAGTGCTAAAACAGGCACTGGCACATGAAAAAGCACACGCGCTGAAATCCATTGAAGAGCAAAAATCCGAATGCGAATCGAACGCCTCGTCCCTGAGACAATTACAGGCGGCGCAAAAGAATAAGCTGGATGAGTTGTCTCTGCTTGCCGATGGCGAAATCATCGGCACAGGTGTTTCTGACTTCACAATGGACACGACCCTGTATCCTTTCGAGTCTGGTGCACAACAATTTGCACTGCTGGACGTACCAGGCATTGAAGGAAAAGAAAGCAAAGTTCTGTCTCAAATTCAGCACGCGGTCGAGAAAGCCCATGCCGTTTTTTATGTCACCAGTAAACCTACAGCCCCGCAAAAAGGGGATGACAAAACACCTGGAACACTGGAAAAAATTAAGGCCCATCTTAATGCTCAGACTGAAGTTTGGACGTTATTTAATAAACGCATTACGAATCCCGTTCAGTTGAATCGCCCTACTCTGGTCAGCGCCGACGAGCAACTTAGCCTTGACGATCTGAATAAAAAAATGAGTGAACAACTGGGTGATAATTACCGGGATACCTGGTCCGTTAGCGCGATGCCTGCTTTCCTGAGCGTTGCGGATCATTTGGTACCTGGGTCAGAAAATGCCAAAAAACGCGTTAAATTATTAGAGAAATTAAATCCCGAAGAGATTCTGGAAAAGACAGGTTTAAAGGGATTCTTATCATTACTGACCCAACGACTGGTGTCTGACAGCAAAACCAAGATCGCCCGCTCTAATTTTAATAAAGCGCGCACCACCGTCGAAGATGTCACTTCCGAGCTGTCGTATTTGCAAAAAGAGAGTTATGGCAAATTGGCAAAACAACTGCAAAGCGACACGATCAATGCCCATCAGCTGCTGGATATTTCTCTGGCTTCGTTAAAAACACGTTTGAAAGATCAGAGCGAAACCGCCGTAGATGCTTTCAGAAGTCGTGCGAGGAAGCAGATCTATCGAGAAATCGAAGACGATATCGGCAACGATCGTTTCAAAGATGAGCTGGAAAGTACCATCAAGCAGCAACATGCGGAACTCAACAACACGCTTCCGGAACTCTTAAAGAGTGAACTGGATAAGTTTAAAGGCGAAACCGAAGAGATCGTCAAACGCTTCCAGGGGTATGCCAAAGATGTTCTGGAAACGTATTCGAAGTTACAGAAACAAAAATTCGATAACGCGTTCGAGTTGAAAATCGATATTGATAATGGCCTGAAGTTAACCAGCATGCTTGCGACTTTAGCGGGTGGTGCATTGCTTTTCTGGAACCCGGCCGGGTGGTTCATTCTGGGCCCTGCAATCGCAGGAATGGTTTTCGCGTTTTATAAAGCAGTACGCAGTTTCTTCAGTTCCTCTTACAAAATTTCTCAGCAAAAGCAGTCAGCTGACGAAAACCTGAACAAGATTGCCCGGAGTATGAAGTCAGCAATAGAAGAGGGTATTGACAACGTGTTTCCTGAACTGGAAGAAAAAGTGGTGCAACTTAAATCCATGCTGGAAGAACCCACCCGTCAGGCGGCGCAGATTAATAAGATCCTGATTAACGCTACCGCTAACTTACGCCATCTGTCACTCAGCCTAGATATGTCAGGAAATAAGTAATGGAAAAGACACTCGATGTATTCAAATCGCAGCAAGCGAAGAATCTTGAAATCCTTAATAATCTGAATGCATTTCTGCAGCAAGGCGAAGCGTTTGGTATTCAAACAGAACCGCATTTGCTGCAAAAATTGCAGACGGCAAAAGAGAATGCTTCTAATGGAAAACTGCATATTGCGTTGATTGGTGGTTTTTCTGAAGGGAAAACCTCTATTGCAGCAGCCTGGATGGAGAAACTGGATAAGGCGAGTATGAATATCAGCCACCAGGAATCATCAAACGAGGTAAAAGTTTATGATGTTGGTTCTGATTTTGTGCTGATTGATACCCCCGGGCTGTTTGGCTTTAAAGAACAGTTCGATGAAGGGACGCAGTCCATGGAAAAATACAAAGACATGACGAAGAAATACGTCAGTGAAGCGCATCTTGTCTTGTATGTCATGAACTCCACCAACCCGATCAAAGAAAGCCACAAACAGGATCTGGAATGGCTGTTCCGTACGCTGAATTTGCTCGATCGGACTGTCTTTGTTCTCAGCCGTTTTGACGAAGTCGCGGATGTGGAAGATGAAGAGGACTACCAGTCCAACGCCAGCGTAAAATGTCAAAATGTGGCATCACGCCTGCACGATTTAATCGCTCTTACGCCAAAAGAACGTGAGGAGTTAAGCATAGTGGCTGTCGCCGCCAACCCATTCGATATGGGTACAGACTATTGGCTTGAAAATCCTGAGAAGTTCCGCACGCTTTCGCATATCAGCATGCTACAGACCGCGACCAGTCAAAAAATTGCGCTTAGTGGCGGCCTTCAGGCTTTGGGTGAAGAGACGAAGAAAAGCGTTATTCGTGACATCCTTACGCGCAAATTGCCCGTTGCCATTGAGAACGATGAACGCATCAGCGAAGAGGTTGCCGAACTTGCTGTCATTCATCAGCGGATGCGTAACGAAATGATCGGTATGGAAAAGGACATGGCGGCAACTCGTACCGCTCTGCGAACATTTGTCACCGATTACTTCAGCGATTTGATCCTTCAGGCTGAGGGATTAAGCATGGAAACGTACCTGGCCTTTTTCGAACGTGAAGTCGGTGATAAGGGCATTGTTCTTTCAACACGTCTGCAAAACGAATTTGATCGACGAATTCAGTCCGTCTCTCAGGCGCTTGAAAAAATGCAGATTGGCTATAATGCCGAAATTAGCCATTACAACGGAACGCTATCCGCTATGGGTAAGCAGGGTCTGAATTATGTGGTGAAGAGTAAAGTCATCAACAATACGACCGTACTTGCCGCTCGTGATGGTGTGGTTTCGCTAGCAAAAATGGTTGGCCTGGATCTCGGTAAGATACTGAGCTTCAAACCCTGGGGAGCGGTCAATTTGGCAAAAGGTCTGAATGGACTTCTCTCCTTTGCAGGATTGGCTCTGGAGGCGTGGGATTCGCTGGAACAGGCGAAGCGTGAAAAGCAGTTTGCCAAAACTATTCAGGATATGGTGGCAAACTTCCGCGCTCAGCGTGAAGAGTTAATTGGCATCCTCAATGCACCTGACTATGTTGAGCGTTTCTTCTCAGGCTACGTGATGATGAATGACGAACTCGAAGGGTTAGAGAAGACATTACGCCAAAGTAAGGAACGCCAGGCGCAATTTGCTAAATGGCGCGATCAGGTTGAAGCCATTGACGCTGAATTCACTCGCGTAAATGCCTGATGCCTGAAACGGTTTGGCGTCTGGCCAGGGTGCTCCCGCTGCGGGCATCCTGGCCACTGAGAATATTGTGCGGTCATAAAACGGTGCAGAACATATTGTGAAAGCCGATCGTCAGGCGCGAGTGCCTGAAAAGGGCAATACTCCTTTAATCGCTTTATCAGCAACCCCAACCACTGCCGCCTTGCTTGCCAATACACCTGCCATAACATCCCCTACTTGAGATTTATCGACGATTAACGCCCATCGTTTTACCTGATAACTTTCTGTTACGAAAAGGAGTTTCACTTAAGTTCAACGTTTATTGCTCACATAGCAGTTGTTTGTAAAATGACCGACAGGATTATACCCATAGCAAGTAGAGGGATTTGTGCAGCAATACACCAACGAGCTAACCGACGAAATAATAAAATCATCCTCTCAACCACCATTCACACCAGAAGAGATCGCCACATTTGACGAAAGCACGCAGCCGGAAGTGTTAAATCTGACCACACGATTTGCCACCTGCCCTGTCAAGCTAATATTCAGAATAGCAACGGTCGGAAGTCTTACCCGTAACGGTGGCGTTCTTCGAAAAGCATCAGGTAAGAGCACTGCTGGAGGATTTCAGGTCACACGAATAGGAGATAAGATTGTATACGCTGACGGCAGTGAAGCCACTATCATTTCTGGTGCTGGCAAGGCTCGAGTCATGCAGGGAGCATCCGCTGCACTGGTTGGAAGTATGCTTGATAATGGCGATGAAATAATCTCAACACCACAATCCAGCAATCGACTGGTTTTCCGTGAGGGTGACTCTCTCCCGGAAGGATTCCTGATCATGCCTGGGAGTAAACACTAATGGGTGCTAAAGGGAATTATCTGCTCAGGGGTGATAAGACGGTTTGTGGTGGAAGGATCCTTGAAGGATGGAGCGATCATCAGTTCTTCGATAAAGACATGGCGTGCGAAGGTCATAAAGTGACTTGCGGCAAACATCCCGGGTATTACCGTATTTGCGGCGGGCTTGAAGACGACGATATACATGGTAAAAGGATTGCTGGAACGCTACACAGCTATAGTTCATGCCCCTGCAAATCGAAATTTGTTCCATCAAACTGGGATGATGACTACGAATTTGGTGGAGAACTAACAGTAACGCACATGGATTTGTCTCACCTCGTCGAGATGCCTGTACTTCCGGGACCAATTGCGGATCCTAAAACTGATAGCTTTGCTGACACCTGCAAACCCGAAGATAACCCGCTCTTGAACGGCGTTTATATCTGGACTGAAACCATCGAAACCGGACACGCTTTTGTTGCCGTGCATGAAAACAATACTGTATACATTTACACCCATGGCAGATACGGAAGAACTGGTGGGCCATTCGGAATGACGGGTGATGGTATTCTCGATTTTATGAAAGGTGATGATGCCCGAGACTATTACAGAAAAGAACTTTACGAAAACGACGCTCGAGTTTTTAAAATCAATGATGCAGTCATACCAGAAACCCGTGCATTCTTTGAAAATTTGTGGAAAGAAGGGCGAAAGCCCATAGGGGTAGAGGAAAACAGTGCTACAGATCGAACTGGTCTCTCTATTGACTCCTACGATGTAACGGGAAGCAACTGCACAACGCACACAGTAGCTGGCATAAAAGCCGCAGGCTCAACGATCTTTGATACAAGTTACAGCTCAAAAAGCACTCTGCTTCCTATTGAATCAGAAGAGCATTTCACCATACCAGTATCATTGCAAAATTATCTTCTCAGCAAAAGCCGAAGCCTACATTCAATGGCTGTTGTAGAAGTTACTGGCGAGTTTAAAAACCTGTATCCGAACGTGAACGGACAACACGTATCCCCAGAAGGAAGGGCAGGCAAAGCCAAACGATACGCCGCAGAAACAATGTCTTCACTAGGTTCGATTTCTCCATACTCAGGCGAAAATGTTGGCGGTGTTCTTGGAGATTATGATGAGTAGTTCAACTAAAACCATTCTTCGATGGGCTGGAATAGTCGCAGTATCACTTTGCTACTTTATTACTCTGATAGCATCAACATTCACTTTTAGTGCATTTAGGGAAAGAGAAAGTGTGCGTTTTTCTGGCCCAATCTCATTAAAAGCCTACCAAGCTTCGATAGACTCGATCATGCAAGCCACTGATGGTGTTTTTACTGTCGCCCTGTTTGGCTTTGCGATCTGCGTACCTCTGATTCTGCTTATCTTTAAAAAAGTAAGATGATTTGGAAACGCTCATGAACACGAACAGTGGCATAAAATTTTTCTTACGATGGGGAGGGATTTTCATCGTTAGCTTGGGTTACTTCTTCGGTCTGTTTGTCGCCTCACAAGCATTCGCGGTTTTCTCTGAAAATCAGACTCTTGTCTCAAACCCTGTTCCATTAAAAGAGTATTACCAAGCTGTTGATTCACTTGGTCAAGCTACAAGCGGTGTTTTTTATGTGGCAATTTACGGTTTCGCTGTCTGCGTACCTCTGATCCTACTTATCTTCAAAAAGGTGAGATGATTTGGAGAGCCGCGAAGCGATTGCGAGTAGAACAAAAACGATTCTTCGGTGGGGAGGCATTGCTTTAGTTTTCGCCATCTACTCTATCGCCCTGATGATTCCAGTGCTTGATTTTGGGTTAACCCGGAAATACAACGGCCCCCTTCAACAGGTGAGATGGAAGCCCGTTTATGTGAGGCGATCATAGATGACTTATCGCGTTCAGTGGATAACCTCTTGATCAAAGCATTTTTCGGTAGTGCCATTTGCCTTGTTTTGGTCTTGCTTATTTTCAAGAAGGTGAGATGGCAGCCAAAGGCTGGAATCCACCAGCCTTTCCCCTTCCCCCCGATTTTAGGCAATAGAAGCCATAAAGCCCCGTTGGTGATACAGCAACAAGCGGAGCGTAGCGACTTCATCGGATTGTCAGAAGGATCACACCTTATCAGGATAACCGTGTACCCATCGGGAAACACTCGTGAGTGTCACCCTTGCGGGAGCGTGGCTGAAACGCTGATAGAGCCTACATGTCGTTTGTAGGTACGTTATCAACATAAACCTGTTTACGAGGCTCTGAGAGCCGCACATCGGGCTTGAAATGCGTGTGATCAGTCTGGTGCAAGAGACAATGCCCGGATCAGGCTTTTCCTTCACGTTGTGCTATCGCGGTGTGAGGTTGAAACTGCCGCCGCCGAATAGTTATACTCTCACTTCCATAGTAACTATCCGTGACAACTAACAGTGTAATCCCCGTTGGTACTTCGTCGTTCAATGGTAGAACGATCACGGCAACTTACTTTAAGGTAAGTTGTTGATAGCGAAACACGTTTAAGCCAGCTACTGGCAGTGTTTTGCCACAAGGGGAGAGATCTGGAGCGGGCGAAGGGAATCGAACCCTCGTATAGAGCTTGGGAAGCTCTCGTTCTACCATTGAACTACGCCCGCTTTGATGGTGCGTAAGGCATTATAGACCTTACGCTTTTTCGCACAAGTCACCCAAGCGCTAACCGGTGATTAATTAACCGTTTAGCATTTTGGCTTGCTGCCCTGCGCAGGCAGATAGCGCTGAGGATCGATAGCGGTTGCACGGTAACGAATCTGGAAATGCAGGGCAACGGAACTCGCGCCCGTGCTGCCCATCGTCGCGATCTTTTGCCCGGCTTTCACATTTTGCCCGTTATTGACCAGCAACGAGTCGTTGTGCGCATAGGCGGTAATGTAGTCTTCGCCGTGCTTAATCATGATTAAATTGCCATAACCGCGCAGCTGATTCCCCACATAGACCACTTTTCCTGCTCCGGACGCATAGACTGGCGTACCGCGTGAGCCCGCAATATCGATCCCTTTATTGCCTCCCTCTGCCGTCGAATACGGGGTAATCACTTTTCCGCTGGCAGGCCAGACCCAACAACGCTGTCCGACCGGCGGCCATGACGATTGCGGCACAGCGTAAGACGGCGTCACTTTGGCGGTTTTACCTTTCGAGGAAGAGGATTTTTTCGCCGTCGAGCTACCGCTAGTGAGCCTGAGCTTTTGCCCTATTTCGATGGTATAAGGTGCAGAAATATTGTTCAGGCGAGCCAAGTCTTTCACGCTCGTTCCGGTTGAGCGCGAGATTTTATAGAGTGTGTCGCCGCGCTTAACGGTGTAGACCGCGCCGGAGTAGCTTCCCGAATCAGCTGATTTACTGCCAGAACAGCCCGCCAGCAGCAATGCCAGCATCAGGCAGAAAAGAGCACTCAGGGGATTTCTCGTCAGGCTTCCTGCGAACAAAACGGATCCTTGGTCAAGGTAAATGGCGTCCTATGATAACAGCCTAAATCCTGTTGCCAACTTTTGCCGTTAATACATATTTAAGCTCGCGGCGACAACTCGTTTGGGAAAGAGTGAGATATAATTTCGCCATCCCGTCGTTCGGGTACTGGAGTCGGAATGAGCATACAAGAACACGTCATTTTGGTTAACGACCAGGGAGAGGTTGTTGGCACTCAGGAGAAGTACGCTGCGCACACTTCTCATACCTCGCTGCATTTGGCTTTCTCTTCGTGGCTGTTTAACGATCGGGGTCAATGCCTTGTTACCCGCCGCGCACTGAGCAAAAAAGCCTGGCCTGGCGTTTGGACAAACTCGGTCTGCGGCCATCCACAAATCGGCGAAACCACCGAACAGGCGATAGAACGCCGCTGTCGTTTCGAAGTCGGCGTAGAGATCGCGCATCTTACGCCGATCGCAGCGGATTTCCGTTACTGTGAAATCGATCCTTCGGGCATCGTTGAAAACGAAATTTGCCCGGTGTTTGCAGCACAGATTGTCAGCCCGCTCAGGGTCAATCCCGACGAGGTGATGGACTATCAGTGGGTTGAACTGGCGTCATTGTTACGTGCTCTGGAGGCCACGCCGTGGGCTTTCAGCCCGTGGATGGTTTCGGAAGCGGCTAACGCGCGTGAAAAGCTCAGACAGTTCGCCGATAACCTAAAGGCATAAAAAAAGCCCCGACGCGATAAACACCGGGGCTTTTCAATCGTTACGGTATTATTTTACCGGACGCATCGCCGGGAACAGGATCACATCACGGATGGTGTGGCTGTTGGTAAACAGCATCACCATACGGTCGATACCAATGCCCAGACCCGCCGTTGGCGGCAAGCCGTGTTCCAGCGCGGTCACGTAGTCTTCATCGAAGAACATCGCTTCATCATCGCCTGCGGCTTTCGCATCAACCTGATCCTGGAAGCGCTGCGCCTGATCCTGCGCATCGTTCAGCTCGCTAAAGCCGTTACCGATTTCACGGCCGCCAATAAAGAACTCAAAGCGGTCAGTGATTTCCGGGTTTTCGTCATTACGACGCGCCAGCGGAGACACTTCAGCCGGGTATTCGGTGATAAAGGTAGGCTGAATCAGATGCGCTTCTGCCACTTCTTCGAAGATCTCAGTCACGATACGACCCTGACCCCAGCTCTTCTCAACCTTGATACCGATGCTTTCCGCGATGGCTTTCGCAGAGTCAAAGTTATCCAGATCGGCCATTTCGGTTTCTGGACGGTATTTCTTGATCGCTTCGCGCATGGTGAGCTTAACGAACGGCTTACCAAAGTCGAACACTTCGTCACCGTAAGGGACTTCCGTGGTGCCCAGAATATCCTGCGCCAGGGTACGGAACAGCGATTCGGTCAGCTCGATCAGATCTTTGTAATCCGCATACGCCATATAGAGTTCCATCATGGTGAACTCTGGGTTATGGCGAACAGAAATACCTTCGTTACGGAAGTTACGGTTGATTTCGAACACGCGTTCGAAGCCGCCAACCACCAGACGCTTCAGGTACAGTTCCGGCGCGATGCGCAGGTACATGTCCAGATCCAGCGCATTGTGATGGGTCACGAATGGACGCGCAGACGCGCCACCCGGAATCACCTGCATCATTGGCGTTTCGACTTCCATAAAATCACGGCCAACCATGAACTGACGGATGCCCGCCATAATCTGGGAACGGATTTTGAACGTTTTGCGGGATTCATCGTTAGAGATGAGATCCAGGTAGCGCTGACGATAGCGCGCTTCCTGATCCTGCAGACCGTGGAATTTATCCGGCAACGGACGCAGTGCTTTCGTCAGCAGGCGCAGTTCGGTGCAGTGAATAGAGAGTTCGCCCGTCTTGGTCTTGAACAGCTTGCCTTTCGCGCCAAGGATGTCGCCCAGGTCCCACTTCTTGAACTGCTCGTTATAAATGCCTTCTGGCAGATCGTCACGGGAAACGTACAGCTGAATACGGCCACCGACGTCCTGCAACGTCACGAAGGACGCTTTACCCATGATACGACGGGTCATCATGCGGCCTGCAACGGACACTTCTACGTTCAGCGCTTCCAGCTCTTCGTTTTCTTTTGCATCGAAGTCAGCGTGCAGCTGATCGGAAGTGTGATCGCGACGAAAATCGTTCGGGAATGGAATACCCTGCTCACGCAGTGCAGCTAGCTTTTCGCGACGCGTTTTCAGCTCGTTATTAAGATCGACTACCGCGTCAGTGCCCTGTGCTTGTTGTTCAGACATGTTGGTTCCTCATAACCCTGCTTTCAAACTTGCTTCGATAAATTGATCCAGGCTGCCGTCCAGCACCGCCTGCGTGTTACGGGTTTCAACCCCGGTACGCAAGTCTTTAATGCGGGAGTCATCAAGGACATAAGAACGAATCTGGCTGCCCCAGCCGATGTCAGATTTGTTATCTTCCATCACCTGTTTCTCGGCATTTTTCTTCTGCATCTCCAGCTCATAAAGCTTCGCTTTCATCTGCTTCATGGCCTGGTCTTTGTTCTTATGCTGCGAACGGTCGTTCTGGCATTGCGTTACCGTGTTGGTCGGAAGGTGGGTAATACGCACCGCGGATTCCGTTCGGTTAACGTGCTGACCGCCCGCGCCAGATGCGCGATAAACGTCAATGCGCAAGTCGGCTGGGTTGATTTCGATATCGATATCGTCTTTCACTTCTGGATAGACAAACGCAGAGCTGAAAGAGGTATGACGGCGACCGCCGGAGTCGAACGGGCTTTTACGCACCAGGCGATGAACGCCCGTTTCGGTACGCAACCAGCCGTAAGCGTAATCGCCAATGATCTTGATGGTGATGGATTTAAGACCCGCCACTTCACCTTCAGACTCTTCGATAATCTCGGTTTTGAAGCCGCGCGCTTCTGCCCAGCGCAGATACATACGCGCCAGCATGCTCGCCCAGTCTTGCGCTTCGGTCCCGCCAGAACCGGCCTGGATATCGAGATAGCAATCGGCGCTGTCGTATTCGCCAGAGAACATGCGGCGGAATTCAAGCTGCGCCAGTTTCTCTTCTAATACGTCGAGCTCAGCGATCGTTTCGTTGAATGTTTCTTCGTCGTCGGCTTCGACCGCTAATTCCAGCAGACCAGAAACGTCTTCCAGTCCCTGCGTCATTTGATCCAGCGTTTCAACGATGGCTTCGAGGGAGGAACGCTCTTTACCCAGCGCCTGTGCGCGTTCAGGTTCGTTCCAGACGTCCGGCTGTTCCAGCTCGGCGTTTACTTCTTCAAGGCGTTCTTTCTTCGCATCATAGTCAAAGATACCCCCTAAGAACGGCGGAGCGCTCCGTAAGGTCTTGAATGCGGTTTTTTACCGGATTAATTTCAAACATGGTCTGTTTTCTTTATTGGACTAGTCAAAATGCGGTGATAAGAGCGGGATTGTACCCAATCCACGCTCTTTTTTATAGAGAATAGTGACGCTAAATTGGTCAGCTTACATCGGCCAGATATGATCGATGATGATTTGCAAACTGCGATTTCCGCGAAACTCATTGATATCCAGTTTGTAGGCCAGTTCGACTTCACGCACGCCGTTATCAGGCCAAACTGAGGTGTCGACGTTGAAAGCAATCCCATCCAGCAGCGGGCCGCCGCCAAGCGGTTCAACCATCACTTTCAGATGACGCTCGCCCACCAAACGCTGTTGCAGTAGACGAAAACGACCATCAAACAGCGGTTCCGGGAACATTTGTCCCCAGGGCCCCGATTCACGCAGCAGTTGCGCGATCTCCATGGTCATCTCAGCAGGCGCCAATGCGCCATCGGAAACCACTTCACCTTGCAGCAAGGCGGGATCCAGCCAGTCGGTCACCAGCTCGCTAAAGAGCCGTTGAAACTCATCAAACTTCGTCTCTTCCAGCGATAAACCCGCCGCCATGGCGTGACCGCCGAATTTAATCATCAGCCCAGGATGCAGCGTATCCAGACGCTCCAGCGCATCACGCATATGCAGCCCCTGGATAGAGCGACCCGACCCTTTTAGCGTGCCGTCACCCGCCGGTGCAAACGCGATCACCGGACGATGAAAACGCTCTTTGATGCGCGAGGCCAAAATACCCACGACGCCCTGATGCCATTCCGGGTGATACATCGCCAGCCCACCGGGCAGCGTTTCGCTACTGCGCTCAAGTTTTTCACACAGCGTCAGCGCCTCTGCCTGCATCCCCTGCTCAATCTCTTTACGCGTCTCATTCAGCGCATCCAGTTCATTCGCCAGCACGCGCGCTTCACCGATGTTGTCGCACAGCAGCAGCGCCACGCCAACAGACATGTCATCCAGTCGCCCTGCCGCGTTCAGACGTGGGCCCAAAGCAAAACCTAAGTCGCTTGCCGCCAGCTTTTGCGCATCGCGGTTGGAAATCTCCAGCAATGCTTTGATGCCTGGTCGGCATTTCCCCGCGCGAATCCGACTCAAACCCTGCCAGGTCAGAATACGGTTATTGGTGTCCAGCGGGACAACGTCCGCAACCGTCCCCAGCGCGACCAGATCGAGATATTCCGCCAGATTAGGCACCGCGATACCGCGCGCCTCAAACCAGCCTTTATCACGCAGCAACGTGCGCAGCGCCAGCATCAGATAGAACGCTACTCCCACGCCTGCGAGCGATTTCGACGGGAAGTCGCAGTCGCGCAGATTGGGGTTAATAATCGCTTCGGCAGCCGGTAAGGTGTCACCCGGCAAATGGTGATCGGTAACGATAACCGGGATCCCAAGCTGATGCGCCCGATCGACCCCGGCATGTGACGAGATCCCATTATCGACGGTTAAGATCATCTGCGCGCCACGCGCTTGAGCCTGATCAACCACTTCCGGACTCAGGCCGTAGCCATCTTCAAAGCGATTTGGCACCAGATAGGTGACATTATCGCAGCCGAGCGCACGCAGGCTGAGCACCGTTAGCGCGGTGCTGGTTGCGCCATCGGCGTCAAAATCACCGACGACGACAATGCGCGTCCCTTCACGCAGCGCGTTGTAGAGCAGTTCAGTCGCTGTTTCTACACCGCTGAGCTGCTGCCAGGGCAACATGCCTTTGACGCTACGCTCAAGTTCATCGGCATTGCGCACGCCACGTCCTGCATAAAGTCGGCGAAGAAGCGGCGAAAGATCGGCAGGTAAATTAACGTTCTCATCCACCTCACGGCGGCGCAGTTGAGTCTTTGCTTTCACGCGAATTATTTACCGCCAGTCTGTTTCTGGTGCGCGTCGAGAAACTCTTTCATCTCTTTCGGCCCCTGGTAACCCGGCACGACGTAACCGTTGCTCAGCACGATGGCTGGCGTTCCGGTCACGCCAAACTGCACGCCCAGCGCGTAATGGTTCGCAATGTCGATGTCGCAGGACGCCGGTTTGACGCCTTTGCCGTTCATCGCATCATCAAACGCTTGTTTCGGATCTTTGGCACACCAGATAGCTTTCATGTCCTGCTCTGGCTGGCTCTGAATACCCGCACGCGGGAAAGCCAGGTAACGCACGGTGATCCCCAGCGCGTTGTAGTCTTTCATCTCTTCATGCAGCTTGTGACAATAGCCGCAGGTGATATCAGTGAAAACGGTAATGACGTGTTTTTCCTGCGCGGCTTTGTAGACAATCATCTCTTTTTCGAGCGCATTCAGGTTTTTCATCAGCAACTGATTAGTGATGTTAACCGGCTGCGCGCCGCTGACGTCATACATTGGACCTTGAACGAAATGCTTGCCGTCTTCGGTAACGTAGAGCACACCGCTGTTCGTCAGTACCGTTTTCATTCCGGCTACGGGTGCAGGCTGGATATCGCTGCTGGTCACACCGAGTTTGGCCAGTGACTGTTTAATTGCCGCATCGTCAGCATGAGCAAAGCCCGCCCAGGATGCAGCCAGCAGAGAGAACAGCGCTAAAGATTTTTTCATTTTCGGTCCTATGACTATGTGTCGGCACTCACGCTCGCGGGTGGTGCTGTTGGTGTAGCTGCCGCAACCGTTCTGTTGCAACGTGGGTATAGATTTGCGTGGTTGACAGGTCGCTGTGTCCCAGCAACATCTGTACGACGCGCAAATCAGCACCATGGTTGAGCAAGTGCGTTGCGAAGGCATGGCGCAGAACGTGCGGCGAAAGTTTTTCACTGTCGATACCCGCCAGTGTGGCGTAATGTTTTATGCGATGCCAGAAGGTTTGTCGCGTCATTTGTTGCGCACGCTGGCTGGGAAACAGAACATCAATAGAAACACCGTTCAGAAGCCATGGTCGACCATGCTCGAGATAGTTCTCCACCCAGTACACCGCCTCTTCGCCAAGCGGGACCAGACGTTCTTTGTTTCCTTTACCTATCACGCGGACCACGCCCTGACGCAGGCTAATATCGCTCATCGTCAAACCCACCAGTTCCGAGACGCGCAAACCCGTGGCATACAGCACTTCAAGCATGGCTTTATCGCGTAACTCCAGCGGCACGTCAACCGTCGGTGACTGTAATAATCTGTCAACTTGCGCTTCGCTGAGATCTTTAGGTAAACGCTGCGGCAGCTTGGGGGATGCCAGTAGCGCACTCGGATCGTCAGCGCGAAGCTTCTCGCGATACAGATGCTGAAACAGTCGTCTCATTGCACTCAGCAGGCGCGCGGAACTGGTGGCTTTGTAGCCGCCGTCCATACGTTCGGCCAGTAGAGACTGGAGATCGTCTCGCTGTGCCTGTTCGAGCGACAAGCCACGGTGCGCGAGCCATTCCGCCAGCATCGTTAAATCGCGACGATAGGCACTCAGCGTGTTCTCCGCCAGGTTCTTCTCAAGCCACAGCGCATCGAGAAATTGTTCGATGAGTGCGAGATCCTTTTCCACGTCTGCTCCTGTGATTCTGCCCTCGGCCATTATGACGTAATGGTACAGCTTTCTGGTACACTACGCGCAAAGTCATAGCAAGTATTGAGAAGTTTACGCGATGAATATTGGTCTGTTTTATGGTTCCAGCACCTGCTATACCGAGATGGCCGCGGAGAAAATTCGCGACATTATCGGCCCTGAACTGGTGACGCTCCACAATCTTAAAGACGATGCGCCCACCGAAATGGAACAGTACGATGTTCTGATTTTGGGCATTCCGACCTGGGATTTTGGTGAGATACAGGAAGACTGGGAAGCCATTTGGGAGCAGCTCGATTCACTCAACCTGGAAGGCAAAATCATTGCGCTTTACGGTATGGGCGATCAGCTAGGTTATGGCGAGTGGTTCCTTGATGCGCTCGGCATGCTGCACGATAAGCTTGCCCCAAAAGGCGTCCATTTTATCGGCTACTGGCCAACAGAGGGTTACGAGTTCACCAGCCCAAAACCGGTGATTGCTGATGGCCAGCTATTTGTGGGCCTGGCGCTGGACGAAACCAACCAGTACGACCTCAGTGACGAGCGCCTGCAAAGCTGGTGTGAACAAATTCTGGGTGAAATGGCGGAAAAATTTAGCTAATCCGCTATCGACCGGGCGTCGGTTGCTGCAAAACCATCCGACGCAAATCTCGCCACTCGTCAGCATCCATACTGTCCGCCGAAAGCCATAAATGCTGGTTTCGTCCGCCTTGCACGTTACGCAAGCGAAACATCATGCCAAAACTCAGCATCCAGGGCGTACCGACGATTTCCCACTCTTTACCTTGCCAGCGCAGACGAGAGTCCATCAGCAGCTTGATTTCGCCCTGACAGGAATTGATACGTCGCTGGCTGCGCACGCTGTCGAACACCACAAGCGAGAGTAACAGCATCCATAACGGGGTGTAGCTGAGTGGCCACGGCATCAGCAAAACAAAGGCCGCAACCATTCCGTGGAGCAACAAAGACATCCACTGTGAGCGCCAGGATACGCGCAGATCAGATTGCCACAGGACCACGTTCCCGATTCCGTGTTTGAATTAATTGCACCATCCGTTGCAACTCGGTGTCGGCGGGCTTGCCGTGATTCATCAGCCAGTTGAATAAATCAGGATCGTCACTTTCAAGAAGGCGAATAAACAGACGCTTATCGTCATCGCTTAAGCTGTCGTATTCATATTCGAAGAATGGCATGACGGAAATATCAAGTTCGCGCATGCCGCGGCGGCACGCCCAGTGAATACGAGCCTTATTGCTAATGTCCATGTTGATTTCCTGCTAAACGTTTCTTCTACCTCTAAGAGGGACGATTTCTAGTGTAACGTGTTTTTTGCCGTTTCATTACAGGAAAATCACTGACTGGAAGCACGCTTCCAGAAAAATCCCCTATAAAGAGAGCGGATTACTCTGTTTTGCGTGACGCTACGCAGAACGTTAATAAGGCACAATTGGGCTGCTGAAAGGGCTTGCAATGACTGCTGTCTCTTTTACCATTAGGCATTAACAAAGCGTTAAGCAATTCAGGATATCACTATGGCTTTTACACCATTTCCTCCTCGCCAGCCTGTCGCCTCCGCGCGTCTGCCGCTGACGCTTATCTCTCTTGATGACTGGGCTCTGGCAACAATCTCTGGCGCTGATAGCGAAAAATATCTTCAGGGTCAGGTCACTGCCGACGTCGCCCAGTTAGGCGAGCATCAGCATCTGCTGGTGGCGCATTGCGATCCTAAAGGAAAGATGTGGAGCAATCTGCGTCTGTTCCGTCGTCAGGATGGTTTTGCCATTATCGAACGCCGTAGCCTGCGAGATGCGCAACTGACTGAACTGAAAAAGTATGCGGTTTTCTCTAAAGTGACAATCGTTGCAGACGACGAAAATGTGCTGCTTGGCGTTGCCGGTTTTCAGGCTCGCGCAGCGCTGAAAACTCTTTTCAGCGAGCTGCCAGATGCTGATAAACCGTTGATTAATGATGGCGCGACTTCCCTTCTGTGGTTTGAATACCCAGATGAACGCTTCCTGCTGGTCACGGATGTCGCCACTGCGGAGCGCGTGACCGAAGCGCTGCGTGGCGAAGCACAATTCAACAACAGCCTGCAGTGGTTAGCGCTGAATATTGAAGCGGGTCTGCCGATCATTGATGCGGCAAACAGCGCACAGTTTATTCCGCAGGCAACCAATATTCAGGCACTCGGCGGCATCAGCTTTAAAAAAGGCTGTTACACCGGTCAGGAGATGGTGGCCCGGGCAAAATTCCGCGGGGCCAATAAACGCGCGCTGTGGTATCTGGCAGGAAACGCCAGTCGCGTTCCAGAAGCCGGTGAAGATCTCGAGCTGAAAATGGGTGAAAACTGGCGTCGCACAGGTACTGTGTTGGCTGCTGTTCAGCTGGACGATGGCCGAGTTCTGGTGCAGGTGGTGATGAACAATGATATGGAAGCTGACAGCGTGTTCCGCGTGCGTGACGATGCCAATACATTAAGCATCCAGCCGCTGCCGTATTCATTAGAAGAGTAATACTTTGCCCGGCAGTGCATTCATTGCCGGGCGTTCAAAACGTTAAACCTGCGCAACGTATAAATATATCGCCAGGAAATGGCACACGCTGCCGCCCAGCACGAAGCCATGCCAGATAGCGTGGTTGTACGGAATACGTTTACAGACGTAAAAAATCACCCCGAGTGAATAGATGATCCCCCCCGCCGCAAGCAGCGTCACCCCACCCGCGTCCAGCTTTGTCGCCAGTTGATATACCACGATCAGCGACAGCCAACCCATCGTCAAATATGTCACCAGCGACAGCACTTTAAACCGGTGCGCAATCGTGAGCTTAAACAAGATACCGAGCAGTGCCAGGCCCCAAATGACGATCATCAGGCCGCGTGATAAGGGCGAGTTCAATCCCACCAGCAAAAATGGCGTATAGGTTCCGGCAATCAGGAGATAGATAGCGCAGTGATCAAATTTCTTAAGCCAAATTTTGGCACGCTGATGTGGAATGGCGTGGTAAAGCGTTGAGGCGAGAAAGAGGAGAATCATACTCCCGCCATACAGGCTATAGCTGGTAATAGCCAGCGCATTGGCGTTCGCATCAAACGCCTGCACCAGCAGAAGTACCAAACCGACAATACCAAAAACGAGGCCAATCCCGTGACTAATGCTGTTGGCTATTTCCTCAGCCAGTGAATATCCCTGTGCAACGATTGGTTTGCTCACTATAGGAAACTCCAGGAAAACAGAAGATAAAAATGTATCACCAAACTATGCTAACTGAGAACGATTCCAGTGAACACATGTTAGCTAAAATAAATACCTATTCCAGAATAATCCATTAAAATCATTACATTGAGGTTAAAATTCACCTAACACTCGTTCACTTTTATTAAAGGCATTTAAATTCAATCACATAAAACTGGGATTGGTTAGGGTAAATCTCGGCGATAACCGCTTTGAGTGCTTCCAGTGACATGTTTTCCTGCTGCGCATGTTTTTCGGTTAACGCATCCAGCGTCACCGTCGACGTGCGGATGACTTCAACGGTGCAAAAGTACCCCTCATCCTCATAGCGCCCAACGCGCAGAATATCGCCTGCTTTAAAATGTGATTCTGATTCGTCGCGGATAGTGATGGTTTTACGCCCGGCCAGAATGTCTTCCTGAAAGCGCTGAAAAAAAGTAATGTCGTTTGGCTGCATGGTATTATTCCCTGAAGATAAAGTCTGATAAGTGAGTTTAGCCAGCGTGAGCATGTTCTCCCATTCTGCCATTGCCAGTCTCAACAATCTTGAGATGATGGTTTACAACTATGCTATCAAAAACCGCGACAAGGTCACGTACATGACCATCCGCGAACTGGCGGACGCGGCGGGAGTCTCCACCACCACCGTGCTGCGCTTTTGCCGCAAGCTCAACTGCGAAGGCTACTCTGAATTCCGCGTGCGGTTTAAATTGTATTTAGAAAATAATGAACCGCAGCAGGCCAATTTCGGTGCCAGTGAAATTATCAGTTTCTTCCGCAGTGTTAATAACGAAGAGTTTGATTCGTTATTAGCGCATGCTGTCGATATTATATTATCGTCAGAGCGTATTATTTTTGTTGGCGCTGGCACCTCTGGCTCGCTGGCAAAATATGGCGCGCGGTTCTTTTCTAATATTGGAAAATTCAGCAATCATATCGACGATCCTTATTTCCCGGTCACCAACGACATGGCAAAAAACGCGCTGGCGATTGTGCTTTCTGTTTCCGGTGAAACCGAAGAGATCCTGCGCTTCGCCAGCCAGTTCAGTCTGCACAACTGTAAAGTGCTCTCCATCACCAGCCATGAACACTCTCGCCTGGCAAAACTTGCCGACTTTAATCTCTCATGGCATGTACCTCAAACCCGCATTGGCGGCGTCTACGATATAACCACTCAAATCCCGGTTATTTATATTCTTGAATCGTTAGGTCGGAAACTGGCGAAGAAACTGGCGGAATAAAACAGGCTGTTTTTTTGATGTAACAAATCACATAAACCGCCATTTGTTATATCGTGACATTTAATTCCGCTTTGCTAGACTCGAACACAACAGCAATAATTCGAGACTAGCCAATATGAAAAAACTCACCTTACCAAAAGATTTTTTATGGGGCGGCGCGGTCGCTGCTCACCAGGTTGAAGGCGGTTGGAACAAAGGCGGTAAAGGGCCGAGCATTTGCGATGTGCTGACCGGCGGCGCGCACGGCGTTCCGCGCGAAATCACGCAGGAAGTGATCGACGGGAAATATTACCCGAACCACGAAGCCATCGATTTTCACGGTCACTACAAAGAAGACATCAAGCTGTTTGCTGAGATGGGCTTCAAATGCTTCCGAACCTCTATCGCCTGGACGCGTATCTTTCCGAAAGGCGACGAAACCCAGCCAAATGAAGAAGGCCTGAAGTTTTACGACGACATGTTCGATGAACTGTTGAAGTACAACATCGAACCGGTCATCACCCTCTCCCACTTCGAAATGCCGCTGCATCTGGTGCAGGAGTACGGTGGATGGACCAACCGTAAAGTGGTGGATTTCTTCGTGCGTTTTGCCGAAGTGGTCTTCGAGCGCTACAAAACGAAGGTCAAATACTGGATGACCTTTAACGAAATCAATAATCAGCGTAACTGGCGCGCGCCGTTGTTCGGTTATTGCTGCTCTGGCGTGGTGTACACCGAGCATGAAAACCCGGAAGAGACCATGTACCAGGTGCTGCACCATCAGTTTGTGGCCAGCGCACTGGCGGTAAAAGCCGCGCGTCGTATTAATCCAGAGATGCAGGTCGGCTGCATGCTGGCGATGGTGGCGCTCTATCCGTTCTCCTGCAAACCCGAAGACGTGATGTTTGCTCAGGAATCAATGCGTGAACGCTATGTCTTTACCGACGTCCAGCTGCGCGGCTACTACCCGTCATACGTGCTGAACGAATGGGAACGCCGCGGTTTCTCAATCAAAATGGACGCTGGCGACGAGCAGATCCTGCGTGAAGGCACCTGCGCTTACTTAGGTTTCAGCTATTACATGACCAATGCGGTCAAAGCGGAAGGCGGGACAGGTGACGCAATTTCTGGCTTCGAAGGCAGCGTGCCAAACCCACATGTGAAAGCGTCCGACTGGGGCTGGCAGATTGACCCTGTGGGCCTTCGCTATGCGCTGTGCGAGCTTTACGAGCGCTATCAGAAACCACTGTTTATCGTGGAAAACGGTTTTGGTGCCTACGATAAAGTGGAAGAAGATGGCAGCATCAACGATGACTACCGCATCGACTACCTGCGCGCTCACGTCGAAGAGATGATCAAAGCGGTTACCTACGACGGTGTAGATCTGATGGGCTATACGCCATGGGGCTGCATCGACTGCGTGTCATTCACCACCGGTCAGTACAGTAAACGCTACGGCTTTATCTACGTGAACAAGCACGACGACGGGACTGGCGACATGTCGCGTTCCCGTAAGAAAAGTTTCGAGTGGTACAAAGCGGTGATCGCCAGCAACGGCGAAACGCTCTAGCCACCCCAGCCCTTTCCCCTGCGGGCGAGACCGAAAAGATCGCACCGACTCCCCCTCTCCCCAAAGGATGAGGGGGAAAACTGCACCACGTATTCCTCTCCCCTGCGCGAGAGGAATTATTTCCCGCCCGCTAATTCAAGAAAACTGCCCGTCACGTAAGACGCCTTTTCGCTCAGCAGCCAGACAATAGCCTGCGCCACCTCTTCGGGCTGGCCGCCGCGCTGCATCGGCAACAGAGACTTCACCCGATCTACACGCCCCGGCTCACCGCCAGAAGCATGAATGTCGGTATAAATTAGCCCTGGACGCACGCAGTTCACGCGAATACCCTGCGCCGCCACCTCCAGCGATAACCCGATGGTCAACGAATCTACCGCACCTTTCGAGGCGGCATAATCGACATACTCACCGGGAGCCCCAAGACGCGACGCCGCAGACGACACATTCACTATCGCCCCACCTTTGCCGCCATGTTGATGAGACATGCGTTTCACCGCTTCACGACAGCAGAGGAAATAGCCCGTCACGTTAGTGGTTAATACGCGATTGATGCGCTCGGCGGTCAGGTTTTCAATCGTGCTTTGCTCAAACAAAATGCCGGCGTTGTTGACCAGCGCGGCCAGCGGTTCGCCTTCACGGTCCAGGCTTTCGAACATCGCCATCACCTGCGTTTCGTCGCTGATATCAGCGCGTAACGCAAAAGCCTTGCCGCCGGACTCGGTAATTTGATTCACCACATCCGTCGCGGCTTTGATGTTGTGGTGATAATTCACCGCCACCGTGTAGCCTTCACGCGCCAGTTGCAGCGCGGTCGCTTTACCAATTCCGCGGCTTGCGCCGGTTACCAGAGCAATAGCCAAGAGACGTCCCTCCAAAATAAAAAAAGCCGGGCATCACTCGCCCGGCTTAAGCAGTCACGTTAAGTATTACTGATATTCGCTCATTGGCACGCAGGAGCAGAACAAATTGCGGTCGCCATAAACGTCATCAAGACGTTTCACCGTTGGCCAGTATTTGTTTGCCACGCCCGCCGGGAAGACCGCCACTTCGCGGGTATAACCGTGATGCCACTCCGCCACCAGCTCGTTTTGCGTGTGCGGCGCATTGACCAGCGGGTTATCTTCCAGCGTCCATTCGCCCTGCTTCACGCGGGTGATTTCATTGCGAATCGCCAGCATCGCCTCGATAAAGCGATCCAGTTCAACTTTGCTTTCTGACTCGGTCGGCTCAACCATCAGCGTGCCCGCTACCGGGAACGACATGGTCGGTGCGTGGAATCCGTAGTCAATCAGGCGCTTGGCGATATCCAGTTCGCTGATCCCGGTTTCGTCTTTCAGCGGACGAATATCCAGAATACATTCGTGCGCCACGCGGCCATCACGACCGGTATAGAGCACTGGATAGGCGTCTTTCAGACGTGTGGCAATGTAGTTGGCGTTCAGAATCGCCACCTGACTTGCCTGTTTCAGCCCTTCTGCGCCCATCATACGGATGTACATCCAGCTGATTGGCAGAATGGATGCGCTGCCAAACGGTGCCGCGGATACCGCGCCCTGACGGGTCAACATACCTTCAATCTGCACCACACTGTGGCCTGGAACAAACGGTGCCAGGTGCGCTTTTACGCCAATCGGTCCCATACCCGGGCCGCCGCCGCCGTGCGGGATACAGAAGGTCTTATGCAGATTCAGGTGCGAAACATCCGCGCCGATAAAGCCCGGAGAGGTGATGCCCACCTGCGCGTTCATGTTCGCGCCATCAAGATACACCTGGCCGCCGAACTGATGCACAATCTCGCACACTTCACGGATGGTTTCTTCGTACACACCGTGCGTGGACGGATACGTGACCATAATGCAGGACAGTTTTTCGCCCGCATGTTCTGCTTTGGCACGCAGATCGGTCAGATCGATGTTCCCGTTTTTGTCGCATGCGACGACAACGACTTCCATTCCCGCCATCTGCGCGGATGCCGGGTTGGTGCCGTGAGCGGAGCTTGGGATCAGGCAGATATCACGATGACCTTCGTTGCGGCTTTCGTGGTAATGACGAATCGCCAGCAGGCCGGCGTACTCGCCCTGTGCGCCGGAGTTTGGCTGCATGCAGAGTGCGTCATAACCGGTCAGCTTCACCAGCCAGTCGGAGAGCTGGTTGATCATCTGATGATACCCTTCCGCCTGTTCTGCCGGGCAGAACGGGTGCAGCTCAGAGAATTCAGGCCAGGTAATCGGAATCATTTCTGCGGCGGCGTTCAGCTTCATGGTGCAGGAACCCAGCGGGATCATCGCCTGATTCAGCGCCAGATCTTTGCGCTCCAGAGAGTGCATATACCGCATCATCTCGGTTTCGCTGTGATAGCGATTGAATACCGGGTGAGTCAGAATCGCATCATCGCGCAGCATGCTTTCCTGAATAGAGCGGCTATCGTGCGCCACTTCTTTATCCAAGGCATCGACGTCAAGTCCGTGTGCATCGCCCAGCAGGACGTTAAACAGATTTTGCACGTCCTCGCGGGTGGTGGTCTCATCCAGCGTGATACCGACGGCGTTGAGAATATCGCTGCGCAGGTTGATCTCTGCGGCTTCTGCGCGCGCCAGCACACCGGCTTTATCCGCAACTTCAACACACAGCGTGTCAAAGTAATGGGCATGGCGCAGCTTCAGGCCTTTCTGTTGTAAACCGGTAGCCAGAATATCCGCAAAGCGATGAATGCGGGTCGCAATGCGTTTCAGCCCCACTGGACCGTGGAACACCGCGTACAGGCTGGCAATATTCGCCAGCAGTACCTGAGAGGTACAGATATTGGAGTTCGCTTTTTCGCGACGAATGTGTTGCTCACGCGTCTGCATCGCCATACGCAGCGCGGTATTGCCCGCGGCATCTTTCGACACACCGATAATGCGGCCAGGCATAGAGCGTTTGAATTCGTCTTTTCCGGCAAAGAATGCCGCGTGCGGGCCACCGTAGCCCATCGGCACGCCAAAGCGCTGCGCGGAACCGAAAACAATATCTGCGCCCTGTTTGCCCGGTGCCGTTAACAGCACCAGCGCCATAAAATCGGCCGCCACGCTGACAACAATTTTGCGGGATTTCAGCTCGGCAATCAGCGCACTGTAGTCGTGTACTTCACCGGTGGTGCCGACTTGCTGCAACAGCACGCCGAAGACATCCTGATGATCCAGCACTTTATCTGCATCATCGACAATCACGTCAAAACCAAAGGTTTCGGCACGCGTACGCACGACGTCCAGCGTTTGTGGATGCACGTCAGCCGCGACGAAGAAGCGGTTGGCGTTTTTCAGCTTGCTCACGCGTTTTGCCATCGCCATCGCTTCGGCGGCGGCAGTTGCTTCGTCCAGCAAAGAAGCAGAGGCGATGTCCAATCCGGTCAGATCCAGCGTGACCTGCTGGAAGTTCAGCAACGCTTCCAGACGGCCCTGAGACACTTCCGGCTGATAAGGCGTATAGGCGGTGTACCAGCCCGGGTTTTCCAGCATGTTACGCAGAATAACCGGCGGCAACTGCACTGGGGTGTAACCCATGCCAATGTAAGACTTAAAGCGCTTGTTGAGACCGGCAATGGCCTTCAGTTCCGCCAGCGCAGCAAATTCCGTTGTCGCCTCACCCACTTGCGGCGGCGTGGCGAGCTGAATGTCTTTCGGCACGATCTGGCCGATCAGTGCGTTTAACGAATCCGCGCCAACTGTCTTCAGCATCTCCTGCTGTTGCTGAGCATCCGGCCCAATGTGACGTTCAATGAAGGCGCCACGGTTTTCAAGCTGGCTTAAAGTCTGTGTCATGAGCGATGGTTCCTGAAACGTGCGGTGAATCGATGTAGAAATCGTGATTGTCTTGCCTTGATACGCTTAATCATTCGCGTTGCAGGAAGGCAGCGACGCTGCGAATCCTCAGGAGCTTACATGAGTAAGTGACTGAGATGAGCGAGGACGCCTACGCACCTGCAACGTGAAGGATGACGCGTATTTACTCGTTTTCTAGCAGAGCGGCATACGCCGTCGCATCCAGAAGCGCTTCCACTTCTGCTTCGTCAGCCGCGCGGATTTTGAAAATCCAGCCGTCGGTGTACGGGTCACTGTTCACCAGCTCCGGAGAGTCGCTCAGCGCATCGTTGACCGCAACGATTTCGCCGCTCACGGGTGCGTAGATGTCGGATGCGGCTTTAACTGATTCCGCTACCGCGCAGTCGTCGCCCGCACTGACGGTCGTGCCGACGTCCGGCAGGTCGACAAACACCATGTCACCCAGCAGCTCTTGCGCATGCTCGGTGATCCCTACGGTGTACGTGCCGTCGGCCTCTTTTCGCAGCCATTCGTGTTCTTTACTGTATTTAAGTTCTGCTGGCACATTGCTCATTGGAATTCTCCTGATAAAAAATGATTAGGCGACCGGCTTACCGGCGCGAACAAAAATCGGTTTAGTCACTTTGACCGGCATTTCACGATTGCGGATCTGCACAATGGCAGTTTCGCCAATGCCAGCCGGTACGCGCGCCAGCGCAATGCTGTAGCCCAGCGTCGGCGAGAAGGTACCGCTGGTGATCATACCTTCACGCTGATTGCCGAGCTCATCGGTAAATCGCACAGGCAGCTCGTTACGCAGCACGCCTTTTTCAGTCATCACCAGGCCGACCAGCTGATCGGTGCCTTTTTCGCGCTGCATCTCAAGCGCTTCGCGGCCAATAAATTCACGATCGGCAGGTTCCCACGCGATGGTCCAACCCATGTTGGCGGCCAGCGGAGAGACGGTTTCATCCATTTCCTGACTGTACAAATTCATGCCAGCTTCCAGACGCAGCGTATCGCGCGCGCCAAGACCAGCAGGTTTGACACCGGCTTCCACCAGCGCATGCCAGAATTCGGCAGCTTTCTCGTTCGACATCGCAATTTCGTAACCCGCTTCACCGGTGTAACCGGTGGTGGCGATAAACAGATCGCCCGCCTGCACGCCGAAGAATGGCTTCATGCCCTCAGTCGCGTGACGCTGCTCATCCGTGAATAACGTGGCGGCTTTCGCCTGCGCGTTAGGACCCTGAACGGCGATCAGCGACAGATCGTCACGAACGGTAATCTCGACGGCGTACTTTTCAGCGTGTTGGGAAATCCAGGAGAGGTCTTTTTCGCGGGTGGCGGAGTTAACAACGAGGCGGAAGAAATCTTCAGTGAAGTAATAAACAATCAGGTCGTCAATGACGCCGCCGGAGGCATTTAACATGCCGGAATAGAGCGCCTTGCCTGGGGTCTTGAGCTTAGCGACGTCATTTGCCAGCAGATAACGCAAAAACTCCCGGGTGCGGCTCCCGCGCAGATCGACAATGGTCATGTGCGACACATCAAACATACCGGCGTCGGTGCGCACGGCATGATGCTCATCGATTTGTGAGCCGTAATGCAGTGGCATCATCCAGCCATGGAAATCCACCATGCGTGCACCGCATAACGTGTGTTGTTCGTATAAAGGAGTTTGTTGAGCCATCTTGTCCTCGTTGAATAAGCAGGGCTATCTTGTGTTTCGCATAAAAATCCATCACGAAACCCGGCGTTGGCATCACGCCTGGACGCCGACGCAAACGTTCTCTTTTACCTGAACTTACCACCGAAACCAGGGATTAACCATAAGGTAAAACGGGTCATCACATTAGCTTATGACTAAAAAACACCAAAAAGACAACAGAACGATTCACTGGATAAATGCAATTAACGCCGAGCAAACGCAAGGTTATTACTGAGTTATTTAGATTGGGATGATATTTAATGTGGAAAAAGCTGGCGATTTCCCATCATGAAAAAAAGGCGAGATTAGATAATCTAATGCGAATTAGGGTGTGAAATTAGAATATTTCAAATGAGAGAAATGTCCCGGCTCAGAAGCCGGGAAATGAAAGTGTGATGGGGGTCTAACTTAGCGCAGCCAGTCTGGCAGATCGTTCAAACCCATTGCCTGACGAAGCAGCTGGGGTTTTACACCTGGAAGAGTATCAGCCATTTTCAGACCCAGATCGCGAAGCAGTTTTTTGGCGGGGTTATCGCCTGCAAATAGCTCGCGGAATCCCTGCATACCCGCCAGCATCATCGCCGCACTGTGCTTGCGGCTGCGCTCGTAGCGGCGCAGATAAAGGTGCTGACCAATGTCCTTCCCTTCACGATGTAAACGACGCAGCTCTTCGATGAGCTCAGCGGCATCCATAAAGCCCAGGTTAACGCCCTGTCCCGCTAAGGGATGGATGGTGTGCGCAGCATCACCCACCAGCGCCAGACGGTGCGCCGCAAACTGGCGCGCATATCGGCCAGTCAATGGGAACACCTGGCGCTCGCTTTCAAGCGCACACAGACCCAGGCGGTTATCAAACGCCATGCACAGCGCCTGGCTGAATTCTTCCGGCGTCGCGTCCTGCATCTGCTCGGCTTTCTCCGGGATCAACGACCAGACAATCGAACACAGATGCGGATCGCTCAGCGGCAGAAACGCCAGAATGCCGTCATTATGGAAAATCTGACGCGCTACGCCGCCGTGTGGCTCAGCGGTACGAATCGTCGCGACCATCGCGTGATGACGGTAATCCCAAAACGTCAGTGGGATATCCGCTTTATTTCGCAGCCAAGAGTTCGCACCATCTGCGCCAACAACCAGACGCGCCGTTAGCATCTCGCCGCTTTGCAACGTAATGAAGGCTTCGTTCTCACCCCAGGCCACTTGCTGCACCTGTGCAGGCGCTAACAGCGTAATATCTGCGCTGTGCTGCGCTTTTTGCCACAGAGCATGATGAATGACCGCATTTTCGACGATGTGACCCAGATGGCTGTAGCCCATGCTTTCGTCATCAAACGCAATGTGACCAAAGCTGTCTTTGTCCCACACTTCCATCCCGTGATAACAGCTTGCGCGAAAAGCTGTGATATCTGACCAGACGCCAAGACGCGTCAGCAGCTTTTCGCTGGCGGCGTTGATGGCCGATACGCGAAGTTCAGGCGGTGCGTCCGGGGCTACGGGCTGCGGTGGCGTGCTTTCAAGTACGGCAACGCGCAGGCCGCTTCCCTGCAAACCGCAGGCTAAAGCCAGCCCAACCATTCCGCCGCCAACAATGGCAACATCAACATTCTGCACTGAGTTAACTCCTTAACGCGCGACCCAACCAAGAGTCCGCTGCGCCAGCACGTTACGTGCCGGAATGAATAGTTCCATCGCCATCAGCCCCGCATTACGCCCGGCGACCAGCGGTGCCCAACGGTTTGCGAAAAGATGCACCAGGCCATCGGTGACGCCAATAGTGGCCTCTTTGTCTGTCTGACGACGCTTCTGATAGTGGCTGAGTATGGCATAGGCACCGTAATCATTGTGCTCTCGCCACGCCTGTGCCAGCGTCTCTGCCAGGCTCATCACGTCGCGCAAACCCAGGTTAAATCCCTGTCCTGCTATCGGATGCAGCGTTTGCGCGGCATTGCCGACTAAGGCGACGCGATGGGAAATGGATTGCGATGCAGTGGTCAGCGCCAGGGGGTATGCGGAACGCTGTCCCGCATGGGTGATACGTCCAAGCCGCCAGCCAAACGCTTTTTGCAGCTCGTCGCAAAAACGGGCGTCAGACCAGGTCATCACCTCGTCAATACGGTCCAGCGCGTGACACCAGACCAGCGAACTGCGTCCGTCCGACATCGGCAGCATCGCGAGGGGGCCGAACTCAGTAAAACGTTCGAACGCACGCCCCTGATGGGCGACAGCGGTAGAAACATTCGCAATCACCGCCGCCTGACCGTAAGGCTGCTGATGCCATTCAACGCCACACTGGGTGGCCAGCGCGGAGCGAGAACCATCAGCAGCGACCAGCAGTTGCCCTTCGAGCGTGTCGCCATTATCAAGCGTGACGCTGACGCTATCCTGGCTACGAGTAAAACTGGCCACCCGCGCTGGACAGTGCAGCGTGACGCCAGGCGCATCCTGCAATAAGCGGAATAAACGCAGGCCAACGTCATGCAACTCAACGACATGCCCCAGCGCGTCAATGCGGTAATCCTGCGCATCCAGCGTCACGAAACCGGCATGGCCCCGATCGCTGACATGAACGGTGTTGATTGCGGTTGTACGGTCGGCGATGGCTTGCCAGATCCCCACGCGTGCGAATTGCTGGCAGGTGCCTTGCGCCAGCGCAATCGCTCGGGCGTCAAAACCCGGGTGCTCAGAAACCTGCGGAGCAACCGCTTCGACAAGATGCACGGGCAATTGCCCCTCGGTGAGCTTAGAAATCGCCAAGGCCAGCGTCGCGCCAGTCATGCCACCACCCACGATGATGACACTCATGCGCGTGCCGCCGCCATCAGCGCTTCGATGTCGTCTGCCTTTTTCACCACTTGCGCAGTCATATTTTCGTTACCGGTTTCGGTAATGACGATGTCGTCTTCGATACGGATGCCGATGCCACGATACTCGGCAGGCACGTCAGCATCCGGGGCGATATAGAGTCCCGGTTCGACAGTGAGCACCATGCCCGGCTTAAGCGTCCGCGAGCGGTCAGGCCCGTAGCCGCCGACATCATGCACATCCAGCCCCAGCCAGTGGCTCAGGCCGTGCATAAAGAATGCGCGGTGCGCGTTATCCGAAATGAGCTCATCAATGTCGCCGTTGAGAACACCGAGATTCACCAGGCCTGTGACCATAATGCGCACGACTGCGCCCGTCACCTCCTGAATCGACGTGCCGGGGCGGAACAGCGTTAATGCAGTTTCGAGTGATTCAAGAACGATGTCGTAAACGGCTCGCTGCGCAGGGGTAAATGTGCCGTTCACCGGGAAGGTACGGGTGATGTCACCGGCATAGCCTTTGTATTCGCATCCTGCATCGATCAGCACTAAATCGCCGTCGCGCAACGCACTTTCATTTTCCGTGTAATGCAGAATGCAGCCATTTTCACCGCCGCCCACAATGGTGTTATAGGACGCAAAGCGCGCGCCGTGACGGGAAAACTCGTGAAGGATTTCGCCTTCAAGCTGATATTCGAACATGCCCGGACGACATTTTTCCATCGCGCGGGTGTGGGCCAGCGCGCTGATTTCACCCGCACGACGCATGGCCTGTAACTCTTCTGACGATTTAAACAGGCGCATTTCATGAACAATAGGACGCCAGTCGGTAAGCGATGCGGGCGCAGATAAATTCTGGCGCGACCCTTTGCGGAGTTTATCCAACGCAGTGAAAACGATATCGTCCGCATATGCGTATTCGCCCTGCGCGTGGTACACCACATCCAGACCGTTGAGCAATTGATAAAGCTGTTCGTTGATTTCGCTAAAGGCCAACGCGCGCTCAACGCCGAGTTTTTCGGGAGCGGCATCCTGACCTAAGCGACGACCAAACCAGATTTCTGCAGTGAGATCGCGAACACGATTGAACAAAACGCTGTGGTTATGAGTGTCATCGCTTTTTATCAGCACCAGGACCGCTTCCGGCTCGTTAAAACCGGTGAAGTACCAGAAATCGCTGCTTTGGCGATACGGATACTCGCTGTCGTTGCTGCGCGTCGCTTCCGGTGCGGCAAAAATCAGCGCCGCGCTTCCAGGCTGCATTTTTGCCAACAGCGCCCGGCGGCGGCGAAGATACTCCTGCTGAGTCATGACACCCTCCTGTGCGTTCTTATTCTTAATGTAATGTCGGTTTGCGGACTTCCGGTGCGGTTGGCTGCGAGCGCGTAAAAGTATCGTGGCACAGCAGCGCGGCAACGCGCACATACTCGATAATCTCTTCGACAGACATTTCCAGCTCTTCCTGGTCTTCGTCTTCATCGTAGCCAAGCTGGGCAATGTTACGCAGATCGTCGATAGCTTCACCCGCTTCGCCAGTGACTTTATCAAGCTTAGGCTGCGTCACGCCCAGACCTAACAGATAGTGGTTTACCCACCCCGCCAACGCATCGGCGCGATCAAACACGCTAACGTCATCGCCATCAGGCAGATAAAGCTGAAAAAGGAAGCCGTCATCTTCCAGCGAGTCGCTGGTCGCCGAGTGCATTTTACGCAGCGTTTCCGCCAGCTCGTGACCAAACGCCAGACCTTCGTTTGTCAGGTCGTGAAGCAGCGGCTGCCATGAGCTGTCGCTGTTTCCGCCGCACAGCATGCCACTGATCAGACCGTGCATTTCAGCAGGGGTCAAACCCACGCCCTGCTGGTTAAGTAACTGGCTTACTTCGTAGTAACCAGGCATTTCGTTCTGTATAGACATGCGCATTCGTCATCGTTAGGAGAATATTCATGATATGCTACCACTTTGGACCCTGGAGATACCAGAAAAGGGCTTGTATCTTCATATCATGGTAGCTATAGTGTCGCCCCTTCGCAGCCCCCGGGCCATGAGCGAAGGTCGCGCAGTCAATAAGCAGGAAGGTGGCATGTCTGCACAACCCGTCGATCTCCAAATTTTTGGCCGTTCGCTGCGAGTGAATTGTCCGCCTGAACAAAGGGATGCTTTGAGTCAGGCTGCGGACGATTTGAATCAGCGGTTGCAAGATTTAAAAGAACGCACTAGAGTCACAAATACTGAGCAGTTGGTTTTCATCGCCGCGTTGAACATCAGCTATGAATTAACTCAGGAAAAAGCGAAGACCCGCGATTACGCGGCGAGCATGGAGCAACGCATTAAAATGCTCCAGCAGACCATCGAACAAGCGTTGCTTGATCAAGGTCGCACTCCCGAAAGACCGGGACAAAAGTTTGAATAACACTTCGCAGTTGACTATGGTAGAGTGACTGTGAAGAAAAAATTTCTCTGAGATGTTCGCAAGCGGGCCAGTCCCCTGAGCCGATATTTCATACCACAAGAATGTGGCGCTCCATGGTCGGTGAGCATGCTCGGTTCGTCCGAGAAGCCTTAAGACTATGACGACATATTCACCTTGAACCAAGGGTTCAAGGGTTACAGCCTGCGGCGGCATCTCGGAGATTCCCACTCTTCTTACTACCTAGCTTCTACCATGACGCAACTTCCTGAAGTTCCTGCATCTCGACAAGAAATCCGTCAGTTCATCCGCAAACAACGTCGTGCACTGTCCCCTGATCAACAAGCTCACTTTGCCCAACAAGCCTCGGCACGCATGATGGCCTATTCGCCCGTTGTGATGGCGCATACGGTGGCGCTGTTTTTATCGTTTGATGGTGAACTGGATACCCAACCGCTGATCGAACAACTGTGGCGCGCCGGAAAGAAAGTCTATCTGCCCGTTTTACATCCCTTCAGCCCGGGTAATTTGCTGTTCCTGCATTATCATCCGCACAGCGAACTGGTCGTGAATCGTCTGAAAATCACGGAACCCAAACTGGATGTGCGCGATGTTTTACCGCTCAATGAACTGGATGTGCTGATTACGCCGCTGGTGGCATTCGACAGGTATGGTCAACGCTTGGGCATGGGCGGTGGATTCTACGATCGTACACTACAGAACTGGCAGCAGCATGGCCTACAGCCGGTAGGATATGCGCATGATTGTCAGGGCGTGGACAGACTTCCGGTAGAGAAATGGGATATCCCGCTGCCCGCCGTGGTCACGCCATCAAAAGTGTGGGAGTGGTGATAAAAAAACGGTAACGCCAGTTACCGTTTTTACTGTTTGCGCCCTCTTCCGACGCAGAGCAATCAGTGTGCCGCAGATCAGTACAGCAGGCGCGCGCGAATCGTTCCTGGAATCGCCTTCATGCTCAACAGCGCTTTCTCAGCAACATCGTCTTCAGCCTCAATGTCGATAACCACGTAGCCCATCTGCGCGTTGGTTTGCAGATACTGCGCGGCAATGTTGACGCCCTGCTCGGCAAAAATCTGGTTAATCGCTGTCAGCACACCAGGGCGATTCTCGTGGATGTGCAGCAAACGACGCCCGCCGTGCAGCGGCAGAGACACTTCCGGGAAGTTCACTGCAGAAAGCGTGGAACCGTTGTCGGAATATTTGCTCAGTTTACCCGCCACTTCCAGACCGATATTTTCCTGCGCTTCCTGCGTTGAGCCACCAATGTGTGGCGTCAGGATCACGTTGTCGAACTCTAACAGCGGAGTGGTAAACGGATCGCTGTTGGTTGCCGGCTCCGTTGGGAAGACGTCGATTGCCGCGCCCGCCAGGTGCTTACGTCTGAGCGCGTCACACAACGCTGGAATATCCACAACCGTGCCGCGTGCGGCATTAATCAGCAGCGAGCCCGGCTTCATCAGTGCGATCTCTTCTGCGCCCATCATATTCTTGGTAGAAGCATTTTCCGGCACATGCAGACTCACCACATCGCTCATATTCAGCAAGTCAGAAAGATGCTGCACCTGAGTGGCATTGCCCAGCGGCAGTTTGTTTTCGATATCATAGAAGAACACATTCATACCCAGGGATTCGGCAAGAATGCCGAGCTGCGTACCGATATGGCCGTAACCAATAATCCCGAGCTTTTTGCCACGCGCTTCATAAGAGCCTGAAGCCAGTTTGTTCCAGATGCCGCGGTGTGCTTTGGCGTTCGCTTCCGGAATACCGCGCAGAAGCAACAGCAGCTCACCGATCACTAATTCCGCGACCGAACGGGTGTTGGAGAACGGTGCATTAAAGACCGGCACGCCGCGTCGCGCTGCTGCATTCAAATCGACCTGATTGGTACCAATACAGAAACAACCGATGGCCACCAACTTTTCAGCACACGCAATAACGTCTTCAGTCAGATGCGTACGGGATCGCAGGCCAATGAAGTGGGCATCACGGATGGATTCTTTCAGCTGCTCTGTATCCAGCGCACCTTTGTGGAATTCGATGTTGGTGTAACCTGCTGCGCGAAGATTATCGAGTGCTTTCTGATGCACGCCTTCGACGAGCAGAAACTTAATCTTGTCTTTTTCCAGTGATACCTTTGCCATTTACCCGACCCTGTTTGTCTGAACTGTTGTTGTGCTGGATTTAAATCCGCTCCCGCCAACATATCAAAAAAAACTATTGCAGCAATATGAACGTTTGCGTCGGCACTCTGAAGAAAAGTCATCCAGAGCAAAATGACAGCATAAAATGCTGCGGTAATTTTGAAAGGCGGAAGGATCGTCAGGAGAGGTCAAAAAACGTGATACAAGTCACCGAATTTGGCTTTTGAAAAATATTTAACGGGGAGAGGACTCCCCCCGTCAGATCATTTTACGATGGTTTTCACGCCGTCAGCGGTGCCGATCAGCGCCACATCCGCGCCACGATTGGCGAATAGCCCTACAGTCACTACGCCCGGAATCGCATTGATGGCATTTTCCATCGCCACGGCGTCCAGAATTTCCAGATTGTAAACGTCCAGAATCACGTTACCGTTGTCAGTAACCACACCCTGGCGATATTCCGGGCGACCACCCAGCTTCACCAGTTGACGAGCAACCGCGCTGCGCGCCATCGGAATGACTTCGACCGGCAGAGGAAAAGTCCCCAGGATATCGACCTGCTTGGAGGCATCGGCGATACAAATGAACTTAACAGCAACGGAAGCGATAATTTTCTCACGCGTCAGCGCAGCGCCGCCGCCTTTGATCATCTGCATGTGGCCGTTGATTTCGTCGGCACCATCCACGTAAATGCCCAGACGATCCACTTCGTTCAAATCGAACACGGTAATGCCCAGACTTTTCAGTTTTTCCGTTGAAGCATCAGAGCTGGAAACTGCACCCTCGATCTGCCCTTTCATCGTTCCAAGCGCATCAATAAAGTGTGCTGCGGTCGAGCCAGTACCCACACCGACAATAGTACCCGGTTGTACGTACTGGAGTGCGGCCCATCCTACTGCTTTTTTCAGTTCATCCTGCGTCATGATCGTTTGCCTGTGGTGTGAAAACTCAGGGCGCATTATAGAACATGGACACCCCGAATGTCCCTGTGACCGGTGTCACATTAACGCGTAAAGACACGACTGCTCCGACGTGGTCAGAATTCGTCAGTCACAAAGAGGAATTTGTGTCATAGTGCAGAATAAGCAAACTCAGGAGTACTGCCTCGCAATGAAACGTCCGGACTACAGAACACTACAGGCGCTTGATGCCGTTATTCGTGAACGAGGTTTTGAGCGCGCAGCGCAAAAGCTGTGCATCACTCAATCCGCCGTATCACAGCGAATCAAACAGCTGGAGAATATGTTCGGACAACCGCTGCTGGTGCGTACCGTGCCGCCGCGCCCGACAGAGCAAGGGCAGAAACTTCTCGCGCTGCTACGCCAGGTGGAATTGCTGGAAGAAGAGTGGTTGGGTGATGAGCAAACCGGTTCCACGCCGCTGCTGTTATCGCTGGCGGTGAACGCCGACAGTCTGGCAACCTGGCTACTGCCCGCGCTTTCAGCCGTTCTTGCTGACTCACCGATTCGCCTTAATTTGCAGGTGGAAGATGAAACCCGAACGCAGGAACGCCTGCGTCGCGGCGAAGTTGTGGGGGCAGTGAGTATTCAACCGCAGGCGCTGCCGAGCTGTCTTGTCGATCAGTTGGGTGCTCTCGACTACCTCTTTGTTGGCTCGAAAGCCTTTGCCGATCGCTATTTTCCCAACGGCGTGACGCGCGCCGCACTGCTGAAAGCACCCGCCGTCGCATTCGATCATCTCGACGACATGCACCAGGCGTTTTTGCAGCAGAATTTCGATCTCCCACCGGGCAGCGTGCCGTGCCATATCGTCAATTCATCAGAAGCGTTTGTGCAGCTGGCTCGCCAGGGCACGACCTGCTGTATGATCCCGCATTTGCAGATTGAAAAAGAGTTGAAGAGCGGTGAGCTTATCGACTTAACGCCAGGCTTGTATCAGCGTCGGATGCTGTACTGGCACCGATTTGCGCCAGAAAGCCGCATGATGCGCAACGTCACGGATGCGCTGCTGGCCTATGGGCATAAGGTGTTGAGACAGGATTAACGAAAGAAGCCCCTCTCCTGCGGGAGAGGGGTAATGCTCATTACTGCGTTTTTGTTGCCGGTTCTGGTTGCTGAGCCTGTGCAGGCTCAAGCTGGAACACCACGTCGACCTGATCATCAAACTGAATCGTCGGCTGCTCGTAGGTTTCTTCCGCTGAAACAGGCGCTGCATCAGCCTTCATCATGCGAACCATCGGGCTTGGCTGATAGTTTGAGACGTGATAGCGCACGCTGTACACAGGACCCAGCTTGGTTTTAAAGCCTGAAGCCAGTTCTTGCGCCTGACGCACGGCATCATCTATAGCCGCTTTACGGGCTTCGTCTTTATACTTCTCAGGTTGCGCAACGCCCAGTGACACGGAACGAATTTCGTTCAGTCCCGCCTTAAGCGCACCGTCCAGCAGTGAATTCAGCTTGTCCAGCTGACGTACCGTGACTTCCACAGTACGCACAGCGCGATAGCCTTTCAGAACGCTTTTGCCATTCTGGTAATCATAATCCGGCTGAGTCCGCAGATTGGCGGAGTTGATATCCTTTTTCCCAACGCCATTTTGCTCAAGGAAGGAGAGATATTGCGCAACACGATCGTCTGCCTGCTTTTTAGCAGAAGCGGCGTCTTTCGCTGCCACGTTCACTTCAATTGCAAGCGTTGCAACATCCGGAACGGCATCAACGCTCGCTGTGCCAGAGGTGACAATGTGCGGACCATCAGGCAATTCGTTTGCCTGTACCGACATTGCGCCAAAACTTACTAATGCCGCCAGGGCCATCACTTTACACTTCACTGTCATTCCTCCATGTTGCGAAGAGAGCCCTTTAACAAGGCGCATGCCAGCAAGCTTAGCGGGTCTGCTTCAGTTGTCCATAAGAGAACGCTTAGTTGAGCAATCCCTGAATATGATGAACTCCCTCTTTCGCGAGCTGGAAAGCAATAAACCACATCACTACGCCAACTAGGGTATTGATGACGCGCTGCGCTTTCGCCGTGCGTAGACGCGGTGCCAGCCACGCTGCCAGCATTGCCAGGCCAAAGAACCACAGGAAAGAGGCGCTGACGGTACCGAGCGCAAACCAGCGTCTCGGCTCCACATCCAGCTGTCCGCCCAGACTGCCAAGGACCACAAACGTATCCAGATAAACATGCGGATTAAGCCAGGTCACGGCCAGCATAGTAGCGATGATCTTCCAGCGCCCTTGCTTCATGACCTCTGCGCTTGCGAGTTCCAGATTGCTGCTCATCGCCGTTTTTAGCGCACCAAAACCATACCACAGCAAAAATGCGACGCCACCCCAGGTCACCAACGCCAGTAGCCACGGCGACTGCATCAGCAATGCACTGCCCCCAAAAATCCCGGCGCAAATCAGTAGCAGATCGCTCACCGCGCACAGCATCGCAATCATCAAATGATATTGACGGCGAATGCCCTGATTCATCACGAACGCGTTTTGCGGACCGAGGGGAAGAATCATCGCCGCGCCGAGCACAAGCCCTTGAAAATAGTAAGATAACATGAATTCAATCTCGAAAAGATGTCTTTAGGTGCAGACTATACTTCGTGATTGTTATTAGAGGAAATTGATAATATTAATTGGCAATTAGCATAGCTAATATAAAGCCCGGACGCATTTGCGCTACCGGGCTAAAAGAGAAAAATTATTCTGCTTCTTTTACACGCTTGAAATTCACATCCATCTGCGGATACGGGAAGCTAATACCATTAGCGTCAAATTCGCGCTTAATACGCTCCAGCACATCCCAGTATACGTTTTGCAGATCGCCGCTGTTGCTCCAGATGCGCACCACAAAGTTGATGGAAGAAGCGCCGAGCTCGTTGAGTCGGACGGTTCTTTCGCGATCTTTCAGGATACGTTCGTCAGATTCGATAATGTTGGTGATGAGTGATTTCACCTTATCAATATCCGAATCGTAAGAGACGCTAATAATCAGTTCGTTACGGCGTACCGGCTCGCGGGAAAAGTTAATGATATTGCCCGCAATAATCTTACCGTTGGGGATAACCACGATACGCCCATCGACGGTGCGCATGGTGGTGGAGAAAATCTGCACCTGCAGCACAGTTCCCGCAACGCCGCCTAAGTCGACATATTCTCCTGAGCGGAAAGGACGGAAAGTGACCAGCAGTACGCCTGCCGCCAGGTTAGACAGAGAGCCTTGTAGTGCCAAACCGATGGCTAAGCCTGCCGCACCGAGTACCGCGATGACGGATGCGGTCTGGACGCCCACTCGGCCCAAGGCAGCAATCAGTGTGAAAGCGATAACTCCGTAGCGCACCAGTGCAGACAGAAAATCCGCGACCGTTGCATCAATATGACGCGCGCGCATGACGCGGTTAAGCGCATTGGAGACAATACGCGCCACGATCATACCCACGATAATAATCGCGATTGCCGCCACGATATTGACCGCGTAACTCAACAGCAGCGCCTGGTTGCGCACCAGCCAGATTCCCGCATTGTTTATGCCATCGACTACACCGAGATCTTCCATTTATCTGTCCTTTTGCTAAATCAAAACACCAAACATCCGTCCCACCAGGAGACAGGCAAGTGAATTAAGGGTAAACAAAAAGTGAGGAATATGCCAAACAGATCACAAAATGCAGTATTGCAGGGTGTTGAAAAACCATAAAAAAAGGCCCGCATATGCGGACCTTTCTGACGCTTTTAGCAGCTCAAATTACAGAACGTCTACCGCGTTCAGCTCTTTGAATGCCTGCTCCAGACGGGTGATCATAGAAGTCTGAGCAGCACGCAGCCATACGCGTGGATCGTAGTATTTTTTGTTCGGCTGGTCGGCGCCTTTCGGATTGCCCAGCTGGCCTTGCAGGTAAGCTTCGTTGGTTTTGTAGTACTGCAGGATGCCGTCCCAGGTCGCCCATTGGGTATCGGTATCGATGTTCATTTTGATAACGCCGTAGCTTACGGAGTCTTTGATTTCCTGGGCAGAAGAACCGGAACCGCCGTGGAAGACGAAGTTCAGGCTGTTGTGCGGCAGGTTATGTTTCTTAGAAACATAGTCCTGGGAATCACGCAGGATAGTTGGCGTCAGCACAACGTTACCTGGTTTGTAAACGCCGTGCACGTTACCGAAAGAGGCTGCGATGGTGAAACGTGGGCTGATTTTGCTCAGTTCAGTGTACGCGTAATCCACGTCTTCTGGCTGAGTGTACAGTGCAGAAGCGTCCATGTGGCTGTTGTCCACGCCGTCTTCTTCACCGCCGGTGCAACCCAGTTCGATTTCCAGGGTCATATCCATTTTGGACATGCGCGCCAGGTATTTGGAACAAATTTCGATGTTTTCTTCCAGGGACTCTTCGGACAGGTCGATCATGTGAGAAGAGAACAGTGGCTTACCGGTTGCTGCGAAGTGTTTTTCACCCGCGTCCAGCAGACCGTCGATCCACGGCAGCAGTTTCTTCGCGCAGTGGTCGGTGTGCAGGATAACTGGAACACCGTAGTGCTCAGCCATCTGGTGAACGTGGTGCGCACCAGAGATTGCGCCCAGGATTGCTGCGCCCTGAGGAACGTCAGTTTTCACGCCTTTACCCGCGATGAACGCAGCGCCACCGTTGGAGAACTGAACGATTACCGGAGCTTTAACTTTTGCAGCGGTTTCCAGCACGGCGTTGATGGAGTCGGTACCCACGCAGTTCACCGCTGGCAGTGCAAAGTTGTTTTCTTTAGCTACCTGGAACACTTTCTGAACGTCATCACCAGTGATCACGCCAGGTTTTACGAAATCAAAAATTTTAGACATGTTACGAGTCCTGTATCTTCGGCCGTTATACACATCATCCTTCAAGCCGCCCCAACGTTGGCTGCCTTCGCTCGCCCCAGTCACTTACTTCAGTAAGCGCCTGGGAACTCACTCAGTTGCCGCCTTGATGCAACTCGAATGATTTTGTGTAATGAATTGAAGCATGCACTTAAGCACGCTGAAATTTGGGCAGGTTTCCCTGCCCATGAATGGCTTACTTCTTAGCGCGCTCTTCGAGCATTGCTACTGCTGGCAGAACTTTGCCTTCCACGAATTCGAGGAATGCGCCGCCACCAGTGGAGATGTAGGAGATTTTGTCAGAAATACCGAACAGGTCGATTGCAGCCAGCGTATCGCCGCCGCCTGCGATGGAGAACGCGTCGCTGTCAGCGATAGCGTTAGCCACGATTTCAGTCCCTTTACGGAAGTTAGGGAATTCGAACACGCCAACCGGACCATTCCACAGAATGGTTTTCGCGTTTTTCAGGATATCAGCCAGTTTCTGTGCAGACACATCGCCCAGGTCCAGAATCTGCTCTTCATCTTTGATGTCGTTAACAGATTTCAGGGTCGCGGTCGCGGTTTCAGAGAACTCAGTCGCGACGCGAACATCCGTTGGGACTGGAATATCACACGTGGTCAGCAGACGTTTAGCTTCTTCAACCAGGTCCGCTTCGTACAGGGATTTACCCACGTTATGACCTTGCGCAGCAACGAAGGTATTTGCGATACCGCCGCCAACAATCAGCTGATCAGCGATTTTAGACAGCGAATCCAGAACGGTCAGCTTGGTAGAAACTTTAGAACCACCCACGATCGCAACCATCGGACGAGCAGGTTCTTTCAGTGCTTTACCCAGTGCGTCCAGCTCTTCAGCCAGCAGTGGGCCTGCACAAGCAACATCAGCAAATTTACCGATACCGTGAGTAGAAGCCTGAGCACGGTGAGCAGTACCAAATGCATCCATTACGAACACGTCGCACAGTGCCGCGTATTTTTTGGAGAGGGCTTCGTCGTCTTTCTTCTCGCCTTTGTTAAAGCGAACGTTTTCCAGAACAACCAGCTCACCCTCAGCCACTTCAACGCCGTCCAGGTAGTCTTTAACCAGACGTACCGGGCTGGACAATTTGTCTTTCAGGTAATTAACAACCGGCAACAGAGAGAATTCTTCGTTGTACTCGCCTTCGGTCGGACGACCCAGGTGAGAGGTTACCATCACTTTAGCGCCTTGTTTCAGGGCCAGTTCGATGGTTGGCAGAGATGCACGGATACGCGCGTCGCTGGTCACTTTGCCATCTTTAACGGGTACGTTCAGATCGGCACGGATGAAAACGCGTTTACCTGCCAGATCCAAATCGGTCATCTTAATTACAGACATGGTGAATCCTCTCGTTGATTCTTAAAGTTTTGCAAGCGCACTTTGCGCCCTACCTGAAACCTTGCGCGGCCATGGCTAACGTGGTGTCGAGCATCCTGTTAGCAAAGCCCCATTCGTTATCACACCACACCAGCGTTTTGATGAGGTGGGCACCGCTGACCCGCGTCTGTGTACCATCAACAATGGCACTGTGGGGGTCATGGTTAAAATCTACTGAGACCAACGGTAATTCCGTATAGTCAACTATACCATGAAATGAACCCTGTGCTGCTTTTTGCAGTAACAGGTTGACTTCACTTGATTTTACCGGTTTTTTCACCGTCACACTGAGATCAATTGCGGTGACATTTATGGTCGGAACACGCACCGCGATCGCTTCAAAACGATCGTTAAACTGCGGAAAAATACGGGTAATCCCTGCCGCCAGTTTGGTGTCCACCGGAATGATTGACTGACTCGCGGCGCGCGTGCGGCGCAAATCCGGATGGTACGCGTCAATCACCTGCTGATCGTGCATGGCAGAGTGGATCGTCGTTACAGTCCCTGACTCAATGCCATAAGCATCGTCTAACAGTTTAATGACCGGAATAATGCAGTTTGTCGTGCAGGAGGCGTTGGAGACAATACGGTGTTCGGCTTGCAGTTCATGATGATTCACGCCGTAGACAACCGTCGCGTCAAGATCGTGACCACCGGGATGGGAAAACAGGACTTTTTTAGCGCCTGCCGCAAGGTGTGCTTCTCCGTGTTCACGATTACCGTATACGCCGGTACAGTCGAGAACCACATCCACGCCCAATTCACGCCACGGCAGCGTTTCAATACTCTGCTCATGCAACACGCGAATGGCATCGTCGCCCACGAATAACTGCTCTCTTTCCTGGCGAACATCCCAGGCAAAGCGCCCGTGGCTGGTGTCATATTTCAATAAATGCGCCATGCCCACGGCGTCAGCCAATTCATTGATGGCCACCACGGTGATTTCCGCACGACGCCCGGATTCATATAAAGCACGAATCACATTGCGTCCGATGCGACCAAACCCATTTATCGCTACGCGTACGGTCATAGGTCTCCTGCAAGGCTTTCCCTGAGTTTGAGGTGGCTGAAAGAGTAATCCAGCAACGCCCGGAGGGGAATCCTCGCCTGTCACAAACTGCGACTGATTGGTCAATTGTCAGACAGATTAACAACTGAAACGCTTCAGCAAGAATAAGCGAAACGGAGAATAAAAGGAACGTTCGGGCAAGCCAATAAGACAGCTATATGACTTGCGTCACATTTTAAATGGAATAATTCACAACGTTTTCACACGATGGTGGAATAGCAGACACAAAAAAGCCGGCGGGGTGAAAGTAAAACGGTAACCCAAAGGTTACCGTTTTTAGTGTTTGCACCCTCTCCCGTGGGAGAGGGTTGGGGTGAGGGCATCAGGCCGCACACACCCTGTAAACTGCGATTACAGCAGTTCTTTGGCTTTCGCGACAACGTTTTCAACGGTGAAGCCGAACTCTTCAAACAGCAGCTCAGCCGGTGCAGATTCACCGAAGGTGGTCATTCCGACGATAGCGCCGTTCAGACCAACATATTTGAACCAGTAGTCAGCGATACCGGCTTCAACTGCGACGCGAGCAGTAACCGCTTTTGGCAGTACGGATTCGCGATAAGCAGCATCCTGCTTGTCGAACGCATCGGTAGACGGCATAGAAACCACGCGCGCTTTAACGCCTTCGGCAGACAGTTTTTCCCATGCAGCAACAGCCAGCTCAACTTCAGAACCGGTCGCGATGAAGATCAGCTCTGGCTGGCCAGCGCAGTCTTTCAGCACGTAACCACCGCGAGCGATGTTCGCCAGCTGCTCTTCGGTACGATCTTGCTGGGCCAGGTTCTGACGAGAAAGAATCAGCGCGGTTGGGCCGTCCTGACGCTCAACGCCATATTTCCACGCCACAGCAGATTCAACCTGGTCGCATGGACGCCATGTGGACATGTTAGGCGTCACACGCAGAGAAGCCACCTGCTCAACCGGCTGGTGAGTTGGGCCATCTTCGCCCAGACCGATGGAGTCATGGGTGTAAACCATCACCTGACGCTGCTTCATCAGCGCAGCCATACGCACAGCGTTACGGGCGTATTCGACGAACATCAGGAAGGTAGACGTATAAGGCAGGAAACCGCCGTGCAGGGCGATACCGTTAGCAATCGCCGTCATACCGAATTCGCGTACACCGTAATGGATGTAGTTACCGGCAGTGTCTTCGTTGATTGCTTTAGAGCCAGACCAGATCGTCAGGTTAGACGGAGCCAGGTCAGCGGAACCGCCCAGGAACTCTGGCAGCCACGGACCAAATGCTTCGATCGCATTCTGAGACGCTTTACGGCTGGCGATTTTGGACGGATTCGCTTGCAGATTCGCGATGAATTCGTTTGCTTTGGCGTCGAAATCAGCCGGCATGTCGCCTTTCATACGGCGAGTGAATTCAGCCGCTTCCTGTGGGAAGGCTTTCGCGTAAGCAGCGAATTTCTCATTCCATGCGGACTCTTTCGCCTGGCCTGCTTCTTTAGCATCCCACTGCGCATAGATTTCTGACGGAATTTCAAACGGAGCGTGTTTCCAGCCCAGTTTTTCACGGGTCAGCGCGATTTCAGCGTCGCCCAGCGGGGCGCCATGAGAATCGTGCGTACCTTCTTTGTTTGGCGAACCGAAACCGATGATGGTTTTGCACATCAGCAGGGACGGTTTGTCAGTGACTGCGCGCGCTTCTTCTACTGCACGTTTAATGCTGTCGGCGTTATGGCCATCAACACCACGTACCACGTGCCAGCCGTAGGCTTCGAAACGTTTAGCCGTATCGTCAGTAAACCAGCCTTCAACGTGACCATCGATAGAAATACCGTTGTCATCATAGAACGCAACCAGTTTACCCAGCTTAAGGGTACCAGCCAGAGAGCACACTTCGTGAGAGATACCTTCCATCATGCAGCCATCGCCCATGAAGGTGTAGGTAAAGTGGTCAACGATGTCGTGGCCCGGACGGTTAAACTGTGCCGCCAGCGTTTTCTCAGCAATCGCCATACCTACCGCATTCGCCACGCCCTGACCCAGTGGGCCAGTGGTGGTTTCAACGCCAGCGGTGTAACCCACTTCTGGGTGACCAGGCGTTTTAGAGTGCAGTTGACGGAAGTTTTTCAGCTCTTCAATTGGCAGCGCATAGCCAGTGAGGTGCAGCAAGCTGTAGATCAGCATAGAGCCGTGGCCGTTAGACAGCACAAAGCGGTCGCGGTCAGCCCATGATGGGTTTTGCGGGTTGTGATTCAGGAAATCACGCCACAGGACTTCGGCAATGTCAGCCATACCCATAGGGGCGCCCGGGTGACCGGATTTGGCTTTCTGTACTGCATCCATGCTCAGCGCACGAATAGCATTAGCAAGCTCTTTACGTGAGGACATTTTAACTCCAGATCGGACTGTTAAAGGCTATGCCCTTGACGACAGCGCGTTTTGGGCTATGCCAGAAAAAAGTGCCAACAATGTAACCCAAGCGACAAAGCATGTACATGGAGCATTCTTTTGCCGTTTAAGAAATCTCTGGATCATGCTCGCATGTTGCGCAATCTACTCGCCCGCCCCTGTAGATATTCCTTATACTTAGCTTCACGACCGCTTCGCTGTCGGAAAATTTTCGGATTTTATTCAGATCAACGGGTACGGAAGCAACATCATGAAAATGCGTGCAATAGTGCTGGCCTTGGGTACAACGTTCCTGCTCGGCGGCTGCCAAAATATGGATTCAAACGGTCTGATGAGCTCCGGTGCAGAGGCTTTTCAGGCCTATTCACTGAGCGATGCACAGGTTAAAGCGCTGAGCGATCAGGCCTGCAAAGAGATGGATGCGAAAGCAACCATTGCGCCCGCCAACAGCACATACGCGCAGCGTCTGAACAAGATTGCTTCCGCGCTCGGCGATAACATCAACGGCCAACCGGTGAACTATAAGGTTTACGTCGCAAAAGACGTCAACGCGTTTGCCATGGCTAACGGCTGCATTCGTGTTTACAGCGGTCTGATGGACATGATGACGGATAATGAAGTTGAAGCGGTGATTGGCCATGAGATGGGCCACGTCGCCTTGGGTCATGTGAAGAAAGGCATGCAGGTGGCACTAGGCACCAACGCGGTTCGTGCAGCAGCGGCATCTGCGGGCGGGATTGTCGGCAGCTTATCGCAGTCTCAGCTTGGTGATGTGGGCGAAAAACTGGTCAACTCTCAGTTCTCCCAGCGTCAGGAATCCGAAGCGGATGATTACTCTTACGATCTGTTGCGCAAACGCGGCATCAATCCATCGGGCTTAGCCACCAGCTTTGAGAAGCTGGCTAAACTGGAAGAAGGTCGTCAAAGCTCAATGTTTGATGACCACCCGGCGTCCGTTGAGCGCGCCCAGCATATCCGCGATCGCATGAAAGCTGACGGAATTAAGTAATTCCGTGGGCCGGGTTGCATCACGCTTCCCGGCCCATTAACGCTTTTACTCGCCTTTCTTCGCAGCCTGGATATACAGCATTTCCAGCGCCAACGTCGCTGCCGCCAGTGCGGTGATTTCTGACTGGTCGTAGGCCGGAGCGACTTCCACCACATCCATCCCCACGATATTCAGATCTTTCAGACCACGAACCAGTTTAATCGCGCGATCGGACGTCAGGCCACCGATTACCGGCGTGCCCGTACCCGGCGCAAAGGCCGGATCCAGACAGTCGATGTCGAACGTCAGATACACAGGCATGTCACCCACAATCTGCTTCACCTGAGCGATGATATCGTCTACGCCACGATCATTCACCTGACCGGCATCCAGAACGGTAAAGCCGTTGTCTTTATCAAACTCGGTGCGAATACCAATCTGTACAGAATGGTTTGGATCGATCAGACCTTCGTTCGGCGCGGTATAGAACATGGTGCCATGGTCAAATTCGCAGCCGTTCGCATAGGTGTCGGTATGGGCATCGAAATGCACCAGCGCCATTTTACCGAAATGCTTGGCATGCGCGCGCAGCAGCGGCAGGGTCACAAAATGATCGCCACCGAAAGAGAGCATACGTTTACCGGCAGCCAGCAGCTTCTCGGCATGCGCCTGCAGTTTTTCGCTCATCTCACGCGCATCACCGAAGGCATAAACCAGATCGCCACAGTCCACCACGTTCAGACGTTCGCGCATGTCGAAATTCCACGGGAAGCGATTATGCTCCCAGGCCAGGTTCGTCGACACCTGACGAATGGCCGCCGGGCCATGGCGACCACCGGCACGGCCTGACGTCGCCATATCAAACGGAACGCCGGTGATCACCCAGTCAGCGTCGCTATCGTACGGCTGGAAGTTCATCGGAAGACGTAAAAAACCAAACGCGTTAGATACCAGAGAGTTGTCGTACTGATGACCTAAAGTGCTCATATCCGGACCTCTTATAGAGTCGATACGTTAAAAGAGATGAAAAAAAATCCCCTCCGCGTCGTTAAACCCGACGAGGAAGGGATTGATTCGTTTACTGCTTAATGGGGCAAATTATCGCCGTTAATTCATACAGGTTCAAGTGAGTATAAGGCATTGTGCAGTCCGATGCCCTTTACGCTGCCCCTCGCGGGAACGCGTATTTACTCATCTTCCAGGTATGTATAACCGTACAGACCCGCTTCAAACTCTTCCAGGAACTGCTGCTGCAAAGCGGCGTCCAGATCGGTGTTTTTCACCTGATCGCGGAACTGCGTCAGCAGTTTTTTCGGATCCAACTGCACGTATTCCAGCATGTCCGCAACGGTGTCGCCCTCATCAGAAAGCTCCACTTCAACGTTACCGTCAGGGAAGACAAACACGTCCACCGCTTCGGTATCGCCGAACAGGTTGTGCATATTGCCCAAAATTTCCTGATACGCCCCGACCATGAAGAAGCCCAGCATTGGCGGGTTCTCCGGATCGTACTCCGGCATTGGCATCGTTGTAGCGATACCGTCGCCATCAACGTAGTGATCAATTGCGCCATCGGAATCACAGGTGATATCCAGCAAGACAGCACGGCGTTCCGGCGCATGATTCAGCCCTTCAAGCGGCATCACCGGGAACAGCTGATCGATACCCCACGCATCCGGCATCGACTGGAACAGCGAGAAGTTGACGTAGATTTTGTCCGCCATACGCTCTTGCAGTTCGTCGATAATCGGACGATGCGCACGGTTACTCGGGTCCAACTGCTTCTGAACTTCATGACACATGTTCAGATAAAGCTGCTCTGCCCACGCACGTTCTTGCAGGCTATATGTCCCTGAAGAATAACCGGTATGAATGTCATGCAGATCCATCTGGCTGTCGTGCAACCACTCGCGCAGCGAGCGACGCGTGCCCGGCTCATGCATTTCTTGCCAGGTTTCCCACATGCTTTGCAGCGCGCGCGGCGCATTTTCCTGCGGCGGTGTCGCTTCGGTGTTTTCGCTACGCTCAACGCCGATGATGTTAGACACCAGCACGGTATGGTGCGCGGTGACCGCGCGGCCAGACTCGGTAATGACAGTCGGATGCGGCAGGTTGTTTTCTTCGCAAGCATCACCGATCGCCCAGATGATGTTGTTCGCGTACTCGTTCAGGCCGTAGTTAACGGAACAATCCGACTGGGAACGCGTCCCTTCGTAGTCCACGCCCAGACCGCCGCCCACATCGAAGCACTGAATGTTCACGCCGAGCTTGTGCAGTTCCACATAGAAACGCGCCGATTCACGCACGCCGGTCGCGATATCACGGATATTCGCCATTTGCGAACCGAGGTGGAAGTGCAGCAACTGGATGCTGTCCAGACGACCGCACTCACGCAGGATTTCTACTAACTCCAGAACCTGAGTGGCTGCCAGACCGAATTTGGATTTTTCACCGCCTGAAGACTGCCATTTGCCGGAACCCTGTGAGGCCAGACGCGCACGTACGCCAAGGCGCGGAACCACGTTCAGACGTTCGGCTTCTTCCAGCACGATCGCGATTTCGGACATCTTTTCGATGACCAGATAGACTTTGTGGCCCATCTTCTCGCCGATCAGCGCCAGACGAATGTATTCACGGTCTTTATAACCATTACACACAATCACTGAGCGGGTCATTCCGGCATGCGCCAGTACGGCCATCAGTTCAGCTTTTGAACCGGCTTCCAGACCCAGCGGTTCGCCGGAATGGATCAGGGATTCAATCACGCGGCGGTGCTGGTTGACCTTGATCGGGTAAACCAGGAAGTAATCGCCTTTGTAACCATAGGATTCACGCGCGCGCTTGAACGCCTGGTTGATGGAACGCAAACGGTGTTGCAGGATCTGCGGGAAGCAGAACAGCGCAGGTAGACGTTGCCCCTGTGCTTCGCGTGCTTTAACCAGTTTAGCAAGATCGACACGCGCTTCCGGAACGTCAGGATCGGGGCAGACGCTGATGTGGCCCAGTTCGTTAACGTCGTAATAGTTATTGCCCCACCAGGCAATATTGTATGTGCGCAGCATCTTGCTGGCTTCCTGCGAGCTCATCGCAACCTCCTGCATGGAACGTAGTACACCCTGTTCGCCTGCTGACGAAGGGGAAAGCGAAGACATGTCGTCAGACATAGCGAACCTCAACTTGTTGTAATAAGTGTAAAACAGTTGACTACTATCGCAGTCTCAAACGGCGATAACAACCCATATACGACCCGATCATCCAGCACATCATGCTGAACGCGAGGCCATGCGACCGGTTTCATATTCATATATTGTAAAACACGTATCCGAACTCTGTATGACAAGGTCCGGCGAAACCACGAGAAAACTCTTGGATTAACAAGAGCGCCCTTGTTCAGTTATCACAAAGCGTAACCGGCCCTGGAATCCTGAGAAGCGCCGAAATGGGTATAACATCGGCAGGTTTGCAGATTAGAAATGCGGGTAGTGGGGAACAAACGCACGCCAGAATGGCGTAACTGAGTTAGCGGAAAACGACGGTTCATTATCTCGTATCACCTCCACGGCAGCCCCAAGCGGAGCGAACCAACAAGTCAAAGCGAATAGTTCAACTGCTCAACCCGGCTGGAAGTGGCAACACAATGAATTCATCGTGTGCTTTGAGATATCCTCAATAATTCGAGTTTCAGGAAGCCAACGTACATGAAACATGAAGTATGACGGATATGAGCCGCGCGCCGCGTTTTATACCGAGAAGAGACTCAAAAAGCAAAGCATTAATGAATACGTTGCCGGCCCTGTCAGGAAAAATTTCCAGTAGCGATTTCAAGGTAATGCGAGCGATATCAAAAAAAGCTGGAATTTGGGCCAGAAAGTGACCTAAAATGGACGTCCAGATGTTAATCCATCTATACTGATTAACACTCAGACTGCCAGTGTCATTTACCTGCAGGCCTTGGTAGAATCATCTTCTTTGGCTATTCCGCATAGCAGTTTGAGCTAACAAAATTCTCCTTAGGTGAAATAAAACATGGCAAAACACCTGTTTACGTCCGAGTCTGTATCTGAAGGGCATCCTGACAAAATCGCTGACCAAATCTCTGATGCGGTGCTGGATGCAATCCTCGAACAGGATCCAAAAGCACGCGTGGCGTGTGAAACCTACGTCAAGACCGGCATGGTTCTGGTTGGCGGTGAAATCACCACCAGCGCATGGGTTGATATCGAAGAGATCACCCGTAATACCGTGCGCGAGATTGGCTATGTGCATTCTGATATGGGCTTTGATGCCAACTCTTGCGCCGTATTGAGCGCAATCGGCAAACAGTCTCCCGACATCAACCAGGGTGTTGACCGTGCCGATCCACTGGAACAAGGCGCTGGCGACCAGGGCCTGATGTTTGGCTACGCGACAAACGAAACTGACGTACTGATGCCTGCACCAATCACCTACGCACACCGTCTGGTGCAGCGTCAGGCTGAAGTGCGTAAAAACGGCTCGCTGCCATGGCTGCGTCCGGATGCGAAAAGCCAGGTCACTTTCCAGTACGATGACGGCAAAATTGTCGGTATCGACGCCGTGGTTCTGTCCACTCAGCATTCTGAAGACATCGATCAGAAATCGCTGCAAGAAGCCGTAATGGAAGAGATCATCAAGCCTGTTCTGCCGACCGAATGGCTGAACGCGTCGACCAAATTCTTCATTAACCCAACAGGCCGTTTTGTTATCGGTGGCCCAATGGGCGACTGCGGTCTGACGGGGCGTAAAATTATCGTTGATACCTACGGCGGCATGGCTCGTCACGGCGGCGGTGCGTTCTCCGGTAAAGATCCGTCTAAAGTGGACCGTTCTGCTGCGTACGCCGCACGTTATGTGGCGAAAAACATCGTTGCCGCAGGACTTGCGGATCGCTGTGAGATTCAGGTTTCCTACGCTATCGGCGTAGCAGAACCGACCTCCATTATGGTTGAAACCTTTGGTACTGAAAAAGTGCCTACTGAGCAACTGACCCTGCTGGTGCGCGAGTTCTTCGACCTGCGTCCATACGGCCTGATCCAGATGCTGGATCTGCTGCACCCGATCTATAAAGAAACCGCTGCATACGGTCACTTTGGTCGTGAACATTTCCCATGGGAAAAAACCGACAAAGCCGCTGTGCTGCGTGACGCTGCCGGTCTGAAATAATCGACTGACAGGTTTTTAAAAAAAGGCCAGCCACAAGCTGGCCTTTTGCATTTCTGCCGTTCCTTCGCTCAACCAGCCCCTTTCAATGATCTCGCCAAAAGCACACCCAATGAAAGCGATTACATCAGGCATTCAGCCATACGTTTTCAGATTAATCTCTTTGCATGTTCTGACTTCATCTGCTGTTACATTTCGCTTCAGTTAAGTCTGAAATTCATTCTATTGGGATGCGCATCAACCCTTTTGCCTCTATATTTTCAAAGCTTTAATAAAGATTACAAGTTTTAGGAAGTGTAACCGATTACACCAATGTGATTTATCTCACATATTTTTACGGCGCACTCCCCTACCCTTTTCATCAATAAAACTGATAACCCAACTGGAGGGCATGATGCCTGACAATAAAAAACAGGGGCGTACGTCCAACAAGGCAATGACTTTTTTTGTCTGCTTCCTCGCCGCCCTGGCAGGACTTCTTTTCGGCCTGGATATTGGCGTGATTGCCGGTGCGTTACCCTTTATCACTGATGAATTCCAGATCAGCCCTCACACTCAGGAATGGGTGGTGAGCTCCATGATGTTCGGTGCCGCGGTGGGTGCCGTCGGCAGCGGCTGGCTCTCGTATCGTCTGGGACGCAAAAAGAGCCTGATGATTGGTGCCATCCTCTTTGTCGTCGGTTCGCTCTGCTCTGCTGCCGCACCAAACGTCGAAGTGCTGATTATCTCCCGCGTATTGCTTGGTCTGGCCGTAGGTGTGGCGTCTTATACCGCCCCGCTGTATCTGTCGGAAATCGCCCCGGAGAAAATTCGCGGCAGCATGATCTCGATGTATCAGCTGATGATTACCATCGGTATTCTGGGTGCGTATCTTTCCGATACGGCGTTTAGCTACAGCGGCGCATGGCGCTGGATGCTCGGCGTGATCATCATTCCCGCAATCCTGCTGCTGATCGGTGTCTTCTTCCTGCCTGACAGCCCACGCTGGTATGCGGCGAAACGACGTTTTAACGATGCCGAACGCGTCCTGTTGCGTCTGCGTGATACCAGTGCCGAAGCCAAAAACGAGCTGGATGAAATTCGTGAAAGCCTGAAGGTAAAACAGTCCGGTTGGGCGCTGTTTAAAGACAACAGCAACTTCCGTCGCGCGGTGTTCCTGGGTGTGCTATTGCAGGTTATGCAGCAGTTCACCGGGATGAACGTCATCATGTACTACGCGCCAAAAATCTTTGAACTGGCGGGCTACACCAATACCACAGAGCAGATGTGGGGCACCGTTATCGTCGGTTTAACTAACGTGCTGGCAACCTTTATTGCTATCGGGCTTGTTGACCGCTGGGGCCGTAAACCGACCCTGACGCTGGGCTTCCTGGTGATGGCAGTCGGTATGGGCGTGTTAGGCACGATGATGCATGCCGGAATTGACTCTCCAACCGCTCAGTACTTTGCTGTCGGCATGCTGCTGATGTTTATCGTTGGTTTTGCGATGAGCGCGGGTCCGCTGATTTGGGTCCTGTGTTCTGAAATCCAGCCGCTGAAAGGCCGCGACTTCGGTATCACCTGCTCGACGGCAACCAACTGGATCGCCAACATGATTGTCGGCGCAACGTTCCTGACCATGCTGAACACGCTTGGCAACGCCAATACCTTCTGGGTGTATGGCGCGCTGAACCTGTTCTTCATTGTACTGACGATCTGGCTGGTTCCTGAAACCAAGCACGTTTCTCTGGAACATATCGAACGTAACCTGATGAAAGGTCGTAAGCTTCGCGAAATCGGCGCGCACGACTGATCGTCCGGCTTCCTCCCGACAGGGAGGAAGCCTCTTGCACCGCCCCGCCTCACGTTTTATCCTCTGCCCCTATGAAAACACCCCGTCTTCCCATCGCCCTTCAGCAAGCCGTCATGCGCTGCCTGCGGGAAAAACTCGCCCAGGCCAACCTGAAGCTGGGACGCAATTATCCTGAACCCAAACTGGTCTATCAGCAGCGCGGCACTTCCGCCGGTACCGCCTGGCTTGAATCGTACGAGATCCGCCTGAATCCGGTCCTGATGATGGAAAACCAGCAGGCGTTTGTTGACGAAGTGGTGCCGCATGAGTTGGCGCATCTGCTGGTATGGAAGCATTTTGGCCGCGTGGCTCCCCACGGCAAAGAGTGGAAATGGATGATGGAAGCTGTGCTCGGCGTTCCCGCACGGCGCACGCATCAATTCGAGCTGGAGTCCGTCCGTCGCAATACCTTTCCCTATCGCTGCCAGTGCCAGCAGCACCAGCTGACCGTTCGCCGTCATAACCGTGTCCTGCGCGGAGAAGCAACCTACCGCTGCGTGAAATGCGGCGAACCGCTCGTCGCGGAATAGTTATCTGAACATTCAAGAACTTTCCTGATCTGACTGATTGCATACAAGAACAACTTTCGTTACGTTGCGGGCTCGTTTTGACACGGAGTTCATGATGTCCCGTAATTTTTCTTTCGCTGTCGCGTTTCTGGCGACGGTGCTTTCTGGTCCAGTGCTGGCCGAGGGTATCAATAATTTTTCTCAAGCTAAAGCCGCAGGCGTGAAGGTTAATGCCGATGTCCCGGGTGATTTTTACTGCGGCTGCAAAATTAATTGGCAGGGAAAAAAAGGGGTCGTCGATCTTGAATCGTGCGGTTATAAAGTGCGTAAAAATGAAAACCGCGCCAGCCGTATCGAATGGGAACATGTTGTTCCCGCCTGGCAGTTCGGCCATCAGCGCCAGTGCTGGCAGGACGGCGGACGTAAAAACTGTGCCAAAGACCCGGTCTATCGCCAGATTGAAAGCGATATGCACAACCTCCAGCCCGCGGTTGGCGAAGTCAACGGCGACCGTGCCAACTTTATGTACAGTCAGTGGAACGGGGGGGACGGCCAATATGGCCAATGCGCGATGAAAGTCGACTTCAAAGAGAAACTCGCCGAGCCGCCCGTTCGCGCCCGCGGCAGCATTGCTCGCACCTACTTCTATATGCGCGATCGTTATGCGCTGAATTTATCCCGCCAGCAAACCCAGCTTTTTAACGCCTGGGATAAGCAGTATCCGGTCACTGATTGGGAGTGCGAGCGCGACAACCGCATTGCAAAAGTTCAGGGGAATCATAACCCATACGTGCAGCGGGCTTGCCAGGCGCAAAAGAGCTAACCTACACTAGCGGCAATTGTCTATTTTGCGTCGATCCCTCATTCCGCCCAATCCTTAAAAGGCGGAATGAGGCGTCATCCGCACCCTTCATGGAATTCACACTATGCGCATCCCTCGCATTTATCACCCAGAACTGATTACCGCAGGCAGTGAAATTGCCCTGTCTGATGATGCCGCCAATCATGTAGGCCGCGTTCTGCGCATGGGCGTCGGCCAGGCGGTACAACTGTTCGACGGTAGCAATCAGGTCTTCGACGCTGAAATCACCCGCGCAGACAAGAAAAGCGTGCAGGTGAGTATTCTGCGCGGTGAGGTCGACGACCGCGAATCACCGCTGCATATTCACCTGGGCCAGGTGATGTCGCGCGGCGAAAAAATGGAATTCACTATCCAGAAATCGATCGAACTGGGTGTAAGCCTCATTACGCCACTTTTTTCTGAACGCTGTGGCGTTAAACTGGATGCTGAACGACTGAACAAAAAGATCCAGCAGTGGCAGAAAATCGCGATTGCGGCGTGTGAACAGTGCGGTCGCAACCGTATTCCGGAAATTCGCCCACCGATGAATTTAGAAGCGTGGTGTGCCGAAGAAGAGAGCGGTCTTAAGCTCAATCTTCATCCGCGCGCCAGCGCCAGCATCAACACGCTGCCGCTGCCCGTTGAGCGTGTACGCCTGCTGATCGGCCCGGAAGGCGGTCTGTCAGCGGACGAAATTGCAATGACGGCGCGTTATCAATTTACTGATATTCTGTTGGGACCTCGCGTTCTGCGTACTGAGACTACTGCACTCACGGCCATCACCGCGCTACAGGTGCGTTTTGGCGATCTGGGTTAACGCATTAATGGAGAAGAAGATGATCAAGCTCGGCATCGTGATGGATCCCATCGCAAGCATTAACATCAAAAAAGATTCCAGCTTCGCTATGCTGCTGGAAGCGCAACGTCGCGGCTATCAGCTCCATTACATGGAAATGGCCGATCTTTATCTGAACAACGGTGAAGCCCGCGCGCGCACCCGTATCGTTAACGTCGAGCAAAATTACGATAAATGGTACGAGTTTGGTTCCGAGCAGGATCTGCCGCTGGCTGAACTTGACGTGATCCTGATGCGTAAAGATCCTCCGTTCGATACCGAATTTATCTACTGCACCTATATCCTTGAGCGCGCAGAAGAAAAAGGCACGCTGATCGTCAACAAACCGCAGAGCCTGCGCGATTGTAACGAGAAACTGTACACCGCCTGGTTCTCCGATCTGACGCCTGACACGCTCGTCACCCGTAACAAAGCGCAGTTAAAAGCCTTCTGGCAGAAGCATGGCGATATCATTCTGAAACCCCTGGATGGCATGGGCGGCGCGTCGATTTTCCGCGTGAAAGAAGGCGATCCTAACTTGGGTGTGATTGCCGAAACGCTGACTGAACATGGGACGCGCTACTGCATGGCGCAGAATTATATTCCTGCCATTGTTGATGGTGACAAACGCGTCTTAGTGGTCGACGGAGAACCCGTTCCTTACTGCCTGGCACGCATTCCACAGGGCGGCGAAACCCGTGGTAATCTGGCAGCTGGTGGCCGTGGAGAACCGCGCCCGTTGACCGATAGCGACTGGGAAATCGCCCGCCGCGTCGGCCCAATGCTGAAAGCCAAAGGACTGATTTTCGTGGGTCTCGATATCATCGGCGATCGCCTGACGGAAGTGAACGTCACCAGCCCAACCTGTATCCGCGAAATCGAAGCCGAGTTCCCGGTGTCCATTACCGGCATGCTGATGGACGCGATTGAAAAACGTCTGAAGCAGTAACTCGCCATACCCCTCGTCCGCTTCACCCTCGATTTCGCGCCAAGGCGATGCAGGGTGAAGTGTCTAGTGACAGCGCTTTTAATTGTCTCCATACTGAGCGCTGTTGCTTTTTAAACCAGGAAACAGAACCTCTGACAATGAATTTACAGCATCACTTTCTTATTGCCATGCCTGCTCTCCAGGACCCCATTTTTCGTCGTTCCGTAGTTTATATCTGCGAATACAGTGAAGACGGCGCGATGGGGATTATCATCAATAAACCGCTCGAAAACCTGCAAATCGAAGGCATTCTGGAAAAACTTAAGATCACTCCCGAAGAGCGCGCGCCAGAGATCCGTCTTGATAAACCGGTGATGTTAGGCGGCCCGCTGGCCGAAGATCGTGGTTTTATTCTGCATACCCCACCAGGGTTTTCTTCCAGCATTCGCGTTTCTGACAACACGGTTATCACCACGTCACGCGATGTCCTGGAAACATTAGGCACGCACGGTCAACCTTCCGAAGTGCTGGTGGCGCTGGGCTATTCCTCATGGGAGAAAGGCCAGCTGGAACAGGAAATTCTTGATAATGCGTGGCTCACAGCCCCGGCGGATCTGAACATTCTGTTTAAAACCCCCATTGCCGATCGCTGGCGCGATGCCGCGAAACTGATTGGGATCGACATTCAAACCATGCCTGGTGTGGCAGGACACGCATAATGAGCGGAACGCTTCTGGCTTTTGATTTTGGAACGAAAAGTATTGGCGTGGCGATTGGTCAACGCATCACCGGCACTGCGCGCCCGCTTACGGCGATTAAAGCGCAGGACGGAACACCTGACTGGACGCTGATCGAGCGTCTGCTCAAAGAGTGGCAACCCGAAGCCGTGATCGTCGGATTGCCGCTGAACATGGACGGCACCGAGCAACCGCTGACGGCGCGAGCACGTAAGTTTGCCAATAAGATCCATGGCCGCTTTGGGACTGTCGTTAAACTGCACGATGAGCGCCTCAGCACTGTTGAAGCCCGCGCCGGTTTGTTTGAACATGGCGGTTTCCGTGCCCTGAATAAAGGCAGCGTAGACTCTGCTTCCGCAGTCATCATCCTCGAAAGTTTCTTCGAACAGGGTTTCTAACCCCGTCATATTTGCCCGCACTGCCGGGCAAAATCTTCTTATCTCTCGATCCCGTTCACATTTCACCCTACTGCTTTTTGCATTATCAGTAGTGTTTCTATAAAAGAAACATGTGCAATTATGATTTTTCCAGCAGCCTTGCATTGAGTAATGAGAGTTCAGTGAGACGCGCCTGAATTGTGTCGTCATCGGGGTGCCACATGCCCGCAAAAGCAAGTGCGGCCTGATGAACGCCGACTGGCTGCGCGATAGACACTTCACCGTCGTCATGCTGCCAGATGACGTGTCCGCGCTCACGCTGTTGCGCAATATGCGGCGCGAGATGACTCCACTGTGTCGCCGTGAAGCGCGCCATCAGCTGTTCATCGCTTTCAGCGGCCAGCAGCGACATGCCGATAACGGATTGCCACGCAGGGAGCATGTGAAAACCAGCCAGCGCCTGGCTGGTCGGACTGCCGGGAACGGAGTGCCAGATGTAAATCACCTGGTCTTCCCATAAAACGCCCAGGGCGACAACGATATCGCGCGGCGCAAGGCGCTCCAGCATGGGTAATGCGCGGGAAAAAAGCTCGGAACCGCGAATGGCTTGGGCAGCCAGCGCGTGGATCCCAGGTCCTGGCAGATAACGACGCTGATCGTCCTGCATCGTCAGGCCGATAGACGCCATGGTCATCAGCAAACGGTTTACGCGCGTGGTATTGATGCCCATCAGGCGTGAGAGTTCGCGGCACCCGATCGCACGGTCGCTGGAAACCAGATATTGCAAACAGCGAATGCCGTCGATCAAGCTTTGATTCGGTTGTGATGACATAGCAACGCTCATTCTTTTAAGAAGTGTATGACTCGATTCTACCGCCAGTTCAAAAGGATACAAGGTCATGAAAATCTATCCCCCAAATGATGCCAGAACCTTTCCCGTCTCGGCGCTTGAAGCCGATCTGCTGGTCGCAGGTGGTGGGCTTGCCGGATTGTGTGCGGCCCTGGCAGCGGCGCGCGATGGTCTGAATGTCGTCCTGATTCAGGACCGCCCTGTATTGGGAGGAAATGCCTCCAGCGAAGTGCGCCTCTGGGCCAATGGCGCGACGTCGCACATGGGCAATAATAATCGCTGGGCACGCGAGGGTGGCATCATGGGGGAGATCCTTGAGGAGAACCTCTGGCGCAATAAAGAGGGGAATCCGGTGATGTTCGACCTGGTTCTGCTTGATCTTGCGAGAAGCCAGCCAGGGCTGACGCTGCTGCTGAACACCGCCGTTTATGATGTGGAGAAAACCGGCTCGCGCATCACTGCCGTCAGCGCATTTAATGCCATCAACGAAACCTTTTACACGGTGCGCGCCGCGCAGTTTTGCGATGCGACGGGTGATGGGGTACTCGGTTTTCTGGCTGGGGCGGAGTATCGCGAAGGGGCAGAAGAGATTGATGAATTGGGTGAGAAAATGGCTCCCGGCGATCACTTCGGGCATAAGCTTGGCCACTCCATCTATTTCTACACCAAACGTACCGCCGAGCCGGTGAACTTTGTTGCCCCCTCGTTTGCGCTCAAAGACATCACAGAGATCCCCCGCTATAAACGTTTGACCTCGACGCTTAACGGCTGCGATCTGTGGTGGCTGGAGTGGGGAGGACGTCTTGATACCGTCCACCAGAGCGAGGAGATAAAATGGGAGTTGTGGAAAATCGTCTGGGGCGTCTGGGATTATATTAAAAACTCCGGCGAGTTCCCGGATGCAGAAAATCTGACGATTGAGTGGGTCGGTGCCATTCCCGGAAAAAGAGAAAGCCGCCGTTTTATTGGCGATCATATTCTTTGCCAGCAGGACATCATCGAGCAACGCGATCACTATGATGCGGTTGCGTACGGCGGCTGGTCGATTGACCTGCACCCGGCGGACGGTGTTTACAGCACCCACGACGGCTGCCGACAGTTTCACAGCAAAGGCACGTACACCATTCCGTTTCGCTCGCTGTATAGCCGCTCGCTGGATAATCTGTTCCTGACAGGCAGACTGATTTCTGCTTCGCACGTTGCCTTCGGCAGCGCCCGCGTGATGTGTACCTGCGGGCTGCTCGGTGAAGTCGTTGGTCGCGCCGCTGCGCTGTGCCATACGCATAACCTGACGCCTCAGAGGCTCGCTGACCGCGATCGTATTCGTGACCTTCAACAGCATTTGCAGGAAACCGGATGTTATATCCCCCGTCAGTGGCTCGACAATCCGGCACTCGGCGCGACGGTCTCGACCAGTAGTGAGTACGTGCTGACCTCGCTTGAACCCAACGGCGAATGGCTGCCGCTTGCGGCGCGGATGGCGATACTGTTGCCCATAAAACGCGGCGAGACGCTGCCTGCCATGACGTTTCGTCTGCGTGCCGGCATGCCACGGCACCTCACAATTTCGCTGTTCGGTAGCGAAAAGGCAGGCAACTTCACGCCTGAATGCCATTACGACGCAACGACAATCGACGTCCATGGCGAACAGGAATACCGCTGCACATTTGACTGGACCAGCGATCGCGATCAGTACGTTTTTGTCATCTTCGATGCCTGCAACGAGATTGATATTGCTCTCACCCAAACCCGTTTGCCCGGCCTGATGACCGTGTTTAACAGCCTGAATAAACGCGTGGCAAAACAGACCCGTCAGGTTTCTGACGGTGATTACGGCGTGGAGGAGTTTGATTTCTGGCTGCCGCGCCGCCATCCGCATCAAATCTTCCCGGCAATGCAGCTGGATGCACCGCTTCACTGCTATGCGCCTGATAACCTGCTTAATGGCCGTCTGCGCCCTGAGCAGCAAACCAACGCGTGGATCCCCGCCGACAATGACCCTGCCCCACAGGTCGTCTGGACATGGGAAACCCCACAACGTATCCAGTCTCTGACGCTTATCCAGGATAATGACTTCGACAATGCGATGGAGACGGTGCAGATGGGCCATCACCAGGCCATTACCCCGCATTGCATTACGCAGTATCGGCTGTGGGCTGATGGCAATCTGATTGCCTACGTTGAACATAATCATCACGCCGTCTGTGAACATCGCTTCATCACCCCTCTTACCGCAAAAACGATCACCCTGGAGATCCTTGGCACTGCGGGCGCACGCCCCGCCGTCTATGCGCTCAACGTGCGCTAGAGCCGTCCCTGCGCCTTGCGTTCGGCCAGGCTTTGGTCAAAGTTTTGCATCCCTGCCTGCTGCCCGGTTTGAATGATGCCGGGCAGTTGCCAGGTTTTCCCCTCACGAATGAGATTCGCGGATGCAGGCGTGTTCACCAGCATTTCGAAAAGCGCCACTCGCCCGCCCTGCGCATCGCGCTCAAGCTTTTGCGCCAGTACCGCGCGCAAGCTCCCCGCCAGCTGGTTTCTTACAGGATCTTTTTCCTCGGCAGGAAAAGTATCCACCAGCCGTTCGATGGCCTGAGACGCACCTCGGGTATGCAGCGTCGCCAATACCAGATGCCCGGTTTCTGCGGCCGTTAGCGCGAGGCGGATCGTTTCGCTATCCCGCAACTCGCCCAGCAAAATGACGTCGGGATCTTCACGTAATGCCGCACGTAGCGCCTGAGAAAAGGAAGGGCAATGCAGGCCAATTTCTCGCTGTTGAATCAGACAGCGATTGCTTTGATAAATAAACTCCACCGGATCTTCAAGAGTAAGAATATGCCCGTCGCAATGGCTATTGAGATGATCCACCATCGCCGCCAGCGTGGTGGATTTTCCGCTGCCAGTGGCGCCGGTGACCAGAATCAACCCGTTGTCACTGGAAAGTAGATCGGGGATGACTTTAGGCGCCGTAAGCTCTGACAGCGTTGGACAGGTCACTGGCAACAATCTGAGCGTTATAGAGGTACCATGAATTTGGTTAAATGCGCTGGCGCGCAAACGTTGCCCGCTGTTCATCGATACGGCGAAATCCACCTGCCCATTCGCCCACCATGCCCCCTCCTGCTCGTCGTTGAGCCAGGCTTTAAGGAACAGCTGAACATCCGGGGCGGGAAAAGGTGCAGATTCAAGATGACCCAAACGACGCCAGCGCGGTGGTGAATTGCTGCACAGGTGTAGATCCGAGACATTATGCTTTACACTAAGGGCCACAATTTCTTCCATATCCATACGACACTCCCCGGAAAATGAACGACATTGCGCATAACCTGGCACAGGTCAGGGACAAAATCTCAGCCGCAGCAACACGTTGCGGCCGTGCTTCAGAAGAAGTTTCGCTGCTTGCAGTCAGTAAAACCAAGCCTGCGAGCGCCATCGCAGAAGCTATTGCCGCAGGGCAACGTGAGTTTGGTGAAAACTACGTTCAGGAGGGTGTGGACAAAATTCGTCATTTTCAGGAAACAGGAATGACGGGTCTACAATGGCACTTTATTGGTCCCTTGCAGTCGAACAAAAGTCGTCTGGTGGCAGAGCATTTTGACTGGTGCCATACCGTCGATCGTCTGCGTATCGCCACGCGTTTAAGTGAACAGCGTCCGGCTGGCAAAGCGCCACTGAACGTATTGATTCAAATAAATATTAGTGACGAAAACAGCAAGTCAGGCATTACGCTTGCTGAGCTGGACGCGCTGGCCGCCCAGGTCGCGGAACTCCCCGGTCTACGTCTGCGTGGACTGATGGCGATCCCCGCCCCAGAAACAGAGTATGAAAGGCAGTTTGCCGTGGCACAGCAAATGGCTGTAGCATTTGAAGCGCTTAAAGCACGCTACGTTACCGTAGACACGCTTTCACTGGGCATGTCGGACGATATGGAGGCCGCAATCGCGGCTGGCAGCACGATGGTGCGCATCGGCACAGCAATTTTCGGTGCGCGCGATTACACCCAATAATAAGGAAACCTGAGGAACGCCATGAAGACGTTGACTTTCCTGCTCTCAACGGTCATTGAACTGTACACGATGGCGCTGCTGTTACGCGTCTGGATGCAGTGGGCCCGTTGCGATTTTTACAATCCATTCTCGCAGTTTGTGGTGAAAATTACGCAACCTGTCATTGGCCCGCTGCGTCGTATCATCCCACCGATGGGGCCAATTGATAGCGCCTCAATGCTGGTGGCGTTTATTCTCAGCGTCATCAAAGCCATTGTGCTGTTTATGGTGATCACGTTCCAGCCCATCATCTGGATCGCAGCGGTGCTCATTCTGGTGAAAACCATTGGTCTGCTGATCTTCTGGGTGCTGCTGGTGATGGCCGTCATGAGCTGGGTAAGCCGTGGTCGCAGCCCGGTTGAATACGCGATGATTCAGTTGACCGAACCGTTGCTGCGTCCGATCCGTAATTTATTGCCTTCTATGGGCGGTATCGATTTTTCACCGATGATCCTGGTGCTGCTGCTTTATGTGCTGAACATGGGTATCGCTGAGCTGTTACAGTCAACAGGCAATATGCTGCTGCCGGGGCTGTGGATGGCGCTATGAGTGCTGTGAGCACTTGTCCCGATGGGCTGGTTTTACGGCTGTATATTCAGCCTAAAGCCAGCCGTGACAGCATTGTTGGATTGCATGGCGACGAGCTAAAAGTCGCCATCACCGCCCCACCCGTTGACGGTCAGGCTAACGCGCATTTAACCAAATATCTGGCTAAACAGTTTCGCGTCGCCAAAAGTCAGGTCATTATTGAAAAGGGTGAGCTGGGACGCCATAAACAGGTAAAAATCCTTAATCCGCAAAACATCCCGACGGAAGTCGCGGCACTGACAGAGTAGGAAACACCATGCAGAAAGTTGTTCTCGCTACCGGTAACGCCGGTAAAGTGCGTGAGCTGGCCTCGCTATTAAATGATTTTGGCCTGGACGTCGTGGCACAAACCGAGTTGGGCGTGGATTCCGCGGAAGAGACCGGTCTGACCTTTATCGAAAATGCGATTCTGAAAGCACGCCATGCCGCGCAGGTGACGGGCCTACCCGCTATCGCCGATGACTCTGGTCTGGCGGTTGATGCGCTGGGCGGCGCACCGGGTATTTATTCCGCACGTTATTACGGCGTTGATGCGACTGACCAGCAGAATCTGGAAAAACTGCTCGAAACGCTAAAAGACGTGCCGGATGCACAGCGTCAGGCGCAGTTTCACTGTGTGCTGGTGTATATGCGTCATGCCGAAGACCCAACACCGATTGTCTGCCACGGAAGCTGGCCAGGCGTGATTGCTCGCGAGTCTGCTGGCAGCGGCGGCTTTGGCTATGACCCCATTTTCTTTGTCCCGTCTGAGGACAAAACCGCGGCGGAACTAACCCGCGAAGAAAAAAGTGCGATTTCCCACCGGGGTCGCGCGTTAAAACTGTTACTGGAAGCATTACGTAATGGCTAATTTGCCACCTCTGAGTCTGTATATTCATATCCCCTGGTGCGTGCAGAAATGCCCGTACTGCGATTTCAATTCACACGCGCTGAAAGGCGAAGTGCCGCATGATGACTACGTTCAGCATCTTTTAAGCGATCTGGATGCCGACGTATCTTACGCACAGGGACGTGAAGTTAAGACCATTTTCATTGGTGGCGGGACGCCGAGCCTGCTTTCTGGCCCGGCGATGCAGACGCTGCTGGACGGCGTGCGTGCGCGTCTGAATCTGGCAGCAGATGCAGAAATTACCATGGAAGCGAATCCTGGCACCGTTGAGGCCGATCGTTTTGTCGATTACCAGCGTGCCGGGGTCAACCGTATTTCCATCGGTGTACAGAGCTTTAGCGAGCCAAAACTTAAACGTCTGGGCCGCATTCACGGGTCGGCTGAAGCGAAGCGGGCAGCGCATCTGGCAACCGGTCTTGGGCTGCGGAGCTTTAATCTTGATTTGATGCACGGCCTGCCGGATCAGTCGCTGGAAGAGGCGCTTGACGATTTGCGCCAGGCGATAGAGCTGAATCCGCCGCATCTCTCCTGGTATCAGCTCACCATCGAGCCTAATACGCTGTTTGGCTCACGTCCGCCGAAGCTGCCTGATGACGACGCGCTGTGGGATATTTTCGAACAAGGGCATCAGATTCTGACGGCGGCGGGGTATCAGCAGTACGAAACATCGGCCTACGCAAAACCGGGTTATCAGTGCCAGCACAATCTCAACTACTGGCGCTTTGGCGACTATTTGGGGATTGGCTGTGGCGCACACGGTAAAATCACCTTCCCGGACGGACGCATTTTGCGCACCGCCAAAACGCGCCATCCGCGCGGATATATGGAAGGCCGTTACCTTGAACGCCAGCATGATGTGGAAGTGGAAGACAAACCGTTTGAGTTCTTTATGAACCGTTTCCGTTTGCTGGAACCGGCGCCACGTGCAGAGTTTGCGCGTTACACGGGCCTGCCTGAATCCGTTATTCGTCCGCAGATTGATGAGGCGCTGGCGAAAGGGTATCTGACGGAGTGCGACACTTACTGGCAGATTACTGAACACGGGAAACTGTTCTTAAACTCCCTTCTTGAGCTGTTCCTCGCCGACGACTCCTGAAGACAGATTCAGGATTTTGCATCCCGCTCTGCTGGCTGACCGAAAGGCTGGCAGAGTGTGGGGATGGAAAAATTAAAACAACTCCGCATTGAAATGACACCTGAGGAATCACGCCTCTGGTATTTGCTCAGAGATCGCCACTTCTTTGGCTATACGTTTCGCCGCCAAACGCCGATTGGGACATATATCGTGGATTTCGCCTGTTTTAAAGCGCGCCTGATAGTGGAACTGGATGGGGGTCAGCATCAGGATGACGTTGCGTATGATCAACGCAGATCGGCATTTTTGAATGACAATGGCTGGAAAGTGATTCGGTTCTGGAATAACGAGTTCAGATCGAATGAAGAGGGTGTGCTAAGCGTTATTCTTGAGCACCTTCAATGCCTGATGCCCTCACCCTAACCCTCTCCCACAGGGAGAGGGAACGCTTTCGTCATCTCTTCTGCATGGAACGAAGGAACGCATTCACCCACTTTTTCGCGTAGAAGCGGTAAACTTTCCTCCCTCTCCCTTGGGGAGAGGGCCGGGGTGAGGGGCCCCGCGCGCAGAAATCTTACTTCAGCGATCCCACCAGCGCCTTGCGGCTGTCTTCAAGTGTTACGACACGCTTGCACACATCTTTGCCAAACTTCTGGAAATCGGCTTCCTGATTTTTCCACTCATTTTGAATGGAGGTTTGCAGACCACCAAGGCTACCTAAAACGCCCTGCAGCGGGTTACCACCGCCTTTCAGAACGGCTTTCGCCCCCATCTCATTGATGCTGTCCTGCAGGATACCGCCCATCGCCTGATTCACCAGGTTTTGTCCGTCGGCACGCACCTGATCGATAGCCTTGTAGTGGAACGTCAGGCCATCGGTACGATGCTCAAGAATGCGATTCATCTGTTCTTTCAGCTGCGCGTCCAGCTTGGTCAGGCGAGAGCGCATATTGCTATTCTCCCCCACTTCTTTTGCTATGATCTTATCCAGCGCCACGCGCCCTTTCTCTACGCGGGTAAGCGCACCTTCGTCAATCCACGGAAGCGCGGCGCGGAGATCGGCCTGATAATCTTTTGCCTGCTCGCGCTGCGCCGCGCTTAGGGTATATTGTTTGCCGTTAAACATCACATTGCCATCAGGCGTGATGACCAGGTTGCCGTTTTCGCCTTTCACCTGGACGGTTTGCGGATTCAGGATCACATCGTCGCGCGGTGTGACTTCACATTTGTATTCCGCATGCGCCGTCAACGCGGTTGTCATCAGTGCCACAGCCAGCAGCGTTTTGTGCATCATATCAATCCCTCAAGACAAAACGGGCCGGCATGTGCCGGCCCTTTGCTAGTTAGTCCCACCAAATATCGAAAAGTTCGCTGACGCGCACCTCTTCGAATTTGCGGTCTTCCAGCCATTTACGTACAAGTGCCTGCTGCTCTTCGGTGCATTTACCGATTTCTTGCTTGCAGATCAGCCCTTCCCACGACAGGTAGCCACTGCCATCAAACGCCAGTTTATTTGGCTCGATGACTTCATCGATAAAGGCGTCAACTTCCTTATCAATCGTTTCTACACTGGTGCCTTCCGGGAAACGCCACGCGACAGAAAAGCCAACTTCCTGGAATTCTTCGATGTGCATCTTTTTACGCAGACGACGGCTACGGTTTGCCATTATTTCACCCTCTCGAACATTAAGTCCCATACACCGTGACCAAGACGATGGCCACGCTGTTCAAATTTTGTCACCGGACGTGAATCCGGGCGCGGTACATAATCGTTATTCTCAGACAGGTTTTTGTACCCATCCAGAGACGACATAACTTCCAGCATATGTTCCGCATACGGCTCCCAGTCGGTCGCCATGTGAAAGACGCCGCCGAGTTTTAGCTTACTTTTCACAAGCTCAGCAAATTCTGCCTGAACGATGCGGCGTTTATTATGACGTGCTTTGTGCCATGGGTCAGGGAAAAAGAGCTGAACCATGTTCAAAGAATTGTCAGGAATCATTTTGTGCAGCACTTCAACCGCGTCGTGGCACATCACGCGCAGGTTCTCGATGCCCTCTTCATGCGCCGTTGCCAGGCACGCGCCCACGCCCGGGGAGTGAACCTCAATACCCAGGAAGTTTTGCTCCGGACGCGCTTTCGCCATGGTTACCAGCGACGTGCCCATGCCAAAACCAATCTCCAGCGTAATCGGTCCGTTGCGACCAAACAGCTCGGCGAAGTCGACAGGCTGTTCGCTGAACTCAACGCCCATCACCGGCCAGTAGTTATCCAGCGCGTGTTGCTGCCCTTTTGTCAGGCGCCCCTGGCGGCGGACAAAGCTGCGAATACGGCGCAGCGGGCGACCGTTTTCATCAAATTCCGGTGAAATGACGTCGTTTTTCATAAAAGAGTAGTCTGCTTGTGAGAGTGTTCGGGAAACGGGCATTATCCAAAGTTAAGCCTTGTATGCAAGCATGGGAAAGATCCGGTTTACAGTCGAAGGGCGCTGTGCTGCAATCTGCGTCCCAAATAAGGTGAATCAATGACCATGCATGCCTCTCAATTTTCAGCCCAGGTGCTGGACTGGTACGACAAATACGGGCGTAAAACCCTGCCCTGGCAAATTGAAAAAACGCCGTACAAAGTATGGCTCTCTGAGGTGATGTTGCAACAAACGCAGGTCGCGACGGTTATCCCCTATTTTGAGCGCTTTATGACGCGCTTCCCGACAATCACCGATCTCGCCAATGCACCCTTAGACGAAGTGCTGCACCTGTGGACGGGGCTTGGCTATTACGCCCGCGCGCGCAATCTGCACAAAGCCGCGCAACAGGTGGCAACGACGCATCAGGGTAAATTTCCAGAAACGTTTGAAGACGTGGCAGCGCTGCCCGGCGTTGGACGCTCCACGGCTGGCGCGGTGCTGTCCCTTGCACTCGGCAAACATTTTCCGATTCTCGACGGCAACGTGAAACGCGTGCTGGCTCGCTGTTATGCGGTGGATGGCTGGCCGGGTAAAAAAGAGGTCGAAAAGCGTTTATGGGAAATCAGCGAAGCCGTCACCCCGGCGAAAGGGGTTGAGCGTTTTAACCAGGCGATGATGGATTTGGGCGCTATCGTGTGCACGCGCTCAAAACCGAAGTGCGAGCTTTGTCCGGTTAATAATCTCTGCGTGGCCTATGCGAATCATTCATGGGCGCAATACCCGGGCAAAAAACCCAGGCAGATACTTCCTGAGCGCACCGGGTATATGTTGCTGATGCAGCATGGTGATGATGCCTATCTGGCCCAGCGTCCGCCGAGCGGTTTGTGGGGCGGATTATTCTGTTTCCCACAGTTCGAAACCGAAGAAGGGCTGCGTCAGTGGCTGGCAGAACGTGGCATTAGCGCCGATAATCTCACGCAACTTAACGCATTTCGCCACACCTTTAGCCATTTTCATTTAGATATTGTGCCAATGTGGCTTCCCGTGTCCTCATTCGCCTCATGCATGGATGAAGGAACGGGTCTCTGGTATAACTTAGCGCAACCGCCATCGGTCGGGCTGGCCGCTCCGGTGGAGCGCCTGTTACAACAATTACGTGCCGGAGCAGTGGTTTAGCTTTGGTAACATCAAGAGGAATGAGTATGGCCAGAACAATTTTTTGTACCTATCTGCAGCGCGACGCCGAAGGGCAAGACTTTCAGCTCTATCCGGGCGATTTGGGAAAACGCATTTTTAACGAGATCTCTAAAGAAGCCTGGGCGCAGTGGCAGCAGAAACAGACCATGCTCATCAACGAGAAAAAACTCACGATGATGAACCCGGATCACCGCAAACTGCTTGAAGCAGAAATGGTGAACTTCTTGTTCGAAGGGAAAGACGTTCACATCGAAGGCTACACGCCGCCAGAAAAATAACAGCGTGCGGGGACAACCCCGCCGTTCTAGCAAACACAACACGCAGTCCCGGAATGATGAAAAAATTATTAGCGCTAGCCCTTGTTGCGCCGTTGCTTGTGTCTTGTTCCAGTAAAAAAGGCGATAGCTATAACGAAGCCTGGGTAAAGGACACGAACGGTTTTGACATTCTGATGGGGCAGTTTGCCCATAACATCGAAAACATTTGGGGTTTTAACGAAGTTCTGATCGCGGGACCCAAGGACTACGTTAAATATACCGACGCTTACCAGACCCGAAGCCACATCAACTTTGATGACGGTACGATAACGATCGAAACCATCGCGGGTACCGAACCGGCCGCGCATTTGCGTCAGGCGATCGTGAAAACCCTGCTGATGGGTGACGATCCCGGCTCGATTGACCTCTATTCAGACGCCGACGATGTGACCATCTCCAAAGAACCGTACCTGTACGGTCAGGTCGTCGATCAGACCGGCCAGCCCATTCGTTGGGAAGGACGCGCCACTACGTTTGCAGATTATCTGCTGCAAACGCGCCTCAAGAGCCGTGCCAATGGCCTGAAAATCATCTACAGCGTCACCATCAATCTGGTACCGAACCACCTCGACAAGCGTGCGCATAAATACGTTGGCATGGTGCGTCAGGCTTCGCGGAAATATGGTGTTGATGAATCCTTGATCCTGGCGATTATGCAAACCGAATCCTCCTTCAACCCGTATGCCGTCAGCCGTTCCGACGCGTTAGGGCTCATGCAGGTTGTTCAACACAGCGCGGGGAAAGACGTGTTCCGCTCGCAGGGCAAATCCGGCACACCGAGCCGCAGTTATCTGTTCGATCCTGAGAGCAACATTGATACCGGCACGGCTTATCTGGCGATGCTGAACAATGTCTATCTGGGCGGGATTGATAACCCGACGTCACGTCGTTACGCAGTGATTACCGCCTACAACGGCGGCGCAGGCAGCGTGTTGCGCGTGTTCTCAAGCGACAAAGTGCAGGCCGCGAACATCATTAACAGCATGGCACCGGGCGATGTTTACCAGACGCTGACCACCCGTCACCCGTCTGGGGAATCCCGCCGCTATCTGTACAAAGTGAATACCGCGCAAAAGAACTATCGCCGCCGCTAGTCCTGTCACCCAACCCTCTCGCACGCGGAGAGGGTTGTCCAGACGCCCTCTCCCTGTGCGAGAAACGGGGTCCGATTCCCTCTCCCTGCGCGAGAAACTGGAGTCCTATTCCCTCTCCCTGTGGGAGAGGGTTAGGGTGAGGGCATCAAACCGCACACGCCATCCATACGAAAATGTTATTTGCATCACAATCCAAACTGCAAATTAATGTGGATTGCATTTTTTTGCGGGAGGTAACAAAACATATTGTTCCCTGCTGGTAGAATTGCATCAAATTAAACCCCTGAATGTTTACAAAACAACATATCTCCCGCTCAATTGTGAGGAAAGTAACATGAACCTTAAGCTGCAGCTTAAAATCTTGTCGTTTCTGCAGTTCTGTCTGTGGGGGAGCTGGCTAACCACGCTTGGCTCCTACATGTTTGTGACGCTGAAGTTTGATGGTGCGTCTATTGGCGCGGTATACAGCTCGCTCGGTATTGCGGCGGTATTTATGCCAACGCTGTTGGGCATCGTGGCGGATAAATGGATCAGCGCCAAATGGCTTTATGCGATTTGCCACCTGGTCGGTGCAGGTACGCTGTTTATGGCGGCCGGCGTCACCACGCCTGGCGCGATGTTTATGGTTATCTTGCTCAACTCGCTGGCCTACATGCCAACGCTTGGCTTGATCAACACCATCTCCTACCACCGCATCAAATCTGCGGGCATGGATATCGTGACGGATTTCCCACCAATCCGTATCTGGGGCACTATCGGCTTTATCATGGCGATGTGGGGCGTGAGCTTTGCGGGCTTTGAACTGAGCCATATGCAGCTTTACATCGGTGCTGCGCTGTCTGTGGTGCTGGCGCTGTTTACCCTGACGCTGCCGCACGTGCCGGTCTCGAACCAGCAGAAACAGCAGAGCTGGAGCTCAATGCTCGGTCTGGACGCGTTCGCGCTGTTCAAAAACAAACGCATGGCGGTCTTCTTTATCTTCTCCATGCTGCTGGGCGCAGAGCTGCAAATCACCAACATGTTCGGCAACACCTTCCTGCACAGCTTCGATAACAATCCGCTGTTCTCAGGCAGCTTTATCGTTGAACACGCCTCGGTGATGATGTCGATTTCGCAGATTTCCGAAACCCTGTTTATCCTGACCATTCCGTTCTTCCTGAGCCGTTACGGCATCAAAAACGTTATGCTGATCAGTATCTTCGCGTGGATGCTGCGCTTCGGTCTGTTCGCCTATGGCGATCCAAGCGCATTCGGTACCGTGCTGCTGGTTCTGTCGATGATTGTTTACGGTTGCGCCTTCGACTTCTTCAACATCTCGGGTTCGGTGTTTGTCGAAAAAGAAGTGAAGCCTGAAATCCGCGCCAGTGCTCAGGGTATGTTCCTGATGATGACCAACGGTTTCGGCTGTATTCTTGGCGGCGTGGTGAGCGGAAAAGTGGTTGAAGCCTACACCACTAACGGTATCACCGACTGGCAGCCAGTGTGGCTGATCTTCGCGGGTTACTCGCTGGTGCTGTTCTTTGCCTTCATTGCCTTGTTCAAGTACAAACACGTTCGCGTTCCGACGGGTGCACAGCCTATCGCGCACTAAACGTGCTCAAATCCCTCTCCTTAACGGGAGAGGGACATTGTTCCTAAAACCCATCCCACCGACAGCAAATCCGCACTGCCACCTGGACTTAAATTCCGCGTAATAAACGCCTGATCCATCTCGATCAGTGCCTCGCTATCCCAACCGTGAGTCAGTAAATTCCGTGCATAATTCTGCACATAGCGCAGCCCGTCCATTCCGCCCCGCGACACCAGATTGCTATCCTGATTAACCGCCATCAGACGCAGAAGCAGCTCGTGAAGCGAGCCGCCCTCCCACTGCGTCAATACGTTGCGCACCGTCGTGAACCCGCTCTCCGCTTCGCCGCGTGCGCCGGTCAGACCAAACTGCTGATATTGCCGCTCGCCTGCCGTCGACATACCGCTGCGGCCTGCAAGTTCACGCTCAACCAGCCCGCGACAAATGTTACCGATCTCACAACACAGCGTGTCGGCCGTCGCATTTCGCACGCGTCCGGCAGTGAAACAGAGCAAACCCAGCGAGAAAATCCCGCCTTTATGCGTATTTACCCCGCCCGTTGCGGCATACATCGCCTGCTCGCACGCGATGCCCATTGGGCGAATCAGACGCAATTGCTCCGCTGCAGCTTTCTCCGCATGTTCGCTCCCCAGTTCGGCAAAACGTACAAACCAGGGGGCAATCGCCTTGATGCTGCGGACAAACAGCGCGTGATCCATATCGCGATGCGCGCCGCTATTGAGCTTATCCACCAGCCCCGGCTTGGGCGTTAATTCAAGTTCGTGCCAGAGCGCCTCTTCAGCCAGCTCCGGCACGCTGACGCAGCGCGGTTTAGTCGCGAGCAAACCAGTCATCAATCATCTTCTCCACGCGAGCCACGACCTGTTCAACCGGATGCTGACGCGAACGTGAGCAGGCGTGCGCCGGTTCATCGCAGATCAGGCAGCGACGCATATGTGAACCCAGCGATTGCCGCCCGACATGCCCATCCGTCGGGCAAATCACATCGATATCCCAGAGTCGGCCGAGCGGGTGACTCTGCTCCAGCTGTGCGCAGTGGGCTTTGATTTCCGGTGCCTGATGGGCCACGCACCACAGCGCTTCTGGCCCGGTAGGCAGCCACAGCACCTGGCGGTCGAGGACTTGCCAGCGGTGTTCCCACAGCAGCTGATCGCACATCTGCAACGCCACGCCCATGCTGTTGCGATAGCGCAGGCTGTCTTTCACTTCCCCCGGCGTAACTAACGTGAGGGAAATGACCGGTTGTTGGTAGTGCGTGAGCCAGTCAGCCTGTCGCGCCGCGCGGTTTTCTTTTGCCGCCAGCAGCGCGTCAAGGCTGACACCCGCACGCACGGGTGTCGCTATCGTCATGATGTTACTCCTTCACCTGTCGGACGGTGTCGATCACGCTGCCGTCACGGTAGCGGATCACGCCAACGATTTTATCGGTAAATTCGATAGGTTTCGGCTCGCCGGTCAACGAAATCGCCCGCGCGTAGAGCGCTTCGATATCAACGATTTTTAACCCTGCGGCTTCCAGCCGTTCGCGGATTTCCGGGCGCGCCGGATTCACCGCGATGCCGTGGTCAGTCACCAGCACATCAATACTCTCGCCCGGCGTTAAGCGCGTGGTGACGCGTTTGACAACCGTGGGAATGCGGCTGCGTAAAAGCGGCGCAACAACAATCGTGAGATTTGCGGCAGCGGCCACGTCACAGTGCCCGCCAGACGCCCCGCGCATCACCCCGTCTGAACCGGTGATCACATTCACGTTGAAATCCGTGTCGATTTCGAGCGCGCTTAAAATCACCACGTCGAGCTGATCGCAGCTTGCCGCTTTGCTGCCCGGATTGGCATACACGTTTGTCGAAATCTCAACATGATTCGGATTACACGCCAGCGAAGCCGCCGCCTGACCGTCAAAGCATTGGGTATCGAGCAGCTTTTCAATTAACCCTTTTTCATGCAGATCGACCAGGCTGCCGGTAATGCCGCCCAGCGCAAAACGCGCGGTCACGCCGCTGCGTTCCATTTTCTCGCCCATAAAGCGCGTGCAGGCGGTCGCCGCTGCGCCCGAACCGGTCTGCATCGAGAAGCCGGATTTGAAATAACCCGAGTGTTCAATCACGTCCGCCGCAAAGCGGGCGATCATCAGCTCGCGCGGGTTGCTGGTGACGCGCGCCGCGCCGACGCTGATTTTCGCCGGATCGCCGACGCTGTCGACCTGCACGATATAGTCCACCCGATCCTGCACGATGCTGGCGGGCATATTCGGGAACGGCACGATCTCTTCGGTGAGCAGCACCACTTTGCGGGCAAACTGCGCATCAACCATCGCATAGCCCAGCGATCCGCAGCTGGATTTCCCGTGCGTCCCATTGGCATTGCCAAACTCATCGCTACACGGCACGCCAAGAAACGCCACGTCGATGTTCAGCTCACCGTCCTGCAGCAGCTTCACGCGCCCGCCGTGAGAGTGGATTTGCACCGGCTCGTCCATCAGGCCGTGAGAAATGGCATCCGCCAGTTTGCCGCGCATCCCGGAGGTATAAATACGAGTAATCACGCCGCTTTCGATGTGCTCGATCAGTGCGTCGTTGCACGTCATCAAGGAGCTGGAAGCCAACGTGAGATTTTTAAAACCCATTTTTGCCAGCAGCGCGACCACGCTATTGATCACCCGATCGCCTTCGCGAAACGCATGATGGAACGAAATCGTCATCCCGTCCTGCAATCCGCAGCGTTTTACCGCGTCCTCTACGGAATCGCACAGCTTACGCTGATGCTTTGCTTCGACGTCAGCCAGCCAGGGCGTTGCGCTGTGGGCCGTATCAAACGGTGTTAGGCCCCTGAGATGGGGGAAATTTACATGGAGAAGTTCAGTCTGATTCATTTGTCATCCTTAGCGACGCACGCCGGAGGCCGCTGCACGTTCCAGCACTCTCTGGGCATGGTCAATAATCGGGGCATCCACCATTTTGCCGTTGAGCGACACGACGCCCAGGCCGTTGCGCGCGCCCTCTTCCGCCGCTTCGATCACCCGCATAGCGTGATCCACTTCCTGCTGGGTTGGCGCGTAAGCGTTATGCAGCAGATCGATCTGGCGCGGGTTGATCAGTGATTTGCCGTTAAAGCCCATCTTGCGGATCAGTTCGACTTCGCGCAGGAATCCCGCTTCGTCGTTGACGTCTGACCACACCACGTCAAATGCGTCGATGCCCGCCGCGCGTGCGGCATGCAGCACGGCGCAGCGAGCGTAAAAGAGCTCGGTACCGTCGCCGCGTTCGGTTTGCATATCCATCACATAATCAAAACCCGCCAGCGCGATGCCGATCAGGCGCGGCGTGCTGCGGGCAATTGCCACGGCGTTGATAACGCCAATCGCCGATTCAATGGCTGCCATCACGCGGGTTGTGCCCACCTCGCGACCGCACTCGCGTTCGATGCGCTCCAGATGGCCTTCCAGTTCATGGATATCTTCCGGCGTATCGGTTTTTGGCAGACGTATTACATCCGCGCCACCCTGGACGGCGGCTTCAAGATCCAGCAGACCAAACGGCGTGTTCAGCGGGTTAATGCGCACCACGGTTTCGATATCCCGATACATGGGGTGCTGCAGAGCGTGGAACACCAGCAGACGCGCGGTATCTTTCTCGCGCAGCGCGACGGCGTCTTCGAGGTCAAACATGATGGAGTCAGGACGATAGATAAATGCGGTCGAAAGCATGGCGGCGTTCGCGCCAGGCAGGAACAGCATACTGCGACGGAGTTTGTTCATGACATTTTGCTCCAGTCGATAGGCTGTGCTTCAGCCGCGCGCAGAACCGCGCTTTGCAGGCGGGCGCGGATCACACAGTCGAGCGCCCCTTTATCTTCAACGATGATCAAACCCTGACGCACCTCCAGCGCGTGCAGCGTTTCATTGACCACCTGGCGAATCTGATCGCCAAACTGCTTAATCACTTCACTGTGGATGACAATCTCCAGCTCGCCGTCGGCGGGGGCGATTTTCACCATCAGGTCGCTGGACTCCTGCGTTCCGGCCAGCGCCTCCCTTACAATTTTCATGATAAATTCCTGATAGTTATGCGACTTCCGCACGCGCGCTGTAGTGCGCTTCGAGATGCGCGAAAGTGGACTCCGGGACAATCTCCCGAATGCGGGAAAACTGCTGTGTCTTGAGTAAACGGCGCACTTCCGATGCCGAAATAGCATTTCCGGTGGCCTTAATGCGCGGCATTTCCACCACCTCAATTTGCGGAGTGAGCAGCTGATGCAGCGTCTGGTTGTACTGGCGAGTGATATCGCAAAACGGTTCTGATCCGATAAACCGATGGGTAATCCCCAGCGCGGGCGCGATAAAATCACGGAAAATCAGCACGTCGATTTCACTCCACGCCTGCTGCACTTTGCCGCTCTCTTTGAGGAAATAGGCCGGGAAAGTGGCGCGCGAGATGATGTATTGCGATCCTTCATGAACGGATACGTTCGACAGATGGGCCACTCCTGCGCGCACCATCTTCAGACGATCGCGAAACGAGAAGAATGACGCGTCTTCACGTACCACAAACAGGTGCAGCCAGTCACACTGCTGAGCCGCCTGCTCCACCAGATGACGATGCCCGAGGGTGAAGGGGTTGGCGTTCATCACAATCGCGCCAATCTTCTCACCCCGTTTCTGCAGACCACGCAGCGAGCGGCAGTAGCGCTCAATCCCCTGCGGGGTATTTTCCAGCAGGACCGCGTTATTACCGCTTTGGGCAATCGGCCAAAAACCGCTGCGGGCAAAGCGCTCTTTGTTGCACGGACGCGTACACAGAAAGAGGTGGAAATGGCCGCGCGCGAGCGCGGCGTTCTCCACTTCAGCCAGCAGGCGTGCGCTCAAATTCACGCCGCGCAGCTGCTCATCGACGGCCACGCATTTGATGACGTTTGCGGCGAGACCCGCACATCCCACCAGTTGCGTACCGGACCACGCCTCCACAAACAGGGTGATGTCGTTGTCCAGCCCCAGACCGCTGTCCGCCAGCAGATAACGAATCTGGCTTAAGCGTTCCGGATGTTTCGCCACGTCGGTCAGGCGGAAATCGATGGCGGAGTGTCTGTCCATGGCGTCTTACCTAGTGCGCAGCCGTCAGCAACTGCGCTGGCGCTTCCATGATCACATTGCTCAGATGACCGATATTTTCGATCTCCACTTCAATGCGATCGCCCTCTTGCATGAACAGCGGCGGATTGCGTTTTTTACCCACGCCGCCAGGCGATCCGGTGATGATCACATCGCCCGGACTTAAGCGCGTAAACGTGCTGATGTATTCGATCAACTCCGCGACTTTGTGGATCATGCTGCTGGTGTTGTCTTCCTGCACCATGCGGCCATTCAGCCAGGTACGGATCGCAAGCGTGTGCGGATCGGGGATTTCATCGGCGGTCGCCATCCATGGACCAAACGCGCCGGTTTGTCGCCAGTTTTTGCCTGCGGTAAACCAGGTATGCTGCCAGTCACGCGCTGAGCCATCCATGTAACAGCTGTAACCCGCCACATGGCGCAGAGCGTCTTCCCGGCTGATGTTTTCCCCGCCTTTACCGATGATCACCGCCAGTTCGCCTTCGTAATCGAATTCACTGGAGTGACGCGGTTTCAGCACCGGGGAGTTGTGTCCGGTCTGAGAGTCCGGGAAGCGGACAAACAAAGTTGGGGCCGGATTATGCTGATCGAACTCCTGGCGTTTTTCGGCGTAGTTCATGCCTACGCAGAGGATTTTTTCTGGATGCTCGATCACCGGTAAAAAGGTGATTGCATCCATCGGTACGTCAACGGCATCGTTGAGATAACGCGTGGCTTCTGCCATGCCGTTGCCCTGTAACAGCGCTTTAAGGTCGCTGTAGCGGTCACCCAAACGGCGACCTAAATTCACCACACCCTCGGCCTTCACGATGCCGTAGCTGCGTTGACCTTTATAAATAAAGCTTGCGAGTTTCATTGTTCTTTCCTGAAAACTTAAACGAGGAAGTTGCCCAGAATCAGCAGCGAGATAGAGACGTTGATTGCCCCGCCAATACGCGTCGCAATCTGAGCGAATGGCATCAGGCTCATGCGGTTACCTGCGGTCAGAATCGCCACGTCGCCGGTTCCGCCCTGTCCGCTCTGACAGCAAGAGACGATGGCGACATCAATCGGATGCATTCCGATCTTTTTACCAACGAAGAATCCGGTGGCCACCAGTGCAGAGACGGTGCTGATAATCACCAGCAGGTTGCTGACGGTGAACGCGTTGACCAGTTCCTGCCACGGCGTAATCGCCACGCCAACGGCGAACAGAATCGGATAGGTGACGGAGGTCTGGAAGAATTTGTAAACCACCTGCGAACCTTCGAGCAGACGGGGAGAAGCGCCGTTGCACAGTTTGACCAGCACGGCCATAAACAGCATGCCAACCGGAGCAGGCAGGCCAATCAGCTTGTGACCAAGCATACCCAGCATGTAGAGCAGCACGGCCAGCAACGCGCCGGAAGCAATGGTGGTCACGTCCGCTTTACCGGAAAACGCCGGTTGGGAAGCCGTGGTATCAGCATTAGCACGGTTTGGCATCAGTTGGCCTTCGCCGGTCAGATGCGGGTAGCGTTTACCAAGCTGGTTCAGGCAACCGGAGATAATGATGGCGGTTAAGCCCCCGAGCATGACCATCGGCAGCACGCGACCGAGCGCAACGCCCTGATCCATATGCAGCAACGTGGCATATCCGATAGAGAGCGGAATAGCGCCCTCGCCAACGCCACCGGCCATAATCGGCAGAATGATAAAGAAGAAGATCTGGAATGGTTCAAGACCGAGCGCCATGCCCACGCCCATTCCGACAATCATGCCGACGATTTCACCGCACAGCATCGGGAAGAAAATGCGCAGGAAGCCCTGAATCAGCACCGTGCGATTCATACTCATGATGCTGCCGACAATAATGCAGCAGATATACAGATAGAGGATGTTGGTAGATTTGTAGAACTTGGTGGTGGACTCCACGACCACGTCAGGCAGCAGGCCGTAGTAAACCATCGCCGACGGGATGAAGGTGGCGCAAATCGCCGCCGCGCCGAGCTTGCCAACAATCGGCAGACGCTTACCGAACTCGCCACAGGCGAAGCCGAAGAAGGCCAGCGTCGCCACCATCACCACAATGTCGCTTGGCAGCTTGCCGCCCAGGCAGTCGATAGCAATCAACGCGCCGGCTAATACAAAAAGCGGCAGCGGGATGATCCCCACTTTCCAGGTATCCATAATGTGCCACCAGCGCTCTTTGAGCGTTGGCCGCTGAATATCTATCGGATCGTGCGTTACAGAGAAAGAATCGTCAGTAGTGCTCATCTCATTAAGCCTCTTGGTTATTTGTGCATTAAGCTTAAAGTTGTCAACGCGGGCTTTATGTGAGGAACGGCATATTAAAACCGAAGTTTTAATGGCCTCTATGGTTTTAATGGTTTCTTTTATTGAATGTGATTAACCACTTATTTATTGCCGTGGTTTTAATGGTTTCTTTTCCAGAATGAACAAACGAATAACATTTATTTGTTTTATATTAAACGATCGTCTAGTTCTTAAAATGCTTTTGTAAGTGGCGCTGTGCAAGGGATCACAAGTTTTAGGCAAAGGCGAACCCTGGCAAAAAAAAGATGATATATTCACTGAATCCGTTAATACCTTGCGTGATAGTTATGAAGGTTTCGTTTCAGATTAAGTTATTTATTTCGCTGGTGGCTTTCTTTTCAGTGCTATTTGCATTACTGGGTGGATATTATTATGTCGACGTCAGTCGGCAACTTTATCAAGAAATGAGCACCCGAGCCAAAATACAAGCAGAAGAAATTGCGCTTATTCCTACGTTGCGTAAAGAGGTCGAAGAAAAAGACATCAAAGCAATTCATGCTTTTATGCGTCAAATAGCGGATCACAGCGACGCCAGTTTTATAGTGATTGGGGATAATAACGGTCGGCACCTGTTTCATTCAGCCTTTGAAGATCGTGTGGGGACCACCCTGGTCGGCGGCGACAACGCTGAAGTGTTGCAGGGCAAAAATATCACCACTATCCGTAAAGGCGGTTTGGGGATTTCGCTTCGCAGCAAAGCGCCTGTTTTCAACGATGCCGGACAGGTGGTGGGCATCGTCTCCGTGGGCTATCTCACCAGCTATCTCGATACCATTACCGTCAGCAAGGTGGTGAATATCCTGATCGCAGCCGTGTTGCTGCTTATCGCCCTGTTTATCTTCTCGTGGTATTTCACCCGCAGTATCAAAAAGCAGATCTTCTCCCTTGAACCGCGCGAAATTGGCCTGCTGGTGCGCCAGCAAAAAGCGATGATGGAGTCGATCTATGAAGGGGTGATCGCTATCGACGCGCATTTGCGGATCGAAGTGATCAACCAGGCCGCGCGGCAATTGCTGGGCTTACCGCAACCGGCGCGTGAACTGCGCGGGCAATTGATCGGCGACGTTATCAGTCCGGTGTCATTCTTCACACCGCAAACCATGCTGGCGAAAGACACGCACGATGAGATCTGCCGCTTTAACGATCTCACGGTGATCGCCAGCCGGGTGCGGATCATGCTGGAGGATTCACTCCAGGGCTGGGTGATCACCTTTCGCGATCGCAACGAAATTGACTCGCTCAGCGCCCAATTGAGTCAGGTAAAACGTTATGTCGACAACCTGCGCATCATGCGCCATGAGCAGTTGAATCGCATGACAACACTTTCCGGCATGTTGCATATGGGTCGCTACGAAGAGGCGATCGGCTTTATTCAGGCGCAATCGGAACACGCACAGGAGCTGCTGGACTTTATCTCATCACGGTTTAGCTCACCCACGCTGTGCGGTCTGCTGCTCGGGAAATCCGCGCGGGCGCGTGAGAAAGGCGTTGAACTGAATTTCGATCCCGCCTGTCGGATGGAGAAACCTTTCGCCCCGCTTCACGAAGCCGAACTGATCTCCATTATTGGTAATTTACTGGATAACGCGATCGAAGCCACACAGCGCGCCCCGCTCCCGCATGAGCCAGTAGAAGTGCTGATAAAACTCAATGAGCGCGAGCTGATTATTGAGGTAGCGGATCAGGGGGTGGGCATTAAACCGGAAATCCGCGAACGCATATTTGAACGCGGTATTACCACCAAAACGCGTGGCGATCACGGTATTGGCCTGTACCTGATCGACAGTTATGTTACCCAGGCTGGCGGCGCCATTGAAATTGCCGATAACTCGCCTCGGGGTGCTATTTTCTCACTCTTTATTCCCGCCACGGGAATCGCTCGACGCCCCGCTCAGGAACTGGAAGATACTGACTATGCAACATGAACATATCGATGTATTGATTGTTGAAGATGAGAACGAACTGGCGCAGCTTCATGCCGAGCTGATTAGCAAACATCCGCGCCTGCGGCTGGTGGGCATTGCCTCGTCACTCGCCGACGCTCAGGCCAAACTCACCCGCTTGCAGCCGCAACTGGTTCTGCTGGATAACTATTTGCCGGACGGTAAGGGCATTACGTTAATCAGCAACCCTCTGCTGATGCCTGCTAATTGCTCCATCATTTTCATCACCGCCGCCAGCGATATGGATACCTGTAGTCTGGCGATTCGCAACGGTGCATTCGATTACATTCTGAAACCCGTTTCCTGGAAACGGCTCAGCCAGTCGCTCGAACGCTTTGTGCAATTTGCCGAGCAACAGCGCGTATGGAAGATTGTTGATCAGCAAAATGTCGATTCGCTGTACCAGCTTCAGGCCAAAAATTACCGTCAGGATAACGGCAGCAAAGGGATTGAGGAGAATACGCTGGCGCGGGTGCAGACACTGTTTAATGACCAGGCCGAGCACTGCTTTTCGGTGGATGACGTGGTGAGCGAAACGGGCTTGAGCAAAACCACCACGCGGCGCTATCTGGAGCACTGCGTCGAGTCGGGTTTTCTGAAGGTGGAGATGCTTTACGGAAAGATTGGGCATCCGCGCAGAATGTATAAGCGCGCAGCGGCGTGAGGGTGCTGTGTGATGGTGCGGCGTGATCCCCTCGTCCTAAACTTCTCCCATGAGGAGAAGGAACCATCTGGAGCTGTCTTTTTCCCCTCACCCCGGCCCTCTCCCCAAGGGAGAGGGTGATAACAGAACAAAGGACACAACCATCCCCTCTCACTCAGGGTGAAGGGGAAAATAGAGTGAAGCTGAAAACTCTCCCCTCTCCCTGTGGGAGAGGGTTAGGGTGAGGGCAGCAGCCCGCACCTACTTGAACACATACCCATACAGCCGCTTAATTCCGTCGGCATCATTCTCGCTGTATACGCCCTGGAGTTCTGGCGAGAAGCCAGGTAACACATTAATACCCTCTTCCAGCGCCAGGAAATAACGCTGTACCGCCCCGCCCCAGACTTCTCCGGGCACAACGCACAAGACTCCAGGCGGATACGGCAGCGCACCTTCTGCGGCGATACGCCCTTCCGCCTCGCTGATACGCACCAGCTCCACGTTGCCGCGAATGTACTCCTGGTTAGCATCCTGCGGGTTCATCATAACTGCAGGGAAATCCGCTTTACGGAACATCGCCTTTTGCAGATCTTTGACGTTAAAACTGACGTACAGATCGTGCATCTCCTGGCAAAGTTCACGCAGAGTGTAATCGCGATAACGCACCGGATATTTGTTGAAGACGCTTGGTAAGACGTCAGCCAGCGGCGTGTCGTCCTCGATGTGCTGTTCAAACTGCCCCAGCATCGCCACCAGCTGTGCCATTTTTTCGGCGCTTTCCGCAGGCGTGAGCAGGAAAAGGATCGAGTTGAGATCGCACTTTTCCGGCACAATGCCGTTTTCACGCAGGTAATGCGCGAGGATCGTCGCCGGAATGCCAAAGTCGGTGTAATCCCCGGTTTCGGCGTCGATACCCGGCGTGGTCAGCAGGAGCTTGCAGGGATCGACAAAGTACTGCTCGCTGGCATACCCCTCAAAGCCGTGCCACTTTGCGCCTGGCTCAAAGCTAAAGAAGCGGCGCTCGCTGGCAATGGCGTGCGTCGGATGATCCTGCCACGGACGCCCTGCCACTACAGGCGGAATAAAGGGTTTGATCATCTTGCAGTTCGCCACAATCGCTTTACGCGCTTCGATGCCCAGCTCGACGCATTCCGCCCACAACCGGCGTCCGCTCTCGCCTTCATGGATTTTGGCATTAATATCAAGCGAGGCAAACAGCGGATAAAACGGGCTGGTCGAGGCGTGAAGCATAAACGCGTTATTCAAACGCTTATGGGGACAAAAGCGCGCCTGGCCGCGAATATGATTGTCTTTCTTGTGGATCTGCGACGTTTGCGAGAAACCAGCCTGCTGCTTATGCACCGATTGGGTTACAAATATGCCCGGATCGTTTTCGTTCAGATCCAGCAACAACGGCGAACTGTCGGCCATCATCGGTATAAACTGCTCGTACCCCACCCACGCCGAATCAAACAGAATGTAGTCGCACAGATGGCCGATCTTGTCGATCACCTGACGGGCATTATAAATGGTGCCGTCGTAGGTACCGAGCTGGATCACGGCCAGGCGGAATGGTCGCGCGTCCTTCGCCTTTTCGGGAGCCACGTCGTTGATCAGCTGACGCAGATAGGCATCGTCAAAACAGTGCGCATCAATGCCGCCAATGAAACCAAACGGGTTGCGCGCCGCTTCCAGATAGACCGGCGTCGCGCCAGCCTGAATTAATGCACCATGATGGTTGGATTTATGATTATTACGATCGAATAACACCAGATCGCCGCGCGTCAGCAAAGCATTGGTGACCACTTTATTGGCCGCAGACGTTCCGTTAAGCACAAAATAGGTTTTGTCTGCGTTGAATACTTTCGCTGCAAACTTTTGCGCATCTTTCGCGGAACCTTCATGAATCAATAAGTCACCCAGTTTCACATCGGCATTGCACATATCGGCGCGAAACACGTTCTCGCCAAAGAACTCAAAGAACTGCCGCCCAGCGGGATGTTTTTTAAAAAAGGCACCATGCTGATGTCCAGGACAGGCGAATGTGCTGTTATCCATCGCGACATACTGACTCAAGGTATCGAAAAATGGCGGCAGCACGTTCTCTTCATAACGACAGGCTGCGGCTTCCAGTTCCAGAAACTCCTGCGCGTTTCCGCTTATCACTGCCACCACCCCTTCCGGAACCTCAACAGGCTCAGACGAGAAGATAAAGACCGGAAGCTGGAACCCTGTGCGTTTCAGTAACGCAAGAATACCGCTGCGGCTTTGCGCGACCGTCATGATGACCGCCGCCACATCCGTAAAATCGGTGTTATCCAGCGTCACCACTTCACGATGGGTGGAGAGCGCGGAAACCAGCTCATGGCTGACGGCAATTTTTAATGATTTCATATGCACAAATACCCGTTTCAGGGGAGTGAAAAACCCCGGACAGTTTAATCTGCCCAACGAAGGTGTCTGACTGGAACGTCGCTCCGATCGCCAGACATCAGTAAAATCAGAGCGCGTCTGGTTTTACTGATGTCCTGCAAAGAACAGGCGTTACCCTCACCGCATGATGAGAGTAGGATAGAACGTGCTGATACGGACAGGGCTAAGCGCAGTGGCAGACGTCATCATCAGTGGCAGCTCCGTATCCGTGAGGGGAAAATTTGCGCAATCATGTCACCTTTTATTTTTGGGTGCAAGGAAGAATCCTTATGCACGGTACGCACCCAAAAGGAGCCATTTAAGGCCCTCTTCATGTCATAATAATGCAATATCAATGATTAAATAGTGGGAGTGTATTTTGGTTATTGGACCGTTTATCAACGCCGGTGCGGTATTACTGGGTGGCGTCCTGGGTGCCGTTTTGAGCCAACGATTACCTGAGCGTATTCGCTCATCCATGCCTTCCATTTTTGGTCTGGCCTCGCTGGGTATTGGCGTTTTGCTGGTCATCAAATGCGCTAACCTGCCGGTGATGGTCCTGGCAACGCTTTTGGGCGCGCTGATTGGCGAATTTTGCTATCTGGAAAAAGGGATTAGCGGTGCGGTGGGCAAAGCCAAAAATCTGATATCCCGTCCGGGAAAAGCTAAAAACGACTCCCACGAGACGTTTATTCAAAACTACGTGGCGATCATTATTCTGTTTTGCGCCAGCGGAACGGGGATTTTTGGATCCATGCAAGAGGGGATGACCGGTGACCCCAGCATTTTGATTGCTAAGGCGTTTCTCGATTTTTTCACCGCGACCATTTTCGCCACGACGCTCGGCATTGCGGTTGCCGCGATTTGCGTTCCGATGCTGGCGATTCAGCTCGCTCTCGCCAGCTGTGCCACGCTGATTTTGCCGTTTACCACACCCGCGATGATGGCGGATTTTACCGCTGTTGGCGGCTTGCTGCTGCTGGCAACCGGTTTGCGCATCTGCGGGATAAAGATGTTTGCGGTGGTGAATATGCTGCCCGCGCTGGTGCTCGCCATGCCGCTTTCCGCCCTGTGGACCCACTTTTTTGCTTAAGCGGTCAACAAACTGGCGAGAGAGTGTGCAGTCTGTAGCGAATATGACAAATTTCGTTGACGAAAAGGGGCGAATCGGGTTTAATGCGCCCCGTTGCCCGGATAGCTCAGTCGGTAGAGCAGGGGATTGAAAATCCCCGTGTCCTTGGTTCGATTCCGAGTCCGGGCACCACTTTCACTTTTCCCCCGTCGTTAGAATTCCTCCAGACTCCAGTATAATTAGCCTCATATCTTGTCTTATCTTTCACCTGGCTCCACGAAACTCCACTCAATTTTTCTCAATCCAGTTGCATCTAGCACCCAGAATGTGTCCAACGTAATTCAGTGTCTCCAGATGGCACTGGCAGCCAGGTCAAAAAACAAAGACTCTACACTCTCCGATGAACGCGGGCGTTTTGCGCGTGAAGCCTCATGTCTCCCGATACTGGCGAATGAAATATCGCCTGGCGGGCTCTGTGCGCTTATGGCGTGGTATTTCCCGGCTTGTCTGTGAGCAGCGTGTAGCGCGTCAGCAGCTGGTTCAGGTGCATCTGCGCCTGTTGTGCCCGCGCCGGGCTGACGCCTGACTGCTGCATCTGTCGAAGCTGTTCTTCCACGGGCGGCGTCTGACTGAAAGACTGCGTGAGGGCAAACACCTGCGATTTCAGCTCACTCACTGTCATGTATTTCCCGTGCTGTTCATCCAGCCCGTTAAGACGGTCAGTCAGCCGCTGCAGTTGTTCCATGCCCTGATGCCAGCCGGTAAGGCTTTCTGGCGGGAGTGCGATCGCGTCTAGCTGCTGTTGCCACTGTTGTCGCAGCGAGGCACTTTGCTCCGGCCAGAGCGCGAGGACCTGCTGTACAAGCTGGTTACCGTACGTGATATTCCAGCCAGCCGGCAGTTGGGCAAGCCGAGTGAGCTGGTGTTGGGTGGCGCGAATAGCCGTTTCCGCTGACGGTGGGTGTGATTGCAGCGCCTGCAGCTGCGCTGGGGTCAGTACAACGGGCTGAGGCGCCAGCGAGGCATTCAGTTGCACGAGCAGCGGATCAGGCCGGTGGATGTACTGCCAGCCCCACAGCGCCGCGCACCCCACCACCAGCATCGACAGGGCTCCGCCGAGAAACGGTTTCCACACGCGTTGTGACGGTGGTGGCGCTGTTGCTGTGATATTGGATGGCGACTCCGGCTGCGCCACGTAAATCCATCGCGTTTTATCAGCCTGTTCGCGTGCAGAGGCCGCCATCAGCGCCGTGTCATTTGCACCGGCAGGCAACGTGTTTGCCGATTTTTCACCCCTGCCGTCCGTTGCGCCGTCACTGTTCTCCAGCCGTACCCCGGCGTTATGGATGACTGCTTTGAGCACATCCAACTGGCTCAGATGCTTTAACTCCAGCCGCTGCAGAACGTCCCCCAGATTTTCCAGGTGCTGTTCTGCCAGGTACAGCGGGCTGAGGTCGGCATACGTCAGCGTCAGGGTTCGCATCGTCTGTTGCAGCCGTTTGCTCAGCCCGCTTAAGATTTCCATTCGAGCATGTACAGGCTGAGGCCAGAGGCTACCCCACTGGCGGGTGATAAGCGCCTCCAGTATCGCTAGCCCTTCGTTCAGACCACACAGCCCGGCAAGCTGAGTGCGAGCGAGCGTATACCAGGCGGCAGTCTGCAACTCAATGCCGTTATGCTCAAACAGACTGAGGCACAGTCGTTCAGCGTAAGTCCAGTTGATATCAGGCCTGGCTGGATGCGTGAGCTTGTTCAGTTCATCGCGCAGAGCGGCGTAATCAGTCAGTGTGCGCGGGTCTCCGCCCGTTTTCAGGCGGTGTCGTGTGTCATAAGACATTCGGTATCTCCCCCCGTTCTCAGTCGTCACCAAAGACTTTCAGGGTCGCCATATCCGACGAGTTAACCGTGTTGCCGGAGAAAGTGATTTTCGACACACAGCGTTTATTGTCGTTATCGCTGTTGATATTAATCCAGTTGGTAGTGGTGCCCTCTTTAATGGAGGCCGGAACATTCAGTGTCTGATGACTGGATTTAGCCGCTTTAAAATATATGGCAGCGCCACTTAAATTAATGTCGCCGTGTTCTGCGCTCAGTTGCAAACGTTTAATCACCCGGCAGACCGGGATTTTCAGCGTTAGGTCGTTAGTGGCATTGCGTGGCATGGCGACCACACCCAGCACCTTATGGTCGTTGGCCTGAGCAGTAAGGCTCAGCAGAAGGCCGGCCAGCTGGCACGGAAGTGTGTGAGAAAGTTTCATTGTGAAGTCCCTGTGAAAGTTATCAGAAGTGTGGATAAAGAAAGAGCCGCAACCCACGGTGGTGGCCTGCTGAAGCGTGGATAACCGCCAGTCTTTTACCTATAGAAACATCAGCCCCTGTGAGGGATCGATAATGACAAAATCCGTATGGCGGTAGTTGTGCTCGACAGGAATTTAATACCAAATTAGACAATCATCTCTGAAATGAGTTTCAAGGCACCGTGCTACACGCTTTTCACCGGCAGTCATTCTGTCAGCACAGAACGTCATGGAGGTGATAAGTTTTGCCATAAAATATCTTTGATTACTGAAACGGCTATGACCAGATACTCTGGCGGGTCATAAATTGTTGTTGCCGGAGATGTCGGATAAGGATTTTGCCTTCCGGCATAAACTCAGTACCGTAGCGCACCAGACCAACGCCTCTAAGTTCAGCATCAATGGTGTAGCGCAGTTCGCTAGGCACTTCCTGATCAAGTAATGTTACATTCAATGAAAGCAACCGAGGCTCATATTTCAATAAGACCCCAGCAAGCGTTTCAATCAGTTCATGAGCAGTGCCCGGCATACCGTGGAGAATTTTGGTCATATCGGGCAAACCATAATCGGGTAGATGGGATATGGTACCGGCGCGAGAGTTCAAGATTCGTTGAATATTATCCAGTACGGATAAAATGACCTGGTCTTCTTCATTGATCTGGTCAAAGGAAAGATCACCGGAAAAGTTTCCAGTTAGTATTTCATATAGAGATGGCATTTTATGATTCATGTTCCAGTGGGTTTATTTAAAGATTAAAGAACAAGTTAATTTACTGAGTTCTATTCTGAATATCTTTACTTTGAATACGCTCTAAGTATTTCTCTTTCTCTTCTTCCGACAGAGATATCCAAAAAGGAGACCAGTAATCGTTCCACCACAGCTCCATCTCCCCTTGCAAGCTGCCCACTGACTCAAAATCGCAATATGGAAAAACAGTATCAAGAGCTGGCGATTCAAAGTACTCATCGCATAGGCTTTTAATTAAATGATTATCATTGGTAATTATATCAATCACTGTTTGACCAAAACCAATGAATTTAAAATAGTGTAATACCTTCTCATTATGGATTAAAAACACCTTTTCATTTGTTATTTTTTCGAAGAGAAGACTCTATTACACTTTCTATTTCCTCTACATCGCAAGGTTTAGCCATAAATCTTAATGAATATGCATATACATTGTTACCTTCCAAACACAAAAAATGGGTATGTATTTTTCGATTTTGACATGACTTCAAAACCTGAGGATGGGTAATTTTTTAAGATTATTATTTTTTCCAAAAAATAAATAAATTTAATTTTCATCTATGTAATCCGCAATTCAGCCCGCATCATAACGCCCAGCAGAGCCGAATTAACTACTAGCAAGGAGCTCGTAAAGTGATGCAAGTTTTCTATCCATGTTCTTTTACTATTGGGTGAAATATGCATTTACTTTTACCGCAAAAACATATCCAATTAAAAAGAAGCATCCCATAAGAACAACGCGGAGAAGATGTACTGCGAACCACTCAAAAAACAAATACAACAAACCCAATGCAAATAAAATCATGCTCACCCTTATTGATATAAAAAAGAAAACAACAAAATCGGCGATACTATGAATATAAAAAAGAATGATATAAAAACCATTCCTACGCTTTTGTGAGAGGATATGAAAAATAAATCAGAATAGACAATCTAAGCTAAAGAACACCCTCCAATAATTATAAAAACCGAAAATATATAAATAGAAAACCTTAAAGCCACTTTATTTTTCATTCCAAACACCATACTGTTCCAACTTCTCTTTGGTTATGCTTTCCCCTAACATTTTAGCACTTACAGAAATTGATGACTCTGTAACTTTCACAGCCGGATAAGTTGCCCCAGTGTGATTAACACTATATGTGATTTTTTTTGCTCGCATAGAAAGCTCCTCGAAGAACAAAGAATTTATCACTAACTCTAAAAAACCAATGCATTGATGAACCTTACAATCACCCCTTTCGATTTTGATATATAAAATGCATCATCATAACTCTTACTTTTGAAAATATTATCATTCAGATGAAAGAGATCTTTTTCAAAGCCATGACCGATAACAAACATCAACATAATATATGAAGCTTGCATCTTTGGACTGGGATTGTAATGTTTAAATTTTTTAGTTCCAAGATCTATCAGTTTATTCGTTTTCTCTCGCCCCAAGTATTCGTACTTCTGAGGGTAAATATCACATAATAATTTATGCATTCTATCTGTAATATTAATTTCATGTATGTTTGAGAAATTTTCAGTTTCTAGCCTGCCAAGAAAATACTTTGCATACTTGCTATCTTCCCCAATGACATTTTCGATGTAGGTGCTAAATTTTTCATGGATAGATAAAGATATTTCCAATTGATTGCCTGAGGGGAATTGGTCTGACTTAAAGCTAAAGTCAGAGTACATTGGATCAGTTTCAAACTCAGAACCTAACGTAACAGCCATATCGAAGTAAAGTTGAAGGGGACCACGTTGAGTTATCTTTGCATGCCTTGCCTTCTCAATTAATTTCGCAATATTAGTTCTTAATTTTTTTTCATGTAAAGACTCATATATCAACGGGAAAATAGACTTGCAATGTTTCACTAGTTCACTAACATAAGAATTAGTGGAGTACGAATCTAACAATGCGAGTTGCTCAGCGTTTATTTTCATTCAGTTTACTACCTTTTATTATTATTTTTGATAACGAAACAAATTCACCTATTTCATTTTTCGCGATGTCATATATTTTGGTCCTGATCTTGAAATCAGCATCAACATTAACGACACCATCATTTATAAATGGTGATATATCTCTATCCAATAGAGCCCAAGTAAATTCAACATTTTTCCCTTCAGGGATGTAAACCATTCTTTTCTTTAAATCCCAACTGACAAGATTTGGCTTTAATGGCATGCTTTTTTTATTGTCGCGGTCAGTTAATTTGACACTAGGCCCTGTCTTTTTAATATATTCCAGAGGTATATAGAAACCTTTTGAATAAATATTCCGAAAGCTCACAACGACAGGGATTTCACTCTGATTATTGTACGTACATTCTTTCTGGCCACTGCAACTAACACTAATAGTGAAAAAATCATTACCTGTCATATTTGGACTCTCTGCTATAGAAAATGATGTATATAAGGGAGTTAATAAAATTAATATTAGACTATATCGCATACTATTCTCCTCCCTAAACCTCGTTCATCAAAAGTCTCATTCGCTTCAATAGCTATAAGCCATCCATGCCTTTTCAGAATAATAGCATTCCCATATGCGGCCATAATCGTTGAAGCAGGATCACTCGGATCTCTTCCATTATAGGGAACAGAAATTGGTGCATCAAGAGTCCCATCCGGTTTATAGTAAACTACTTGATCATTCTCTTCCGAGTCAGGGTTATATCCATATTCATCAGGTAACCCATAACAATGACCGAACTCGTGGGCATATGTCCATGGGACAGTATCCTTCGATACATCGAGAACATTTCCCGTGACACCTTCACGATCAAACTTATCGTGTACTTTGAATATATAATGTTCATCAGACTTAACAAATATCACTTTAAACTCAACTAGTAATATTTTTGTACCACATTTAGGGTCGGCAATTTTTAATGAAAACTGATTATTCCAATATTGCTTGACTCCTTCTGTTAATGATTTTTTAGCTTGTGCAACAGACTCTTTATTTACCGCATTATCAGATTCAATTTTGAATCTGATTTCAATAACAACTATTTCTTTTGTTTTATAGAGGATGATTAATTTATACTGGACTGTTCCAAAATTATAATCATACGATTCACCAGCCGCGTTCAGCTGATCCGAATACCTTTTTCCAGTGTGTACTTTAATCTCCTTGGTATAATCTTTACTCCAGCAAGAAGCACATGGTAGCGTCGCACTTATTGCAGGATCTTCGCACCTAGCAACCTCAGATGGACTCTGAATGCCCCCACTTATTGCCATTGAACAAATCCTTTTTTGTTAGATTTACGATTCGTAAGTTATAAAATGTAATGGTATTCATCTTCATAAAGAAATCCCCATGTAACTACTCCAGCCGTAAATGACTGAAACTGTTCTTTCGTCAACACGTTAGGTAAGTCAATAAGGACACGCGGATCATAATATCGCAGAAGGGCTACTTTATTATTGGGCAGGATAACCTCTAAATTTCTATTCAGATAGAAAAATAGATCTCTCATATCCAATGAACTTAGCAACCAAGAAACTGAAGGGTATTTCAACTCAAGAATCTTTATTTTTCTCAACCAGTCTCCACCTAAGATTGAGATATCAAGTAACCAAGGACCTGCAAATGCAATTTTTTTATCTTCAGAATGTTCGAATAACGACTTAACACCCTCACTTTCATATAACTCATCTGAATAAACTCGATCATATTGTGCGCCATCAACAAGAGCATATAGCTTTTGTGAATTATCTTCACGTTGCAACGTGAACATATGTTCAGTCATATCATTAATCATAATTACTCTCCCTTAATTACTATTGGCGCACCATTTTCTGCAGCTTCAAGAAGACAACTCAGACATATTCCACTCTGACTTAAAGAGGGCATTAAGCTAAGAGATGATGACCCCGCTGCCATAGTCCTTTTCACCTTCCGCATATACGTCGCCGTCGTACCGTACTCGACCTTCCCGGCTTCAAGTCGCAGATAGCTTCCGCCGCCGATCAGCGTGATACGTTTTTTCCCGGCAAACGAGATGTCACTCGCCGAGCTCAGCGTCAGCTTCTTCTCCGCAAACAACCGCATAGCCGCATTCTGGGCCTGAACCTCCACCGGGCCTTCGCTGGCTTTGAGGCTCAGCTGTCCGGTCCGCGCGAACAGGCCGAGCTTCTCCCCGGCCAGTGCGGTCAGATTGCCCATGACGCCTGCGCTGATATCGCCTCCGGCGTTAATAGCGACGTTTTTAGTTGCAGCCAGCTGCATATGCTCTCCGCTGGTCAGGGCCATGCCTTCCGGAGCGGACATCAGCAGCGCCTCGTTTAGCGGTTTCAGCCGCTGCTCAAACATCTGCACCTGGCTGTCAACGTCCGCCTTCAGCGCCTGCGCTTTTTCAGCGGCTATTTCCAGCTGTTGCAGTTGCTGGTTGAGTTGTTCGATTTCCTTCAGCGCAGCATCCATGTCCAGCGCTTCGCCCTGCGCTTTTGCCTGTACATCTGCACTGACAAACAGCCCTTTCCCGGCTCGCAGCGTTCCCCACTCGTCGGTACGCAGCTCTAAGCCCCTGCCGCGAGACTCTCCCTTTTTGTCCACCACGTGCCCGCTGTTGAGCTGCGTCTTGCCGTATTCCGTGGCGAGCTTGATATGCTCCTCGCCGCGTTTGTCTTCCATGCGCAGTTTTGAGTTTGCAGGCGTCCTGAGAATGTTTCTGGTGTGATTATCCCGGTTCACGAGGTCAGGATGTTCAGAATCGTGCAGCGCACAGGCGATGTAAGGCAGGTCAATATCGCCATTGCTGTACGCAATCGCCACTTCCGTTCCGTCGGTGAGCGGCGTGTGCCAGCCCAGCGTTTCACCGGCAGTCGGCTTCGCCATCCGCAGCCACAGGTAGCCGTATCCGGGCTCCGTGCCTTCCCGGTCGAAGTCCAGTTTCACCCGATAGCGCCCCTGGTCATCCAAATGCGCGTAGATGTCGTTCTTTTCCCGACTCTCGATGCGTGCCGGAAGCGTGCCTGGGATTTCCGGCCGGGGAATCTCCACCGGGCGGAAACAGTAGCGCTCACTGTAAGACATACCCCAGACCGACACATGCAGACGGGAATCACGCCCACCCCGGAACGTCACCAGCGTCAGAATGACACCGTCCTTCAGCGCGGCGATGTCATTGCCCTGCGGCTCCAGCACCTGCCCGGGCGTGAGGTGTGCCGCATTGCTGAACAGGTGAATACGGGCGGTCCTGTTCAGCTCCCGCTCGTGGTGAAGCCGGGCAAAGAACGCGCCAGATTCAGATTCCGGCTCAGGGCTGGCGTCGTCACCCGCTTCGCGATACGGGGCGGCGTAGCGGTAATGATCTCCGGTGGTGACCGCATCATTGCGCACGCTGACAGTGGTATCCATCGGTGTGGAGGCGGTGCGATAGTTGTAGTCACGGGTCCTGACGGTGCCGGTGGCTATAGTGTTCCAGGTCCGCACATCCCAGACCGATTCTGCCGCGCCGTCAAACAGGCCTGATGGCTCGCGGTACGGCAGGCGCACGTCAAACCGGTAGTTAAGCTGGCTGTCGGCCAGTATGTACGTATCCAGACCGCGCACGTCGTCCATTTCCGTACGCCAGTAAATGCCCACCTCAGACAGAATGCGCTGGATAAACTGCAGGTCCGTTTCCCGCCACTGAGTGATAATTTCACGTGACGGGTAACTGCGCTCCAGACGAAATTCAAAATCCGGACCTTCCAGGCCGTGTTTACGCAGCACCTGCTCCACAGCTGCCGGGACGGACTGATTCTGGAAGATGGCGCACTGCCGGGTGTATCCCAGGAGCGCTAGACGGGAGCTGAGCGTGAGCCGGTAGTGAGACTGAGCCTTTGAGGTGGAAAGCCATTCCAGCCGCGTGATAATACCGTGGACATTTTTACCGCTCCGCATCCGGAAAGAGGCATATTTCATCAGGACCTGTTCAGGAGGGATATTCACCCGTTGGGTTGCGAACTCAATATCCCATTTGAACGGTTCGCTCAGCGCTTTCCTGCCACGAAACCGCAGGACATCAGGCTTTACCGGGCTGTCATTGATATCCAGAAAATAGCGGGTCTGCCCGTCAAAAAGCGCTAACCAGTTATCCATTATGTCACTCCTTTACCGGCACAAGACTGAGCCAGCCGTCACCCAGTTCGATGGTGCGAGGTTTGTCCGGATCGAGGTCGTCACGGGTCAGCACCAGGCGCCAGCGGTTGTTTTTCTGATCGGGGCGATTAAAAAACCCCACCACGGCCACGAACTGGGCTTCGCCATCCATAGGCATATTGAGCGTTACGCTGCCGTTGGGCATCACCAGTAATGCCTTTGAGGCCAGTACGTCGTCTTTCAGTACCGTATCGGCATTACGCAGCAGCGTCTGGTAATCGGCGGCATCAACCGCTTTACGATCTTTGAGCTGATAGACCCGCACCATTGTCGCCAGTGGCGACTGTGCACCATCGGCATTAATGGCCGTACGCGGCGTAAAATCCAGATGCAGCGTTTTGATTTTTTTGTAGAAGATAGATTTCGTGAGACTGACCGTACCGTCCGTGACACTCTGAGTCAGACCGCAGCCTGCGAGCAGACCACAGGCAATAAGCGTCAGCGCCCACCAGCGGGTTACTGTTGCCATTTAAAAGTTCCTTTATTGAGAGAGGGAATACGTGGTTAGTCGAAGCGGTAATGTCCGTCATCTGCAGATTGCAGCCCGGAATAGTGCAGTCCTTCATAGCAACCCAGATTGACGGTCAGGCTCTCCCGGTTATTGCTGAGTTTGCCTTCCTTCAGACCCAGTAAACCGGTTCTGCCCAGCTGTATACGCCTGCCCTTTCCCAGGCGAGGCTCAGGGAGCAATCGCACAGGCACGGTCAGCCGCAGACGTGCATCACTGCGGTAGCCGAGATAAACACGGATTAAAACCAGCAGATCGGTATGCAGGATCCCGCCGGGTAACCACCCTTCGGCCTCATCTGGATCTTCCGTTTCCAGCGTCATCAGCACCCGACTGCACGCCTCTTTGGCTGTTTTGCCCAGCGTGGCGCGTTGAGAAAGTCGGACGCGGTTTCCCGCTTCAAGACGGGTGCGATTATCAATATGGACTTTGACCGGATCCGGCTCAGTGATGACTGCCCGCGTATTCGGTGCCAGCAGAGCCACCAGGGCCCGAATGCCTTCTGCATTGCGGGTGGGCAACCGCATCGTACTGAGCAACGCCAGAAAACGGGACACCGGCGTGGCGACCTGCTCGGCGGTGCCTGGGATCCCAAGTCCGACCAGCCCCAGCAGGCACTGCGATGTGGCATCGCGCCCACCCGCTTCAAACGTGGCGGGATAGGCATATTTACGCCAGATCCGGTAGTACTGCGTGGTTATTCGATGACTGAAAATATCCAGAAACGAGGTGACTGCCTCATGCCCTTCGCGACGCTGCGCAATATCATCCAGGTACATCGTCGGCAGTGGCGAATCCACGCCATACATGCCGAGGAACGTGGTGCGCACGGTCGGCGGCAATTTCGGATGGTCTTCATCGGTTTCAACCGCTTTCAGGGTACTGACCGGAAAACCCATACCAGGCCAGGGCCTGAAACGCACCGGGTCGTTGCCCGGGTGGCTGGTGGTACCGAGTTTCGGGGCGTCCGGATTCTCCTGCTCCAGCAGCTGGCAGAAACGATAGAAATTGGCCCGCCAGATATCTTTGTTAAGGGTTAACGTCAGCCCGGTATTTGCTGGCTGTGATTCTCGCGCCATCTCAGTCGTTTTCCTGTCGGTTGCAGCACCAGCGTGAGCTGGTTGAAAAGGTGAATATCCGCATAGAGTGCAAAGAAGCGATGCAGCATTTCTCCGAAGAGATTCACATCACCTTCGCCTGCAAAATTATCCATGTTCAGCGTAACCTCGATGTCCACGCCCCGGAGCATAAAACCTTTTTCAAAGCGGCGGATCAGGGTGTGCTTCACCGCCACAATCGCCTCAAGTCTGCGTCGGTTCATCTCGTCGTCGGTCCAGTCGTACAGTGCCAGCGTCCCCCGCAGGACTTCAGGGTTATCCATCATGCTGAGGAAGTTTGATCCCAGATGACTCATGACACGCCAGTGGAAGCGGTCGTTTGCCGGGGGATATAGCGGCATCGTCGGGGCAGTGACGTTCAGTACCCTGACAGGCACTTTGCCGGTTTTGACCACCCTGTCCAGCAGCGTACTTTCCAGCGCTTTGCGTGGAAGTTGCCCGTTGGTACCGGTAATTCGCATCGAGAGGGATTCTGGTTTATCAGACAGCTGCTCCAGCTCGAACGAGCGCCCCCCGAGAATGAGCCAGGTGTCATACAGACCAGAGGGGCCGCGTTTCACGCGGGTATGGAAGTAACGCTCAGGGGCATCGTGGCGCATCATACCGCCCCGGTGCCGGAAGCTGGTGAAGGGTACATAGGGGTGTTTGCCATTTTTCACCGCACCGTGGATGTTATCGACGCTGTAAATCTCGGTGTGGCCATCCTGAAGACGCAGCGGCCTGAGCAGATATTCATTATCGAGCGGATCCAGGGTCAGCGGGTCGGCTTCCAGGGCAAAGAGATTTATGACCGGTGCACAGTGGAGGCGGAAGTTTTCCGTCTCGAAAGGCAGATCGGATGACCAAGCCTCACTGAGCACAATGTCGATTTCAAACCACGTGCTGGCCGCAGTGAGCCCGATAGTGTCGAGGCCGCGCAGTTCAACGAACATAAACTTTGGACGGAAGCTGAAATACTCCAGCAGCAGCTGATAACCACTGAAGGCGGTATCGGCTTTCTTCCAGAGACCGTCATTGTCATCAAAGCCCATGGGTTTGCACCAGCCATCGAATGGATGACGTTCGGTGTGGGTCCCGGCGTGACGGGCATACATCGCGTGTACCCGTCGGGTCATTGCCAGATGCAGCGCGGAGCTGACGGGGCTTTCTGCATTGAGGAAGATGGCGATTTTATCGATCCCAGCTTTGCTCCAGTCCACTTTTTCCGGGCATTCAAAACGCAGGCGAATGGCTGAGCGACCGTCGGTTTCGGTGTGCAGGCGCGCATCCGCAAGGTGCAGGGGTTGTAACGGAATATCACGTGTCGTCCGGTACTGGCATGCTGTCTTATGCGGTCCTACAGGACGTGACAGAACAGAGAAGCCCTCTGGCAGCATTTCAGACTGGCGTAGGCCACGCCAGTCAGGCGAAAACTCAACGATGGCAAGCGAAGGGATGGTTCGCATATAGTGTGGCCACAGTAAGCTCACCAGACCTTCGGTCAGCTCCGGCAAGTCGTCATCGAGCTTTTCACGTAAACGCCCCACCAGGAAGGCAAAGCCTTCGAAAAGACGTTCCACATAAGGGTCGCGAGCGCCGGGTTTATCCAGATTAAGCATTGCTGCCCGATCAGGATGAGCCCGGGCAAACTCTTTACCCGCTTCACGCAGGTAGCGCATCTCTGCTTCGTAATAGCGCAGGGTCAAATCATCCATGCACAACATTCCTGAAAGTTTTTTAAGAGAAAATTAGCCACAGAGCACCATGGCACGTGCTGGGTCGATGGCAATAAGCCCTGCAAGCAAGGCATCCATCTCGGGCATCAGACGGGTTTTATCGGAGTCACTGCGGCTGGCTTTCATGCGCAGCAATTTCAGACGGCGGGCCTGTACCTCAAACAACAGAGCAGGTTCCCAGTCACCCAGCGTCAGCTGAGGAGCACAGGCGGTCAGTTCGCCAAGCAGGTGAAGCGCCATTTCGTTACGGCCGTACTGCTCTGCCACCCGGGCCATCAGCAGGCGTATCAGCCAGCGATGGCGAGGGGTATCCATTCCCGGTCGGGACTGGAGCCAGGCCAGAGCCGTCTCAGGCCCTTCCGTATCACCCTTCTCCATGGCTTCGGATTCAAGGAGCAAGACATCATCAGCCTGGCTGTTAACGACGGTAGCGGGTTCATCGCCGTACGTCAGGCCTTCTTCATTCACTTTTTCAGCAATCCAGCTGGTGGTCACTTCGTCAGCAAACGGGGTACCGTCATTCCATGCCAGCGTGTCGAGCCCCGGGAGACGCTTAAGCAGCAGACGCAGATCGAAAAGAATGGAATCGGTCCAGGTATCCCAAGGGTGACCGGCATGGCTGAGCCCCTGCCAGAGGTACCACTGGAGATCAAGCCAGAAATGATTGACGCCCTCGCAATACATCTGGCTGGCCTGCTCTACCAGCTCAGTCCAGTTTTTCTGGAGGTAAAGGCGCTTCAACTGAGCCCGGTATTCTGGTTTTGGTGGTACCAGGCGGGTACGACCGTTGCTGTCCAGCGGCGGGATCTGATCGACCGTATCCCACCTGACGGTCTTTATCAGCCGATGGGAGGCAAGCCAGCCCTGCGATTGCTCACCGAGCCAGCGGGAAAGTAACTTTGCCTGGTCGAGTAAATCGCGCCCCGATTTCACTGCTGAAAGTTGCGGTGAATCCGAGTGGGCAGCTTCACGCCCGTGCTCTTGAGCTCTACTGTTCTGGGGGACCAGGGCTTCCATGCCGCCCGAGCGTGCAAGTCGGTTTTCCAGCGCAGTACAGAGGCCTGCAAAAGAAGGTCTTTCCTCTTCTGGCCAGTCCGAAACGGCGGACGCCAGCAGGCTGATGGCTCCTGCGGTCATCCCGGCATCATTGCTGTCCACTTCCGGCCATAGCTGCAACGCATCAATGACCTTTGCACTGTTCAGCCACTCCAGCGCGGCTTTACGGGCTGCCGGGCGTTGTGGATGACATGCACTACCAAAACGTGTCAGCAGTGCGACCAGGAGCAGAAGGCCTTCTACCATTCCTTTCTCACCTTCCTGGCTGAGGCGGGCCAGAATGTACCAGGTGACGACGCGTATATCTTTTGCGGTTCCACAAAGACATTTCTGCGCCAGTTCGCACAATCGTGCGGGATCCGTCCCCGACAGCTTATTGATCTCTTCCCGCATCAGCTGAAAATCATCGTCGTAGGCGGGATCCTCTCCGGTTTCATGCCCGGAACTGAACGGGAGCAACCAGTTATCCCAAAGTGACATGGCATCACTTGCCCGCGAGATGAGGCTCTGCTGTTCTTCTTTGCTGGTAGCGCAGGCCGTTAACAGATCGTCCGGTGAACTCATTCTTTTTCCCGTTTGTCAGTCTCTTTCATAAATTTCACAACAGCTTCCATTTCAGTCACTCAGCCCGGTCGCTTCCCGCCAACGGTCTACCTCACTGAAGATCTCCGGTGACCTGCCACCAACCTGTTTTACAAAAGTCTGGTCGGGTGAGGTTTCCTATCCATCATTACTGAAGCTCTTCTGCGACAGGGGTAACGCTAAAGATCGATTCAGGTAAACTGAACCCCTGGAGTTTTAATAAGGCAAGTGGGCCATCACCCAATTCACTGCGCATCACCAACTTCAGCGGGTTGCCGTCCGGGGTGATCCATACCAATTGGGTGCGACTGCCATCAAGAGGCGTGATCAGCGCTTTGTCCAGTAAACGGATAAATCCCCAGTTGCCCTGATGATTGGCATACAGCTGCATGCCACTGTTCACACTGCGCCAGCTAAGCGACACGCCAGGATAGTCAGTGTTTCCAGGCCAGGTGAAGCTTTGCCAGCTTTCCATCTGGTTGAAATAGTCCAGATTTTGCTCATCGAGAGTCAGCTGCACCCGGGCAACATCCCTTGAAGGACGAGCCATCAGTTCAAAGTGAACGCTCGCGTCACCCTGTGAGAACACGATATCTGACAGTTCTGCCAGCTGGTTAATCGCTCGGACGAAATCCGGACTGACAACCATCCCCTGACTTGCAGAAGGGTCAACAACCCAGCGGTTCCCCTCCTGATGAAGGATCCCGCCAAGGTTCGTTTTCAGGAACGTGGTGATTCGACCCGAGTCACTCCGAAGGAACTGAGCCAGCAACGGCAACGAGGCATCGCTGCCGGTGGCTTTAAACGGATAGCGTCCCGCAAAGGCCTTATTCCACTGATCGAAAATGGTTGATTGCCAGCGAGCATTGAGACTTCCCGCAGCCGGGGCAAGCACCTGTCGCCAGGCCAGATCAAGTGGCTGCACAAACAGCGACTGGCCGAACCCGCTCCACTCCTGCCCGAGGCTTGCGGCAACCAGACTGCCGTAGTCGCGGGTGTCGGTCAGCTCGATAGCTTTACCCTGGAATACGGTCTGTGCCAGCATTTGAGACATAGCCTGTGGATCCGGTGCGCTGGTGACCTGCTGGAGCTTCAGGCGCACCTGCGTGACGCGGGCAAGCCAGGACTGGAAGCTGAGGTTCCCGTTGGTTCCCGTCCCTTCTTTACCTTCCATCAGCCCCATCAACGGGCCAAAGACGCCGTCGAGCGGCCCTTTAGGTCCCTGAGCCTGCTCGATGAACTGTTTCGCGTTCTTTTTCTGACCGATCAGCTTTTTCGCCGAATCCACTATTGAATCCGCCAGTGCCTCGCCCTTCTGCCCTGTTTTGCCCTGCCAGGCCAGCGTGTTCATCAGTGCCACCAGTGGCGACTGGCGAACATCGCCGATCAGGTTGAGCTGGGCAATCGCTTCGGAAAGTGACGTGGCTTCCTGCCACTGAATGCTGTTGACCATGTTCAGCCAGGCATTGCCAAAGTCGGTAAAATAGCGCTCCGTCAGACGAGCTTTCAGCGCTTCCGGAGAAATATCGCTCCCCGTCTGGTGGGTCTTATCCGTCAGTACCCAGTCGATTTCATCGCGGCGGGTCTTGACCACCTGGTCAATTGCATCCTGAACCTGTTCATCCCAGGCCTGGCGGGTAAACATTCCCGGCACAACTTCGTCGGTGCTGAAAACCGTTGAGGCATCGGTATCACCGGTCAAATCAGCCAGCGTTAAATCAGGCCAGTTGCTGGCTATGCGTTTGAGCATGTCCTGATACAGGCCTGATTCAGCGTTACGTTGACCTATCTGTTTGAGCAGGATCTGACGGACCGTGCTGATTAATTCAGCGTCAGGCTTAATTTTCCATTCCGGGTGTGATGGCAGATTCTGCGCATAAAAGCCCAGTAGTTTCGGCGCCATTTCCTGCCAGGCTCCATCCTGCACAGCCTGGCGCTTTGGCCATGAGGCCACCACATTTTTGGCAAGCCACCCCGCGTCCGCTTTATCCGGGCGGGCCATCATCAGATAACTTTTGAGTACGTCGTAAGTATGCTGAGTGCCCTGTGTGCGGGCGTCACTGGCTGGTGGTAACTTCACAAAGGCGGTCAGCTGTTGCTTCAGATGGTCTGCGGTGGCATCCCTCATCAGCTGTATGTTGTTCTTCGCATATAGCGGCCAGAGTGCGGCCAGCGTGTCGCTGTCCTGATTCAGGCCAAAACGGGTGTACCACGGGGCGCCGGTCGCCTCACGGTGTTGCAGACGGGCAATGGCTTGCTGGAGTACGAGCTGGTTGTGCAGGCGTTCAGCCAGGGATTTTGCAGTATCCGCCGCCTGCCTGGCCGTCTCCTGCGCCTGATAGATCTGTGCCCGGTTAACGATGAGAGACAGTAAGGTACCTGCCCCCCACAGGACAGCCAGAACCAACAGCAACAGCCGCAGTCCTTTAAGCCAGTCGAAGGTCAGTTTTTTTGCACGGACCCTCTGGCTGTCTTCGTCCAGCGCCTGCCAGGTCGGGCTGCTTAATCGGGCATGGGGGACCGCCCCTGCACCAGCCAGTTCTGGGCTCAGCATGACACCCCGCAACCGGTAAGGTGCAGTTCCCTGCATCAGGCTGTTCAATGCTACGGAAAGACTGGACTTCAGTTCCCCCTGCAAGCGTGATGAGAGACGCAACAGCCAGTCGTGCAGTGGGTTATTCAGCATCTGGGCCATACCCGTCTGACGCAGGTGAGGCACCAGTTCATCTAATGACGAAATAGCCTGTTCAGGTGTTGCACCAGGGCCAAATAATGCTCCGATTGCCGTGCCCTTGCCCTCTGAGCCGCTGGCGGTATCTGCCAGCCACAGCCAGACCGGAGCCTGCCAGCCGAGATGTTTGTCCGCTTTTTGACGATTTCTCAGGAAAGCATCCCGCTCAGCCGCTGAAGGAAATGACGTGGCATTCATAACCTGCACAATGCCGTCCAGCGGTCGATGCGGGCGTAACAGGCTAAGTTCTGACAGAAAAGCCACATCCGGGGCAGACTGCAAGCTACCACCATGGATCAGCACAATTCCGTCGCCTTCCTGCCACCGGTCGCGATTTAGCCCTGGGGCAGCTTTCTCAATATCCGTATCGTCACCCTGAACCAGCAGAATGCGTACGTTACGTTTCCAGTGACGACCGTAACGCAGGTGAAGGTGTTCGCCAATTAAATCCGACTCAAATTTAGCGTCTTCTTTATCGGTATGAGATCCCGTCTTGATGGTCTCGTTCTCAGTTTCCTCTTGTTTTTTTTTCCAGGAGACACGCAGACCTGCTTTTCCTGCCTGTTCGAATATACGTTCCAGAAGCCATGCCAACCCACCGATGAGCATTACCAGTATCGCGCAACACAGGGCAATCCCCTTACCATCGTAAGGACCAAATCCTGTGGTGCTGGCAGCGAACTCAGGCCAGAACCACAGAATACCGGCCACCGCCAGGGTGAGGCAGATCAGTAACAACACGACTGAGCCAATTACGGATATGATTTTCATGACTGATTTACACAATCCCTGATGTTTGAGGTCACCGCGCATAACTGATGACAGGAAGGGGCAGATTCGATGGCAACAATCTGGGGCTCATGGTCGGCCAGACACTGACGATATGCCAGTATTGCTGCTTGCCAGGGGGCAACGACTCCGGCGTAACCAATGGCAGTATCAATGCTGACGTTACGTTGTACCGTCAGCTTTGGTGCCATGGCAGTACAGGCATTACTCCAGATCTCATCACTGGCTAACTTACCGCCCGATATCCACCCCCGAAGTGGTGCAGTGCTGTCCAGTTTTGCCCAGAGCATTGCCCTGTTCAGTGCGAGGAGCAGATTACCTTGTGTGCTGATTTGCGGACGATGGAGGCGAACAGACGGTGAGGCCATATCAGACAGACGGCGGTTACTCAGTAGCATTGCGGCAATGGCTTCACCGCTGTCCTGGGGCGGAACATCGTAAATTTGTACGCTGATAACCAGTAATGCCGCAGGTATATCATGATGTCGATCAAGCCAGTAATCCAGGATAGTGAAACCCGACAGGTCGCGAATTCTTCGCAGCGGAAAGTGTATTTTTGAAATTAACGCATCCGCTAACGCCTCAACATTAGCACTACCATCAAAGGCCAGATAGCACGGCATACTCACCGGAAGTCGTGCCAGAATCTCCCTGGCCTGACCACTGATGTCTTCCATATAGCTGCAAAAAATCTCTTCTGGACTGCCCTGTTCCGGCAATGCGGAATGCCGTATGGAACTCACACCGTCTCTGGTGATTACGTGTTCAAGCATGGCTGTTTTATTCACAATGGCCTGCCGGGTATCTGTTTCATCGGGTTCAATCACGTTAACCAAACATTCCCCAATGACCCATGCAAAACGTTGCCCTCTGGCCGTTTCAGATGCCATCAGTGCTTCCCGCTCTTTGTTCCGGGCGTACGTACCGACACGTTCCAGTTTGTATCCTGTCCGACGAACAGCGAACACCAGTCCCCACATCAGGACTGGAAGAGCGACAGCCGTGAACCAAAATTTCAAACCTGACCGCTCCCCTTCCCAGAGCCAGAGTGTCAAACCCAGACCGACGAGCAAGATCGCGAAGAACGTTATAACCCAGCGGAAGGTGACGGGTCTGGGCACATTCGGTTCTATATCCGGGATGTCATCAAGATTAACCGGCATAATTATCCAACCAGCGCATCCGGTAAGGAGGTAATAAGCGTACAGCCACAGCCACACTTATGCCCATGAAACGCAACTGGAATACCGTTGTCCAGATAGTCGGGGAGTCCTTCCACAATGGTCGTGGGGCCATGCCCTTCGACGGGACATGAAACTTTATCCCCTTTACGGGCTACACCTATACCACCAAATATCATCTCAGCAGAGCCGGACTGAACTGCGCCACCATGAGTGGTTTTATCTCCAATGCGAATAATTCCTAACATATATCCTCCTGGGAAAAGCATGCTGAATCACTAAATAGTCATAATTACTCTTTATCAACATCTAAATAAATTGAATTTATTATTTAACCTCTCACTAACAACCAAGAGCACTGTCTTTGTTACATTGCAACTTTTCAGTTAAAGCAATAAGGTTATCAGTTTTGGTTTTGATACAATCGTATTTATATTCTTTTTTTGATTTTACATTCAGCACAGAAACACCTTTTTCTTCTTTGTTGTTTTCATAGCTGCTAAATATAGAATACTCGTAACTACTATTAATAAAACTTATTGTTAAATAATCAGTTTGGAACCGTGAGTAATGATTATATAGAAATTTATCATATGTAGGTGCGTTTGAACTAAACTCGAACTTACCTTTATCGCCTTCCGTTCTGTATATTAATTGATTGTTTTTTATAGTTAACGTTGCGACACCTTTTGAAGTGTTGCAAGAAAAATACTCATCTTGTGCCAATAGAGAACTGGAAAAAATCGTCAATAAGCAAACATACCAACAAACTCTATTTCCCATTAACTTCATAATTTTTCTACATTTTTTTATCATACCCTTTTTGCTTTTTACCATTATATGCTCGCGCAAACGTTAACCAATCTTTGTTTCTTATAGACGTTAACAAGGTGGCATCAAACTTAATAAAAGCAACAAATGCTTTTAACTGATTTTTCTCTGACTCAGACATTGCCATCACGAATGCTTCCGGAGAGGAATAGCCCGCAGCAGCATAATTCGAACCTAATATTTGGAATTTACCCCACGATGCAGACATTAATGCAGCTCTTTTATTTAACGCATAAGCACGCACCAGTTTCGGATACTGAGTTGATATAGCGCCATAGCCGCCTGCATCAGAGTTGGAAATGTCCGTTTGAGAATCATATGCCCCATGGGTGTACTTACTAAAATGATGTCTTTCGAACAGAATCGCCGGAACATAATCGTCATCACTTTGGAATTTAAAATAACTCCCGTAATTACCCGTCTCAGTTTGAGCAACCGCTTTTATAGCAGCAACCTCGCAAGATAAGCTTGTTGCTGCCAACTGGTAATCCGCATCATCTATCGAGTCACCTTTATAGAAGGTAATGAAATCTAGGGGCTCCAATTTTCCATTTACAGGTGTAACAGGGAGAGACATATTGTTTAGCGCATCCAAAAACATTACCGGATGAAAATGCCACACCGGGGCACCACTCCTGAATGCCTCCACCTTACTCATCCACTCACAGTCATCCAGCCAATGTCTGGCATATGCCATGCGTAGCCTGTCATAATTCTGGACAAACACAGACCAGCGGTGATGACTGCTCCCCCCAAACCATTCACTGTCATGCTTCACCACCAGACGGGCCGCGATGTCTCTCACTCCGCCTTCCGGGTGATGCAGTGCGTTGTAAAGCTCCCTTCCGGTCAGCTGGCCGTCACCATCCGAATCTGTCTTTTTGACCATCGCTTTATAAAAAGCCGAGACCTATTTTTCATGTATCCCCTGAGCCTGACCGACCTGTGCTGACAACCAGTCATAAGCCCCTTTGACCCAGTTTTCTCGCAGTGATTTCGACACATCCGGTGAGGCGTCCTGCTCCAGGGGACTAAAACCCCGTTCCTTCAGGTCATACTGGTTTATCTGATCGATACCACTCTGATTCATCCAGCTGTGGCCGCTGACCTTAAACCAGGTCTGATGCTGCGCGTCTTCAAACGGACTGCAATCTGCCACACGAAGGATTTTGGTACTGTCTTTTGGTGTTTTGGTCTCCGTTTTCGTAAACACACTCTGCTCGCCCGAGCCTGACCGGGTATACAAATCGGCTTCCGGATGCAGGCGAATGAATTTCTGTCCGCTGGTCACCTGCCCGGGATTATTCAGAAAATCCGGCATCCGGGCATCACTGCTGATCACCTCGATATGCGAAAAGTGGCTGGACGTCACATACAAATCATTCCTTGCATAAAATTCCCTTTTCATTATTTACAATTAATATAGCCCAAGTGTATCTTTTTTTTAAAATCTCACTCATTTCAGTGCCGGTGCATCCAATTCAATACAGTCAATTTTATGTGCATTTAAACAAACCATTATTTATCGACAATGCCATAGCGAAAAGTTTTCTTATTTAAACTGTAATTAACACTCACATCCCCTCCCGTACTGTAGCAATTCAAACGAACTTGCGAGCCATCATTTTCTATATTCTGAAAAATAGATGTCATATAAGATCCAAATTCACACCCTTTCAACTGTGGGTTGATGGTTTGAATTATTTTACCATTTGCTTTTTCCACAACATTAACTTTATTTATTGCAATGCCATCGTTGCTTACTTCATAAATACCAATAAAGCTATGTTGTTTCGTCTGTCCCCAAAATGGAATATCGATTTCTTTTGCAGATCCATGTAGAACACCTTCATTAAGTCGGATTGTTGCTTTTAAATCAACATTCAAAGTTGACCGTTCATTGTGCCACTCACCAACTAAGCCAGTTGGGTCTCTTGCAAGTTTAAAAGGACATTTTGACAAGTCAAAATTTTCACCCTGAACAATATACCTATCGAAGTTATCGTCGTTATTGACCTCGCATAACACAATTGAATTTGATTCATTTACACCGTATAAAGGGATTGGTGCCCTGTGGTTATTGTAATAATAACTTCCTTCAATATTTATATTTTTTCCAAAATCACAATATTGAAGTGACAAATGCACAGGATATTCGCCAATATGACCTTCATAATTACTTACAACGTATGGCATATATGCAGCATGAATTGAAGCACTCAAGAACAGTGCACTAACACCAAAATAAGTATTAATTTTAGTCATACCAACCTCGATTTTTAATTAATTAAAAAGCATCGATAAAGATGTTATTTGATTTTATACGTTCAAAATGATCTCGACGTTTTGCATAACTGGTTGTATATAGATTCACTTTTGCTGTGATTTTATCTACTATTGCGCCTTTATCTCCCTGATCTGCAAGATCATAAAGTTTTTCGCGGAGCCAGAAGTAAACTGCGGAACGCACACAGTAGACTCCTTCTTCGAGTACAGAAGGGATGTTTATAAAATCAACATTATTATCCCAGTGCTTTTTATAATAATCAGAAAAACCCTGATAATTTACTTTCCCTGTGAGATGAATACCACCTCTACCTCTGTATGTACTACCATCGCCTGACGAAACATTCCCATTACCTAGCCTATTTGCATAAACCCTATCAGCGATAGCAATCTCATTTGCATGTTTTGTAATCTTTCCATTAACTTTCGCATAGGAGTATTCCTTTGCTTCTGCAGGATGAGATCTAAAATAGCTAAAATTAGCATTTAAACCCTCTTCACTATAATTGAGGCCTTCAACAGGACTTACCATCTCTCCCATCTCCTCCCTAATCTGCGCAAAGAAGTGATTAACTCTCAATAAGTTATCTAGTTTATATTCACTTCCATGATTATTAATCTCATCTGCAATTTCTTGAAGAAAGGAGAGCTTTGCAGGTGATTTTAAGCCATCAAAGACTTTATAAAGCATTTCCGGAGTAATATGGATAGTACCTATATTCACAATTGCATTCAAAAACACTATCGGATGCATATGCCATACAGGCTGCCCGCTGCTGAATGCCTCCACCTTACTCATCCACTCACAGTCATCCAGCCATTGTCTGGCATATGCCATGCGTAGCTTGTCATAATTCTGGAAAAACACGGACCAGCAGTGATGACTGCTCCCCCCAAACCATTCACTGTCATGCTTCACCACCAGACGGGCCGCGATGTCTCTCACTCCGGCTTCCGGGTGATGCAGTGCGTTGTAAAGCTCCCTTCCGGTCAGCTGGCCGTCACCATCCGAATCTGTCTTTTTGACCATCGCTTTATAAAAAGCCGAGACCTGTACTGACCTGGGTGCTGACACTTCGCTGACGTGAAGACCGCCATGCCACAGTTGATTGGTCCCCGCAAGCTAGGAACCGTGAGGCTCACGACCAGTCACCCCCATCACCTCTTCCAGAATGGAGTATTCGCTACCATTCTGTTTGCGTACCGGGAAACATATTTTCATTCCAGCAATCCTTAGCGTGATGTATCCGATACTTTATTCGAAGGTTAACACTAATAATTATCCGACCAGCACATCCGGTAATGACGTAATAAGCGAAAAGCCGCAGCCACACTTATTACCATGAAATGAAAATGAAATACCGTTGTCCAGATAGTCGGGAGTCCTTCCACAATGGACGTAAGGTCATGCCCTTCGACGGAGCATGAGACTATATCCCCTTTACGAGCGACATCTATACCACCAAATATCATCTCAGATGAACAGGACTGAAGTGTGTCACCATGAGTGGATTTATCTCCAATACAAATAATTCCCAGCATCTGTGCTCTAGATATTATTGATAGGGGTGTATTAATACCATTTTAATACTTACACCTCCTCAAGCTCGCTCCATTTTATATTTAACAGCACCTGAATTTACGGACAATGAAACTAATAGAGAGATGAAAATCACGCCTACAATATAAACATATTCCTCCACGCGGGATGGGGTTTACTAATTATTCCTTTTTAGATATTCAATCCTACTATTTGTTTTTTCAAGAAGGCATTGTAAGTATATACTTTGAAATCCCGTACCTTTTTTAGATTCGTATGTTTCATAAGCACAATCAGCATCCTTAATTTTTATCCATGCCTGTTGCGATTTTTTCAGGTAAATATCCCGTGATTCATTCTGTCCATAAAATGCCCCCCCTCTTTTTTATATTCATCAATTTGTGATTTATATAAAATATTAAGTTCCTTATCTGATTTTTCTAATTTGGATTTTATTTCTTGATAGTTAGATAGCTCGTCCTGGGATGTAGCATGAACAGTCAAAGAAAAGATGCTCATAAATACAATTACGTTGATTAATCTGTTCATTATAAAAAGCCTTTTCTTGAATTAAATCTTTCAGTTGGAACACCAAATGCATCTTTCCAATGAGTGTTGGAAATATTAGCTTTGAATTTTTCCTTTCCGTTAACTAAATCGTTCAGAAAATAACGCCTTGTCCTTGGTGAGTTATCGCCTCTAAATGTTAAGTCAACCAAAACATCTTGTACGCTCTGATCATATGAATCAAGGTTTGCAGTCACCATGACTTGATCAATCTCAGTACCTTTTGAAAGTACGCGATTTGTTATCTCATATTGATGAGAATAAACGGCATTAAAGAGAAAGTACTGTTGCTTACGAGTGAGGAACTGTTCAATTTTAGGAACATGTTGATCTATGCTATTGCAATAGGTCAGCGCCGCTGCCCCCTGCAATGCCACACTACCAAGAAGCCATTTAGTTAGTGATGCTGATAATGGTTTGGTGTTTTTTTCCATTTCGCGAAAGAGACTTTGGATATATGATCTTGACTGTTGCCCCAGATCTAAACCTCGGCCAAAAGTAACACCAGAAATGCCTATAACTACACCTCTATTATTTGGAACATGCGGGTGTCGTGAAAAATAAATACTATTTTCTATATCATTACCTTCAGAGTTAAATGTCAGTTGCCCTTTAGCCACGTTCAGCCACTTTAAATCCATTTCATCTGCATCTGAATCATTTATAGCATCCAAAAACATTACCGGATGAAAATGCCACACCGGGGCACCACTCCTGAATGCCTCCACCTTACTCATCCACTCACAGTCATCCAGCCATTGTCTGGCATATGCCATGCGTAGCCTGTCATAATTCTGGAAAAAAACGGACCAGCGGTGATGACTGCTCCCCCCAAACCACTCACTGTCATGCTTCACCACCAGACGGGCCGCGATATCTCTCACTCCGGCTTCCGGGTGATGCAGTGCGTTGTAAAGCTCCCTTCCGGTCAGCTGGCCGTCACCATCCGAATCTGTCTTTTTGACCATCGCTTTATAAAAAGCCGAGACCTGTTTTTCATGTATCCCCTGAGCCTGACCGACCTGTGCTGACAACCAGTCATAAGCCCATTTGACCCAGTTTTCTCGCAGTGATTTCGACACATCCGGTGAGGCGTCCTGCTCCAGGGGACTAAAACCCCGTTCCTTCAGGTCATACTGGTTTATCTGATCGATACCACTCTGATTCATCCAGCTGTGGCCGCTGACCTTAAACCAGGTCTGATGCTGCGCGTCTTCAAACGGACTGCAATCTGCCACACGAAGGATTTTAGTACTGTCTTTTGGTGTTTTGGTCCCCGTTTTCGTAAACACAGTCTGCTCACCCGAGCCTGACCGGGTATACAAATCGGCTTCCGGATGCAGGCGAATGAATTTCTGCCCGCTGGTCACCTGCCCGGGATTATTCAGAAAATCCGGCATCCGGGCATCACTGCTGATCACCTCGATATGCGAAAAGTGGCTGGACGTCACCTGACTTTTACCCGCCGGGGCGATATCTTCAGCCAGAAAACCAATTGCCTCTCCGGCTTCCATTTCCAGTTTTGCTGACGGTTTGCTCACCGAATCGAACATGCCCTGAGCGTTCGCTTTTTGCATCCAGGCGGGCATCTGCGCATATTGTTCACCATCGGGTGCCATATATTCAGGCAGCATGGTGACCCAGAAGGCTTCCCCCGTGGCCTCGCCACCGGCATTCAGCATTTTCGCCAGACCAAAGGGCTGAGTTGCACCTTTATTTTTAAACAATGTTTCGCGCAGAATAATGACCCGGCTATCTTTGCTCAGCTCCCCTTTGCCCGAAGAAATATCAGCCACCCCATCCGCTGAAGCGCTGGTTTCACATTTCCCCGCAGGGTGTTTAATGACCGTAGTGGTGGCCTTCATACATTTTCTTTTGGGGTAGACCGATAACGGAGCAAGCCCCATATAAAGCGAGTAAAACTCCAGCCAGCTGTTCGCTTTATCCGGATCGGGCTTACATATCGATTTCACCAGCACAAAGGTGCTGGAATATTGCAGGGCTTTCCCGTTGTAATCAGCTTTTCTGTAGTCCTGATTCAGGCGCCAGGCAACCACCTCACCCTGCACCATACACTGCAAGGGTACGGCAGTATCGATATTGTCGGCGGTCAATACTGACCCGGGTGCTGACACCTCGCTGACGTGAAAACCGCCATGCCAGAGTTGATTGGTCCCCGCAAGCCAGGAGCCGTGAGGCTCACGACCGATCACTCCCATCACCTCTTCCAGAGTGGAGTATTCGCTACCATTCTGTTTGCGTACCGGGAAACATATTTTCATTCCAGCAATCCTTAGCGTGACATATTGCCATCTGTCGCAGGGGGCAGAAGTTCAAGTGAGGTTTTGTTGTAGACTGGCATATCAGTATCGAGAGATGCACCACTTAATGGCACCTGATAGCGAGATGATTTCACAATGAAATCACCGGAGGAACCGTGTTCAATCCCGTTCTTACTCAGCCTCAGGTAAGACCCGCCACCGTTAAGCGTCAAGGTTTCCGGGGTACTGATAATAATTTCATCCTCACTACTGCTCACCGTCAGCTGTTTTTCAGAAAACAGGGCCATCGTGTTGTGCTGAGCCTGAATCTCGATGTCTCCCTGGTTGGCGACAATCTTCGCCCCGCCTTTATGCACAAACATCCCGAGGGCTTTTTCCACGGTCACGGACAGGTTTTCCATGGCCCCGACATCGAGATGCTGGCCTGCATTGATCATCGTATTACGGGTGCTGCTCAGCTGAAGATGTTCCCCTGAGGTGAATGCCACGCCCTGTGGAGCACTGCCCAGAAGCACGGCAGACTGAAGGTCTTTGATTATGTCGGTGACAAGGCTTATCTGGGTGTTGATATCAGATACCAGGGCACCGGCCGCTTCTGCGGCGCTGTTCAGCGCCTGCATCTGCCTGTTGGCCTGATTTATCTGGTTAACAGCGGGTGCCATTTCCAGCACCGGGCCCTGTGCCTTGGCCTGTGCATCAGCCGTCAGGAACAGGCCTTTTGCCGCACGTACAGCGCCATGCTCATCCGTTCGCAGTTCAAAACCGGCACCGCGTTTTTCACGCTGGCCATTCACCAGATGCCCCATGTTCAGCTGCGTTTTTCCGTATTCCGTCGCGAGCTTGATATGCTCTTCCTGCCGCTTATCCTCCATCCGCAGCTTATTGTTTGCCGGAGTACGCCAGACGTTCCGCGTATGATTGTCACGGGTGACATGATCCGGATGTTCTGAGTCATGCAGGGCACAGGCGATGTAAGGTCGATCCGGATCCCCACTGTCAAAAACGACGGCCACTTCGGTTCCGTCGATAAGCGGGGAGTGGAAACCGTAAGTATCACCGGCATAGGGTTTCGCCAGCCGAAGCCACAAATAGGCATAACCCTCTTCAGGACTGTTGCGATCGAAGTCCAGCTTCACCCGGTAGCGCCCGTCAGAATCGAGCCAGGAATAGGTGTCGCCTTTTTGCGTGCTTTCCACGCGAGCTGGCAGTGAGCCGGATATCACCGGGCGGCTGAGCAGTGCGGGACGGTAGCAGACGGTTTCGCTGTAAGGGAACCCCTCAAACGTCAACGTAAAGCTACTTTTGCGTGAACCGCTGGTGCGCACCGTGGTGATAAGGATGCCGTCTTTCACGGCATCGGGTAAGATGCCGTCCGTTTCCAGCACCTGACCGGGGGCCAGATGGGGACTGGAGGAGTGCCCAGTGACGCGATACTGCGCGTTCAGGATGCGTTCGTGACGCAGACGGGCAAAGTATGCCCCGGTCTCGGTGCTTTCAGCGTCATCTGCTGTCAGGAAGGGTTCCGCATAATGGTACGTTTCCCCGGTGGTGATCCCTTCCTTGCTGAAAATGCATTCGGCGCTGTCCTGAGGCGCCAGGGCATCACGGTAGTTGTAGTCACGGGTGGCGACACTTCCGCTTACCACGTTATATGCGGTCTGAATATCCCAGAGACTCTCCTGCCCGCTGTCACTCATCCCGGCCTGGTTGCGTAATGGCAGCGTGACGCCAAATTCATACTGCTGCTGGCTGTCCTGAAAAATCACCACGTCCTGTTCAAGACGGCTGTCCATTTCATAGCGCCAGTAAATGCCCACTTCTGCCAGCAGGCGCTGGATAAACGCCAGGTCAGTTTCCCGCCACTGGGTGATGAGCTCACGAGGTGGATATTCGCGGGAGAGCCGGAACTCAAAGTCTGGCCCCTCCAGACCGTGCTTACGCAATACCTGTTCAACCACTTCAGTGACCGACTGATTAAGGTAGATCTCGCTCCCTTTCGTATAGTCCAGAAGGGCAATACGGGGAACGAGCGTCAGGGCGTAAAAGGTATCATCACTGGACGTGGATATTCGACGAAACGACTCCACCACGCCAAATACGCTTCGCACCGGCAGCGGCGGTGTTCCGTCAAACACCGGTATCTGGAAAGTAAATGACGCCGGTTTCAACAGTAACGTGTCGCAGGCAATATCCGCAGAGGAGCAGGTAACTACCACGTTATAGCGCCATGGCTGGCTAAGTGATTCAACGGCGTTGTAACGCAACACATCCAAAAATTCAGTACAGGCATGTACATCAACGCGATAGCGTGACTGGCCTAAAAGCTGTTGCACAGCCTCGGTTGCCTTGTTGGTCAGGGAACTGCTCATGACACCTCACCTTCTACCTGTTGATCAAATGCCAGCACAATGCCCTGTTCATCATCCCAGGTCAGTTGCAATGAGGACGGTTTTTGCTTAGCAGCCATATGGCTCAGCAACTGCTGACTCAGCACCGGCAGGATTTGCTGGTTGAGCAGGCTGTCGACGTTACGCGCGCCGGTATCCGGCAGCAGACAGGCAGACGTCAGGGTGTCATACAGACTTTCACCGATGTGAGTGGTAAGTCCGTAGTGGCGATGCAAACGCTGGCTTACCCGTGCAAGCTTCATTTCCACGATGGTGCGCATTGCAGGCTCATTGAGAGGACGGTAAATCACCGTCTGAAAGCGGGCTAATAAGGCTGGCTGAAAATGGTCGCGCAGGAGCGGACGCACGAGCTCGTGCAGGTCAGCTTCGGTCGCATCCGGCTGCTCGTCCAGCAACTGCATCAGATGGTCACCGCCGAGATTCGATGTCATCAGAATCACGGTATTGCGAAAATCGATTTCTCGCCCTTCGCCGTCGCGCATAAAGCCCCGGTCAAACACTTGGTAAAACAGGTTCATCACGTCGCGATGGGCTTTTTCCACTTCATCGAGCAGCACCACGCTGTACGGACGCTTGCGCACCGCTTCCGTGAGGATGCCGCCCTGGCCGTATCCCACGTAGCCCGGAGGAGAGCCTTTCAACTGGCTGACAGTATGCGGCTCCTGGTATTCGGAGAGGTTGATGGTAATCAGCGACTTTTCACCGCCGTACAGCACATCGGCCAGTGCCAGCGCAGTTTCAGTCTTGCCGGTGCCGCTCGGGCCAGTCAGTAAGAATACGCCCTGCGGCCCATTCTCCGGCGTCAGCCCGGTTTTGGAGGCCCGCAGACGTTGCGCAATGGCATTCAGCGCCGCGTCCTGCCCGACCACGCGTTTACCGATTTCGCTTTCCAGATGGAGCAGTTCTGTCTGTTCATCCTTCATCAGGGAAGAGAGCGGTACACCGGTCCAGTCGGCAATCACGTTCGCCACGATGCGGGTGTCCACGTCCAGTGATAGTAGCGGCGCGTTGCCCTGCAACTCAGAAAGTTGCTGTCGCAGCGCGGCGATATCGCTCTGGCGACTGATGTCCTGGCGCACGGCCAGCAGCTTTTCCGTCAGGCTCAGCTCGCGGCCGTACTGGCTCTCCAGCTCGTCGAGCTCGACAATCAGGTCGTTCTGCTGTTGTTCAATCGCGGTCAGTCGCTCACCGTGGTGGTTTCCACCCAGCGCAATATCTTCCAGCAGCGCCTGATTTTCGAGCTCTAGCGCCGTGAGTTGCGCCCGGTACCGTGTCAGCACTTCCGGCACGGTATCGAGGCTCATGCGTACGCGGGCAGATGCAGTGTCGAGCAGGTCGACGGCTTTATCCGGCAGCTGGCGGCCCGTCAGGTAGCGCCGGGAGAGAGTCACGGCGGCTTTTAATGCATCATCGGTGATGTGTACACCGTGATGTTCCGCGTAGCGGGATTTCAGGCCTCGCAGCATCAGGCAGGCAGTATCATCGTCAGGTTCATCGACTTTGACCATCTGGAAGCGGCGCTCCAGCGCGGCATCACGCTCAAAATACTGTTTGTACTCGCTCCAGGTGGTGGCCGCGATGGTGCGCAGCTCACCGCGTGCCAGCGCAGGCTTCAGCAGGTTGGCCGCATCCGCGCCCCCGGCCTGGTTGCCCGCACCGATGATGGTATGCGCTTCGTCGATGAACAGAAGGACAGGGACCGGCGAATGCTGTACGGCATCAATGACGTTTTTCAGGCGCTGTTCGAACTCGCCCTTTACGCCTGCGCCCGCCTGTAAAAGACCAAGGTCGAGGGTACGCAGCACCACGGTTTTCAGGCTTTCCGGCACATTGCCCTCAGCAATGCGCAGCGCCAGCCCTTCCACCAGCGCGGTTTTGCCCACTCCCGGTTCACCGACCAGGATTGGGTTGTTCTTGCGGCGGCGGGAGAGGATATCCACCATCTGACGGATTTCCGTATCGCGCCCGAAGACCGGGTCGATTTTGCCCTCTTTCGCTTTGGCAGTGACGTCGAGGGTAAATTTATCCAGCGCGTTCTGTAACGCTGGCGACAGTTCACCTTCTGTAACGTCAGCACTGATCGGACTCCCCACAAACTCAACCTCATCGCTTTTGGCTAATTCTTCATCCAGCTGCATGTCCGGGCGTTCGTCGGACTGCGTATCCAGCAACGGACACAGACGTTCAAGCTGGTTCTGACCCAGCGAGAACAACGGCCACAGGCCATCGCAGCGAATGAGTTTCGGGCTTTCCGTCAACGCCATCAGCAGATGCAGGCTGCGGATGTGATCTTCGCTCTGCAAGGACGCCGACATCCACGCCTGTTTCAACAGGGCTTCCAGGTTATCTGACAGCTGCGGGCGTTGGCGAACAGAACGCGGTAGGCGATCAAGGTGTGTCAGCAAATCCTGCCAGATGGCGTCCATATCCCATTCGTAACGACGGGCCAGCACGATGAGGTCGCCTTCGCCCTGCTCCAGCAGTTTCAACAGCCAGTGTTCGGGGAGGATTTCAGCATGCGCCCGGGTCTGACACAGAGAAGCCGCTGATTCCAGCGCTTTTGCGCAGTAAGGGTTAAGTCGTCGTAACAGAACTGCTGACTGGTGTTCCATGTGCTTCTTCTTGCTCCTGTTATTGTCGTTCAGGCACGCTACCGCCCCTGGCCGTTAACCGAGGCCCATAAGGTCAGTGCAGAAAAATGTATTGCTGTTTTGCAGAACGTCCGCGGGGCAGACGCTGTGCAAAACAAAAACAGCAGACGGAAAACCGTCTGCTGCAGGGATTACGCGGTGGCGCGTTCGTTCCAGGAATCGGAATGAATGATGTTGCCGTCTTTGTAGGTCCAGGTGATTTTTTCGTAACGCAGTTCAATCTGTTCGAGGTGATTATGCTTCTCGTAAGCCGGGTCCTTAATGTCATGCATTTTCGGCGCGACTTTCACCAGTTTCACGTTTTCCAGCTTGGTGTTGAAATATTCGACTTCCTGACCCGCATCATTGATTTTGTACCACTTGAATTCGGCAGACTTCAGGGTCTGGCCCGTCGTCACCGCCTTGTACAGGTACGGGCTGGAGGAGTCGATTTCCTTGGTGAAGAGGAACGGGGTGTGGATACGGGTACCTGTCAGCTTGCCGGTATTGTTGTCGGTCGGGATGTAGAGGGTATGTTCCTGTGCCACCACTTCGATGCTGCCTTCGCGGTCCTTGACGTCCACAGACCCTTTGATGTCCGCACCGCCATCATCCTTCAGCCACAGGTAGACTGGAATTGCCATATTTTACTTCTCCATTTTTTGAGTTAAGACGTCACCCTGAGCCGGTGACGCAGGTTCGCCTTTTACCTGACAGGCATCGGCCTGCGGTACAAGACTGATTTCGACACGACGGTTAAGCGTACGACCAGCCGAGGTGTCATTGGTGGCGACAGGGCGGCTTTCACCGTAGCCCTGCACCGCAAAACAGCTTTCTGGCACGTCGCCGGTGATCTGCATCCAATCACGCACTGATTCGGCGCGTTTCAAGGAAAGCGTCTGATTCGAGGCATCGTCCCCGGTGTTATCGGTGTGCCCGCTGACCACAATCAGCCAGCCAGGTTTGGCTTTGATCCCCACCAGCGTGTTGACGAGTATTTTGGTTGAGCCTTCTTTGAGTGCCGATTTGCCGGAGTCGAACAGTGACATGCTGTCGAGACGGACTATTTTCGGGACCGGTTTCGGTTTAGGGGCGGGTGGCGGTGTCCAGGTATCGATAGCTTGTTGCAAGGACAGCCACAGACGTTGTCCCGGGTAATAGCCGAGGCTGTAACGTAATGGCTCTCCCTGGCGCTGCCAGCGTTCAAGCAGGAGTACATCCTGTTTAAGCGCGGCGAGAGATTCAGCTTTTGGACGATAGTGGTTCATCGGAATCGCGTACCAGCGCTGTAAATCGGCACTCACCTGACGGATGAGGTCACGATTATTAAGTGCAGAAATACCCAATGCGGCCAAGGCACACAGCCACATCAGCAGAACCAGACGGCGGGCACGTTGCCCCCCCTGTACTGTGGATGCAAATGGCACCAGAAGTGGCAAAACGGCATCCGGGAACATACCTGTCGGAACTGAAGGTACGGGCTTGCGGGTAAACTGTAAGCAGGTGCGGGAATAGAGCCAGGCGGACCAGACTGACTGAGTCTCTGGATTGACCACGCCGAGGCGCATAGTCACGGAGAATGCATGCACAGGCGGCGTTAACCGGTCCGGTTTCTCCAGTTCATCGATCAGCGTATTACGGATAAAGGAAAATGCCTGGCTGACCGCTGGCAGCGCCAGGATATTGTCATTCGTCTGCTGCCAGTCAATGAATGCCTGCGGCGAATCATTAACAGGACATACAATCGGCTTGTCACCGCGAACGATGATCCACGGCGTTTCTGGTCCGGATAATTCCGCACTCACCAACACCGGCGGTGTAAAACCCGTCAGGGATTTGATCTGTTTACTTTGCTGGCGGAGAGTTTTCAGTGTAGAGCGCAGAACAGCTTCCTCCTGATGTTGGTCTGGCTGGCAGCGGTACATCACCGAAAGCTGACCAATCTGGCGTGGGAACTGTTTCTGTATGCTACGGACAAGGACGGTTAATCGGCTGACGTCATCGGCCCGAAGCCACCATCCCTGGGCTGTTTTACGCAGGGCGCTTCCCTGAAACAAGGTATCCAGCATGTCACCACACACCAGTACAACGGGGCCTTCGGTATCGGGTAATGGCAGATCATCGGCGGTGGCAGTGGCATCGGATTCTGGCTCGTCACGCCGACAGTTTTTAATAACAATCCAGCCTGCCAGAAAGAGGGTTAGCAGAGTGGTCAGTCCTTTAAACACGTTTCCTGCCGGGATGAAATACCAGAGCAACCACAGCAACGTGGCAACGGCGACAAAGGTGTACAGGGCAACCGGAATAATGACTGATCTACGCATTAGCCACGCAGCTCCGGTATTTGTGCTGACAACAGTGCCTGGAGCCACAAATGGCCTCCCCACCAGATAACGCCTGTCAGGATGATGGCGAGCGCTATCCAGAACCAGACTGAGCGCATCAGACTCCAGCGATGTTTCCCCATCCGGTGAACAACAAGAGAAAGGCCTGCGTCAGGCGGAGGTACGCGCTCAGACAGGGCCTTGACCACCTCGTCCCGCTGCGACTGGCTGACCGCTTTCAGGCTGTATAACCCCTGAAAACCCAGCGCAATCACACGGTGATAGCAGGTTAAAACAGCCGGGTTCGGAGAGGGCTGCCGCAGGACCTCGGCAATGCGATCCCACAGCGCTTCACCTGCCCGGAGTGAGCCAAAAAATCGCGCCTGAAGCGGCGCTTTACGCCAGGCGGCCTGGCCCTCATCAATTTTGGGATCTTCTTCTTCCCCACTTTTTTCAGGCTTACGGCTCATCACCGTCTCATCAAGCAAAGCGCACTGTGCATAGGAAATATGTTCGACACTGGCCTCGTCATAACCGGCGCGCTCCAGTGCTTCCCGTACGCTTTCAACCTGTTTAACGCACTTGTCGTAAAGCGCAGTACCATTAAGCGTGACGGCGCCTTTCTTCAGCATGGTGACGGTGAGCCAGGTCTCCGTCATCAGCTGGTCGATATCGATATCCTGTCTCATGAGCGCAAAACCGCAAACAATTCAAGTTCAAGAGCGCCAAGCAACTCCGGTACATAGAACATACACACGCCCTGCTCCTGCATTTCATGTGCAGCGGGGCTTTCCATATCAAGCGCGAAGTACTGGTTTTCCATGCGTACGGGCAACGCTGCCGGGACCCTGCTCACCGGGATCAAAGGGATACCCTTGAGTGCCGCGCCATAGATCTCGTTGACGTCATCAGGCGACCCCGCCTGACAGAGTGCAGGGAATTTCTCAGCAACCTGCCAGGCCGGGACATTTGAACGCACTGAAAGCCAGAGGTCGGCCTCTTCACGCAGACGAATATCGTGAAGGTTTGCCTTCCAGGTTTGTCCGTCCAGGCGAGACATTTCAAGAGCAATGACCCGGGACGGCAGACTTGCCTCCAGCAAACCCGATATCAAGTCAAACAGCGGAGGAAACGCATTGGCCGGTTCCTCGTGGTCATAACCCGGTATGGCGTCAAGATCATGGTCCAGGGAAAAGGTCAGCATGCTTCCTGCCAGACGTGCGAGTTCAGCCCACACCTGTTCTGGCGGACGGGACGGAAAACGTTCAAATTCCGTCAGCACTCTGGCGTGAGAATTCAACGCATTCAGCAACCAGAAAAGAGAAACATCGGCGACGGCGAAATCGGCAAGTCTTTCGTTACTTTCACGACGCATCGTCATCAGGCGCCGGCGCCGGGAGCGTAACTGGCGATTAAGCAGCACCAGGCGTTCGCGAAGAATCGGGCTTGCCGCAAATGACGCAACGGGAGGAATAAAAGACGGATCCACTCGCCACGCATTTTGCCCATCCCTGATCAGTCTTGCGACCGGGCACACTTTCCAGGAATCATTGCTTTCATGAGCAAACCGGATCGTGAAATTAAACCGGGCAACGGCCATGGATTCATCTTCAGACCCAAAAGCATCCTGCAATGTCACCCATTCTTCACGATAGCGAAGCGGTCGGTCCGGGATAATCCCCTCCTGTTCAACGTTGATCACACCCGGCTGCATGTGAGGCAGTGCGATGACGACGGTTACCGCATCGAGACATGCCAGCAGGCTGGCATCTAACTCACGAGGCGGCGGAGGCAGATCGCTCCTTTGGGCATCAATCAGCGAACCCTCCTCCAGCCAGAGCCGTAACTGCGTAATCTGGATCAGACCAGACGAAAGAAGGCTGTCATTAAACTCAACTTTTTCCACACCCCAGGGGAATGGGGATGCCAGTGCTGATGCACCGGCGCTGCGAAAAGACTCCCATTCAGCCTGCTGCTGGAACTGCTGAGGGGATAATAAAGCCCCCTCGTTCCACAATGGACGGTAAATTTTCATCCCTGGTTATCCTTGCCTTACGCTTTTGCCTTCGGCATCTGGCTCACCAGCGACAGATTCACGTCCATCCCTTCCACCTGGAAGTGCGGCACCGCAAACAGCTTCACGCGGAAGAAGCCCGGGTTGTCTTCGATATCCTCAACGATCACTTTCGCATCACGCAGCGGGTGAGACGCCTGCAGGTCGTCGTTCGGGTCGGTCATTTCGGTGACCAGGCTTTTCACCCAAGTGTTGAGTTCCAGCTCCAGCAAACGGCGATCTTTGGTGGTGCCGATGTTTTCGCGCTGAATCAGCTTCAGATAGTGCGCGATACGCGACAGCAGGAAAATGTAGGGAAGACGGGCGTTGATGCGGCTGTTGGCGGTGGCGTCGGCGGTGTCGTAAATGGCCGGTTTCTGGGTAGAGTTCGCTGAGAAGAAGCAGGCGTAATCGCGATTTTTGTAGTACGACAGTGGGATAAAGCCGAGGTTGGAGAACTCAAACTCGCGGGTCTCCGGTATCATCACCTCAGACGGGATTTTCACCTGATTGCCGGTGCCGAGGTCGTAAAGATGAATCGGCAGATCTTTCACCGCCCCACCGGCCTGCGGGCCACGGATTTGCACGCACCAGCCGTTGTTGATAAAGCTTTTTACCATATTAGCGGCAAAAGCAAACGACGCGCTGGTCCACAGGTATTTCTCGTGGTCCGGGCCTTTGACCTGCTCGATATAGTTAAAGCTGCGCACCGGTACCGTGTCCGGGCCATACGGCAGGCGACCCAGCACGCGCGGCATCACCAGACCCAGGTAGCGGGAATCGTCGGTGTCGCGGAAGGATTTCCACTTGATGTATTCGGCACGGTCGAAGTAGTTGCCGATGTCCTTGATAGCAGCGACTTCTTCCATCGAGGTCTTATTAAAGAATTTCGGGCCGGCAGAGCCGATAAACGGCATATGGGCCGCAGCGGACACTTTAGAGATGTTACGCATCAGCGCCACATCCTGGGCCGACGCATCAAACTCGTATGCAGAAATGACGGCCGCAATCGGCTCACCGCCAGGGGTGTCGTATTCCGCTACATACGTGTGTGTGTACAGTCCACTCTGGATGATTTCCGGGGCGTCTTCAAAATCCTGACGTAAATCATCCTTGGAGATATCGAGGATTTCGGTCTTTACGTTCTGGCGATAATCGGTGTTGTCGACCAGATGCTTCAGACCGCGCCACAGGCTTTCAACTTTCTGAAATTCCACGTGGTGCATGACCACATCCAGCTGGCGGCTGATTTGATAATCCAGCTCAGCGATATGGTGGTCGATTAACGTCTTGTCGAGCTTATCCACCTTCTGACCGGACTGGCGAAGGCGCTCAAGGAACACCTTTACGCCAGCGGTGATACGTTCATTTGCGTCGGCTTCCGCCATCGCGGCTTCATCCTGCCAGATACTCAGATCGCTCAGGCCGGTCGCAGGCGTCAGGTTGATTTTTTCAAACAGCGAGGCATATACCCCGCTATCCATGGAACGTTCCCGGACGAGCGTCTCGCCGCCGGATACAGCGTTTTCATTCTGTACAGACATCAGCATAATCCTGTGTTGGTCCGTCAATAATCAGGCGTGTTTTGGTGCCAGAGCGGCGATTTCACTGCGTAGTTCATTGCTCAGCGCCGGGTCGCGTAATATCCGTTCCAGCTCTTTGCGGAAGGTGGCATTATCAAGAAGGTTAGACTTGAGGTCGCGCAGCAGGCTACGCATAGCGAGCATCGCTTTTAACTGTGGGATTTGGCGGGCAACCTGTTCAGGCTCAAAATCTTTTATATCGCGGAAGGTAAGCAAAATATTTTCTTCGCTGCCGTCACCGGCCAGCGTATTTTCTACCGCCAGGTTTACCTGGGGTGAAAACTCAGCCAGTACGCTCCCGAAGTTATTTTTGTTAATATCTTTTTTTTCACGTTCAGACAACGGGCGGCTCTCCCGACCATTACTGAAGTCCCCTACTGTTAATAATTTCAGGGGTAATTCAACTTTCTTCTGTGCGCCCCCGGTATGCAGGTTCAGCCGCAAATTAATTCGGGCCTTTGGCACTTCATTCTGAAATGAGTCCGCCATCGTTAATCTTCCCTTCGTTCAGAAATAGAACACCAAAATGGCGCTCTTCCATAAACATCATTCTGGGATAAGTGACCGATAAAGATCAGTGATTAAGATCAATATTCTTTACATAAGCTAAATTAAAGTATATTTGTCCGCAAGTGGACGAGAGCGAGTATTTACAAAAATACAAATCAATGAGTTGAATTTAAAAAGCCAGAAAGTGCGTGGATTTACCCTCTGTCAACACGCTCCACAATAAGAAGTAAACAATCTGTCAAGAAATGATATTCCTTATTGAGTCTATTTTAACGCGACGGATGGTAACAAAAAATAAATGAGTGCCTGCTTTATTATTCAAACCAACATAATCTAAACATCAGGAGTTTTAAGAAATAAAGAATGGATGCACTGAGGTATATAAATCGCGTCAATATATTCACAAATATATATCAAAAAGTGCATCATTGAGCGATCGTCGAAACAGAACGAATGTGAACGTTGATCTGGGAAAGCGATCTGACGTTTTAAAAATCATCTTTCAGCATTTCTCAGTCACCAAATCCATACTCGTTAAAGTGATGATGACAATGACGGATGACCTTCCCTGCTGTCAAAGACCGGGCACTGCGCCGCTTACGGCGGAGAACGACTGATGCCAGCTTATCGGTTCACCGTCTGCTGGCTGAATAAAGGTAGCCACATCCGCTGGTGGACGATGCAAGTGCTTTAACACTCAGGCAATTCCTTCGCCAACAGTTGCGGCCAAATGGCGGCCCAATCCGATCCATGTGTCATGTTGCTGACGATGTCGACCTGACTGCAAGTGCCACCGACTGCACGCTGAAAGCGTTGCGCGACTTCGGGTGTCACTGTTTTATCAGCATCACCGCTGAAATGAAGTTGCGGCATCGTTCGGAGTGCAGAAGCACGATCGATGGCGCTAACGGCATCGGGCATTGCGCTCACATGATGAATTGCATTCACATACGCCACGTCAAGATTTCCCGCCACAGTGCGTAACGAACGAACATCAGTGCGGCGTTCAGCCAGTATTGCTGCGATATTGCCGCCGCCGGAATACCCTATCAGCTCCAGCTTCACGCCTGGATACTGCTTCACAAACTGAGTCAGCGCGTCATTCATAGCATCAATGACGGACGGTGAAAATCGGTCGCTTGTCCATACCCGCTTATCACAATGAGCAGGTAACGGCGGCCCGATAAACTGGCAGGGGCGCGCAATATACAGCACATTTTGATTTTTATCCGTCGCAGCCAGCGTCAACCCGATCGGTTTACGTGGCGTGGGGTCATCTGAAGGTTGCGTGCGACTCTTCCATGCAAAGCCGTCACCCTCAATATAGACGCGCAGTGAATGAACGGGAGCAGTAATACGGGACCAGGTGGCGATCAAAAAAGGGTTGGTTTGTATGTCATCTCTGCTCAGCATGGAATGCTGTGCAATCTCCTTTGCGGTAATGCGCGAATCATCTGTAACACAGCCCACTAATAAAAAAGATAAACTAATCAATATACCTGTGAAGAATATATCATGTTTTATTCCCATGCCCTGCTCACCCTAAGTTAAATCAAAAACATTATAAAAAATGTGGGATTGTTTCACTTAGAAATAATTAAGCAAAACTTATTGTTTTTTGCAACAAACCGTATATTCTCCGCCAGAATGATATCGGATTAATCCGAAGACGATCTCATCTGCATTTTACAACTATCGCAACTTTGTGACGGCTCACCATGAAAAAAAAATATCTCAGCCAGCTGATTTCTCTGCTGGTGGCTTCAACGGCGGCGCAGGGGCTGCTGACAACTCACGCTTTAGCAGTATCTGGTTTAACTATCGACTCATCGGTTAGCAGCATTAATGTTGTCGGCCCAAATGACTCACTGCATATCACTAGCACTGGCTCAATTACCGGTGCGCCCACCACCGCGTTAACCGTTGAACAGAATGCCACATTAGCAACATTGATCAATGATGGTGCCATCAATGATGACGGTAGCAACAGTAGTAATTATGGCAATAATATCGTTCAGGTTAATGGCGCAATAACGTCATTTGAAAATACAGGGACTATCTCCAGTATTAATCAGTACCACTATGGCAGCATCGTCGCGGTAGGCGCATCGGGTGAAATTGATAATTTCATCAACAGCGGAACAATTAAAAACGCGTCAGATAATTTTAACCCGGGTTTAAATAATACCGGAGCTGTCACGAATGCGGGTTACATTAAAACGCTGACTAACACTGCTGATGGGAAAATTACCGGATATTCCGGCATCAACAACCAGGGCAGAATTGACACATTATTAAATGCAGGCGTGATTGCCACCGATACGGGCAATCATGGAATGATGCCAGGAAACAATGCTGCTATTTATAACAACATGAACAGTAGCATTGGTACATTGCATAATACCGGCATTCTTCAGTCAAACTCACTCTATAGTTATGATGGCGGCGGAATCTTTAACTTTGGTACGATTGATACCCTCATCAATGATAATGAAATTATAGGGAGTTCTTTCGGTATTGAAAACTATGGTGCAATTGGTACCATTGAGAACAACGGTAAGATCACCGCAAACAATTTTGGCATCTACGCAAGTACCTCTAATGCAACCTCTATTGGCACGATAGCCAATAATGGTGAAATCAGCGGTGCGAGCTACGGGATTTTGATTTCCACTTACAGCCAAAGTCTGGAAACAAATATTATCAACAAGGGACTGCTGAGCGGCACAAACTTTGCCCTTTATCTCCAGAGCGACAGCAACTCCTCTTACGCTGCTAATATTACGCTAACCAACAGCGGTGTGGTTGCGGGTGATATTTATACCAATAATTCTGAGCCGTTAAAAATTAATGGTGGAACCACCACCATGGGCGAGTTAACCGGCTTGAACGGAATTGGGACCATTACCAGTACCCGCTCTAACGTAGAATTCGGTACGGGCTCACTGCTGCTTAACGACAATGTCGTGGCCAGTACTGTTGTTAACAATGCTGCGTCATTGCAGGTGAACAACAGCATCACGGTTGCGGGAGATTACCATCAGAAAGCCGCTGCCACGCTGATCTCTGGTATCTCTGATTTGGCGATTTCACGCACCGATCTTATCGCCGAAACCGGCTATGGTCGCCTGAATGTGACCGGTAATGCCACGATTGATCAAGGTTCCAGCGTCAATCTGGTGCGCACGGGTAATACCTATAAATTCGCCGAAGGTCAGCGCTTTGTGGTGGTGAATGCCGCGGGTGCCGCGACCGATTACAATGCGGATAAACTGAACTACAAAGCCATCGGCTACCGTGGTGCTGTACAAGGTTCTGTTTATGATGATGGCGAGAATAAAGCGCTGGTCTTAACCGTCGGTGCTGAGCAGCCAGTCACTCCGCCTGTCGTAACGCCGCCAGTTGTCACGCCTCCCGTCGTAAAACCACCGGTGGTGACACCGCCTGTTGTCACGCCGCCTGTAGTAACACCACCTGTTGTGACGCCGCCAATTGTCACGCCGCCCGTCATCACACCACCGGTTGTGACGCCTCCGACGCAGCCAGATCGCGGTTTGGCGACGATTCCAAGCGCCACCGCTTCACTCGGCGGTCTGGGGAACTATACCGGGATTGCGTCACCGCAATTACTGGAGCTTTATAACGCCTCGCTGGCAATTGACAGCAAAGGTGAAGCGAACCGCGTAGGCGAGAGTTTGTCTCCGGGTCAGAACATCAACACCAGTTCAGCCGCTGCGGTGGCAACGTCGACCGCTCAGGCCGTGGTGGGAGCGCACATTGATGCCGTCCGTAATCCGAGCAATTCCGGTACCAGCGGCGTGGCGACGGGTGATGATTACGCCAGCAACTGGATTGTCTGGGGTCAACCGTTCGGTGGCTATGCACGTCAGGACAGCACCGCTGAAGTCAGTGGTTACAGCGCGAAGTTTGGCGGCCTGATCATGGGTGCGGATCGTTCGCTGGGTGACGACTGGCGTCTGGGTGCGGCGGTGAACTACAGCAATACGTCTGTTCACGGTAAAGGAAACCTGAGTGGCAATACCTCGACGGCCGATAACTACGGCGTCATCGGTTATGCCGGTTTCACAGGCGATCCTTGGTATCTCAACTTGTCTGCGGGTGTGAACCGTCAGAACTACACCTCCGTTCGTCGCGCTGATTTCACCGGTTTCTCCGGCGCTGCGCAGGGTAAATTCAACGGTCAGTCCGTCACGCTGCAGACTGAATTCGGCTATCCGCTGACGCTGCCAGCTGGCGTGGTTCTGACACCGCTTGCCAGCCTGACTTACGGCTATCAGCACGTTGATGGCTATAAAGAGACTGGCGGCAACGGTATGGCGCTGGATGTTGGCAGCAGTCACGCACAATCCGTCGTAAGCGACATTGGCGCGCGTATTGAGAAAACCTTCGCAACGGGTCTTGGCAATCTGACGCCATTCGCCCAGGTGACGTGGTTGCATCAGTATGATGACCGCCAGGTCAGCAGCCGCGCGTCCTACGCCGCTGATACTGTGGGTGAAACCAGCTTCACGACCAAAGGCGCATCGCCAGTGGAAGACATGGCTGGCGTCGCGATCGGCAGCACGTTGTATGAGGCGAATGAGTTGAACCTCGACGCGCGCTACGATCTGCAAGCGGGCGAGCGCTATCAGGCACATACCTTCAGCCTGCGTCTGCGCAAAATGTTCTAATTGAGATGATGAATAAACGGGGCCTGAAAGGGCCCCGTTTTTTTATGTGCTGCAAAAGATTGAGTTTTTCAGTTAGCGCGTCGATAGTTATCCTTTTCTCATACGTAAACTGATATGAACGCTTCAGCTCTTAACCCTGCTTTGAAAATCGGCGCGCTGCTTTTGGTCGTCATTCTGGTGTATACGGGAATGTTCACCGGCGACAGAGCCACCTGGCTGATGGAAGTCACGCCGGTCATCATCATTGTGCCGCTTCTGCTCGCAACGCATCGACGCTATCCGCTCACGCCCCTGCTCTATACGCTCATTTTCTTTCACGCGATCATATTGATGGTTGGCGGCATGTACACCTACGCCAAAGTACCGATAGGCTTTGAGGTTCAGGAAATGTTCAATCTGAGCCGTAATCCGTACGACAAACTGGGACATTTTTTCCAGGGTCTGGTGCCTGCCCTGGCGGCTCGCGAGATTCTGCTGCGAGGCGGTTATGTCAATGGCCGCAAAATGACGGGTTTTCTGGTGTGCTGTATTGCCCTGGCGATCAGTGCGACCTACGAGTTGATTGAATGGTGGGCGGCACTTGCCATGGGGCAAGGCGCTGATGACTTCCTGGGGACGCAGGGTGACCCGTGGGATACGCAATCAGATATGTTTTGCGCCCTGCTCGGCGCGCTGACCACCGTGCTGATTCTTAGCAGATATCACCAGCGACAGCTTGAGAGACTGCCTGACTAATATCGTGACGCACAGGCCGCATCATTGCGGCCTGGTGTTTTTTGTCAGCACCGTGAAGTCATTCCAGACGCAGGTCGTCTTAAACAACGCCAGAAATAAGATGCACTGGCTGAAGCGGCTTACGCAGCGGCTGATTATGTAACCGGGCATACCGGGGTTCTTGTTGTGCCGCTGGCGATAAGATAACGGTGTTATTCTCAATGCTCAGGTGACCGTAATCAAATAGCCTATGTAAATCGGCGGTCAAAACAATACCGTTCTCAATCGTGTAACAGACTTTGGTTGCATGGCTGATAATGTGACACGCTTCCAGCGCCAGTGAGCACCCAGTAATAGCGCACTTATTTTCCCAATTTAACAGGATCTTTTTGCGGAATACTTCCTGCCCGCGGCGGACTTTAACCATCTGCATACCATCTTCACGAAACGTGGCGGGCTCAGCATACTGTTCCGTAACGTCCAGCAACTCACTCAGAATCGCCACAACGGGGGATTCAAGCGGAGCCTGGAAAGTCGCCCCTTGACGGCAGAAGTGCTGTTTAAAAATACTCAGGCGTTTGTCACCATACATATCGGGTAGCTGCGCATTCAGGATCGTCTCATCGAGCCTAATAAAGCCTTCACCGGGGGTAATATTGTTTAATTCAAATCTGAGAGGATAAATGCTGGCCGGTTCTTTATAATGCCCTACGATCTCGTAGAGACCGCAAAGCTTATAATCCTCCTGTCCCTCAGGATGCTGAATCACGAAAACACAGTCGCCTTTTTTAACACGATTCCATGTCGATTCGCGCCCTACGCCATAGCCCTTTTCAAATTCAAAATCATGTCTATTTGCCGGGCCGTGATAAGCGTAAAAATAATTCATACTCAAATCCTTATTATTTATAATAAAGATATTATCGGCACCATTATCTATATATTTAGGTTCAGAGTTTAAGACCACGTTATCCGCAAGCGTTAAGGTATTTAACGAATCATCACCCATTTCCAGCCCAGAAGGATGGTGATAGCCACGATAGTGATGATCGCCGAGATATGTAATGCAAAATCCAGTGGATGTACCTCTATCGGATGGCAAAACGACAGCAGCGTCAGCGCCATAAAAGCGACCCCAGCGCCCGCTGTCGCCAGGCTGCGCAGCGGATGCAACGAACGGGTGCGCCGCAAATAGCCAATCACCAGCGCGAGCATCGGGGTGCTGACCGCCAGCATAAAGGTGTAACAACTCACCTCTTCATGATGGTTCACGGGAGATGTCTGACTCAAACTCACCATGACCGATCCCAGCCAGAGCATCAGCAATGGCGCAAACCAGCGCCAGCTTAACGGCCGTCGCCCGGGAATACTGATTAAAAAGGCGTTACCGATCGCCATGATCCCGAGGATGAAAGTCAGCGACAGTTGCAGCGTGGCTAACAGCGCGCCGGACTGGCTCCAGTCGGTCGCTACGCGCTGCATCAGAAAGCTGGTTAACCACCCGCACGGCAGCGCCATCAGCGTCCACGCCAGCACGCGCCAGCCTGTGTGCCAGGGGCGCTTAACCGGTCGCGCTTGCTGGCTTAGTTTTTCGATAAACACGTCATGATCGGCCATGATTCGCTCCCATCCGGCGAAGATTCGTTAATGCTCTGTGTAATAAAGATTTCACGGCCGAAAGGCTGAGATTGTGGCGCTGAGCTGCCTCGGCGAGCGTCATTTCCTCGAGGTGAATATGCTGCACAATCTGGCGCTGACGAGAAGGCAGCCGGTCTAATATGAGCGACAGCTCCTCCTGCATCTCCTGATGTTCTGAATCATCCAACGCAGCATAATCTGATAACGATGTATCGGCTGTTGTTTCACGCCGCTGAGAACGCCCCCGATGGCGAAGCGCGTCGATCGCGCGGGCCTGCGAAATGGCTATCAGCCACGGCAAAAAAGGACAGGCTGGATCGTAGGTATGGCGCACCCGATGGACCGTCAAAAGGACATCCTGAATGACATCTTCGATCAACACCGGATCGGACACCTGTTTGCGCACAATCGCCCGGATAGCCGGAACGATAGCGCGCAAAAGCTGCGTATAAGCGTCACGATCCCCCGCCTGGGCTTTTACCATCAGCGCGGGCCATGCTTCGCGTGGCGCAAAAACGTTATCCATATTTCGCCATGCTATTTACCTCATGCTTTTTTGCCAGAAGCCTGATCCAGCGCGTTGACCACAATCGACGGCGTGAGCACCTGCGGCAACACTTTTGGTGCGCTTCCGTCCGCCGGATACACAACATATAACGGTAATCCGCCCTGCCCGAACCTGTTCATCGCGTCATCGATATCGGCGTTAAACGAGGTTGAATCGGCCACCATATAGACGGTTCCCGTCCGCGCCATGGCCTGCTTCACGGCCTGCGTAGATAAAGAGGTACGGTCATTGACCTGGCAAGTGATGCACCACGACGCGGTGAAATTCACAAAAATCGCTTTGCCGTGGCCGCGCATCGCGTCCACATTCTGCGGCGACCATTTAACCGGAGTGACATTTTCAGTATTTTGCCTGGCCGTTAGCGCTTCCCCCGTTTTCATAACGCTCGGCAATGGCGCAACGGCTACGGCAAAAAATGCCACGGTGAATGCCAAAAGTATCTTATAAGACTGTCCCTGATAGCGTCTGCGCTGGGCAATGCCGTACAGCCAGGCGGCAAAACTGACGATCACCGCGCAGGCCAACAGCGCCGCAAGCGCTGCCGTTCCGGCCTGCTGCGCCAGCACCCACACCAGCCAGGCAAAGGCACCCAACATCGGAAACGCCAGCCCTTTCTTGAGAAAATCCATCCACGCGCCAGGACGGGGTAATCGACGGGCAATTGCCGGGAATAGCGAAACCACCGTAAAGGGAGCCGCAAAACCGAGCGCGAGCGACAGGAAAATTGCCAGTGAAACCACGGGCGGTTGGACCAACGCATAGCCGATGGCTCCCGCCATAAACGGTGCGGAGCACGGCGTCGCAACAATGATGGCCAGCGCGCCGGTCAGCGCCGAGCGAACAAACGCGCCGCGCCCAAGAGAGATCTCGCCTGCCCGCTGTAGCGAAAGCCCCACCTCAAACACGCCGAGAAGATTCAACGCAGCGCCAAGAATAATGAGCGCCAGAATGGAAATCACCAGCGGCGACTGGAGCTGAAATCCCCATCCAACGGCGGTTCCTCCGGCGCGCAGCGCCAGCAAAACGGCCGCCAGCACCATCATGGTAAAAATCACTCCCGCTAAAAAACCCAGCCCTTCCGTCCGCGCGCTGGCGCTATTGCCCTGATGGCGCATGATTCCCAGCGCTTTTAAGGAGATAACGGGAAATACGCAGGGCATAAAATTGAGGATAATGCCGCCCAAAAAGGCGGCCAGAATAGCGGTTAACATGGCGAACCTCGATGCTAAATCAGAGTGAATTACGAATGTGATTTCGCGTATTGCTTAACCGCATCCATCGTTTTCTGGATATGCGCGTCAGGGTTACGGTCAGTGTAGCTCAGGAGAATTTTGCCATCCGGAGCGATGACGAAAGACGTGCGATCGGAAACGGTTTTGCCGTTCATTTGCATCAAAGTTTCATATTCTGCGGCCACTTTTGCCCCCGGATCGGCGGCCACCGCAAACTTATCGCGGCACTCCAGTTTGGAGAATTCATCGACCTGATCGACATTGCCAGCCGTCACGCCCACTACGGTTGCGCCCAGTTTTTTAAAGTCATCCGTTGCTTCAGCAAAAGCATGCGCTTCGAGAGTGCAGCCTTTAGTAAAGGCGGCCGGGAAAAAGTAGAGCACGACAGGCCCTTTTTGCAGCGCTTGCTGCAAGGAGAAGGTCAAGGGTTTGCCGCCCAACGCACCCTGTAAACTGAAATCAGGTGCTTTCGCGCCAGCTTCAAGTGCGGCCTGCGCATTGACGGCAATTAACGAAAAAGTGAGAGCAACAGCAGCAGAGATGATTTTCAAACGTTTCATGGTCGAGCTCCTCAGGGGGGAATGTGCTATCTGAATAATAGTTCGCCCGGTGTTCCTGAAAAGTTTCGCCCAGCCATAAAAAAACATCCGCAAGGGATACTTGCGGATGTTCAAGTGAGTAACGCGATGATTCTTTAGAAGCTGACGCCACCACCGAAGTAAGCGCCGTCAATCAGAGTGTGGTTCGGACGGCCATCTTTGCCGTCGACGCTCACGTGGCGATAACCCACTTTCAACGTCAGCGGCTTAACCGGTGTCCAGCTCACGCCGCCGTTCGCTTCAACATAGTTTTTTACGCTGTTGTTCAATCCATCAGGCGCAACATAACCTTCGCCAAATACGCTCACGCTGTCAGTCAGTGCGACGTTAACACCACCACCGAACGGGAAAGCTACGCCGTTATCCCCTTTTTTTGGTCCCAGATAAACGGCTTTCGCACCTGCATTCAACATGACCGGGCCGACTTCAAAATTATATCCGGCACCGACGCCACCCACCTGAGTACCATCCTGGGTATTTTTAAGCCAGTGACCTTCTGTATAAATGCCTGAAGAGTCTTTGCCTAATTCCGCATTCAGGTTAGTGAAGTTTTTCCCCTGCTCCAGGCCAACGCCCATTGCTAATGCAGAACCAGAAGAAACTGCCAGAATACCCATCAGTACAAAATTAATCTTTTTCATATTACGACCTCGTTAAGCAAATTGATTTGGTCGTAAATTAACAATCAAAATGCCAACATGCAAACGTGACTAAATATTGACTCATTATATTTTCATGATGTTTTTTTGTATTAATTTCGTTGCATTTTCTTATTTTAAATTCATCGTCAATGAATTATCCCCGGCTGTTTAGGATTCATTTAGGTTTATCACTAAACAAAACATGAACACCACAGATTAAACCATTCAAAATGCATTAATTCGGAATTGAATAATTAAGTGAAAAGCCTCAATAATCATACTTTATTACGCTGATTTACACTTCATTAAAAAACAACATGTCCGTAGACCGTGATATTCCCGCTGAGTTCCGAATCTTTGCGATAAATCATGGGGCGAAATTTTCTTTTTTTAATTAATTAAGTCAGAGAGTGAATATATTTTGAAGAAGATAAACCGCACGTTGCACGTTGGCATCCGCAAGTCGAGCCTGCGGATACCTGTACGTTGCTGTTGTAAAGAGGCTATTTATCTTTCACCACAATTAACGGTTCGATATCACTCTCTTTTTTAATTACCAGCGAATCATCCCCGCGCAAACAGGTCCCGCCGTAATTTCCGCCTACGGTAAAGGTGCAGACCTGAATATACTTGCCATCCACTTTAGGTAGACACCACAGCTGCTGATAGATATTTTTGCGATCGACAAACTTACCGCTGGATTTATCTAATAGCTCTTCCTGAGCACTAATGAGATCGATATTACTGCCGCATCGCCCGGCGATGGGCTTCACCGCATAGCCGGTTTTGCTCAGCCGTTCGTTGACCTCAAAATCAGTGTCCAGCAGATAGCGATGATTCGGGAACAGTTGCCACAGCACCGGCAAAATCGCTTTGTTGCCTGGAATAACCGTCCATAACGGTTCAAAGACCAGCACTTCCGGGCGCAGCAGCACATCGATTAAACGCACTTCATTCTGTGGATGACCGGTACGAATCGGCACGGCGGCGTATTCGGTTTCGCTGACTTCACGGACCTGCTCGATCGCGGTTTCCCACGCCCAGGTTTTCCACACGCAGTTGACGTGGCGGCCTTCATCATCCACCAGCTGTCCGGCGACATCCCAGCTTAACGTCTTCAGCCCGTGAAGAATTTTGGTCTCAAAGCCTGCCTGCATCAGCGAGCGCTGAATAAACAGCGCGTGATAATCCTCTTCGATGTCATTGTCCTGCATGATGTGAACGAACGGACGCGCATTGCTGTGTTTCCATGCGCCGGTCAGTTCCTCAAGCAACCCTTCCGCCGGATTATGCCCCGTCCCGCGATAACCGTTTTTCACCCACTCTTCGAGGATAAGGCCGCCTTCGGTATGGCAAGACGCTGAATCCGCGTTGTATTCGTAAACCTTCAGCCCGCGCTCATCCATGCAAAAATCCATACGGCCCGTAATCATATGGTGACGACGCCACTGCCAGGATAGACGCAAGCGCGGCCAGAGGATTTTCGGGATGTCGAAAAGTGCCAGAAGATTATCGTCTTTCAACACTTTGTCGGTGGCGTGCAAATACATCAGATGCAGCTCGTTGGTCGCCTTGATCAGCTCCTGCTCGGCGCTTTCGGTCATGGTGAAATACTGGCAGGGATCTTTATTGATGACGTGACCGTTCGCCCGGACATACGCCTGCTGTAGCGCGTCATTTTCATTGAGCCATTTACCGTCGAACTGGCGTTTGTTTTGCAGTCGTGCGCCGGTAAGGTTAAGCAAATCACTCTCGATTTCCGGCTGCGGCAAGCTGTGTTCTGTGTCGTCGGTCTGGATCATCCAGCCAAGAATGTGAGTGTCGGTATACGTGTCGTGCAGGGTGTAGTGGCCATTCTCGACTGATAAGCGCAGCTCGCGCGTCCACTGCTGGCCAATCGGCAGCGGCGAATGCAGCACGTTCTGTTCTGCAATACGCACCTTATCGCCCATCAACTGGGTGATGATAGCAACGTGTCCGGTTTCACTGAATTCGCCGTCATTGTGCCAGATGAGCAGCGCGCCCGCTTCAGGTGCGCGCTTTGAACCGTTCGCGAAAGCCTGTAACGGCAGGAGGTTGTCGTTAACCACCTGACGCAGAAAGCGCAGCGAGAAAATCTCCCACGCCATGCCAACGTCGGTAAAGACATAGCCGTAATTGAGAAACAGAAAGCGGCGCGCAAACTCAACGCACTGCCATTTGTGCCCCATATATTCGTTGCCAATATAGCTACGAAATTCCGCGTCTTCCGGGTACTGGCGCGGGTCAAGGCTGCTGTAGTTCGAGGAGTAAATCGCCACGCCTCCCGGCGCATAACCTAACAACGTCCCAAACGGAGCGTCACTGCTTAACTTTCCTTTACGCATGTATCCAACCTAAACGGGCAGGCGGCAATTATTGAAGGGTTGTCGTCGTCTGCACAATGTGATTAACCAGACAGAGGTGGATTAATCATACACCTCTGAGGGGAATGATTTAAATCGCGTGTTGACCAAAATGCCAGACGGCGGGTGTATAAACCGCAGACAAAAGAACCGGAAAATCTATTGCGCTCGCAACGTTAAAGCGTTCACAAATCTCCTGCTACACTGCCACAACACATCACGCAAAAGGCAGATCAACATGTCAGACAACAACTACCAACCACCGAAAGTGTGGGAATGGGATCAGAACGGTAACGGCGGCGCGTTCGCGAATATCAATCGCCCCATTTCCGGCGCCACGCACGAGAAAGATCTGCCCGTCGGGCAGCATCCTTTGCAACTGTATTCACTGGGTACGCCAAACGGTCAGAAAGTCACGATCATGCTTGAAGAGCTGTTGGCGCTGGGTGTCAGCGAGGCGGAATACGACGCATGGTTGATTCGCATCGGTGAAGGCGACCAGTTCTCGAGCGGCTTTGTGGACGTAAACCCGAACTCGAAGATTCCGGCACTTCGTGACCACTCCACAACCCCACCGACGCGCGTATTTGAATCGGGCCATATTCTGCTGTATCTGGCAGAGAAATTTGGTCATCTTTTGCCACAAGATCCGGCGGGACGTACCGAAACGCTGAACTGGCTATTCTGGCTGCAAGGTTCCGCACCGTTCCTCGGCGGGGGTTTTGGTCACTTCTATAATTATGCGCCGGTGAAAATTCAGTACGCCATTGACCGCTTCACGATGGAGGCCAAACGTCTGTTCGACGTGCTGGATAAACAGCTTGCGCGGAGTCGTTACGTCGCGGGTGATGAGTACACCATCGCCGATATTGCCATCTGGCCGTGGTTTGGCAGCGTGGCGCTCGGCAACGTTTATAACGCCGCCGAATTCCTCGACGCCGAGAAATACACCCACGTGCAGCGTTGGGCAAAAGAGATCGCGCAGCGTCCAGCGGTGAAACGCGGCCGTATCGTCAATCGTACCTTTGGCGAGCCATCCGAGCAGTTACATGAACGCCATGCGGCGAGCGACTTCGATACGCAAACCGAAGACAAGCGTCAGGCGTAATGATTGACCGGGCGGTTTTCCGCCCGGTTAAACGCCAAATCCCGCCTCGAGCAGTATCACTTTGGCTTCTTTTGACTGTATAAATTCTGCCAGCCGCTGTGCCTTAGGCGTCAGAACCGCCAGTGCATACTGTGCATGGGGGTTAAAGGGTTCAGGAATAGCAAGTACGGTTAGCCCCTCCGTTTGTCGCAGCGTGTTTGCGTAGCTGGCGTACCCAATAAACATTTCGGCCTGTCCAGACTCAATTACCCACTGAGCCGCCAGCGTGCCTGTTGGAATGAGAGCGGAATTGCGCCCACCGACCAGCGCCAACGCACGTTGTCGCGCGGCATGTCCTTCCACGCCCATCCGGTTAAACAGTTCCTGCGTATAGTCACCAGAAGGATCGCACCCCGCCGTTGAAGTTGCGAGACGTAAGTCAGTGCGATTAAGCAGAACACGCCAATCGTCACCGACGTGCATCACATCGCTGCGAACGGTCAGGCACAGTTTATTGCTGGCAAAAGGCACCACAGCCTGCGCGCGTCCGGCCGCCAGCAAAGCCTGCGGGTGCGCCAGATTTGCTGAAGCAAACAGGTCGCACTCTTCCCCCGCGAGAATACGCTCTTGTAAGATTCCGGCTGGGCCAAAATGCGTTTCAACAGGTTCTGAAAAGTGTGTGATAAGTTGCGCCCACACCCTCCGCAGACTGCCCGCTGCCAGCACGCGCATCAGTCGATGCCCTGATACGCTGTGCGATAGAAACGCTGATACCAGTCGTTCGCGACTTTGTGCATGTCCACGTCTTTGAATTTTTCGGGATAGAGTTTTTTCGCCATCCATAGTTCACCGATACCCATGGCTTCCGGCATCGGGTAACCCCAGGCTTTGGCATAATCTGGCATCAGATAGACACGCTGGTTTTTCACTGCATCAATGACCTGCCACTGGGCAGAGTTTTTAATCTCATCGACTACCGAGGGATAGCGGTCCTGCACAAAAATAACCTGCGGGTTCCATGCAATGACTTGCTCCATCGCCACCGTTTTGAATCCTTGAATCGTCGCTGCGGCCACATTTATTGCGCCGGCATGCGCCATCATCAGGCCCGTGTATTTTCCAGAACCGTACGTCGTCAGTTCCGGATTTGCCATGTAGGTGCGGATACGTTTTTGTTCAGGGATATCTTTCAGGCGATCGCTGACCATTTTGCGACCTTTAGCTGTCGCGTCGATCAATGCTTTCGCTTCCTGAGGTTTATTGACGATCTCACCGATCAGGGTGATGCCTTCACGCAGCCCCTGATCGTAAGCTTTTTCTTCATCAGCCAGAGTCGGGTTCATTTTGGCTTTCTCGCCCACAGCATCATGGCGCAGCGAAATGGCCACCACGGGAATGCCTAAACTGCTGATCTTGTCGATCATCTCCTGCGGTGCGTAGTTGGTCACAAACACCACCTGCGGATGCAGCGCGATGAGCTTTTCAGGATCAACGTGGGTGAGATCGCCAAGCGTCGCTTTTTGGTTTAGCGCCGGCACAAGACGCGCGTAACCTTCTCCAAGCTGTTGCTTCCAGTTCGCCAGAATCCCAACAATTTTGTCGGTAGCGTTCATTTGCACCAGCAAATTCAGGGTCTGATGCTGGAGAACCACCACACGATCCACTTCATCAGGAATTGTTACCTGACGTCCAATCTGATCCGTTATCTGCCGCGCCGCCTGCGAAAACAACGGTAGAGAAATCAGTAAAATAAAAACAGCGCCCCGCCAAAATCGTTTTTTCATCATGCCCTCACCTTTCGTTATGCAAAATATTATATAACGAATCAACTGGAACGTCGTGACCCTCTTCGGGAGTAGCGAATTTCGTTCTAAATTTGGATTAAATACCCGGCGGAATCGCGCATGGCACTCACTAAAATGCGGGTTTTCTTTATAACCGGAACACCGTCATGAAGTTTGAAGCCTTTCCCGGGATCAAGCAGTTAATCCACTGGGTCATTAATAACGAATCCGTTATCGTGCAGGGGATCGCCAATTTGGTTGGCGCTATTTTCCTGTTATTCGTAGGACTTTTTATCGCCCGCGTCACCAGCAGCGGCTTTAAAAAATTACTCTTAAGCCGTCACGTCGATAAAACCATTACGCAGTTTTGCAGCGCACTGTTGCGCTACGCCATGGTGGCGTTTGCGGCAATTGCCGCACTCGGACGCATCGGCGTTGAGACATCATCCATTATCGCGGTGATTGGTGCTGCCGGGCTGGCGATCGGCCTGGCGCTGCAAGGCTCACTCGCAAACTTCGCGGCGGGCGTTTTACTGGTGACGTTACGCCCTATTCGCGCGGGGGAATACGCGAGCGTGGGGGCCGTGGCTGGCACGATTGAAGAAGTCCATATTTTCTCAACCACCCTGCGCACATCCGACAATAAAATGGTCGTGGTGCCCAATGGCAAAATTATCGCCAGTGAGATCACTAACTTTTCCCGTCAGAAAGAGCGTCGTGTCGATATTACGCTGGGCGTGGCCTATAACACCTCAATTGAACATCTTAAAAACGTCATTAAAACGGTCATTCAACTCGATCCGCGCATTCTCCACGACAAGGGCCACATCATACGTCTCAATGAATTTGCCCCTTCCTCGCTGAATTTTGTGGTCCGCGTATGGACTGAAAATAAGCATTACTGGGACGTGTATTACGATCTGATGGAAAACATCAAAAATGCGCTGGATGCCAATGAGATTCAGATGCCGTATCCGCAGATGGATGTGCATTTAAACGATCAGCGTCAACGCACTCCCTCGGTGGAGATGATGCAACAATGAATGCCATTAAACATCCGCGCGATTTACCGCAAACGCTTTTTGGCGTCATTATCATCCTGACATTATTGTGTTCCGCCATCTGGATCCTGCACCCTTTTCTGCTGAGCATCGTGTGGGCTGGTCTGATCGTTATTGCAACCTGGCCGCTTTATACCACCGTACAACGCAAACTCGGTGGCCGCAGAAAGCTCGCGATAACCGCCATGATGATTTTTCTGACGGCGATATTTCTGCTGCCGATTATTTTCAGTGCCGGAATGCTTTCAACACTGCTTGAAGATCTGCTGCAATGGCTGATGCATCTCGATAAATCTCACCTGCCATCTCTGGACTTCCTGACGCATATCCCATTGGTTGGTGAGCATTTACATCGCAAATGGCTGGCGCTAATGCATGAAAATGCTGAGAGTATTTTTGGCACGCTAAAACCGTGGATCACCCAATTTATTGTGATACTGGCGCAAGGTCTTTCGCAATTTGGCGCGTTGTTTGTAAATGGGCTGATGATGCTTCTCGCCTGTCTGGCATTTTACCTTTATGGGATCACTATCACCCGTGGGCTGCGTCAGTTCGCTTTCCGCATTGCAGGTGCTCGTGGCGACAATGCCGTCCTGCTCGCCGGAACAACCATTCAGGCCGTGGCGATGGGCGTTGTTATGACGGCGGTGATTCAGTCCGCCTTTGCCGGACTGGGGCTGGCAGTCTGCCATATTCCGTCAAGCGCCCTGCTGACCGGCATTATATTTGTGCTCTGTCTGATGCAACTCGGCCCCGTGATTATCATGCTTCCGGCGCTTATCTGGCTATTTTACCAGGGTGAACACTGGTATGGCGCAGTGTTACTTATCTGGACCGTCATCGCCGGTTCACTGGATAACATCTTAAAACCGATATTGATTAAACGCGGCGCGGATACCTCACTGCTGCTGATCATGACCGGTGTTATAGGCGGTATGCTGACATGGGGCATGATTGGTCTACTGATTGGCCCCGTATTACTGGCCGTCTCCTGGAAATTGCTCTCCTCGTGGGTGAGCGAAGCACATTATCAACCTGTCTCTGCAAAGGAACTGTCATGAATATGATTAAAACGACACTGATTATAAGCGCTCTGATTTTCTCAACCTCTGGCATCGCAATGGATAAAACCGCCGTGGGCGCCGTTGCGGGTGCGGCCATCGGCGCGGCGACAGGTAAAAGTGTAAAATCTACGGTGGGTGGCGCGGTGGTCGGGGCCGGAACGGGTGCGATGCTAAAAGGCGGTAAGACAGGCAAAGCGGCACGTAAAGGCGGTGCGGTAGGGGCTGTGGTTGGCGCCGGGGCGGCGGCAGTCACCGGGAAAAGTGTTCTGAAAGGTGCTGCGGTAGGGGCCGGGACAGGAAGTTTGATCGGACAAGCGACGCATTAAAAGCATAACGCCGGGTAGCCGCTTTGGCTCGCCCGGCGTCAAACGCATAATTTAACGCATCGCTATCGACGTATTAATTTTGCTATTAAGTTCAAAATCATCTCTTACGCCTAATTTCCCCATAATATTCCGTTTATGTGAACTGATTGTTTTCTCACTACGGAATAATAGTTTAGATATTTCAGAGCCAGAACAGCCCTTGCGAAGATATTCCAGCACCGTGTATTCCGCAGGCGTAAACACAACGGGCTGAGCCAATGCAGAAGCGTCATGTTGACGAATAATGAGAGGACTCAAGTAGCGTTTATTTTCCATTGTCTGCTGTATGATATCTCTCATCTGAAAATTAATTTCATCTACGCATAAAATGGAACAGCTGTATTGCTGAAGAAGTTTTTTGATGAACCACCGTTGAATCGCCTTTACCATGACCAACGTATGTTTACTGTTTAGTACGCTCACACTCACCGGTGACAAATCATTGATCTTCTCACACCCTGTCGCATCGATAATAATCAGGTGTTCTTCTTCCTGCGCGAGCGTTGACAAAGGAGAAAGCTGGCAATCCCAACCGGGGTTAGCGCTTACAATACTTTCTAGAGCGGCACGAATCCCAGAAAGATAAATATCATTGCGAGCAACATAGCGAATTTGGCAGGTAAACATAACAGTCCTTATTTATACAGCGAGGTGAGCTGATCAATATGTGTGAGCAGATTAACCCAGCTACTTTTTGTTTCGATATTCAAACGATTTCGTACCAGAAGTTTTATAGTGCTAACCGTTTTGTAGCTGCAATTACGGCGGACAGCAATTTCGCTCGCTTGCAAACCAGAGGCATAATCAATCAGCACATTGAGCTCTGAAGGTGTCAAAAGCACACCTCGGCGACACGCCGTTACAGCGCCAGGAATAAGCGAAAGCAGATGGCTTTCAAGCTCATCTTCCGTGAGACAATGACTCGCCCCAGCGCCTTTGAACATACGCGCCAGCACGTCGTCACGTTGAGGAAGATAGACTAACGTTTTGAGCGACAATTTATGAGTGGCATGAAGCGTGCGCAATATTCTTAAAAGCGTATTACCCAGTCCTCCGACGCCGACCAGTAGCACCCTGGGGCGACCGGTTTGCAGACAGATTTCTTCAGTCAGTTGCTCCGTGGACGTACACGACACCACCTGATGGCCTTCATTTTGAAGGCGTGTGGTTAAACCCCTTCGCAGCAATATGCGGGGTTCATATAAAATGATCACGGGTAAAGAATTCATCGCATCCATTGCTTATATAAAATAAAACCCCTACCAAGATAATTCTTAGAAATTTTTGTTCAACAAAAAAACGTTCTAAAAAAAGATATCGCGTTAGATTTTATTATTTTATAAGAGGTTAACCCTAAAAATTAAATGTCACACTCTGGCAATATGTAAAGTAAATTACAAGAGTGCATTAATCCTATTGCCCATTGCATTTAATATTTATTATCCAATCAACTACGAGTAACCCTATTAAACCTTATCAGCATGCTCTTTTTATTTAACATAAAAAACGCTGAGAAACGTGGCAGGATTGCAAATAATTAATACTTAATGTCACGCGCTTTTTGCCGACCATCCTGTTTAGACCTACGCTTATCTTCACGGCATTGATGATGACTTTTCTCATCATCTTCTTTGCATTCACGTTTGTCATGACGCACCTGAGAACGCGTATCCTGCCTGACATCACGCGCTTCGTGACGTTGCTCCGCCTGTTCTGTAGCATGAGCGGCAAATGCGCAAAGAAATGACAGTACCACCACAGCGATAGTTTCCTTCACAACTTCAGCGAAGTAATGCATAGACTGACCTTCTATTAATGAGTTTAGTAAATGTATGTTACTAAATTTATCGTTACAACGCCTCCGGGATGAAATCTATTTTTGGATTGTGAATATCCTAATTTAAACATTCGCCTGTTGGACAGGTAATCGTCCATTCTAAATTTCAGTAGAAATCAAAATTGCGGAGTATTAATTAAACATTAACGCCGTCGCTCTACTGTTTACTGCATACAGATTCATCGACCGCTGAGAATGCCAAAAATCACTTTATTTTCCATTTTTGGATCTAAACTAAATATTCTAAATTTATGATTCACTCTTGATCTCAAGAATTTTCAAAAGCATTTTTATAATTTAACGTAGTTGTGAATCCAAATCTGGATTCACAACTAGAAATACTGATTTGTGTACGCTAACATTTATTTTGAAAGTCTCAACGTGTTAAACCTTTAACCTATGGTGCTTGCCATGAAACCAACAGAACATATTGCTAAACTTATAAACTCAGTGTCTGATGGCACTCGCATTCAAAATAGCAGAGAAAGGCAAATCATCTCTCTCCAGCAATATGCCGAGCCGATGTGCTTTATTTTACATAAGGGAACAGCTGCTATTTATAGAGGATACGATCATTTGCTTCTGTCCCACATCAAGGCACCGCATGTAATGGGTCTTAATCTTTTATTTCAAAAGAACAGCGAACTTTATTTCCAGGCGCGGAGTTCTGTTGCATACGAGATAGTCCCTCGCTCAAAGTTTGAAGAGAAAATTCGGGCCCAGGATCTTTGGGAGAGTCTTGCTTATTATTTCATGTTCAGTTCCAAACGTTTTTTACAAAACAATTTCACATCCTGCGGCGTGTCCACATACGATCTGGTTCGTAATAACCTCATCGCGTTAATGAATGAAAGTGAAGAGCTTCGCTTAGCCACTAACACGTGTGATTATATTCAGGAAAAAACGCTGCTTTCTCGCAGCGGGATTATGAAGATGCTCAGCGAGCTCAAACATGGTGAGCACATTGAACTCCAGCGCGGAGTTCTGTTAACCATTCATAATCTGCCAGCAAAATATTGATTCAAGAGTAATATTATTTGAGGAGATCATTTAAATTTAGATTAGGGAAATGAGTCCGTGCTCAGCGAAAACGTGTTGACGTGACAATGCCGAAACCATTGTCAAAACCAGAACACTATCACGGCTCAAAAGGGATTGTTCGTTCAGGGAAAGACAGTGTTTGCATTCAACTCTTCGTCATCCAAAATCGGCTAACAATGTGAAAGTGTAATAAACGCATTCCTGACGCCACTCCCTATTCTTTTTTCAACATCATATTTACAAGCACACGCTAAACTGGCAAGAATCATTCTTATTTTTCTAAGAAATATCTCATGTCAGAACAGGCGCTGAAACAACAGATTCAAAATCTGAAAAAGCATAATGCCCGGCTTGCCAGGCTGGCGCGTGACGCCCGCAGTAAGCTGAGCGCCGCGCTGGATGGAACTGGGCTATGCCTGTGGCAACTCGACGTCCCGAGTGGAAAGCTGATTATCTATAATCGTCGCTGGGGATCGATGCTCGGCTACCAGCCGAAAGAGCTGAATGCGCAGTTTGAGGTCTGGCGCGAACATCTTCATCCTGAAGACAAGAAAATGGTGCTGGATGCGTTTTATGACCATCTGCATGGTAAAACGCCCTTTTATGAAGCGTTGCATCGCATGCAGCATAAAAATGGCACCGTCAGTTGGGTATTAGATCGCGGGCGCGTCAGTGAATGGGATGAGCATGGAAATCCTCTCAAGGTCACGGGCACTCACATTGATATGACCAAAGAGAAGCAGTACGAGGAGCAGCTCGCGCTGCTGGCGAACCATGATCCGCTCACAGGGCTGGCGAACCGTCATGCGCTCGTCAAACATTTTGCTCAGCTCAAAGATCAGGGACCGCTTTGCGTTGCTTTCATTGATCTTGATGATTTTAAATCCGTTAATGATACCTTTGGACACCGTAGCGGCGATGAGTTATTGATTCAACTGAGTAAACGATTATGCGCAACCTGTCCAGAAGGCTCCATTGTGGGTCGACTTGGCGGTGATGAATTTGTGCTGCTGCTCCCTTTTTCGCTGTCTAGCCTGTGGGTCAATAGTACTGCGCATAAGTGCCTGCACGCGGCCCTCACGCCATTCGAACTGGACAACGGTCAGGCGCGGGTTGGCGCGTCAATTGGTATTGACGAAGTGCACCCGCAAGATGATTTTATTAACGCACTGCGTCGCGCTGACCAATCGATGTATCAAATTAAACACACCGGCAAAAACGGCGTGGCGATCGGTTCCACGCTCATTTCGATTTCACGCACGGGGACGGACGCGTGAAAAGCAGCCGACAACAGAAAATCATTCAGTTGCTGAGCGGCTGCGACGGACTCACCACCGACACTCTGGCCGAGCGACTGGCCGTCAGTAAAGAAACGATCCGTCGTGACCTGAAAGAGCTTCAGCAGCAGGGTAAAATCGTGCGCCACCATGGGCGTGCGCGAGCCATCCAGGCCGATAACCGTGATGGAGGGGAACCTTTTGGTGCGCGGTTAAAAAGCCATTACGCTGATAAGGCCGATATCGCCCGACACGCGTTGGGGTATCTCAGCGAAGGGATGACCATCGCGCTTGATGCCAGTTCGACCTGTTTTCACCTCGCACGTCAGCTTCCCGATATCGAACTGACGGTGTTTACCAACAGCCTGCCGATATGTCATGAAATGGCGAAACGCGAAAAAATCACGCTGATCTGTTCTGGCGGAATACTCGAGCGTAAATACCGCTGCTACGTCAATCCGGCGCTGGTGACGTTGCTGAAAAGCATTGAGGTCGATCTGTTTATCTTCTCCTGCGAAGGCGTAGACGAAGCGGGAAACATGTGGGACCCAACGGAACAGAGTGCTGGATTTAAGGCGCAACTTCTTAAACGTGCCAGCCAGTCGCTGCTACTCATTGATAAGAGTAAATTTCAGCGCTCAAGCGAAGTCAAAATTGGTGACCTTTCTCAGGTCACGCAAATCGTCAGCGACGCTCACCCTTCAAGCCGATAACCCGCCATAAAGTAGCGCAGTGTTGTGCTGGACGGGTTCTCTTTAAAAAAGTCCATCACCATATCGCGATCCAGCCCGTAGCGACGCGTCAAAATACCTGCCTCCCAGGCGCTAAGCTGACGGTCGCCTGTTTCCTCAAACATGCGCTGCGAATAACCCAGCACAAATCCACGTTTATAGTCAGAACAGAAGTGTGCCGCGTTTTGCGCCGTGTCGGCCTGTTCGGCCCGCATTCCAGCCAGCAGCCCCTTACCAAAGTGATTGTTCATCGCTCTACCCTCAATCGATATATAATAAATTATATAGCGAAATTTTGAGCGATGCCTAATGCTATTTTAAGGCCGCATCAGCGGCCTTTCGTTTAGTGAGAAATTAGAAAGAAACCCACTCGTCCGTTTTGCCGGTGGATTTTGCCCTAACGATAGCTTTAGGCGACGAGACGCCCACGACGCTGGCGGATTCCTGAGAAGAGAGGCGGAATTTCTGAACCGAACGCTGGAGCTCTTCGGTCTGGGCTTCCAGTGCGGATGCCGCACTTGAGACCTGTTCGACAAGCGAGGCGTTTTGCTGCGTCACACCATCCATCTGCGTAATCGCGATCCCCACCTGCGAAATACCTTTACTCTGTTCTTCTGAAGCAGAGGCGATTTGCTTCATGATGGTCGTGACTTCCGTCACCGCCCGCAGGATGGCTTCCATTGTGGTTCCGGTATCATCCACAATTTTCGCCCCTCGCTCGACGCGTGAAACCGAATCAGCAATCAGCCCTTCGATCTCCTTCGCCGCATCTGCGCTTCGGCTTGCGAGGTTTCGCACTTCACCGGCGACAACGGCGAACCCACGTCCCTGCTCCCCGGCACGCGCAGCTTCAACTGCCGCATTCAGTGCCAGAATATTCGTCTGGAAAGCAATGCCATTAATGACAGAGGTGATCTCCGCGATTTTCTTCGAACTGGCCGAAATCCCGGACATGGTGGTGACCACTTCCTGAACCAACGAACCACCGCGACTGGCTGTGCTCGATGCCACATCAGCCAGCTCACTTGCCTGTCGTGCGTTATCAGCGTTGAGTTTCACGGTTGCCGTGAGTTGTTCCATACTCGCAGCCGTCTCTTCCAGTGCTGCGGCCTGCTCCTCGGTACGTGAAGAAAGGTTGTTATTTCCGCTGGAGATTTCCGTTGCGCCTCGCCAGATATTATCGCTACCGGTACGAATTGAGCTGACCGCGTCGCGCAAACTGTCCTGCATAGCCGTCAGCAGCGGGACGAGCTGACCCACACAGTTGCGCCCAAATGGCTCTACCGACTGGCTGAGATCGCCCTGCGCAATCTGACGGAAGTGTTCGCGGATGCGGCTCAGCGGCTTGACCAACATGGCGACCAAATAGCGATCGGTGAAGATCAGAATCAACAAACCCAGCACCATGGCACTAATAATCACGGTGCGAATCATACTGGTCAGATTGTCTACGACAACACGCGTTTCTTCGAGCGTATTGTCAGCCTCCTGGTTGAATTTCTCTGCTGCTACGCCAAACGCGCGACTGAGCGGCGGAGTCACCTCATTTGCCTGTTTACGGTAACCCGCATCATCGCCTTGCTGCGCCTTTTGCATCTGCGGCACAACGCCTTGCTCTAACAATGCCTGCCAGGAGCTAATCACTTCCCCATAGACCGCTTCATTCATCGCGCCGTGCGAGACTGATTTCATCTCCTCAAGACGTTTGCTCATGTTGTCCAGCGCCGTTTGCGCAGACGTTAAATCGGGAGTGCCCCCAGTTGCTTTAGCTTCCATCGCACGACTCAGGCGTGTGACGAAGCGAAAATATTGATCGTTGCCCTGTCCAAGGATTGTCATTTTTTTAACAATTTGACGATCGATGTCATTACCTTCTGAGACCCTGGAAAGTGACCAGGAGCTATAAAATCCGACCCCGGCCCACATTAAACAAAAAACACCCAGAATCGCCAACACGACGAAACGGATGGTAAAATTACGAAGCATCTGCATAAGAGTTATCCTTGCCGTTAGGGAAAACTCGCCCAAAGGCGAGTCTTACTTTTGTTATCGGCAGAAAATGGCGAACATATACATGTTCACACGTAATTAAAAAAAAATTTCACATGCTGGCTGTTGTAATGCGAATTTATCCCGGAGGGGCGAACATCTCATTCAAAATACGTTTTTTAACATATTCGAGGATAAGAAAAGGTAAAACAAGCTTTCAGTAAATTAACCGGATCATTCTAAAGGGTTAATCACATCATAGTTTGAACCAATCAATGCACACATTTTCCGTTCATTACCCGCACAATTTGCATGCTAATTAATCACCAGTATTTACTAGGCAAATATCTTTACACAATTAATCAAGTTTTGATATTTTAATGATTAATTATCCACCCACTCTATTTTAAATTTTAATTACACCAAGGCATCCTAGGAAAAATCTTAATTAGATAATTTTAATTTAAAATAGAACCAATTTCACTTAAAGCATCGAAAGTATCCAATGCGAAAATGACGTAAACGCACATTGCTTTCAAAACGTGTAGTAATGTCTTCATCAGCTTTCCTGCGAGCCCTTCTATCACACCGTGTTCTCATAGCCACACGGCATAAAATTGTGGTCTGTCGTAATATCATCACAGGAGCCACTCTAAGGCTAACGGCGTCACTGATGCCGTAGCGGTGGATGCCACGGTTGATATCATTGAAACCCGTTCATATGGCTCCCCCATACGACGGTAAAAGGTATTCATACTACTCTCAATGATCGAAGCACTCGCGGGGCTGAAACGGGCACGAAAATATAGCCTTGAGGGAAAGCGCGCTGGGTAAGGGGGAATTTTGGCCCGGAGCGATAAAGCCGATATTACGATCGCGCTGAGCCGCTCTTTTGTCGATGCGGCTCAACGTGAAATAGCGCAAAACCCGCGCACTTAATAACAGTCATGCGACGGGTGGTAATGGAGCTATCAATAAAGACGAAGCCCCCTATTATCCTGACCGGACGCTTAACTCAAATATTTCTCGAACCAGCCCAAGGTCCGTTTCCACGCGAGCTCTGCAGCGGGCTCATCGTAACGCGGCGTGGAATCATTATGAAAACCGTGATTTACGCCAGGATAAATATAAGCCTCGTAAATATTATTATTTGCTTTTAGCGCCGCTTCATAAGCGGGCCAACCCTCGTTAATATTTTTATCTAACTCGGCATAATGAAGCAGCAAAGGGGCTTTGATTTTGGGCACATCGCCGGCCGCGGGCTGGCGACCATAAAACGGCACCGCACACGCCAGTTCGGGATACGCCACCGCAGCGGCATTCGACACGCCACCGCCATAGCAAAACCCGGTGATCCCCACTTTTCCGGTCGCATCTGGATGCGTTTGCATAAACTCCACGGCGGCAAAGAAATCGTTCATCAGTTTGGTCGGATCGACCTTTTGCTGCAGCACTTTGCCTTCTTCATCGTTGCCCGGATAGCCGCCGACCGAGCTTAATCCATCCGGAGCCAGCGCAATGTATCCCGCTTTAGCCACCCGCCGGGCGACGTCTTCGATATAGGGATTCAGCCCCCGGTTTTCATGCACGACGACGACCGCGGGCACTTTTCCCGTCGCTTTGGCCGGTTTCACCAGATAGCCACGCACCTCCCCGTGCCCGTTCGGAGAGGGATACTGAATATATTCCGGGAGAATATCGGGGTCGGTAAATTTCACCTGTTCCGCAAGGGCGTAATTCGGCTTGAGCATATTAAACAACGCCAGCGCCGTGACACCCCCCACAGCGTAGCGTGCAGCCAGATTCAGAAACTCGCGTTTGTTAATTTTTCCGTGCGCGTAGTAGTCGTAATAATCGAGCAACTCTTGCGGAAAATCTTTGGCGGTCAGACGCGTCATCGCATATCTCCAGGAATTGTGATTTTATAAGGATAGAATGAAAACGCTGTTTCGAAAATTCATCGCTATGAAAGGAGACATCATGACCTGGACCCCCTACCCAAACCGCTACGAAAATATGCAGTATCGATACTGCGGTAAAAGTGGCTTACGTCTGCCCGCGCTATCACTTGGCCTGTGGCACAGCTTCGGCCACGTACAGCCTCTCGATAGCCAGCGCGCCCTGCTGCGCAAAGCCTTTGATTTAGGCATTACCCATTTTGATCTGGCCAACAACTACGGCCCGACTCCGGGCAGCGCCGAAGAGAATTTTGGTCGCCTGCTGCGCCAGGATTTCGCGGCTTATCGCGATGAGTTAATCATCTCTACCAAAGCCGGTTACGACATGTGGCCAGGCCCGTATGGTTCCGGCGGCTCGCGTAAATATCTGCTGGCGAGCCTCGACCAGAGCCTTATGCGCATGGGGCTGGAGTATGTCGACATCTTCTATTCGCATCGGGTTGACGAAAATACGCCGATGGAAGAGACCGCCTCTGCGCTGGCGCAGGCCGTGCAGAGCGGGAAAGCGCTTTACGTCGGTATCTCATCCTATTCACCCGAGCGAACGCAGGAGATGACGGATTTATTGCGTGAATGGAAAATCCCGCTGCTGATCCATCAGCCTTCGTACAACGTGCTCAATCGCTGGGTGGATAAGAGCGGCCTGCTGGATACGCTGCAAGCCAACGGAACCGGGTGTATCGCGTTTACGCCGCTGGCGCAGGGTTTGTTAACTGGAAAATACCTGAACGGCATTCCTGATGGCTCACGCATGCAGCGAGAAGGCAAAAAAGTGCGGGGTTTAACGGAGAATATGCTGACCGAGGCAAACCTCAACAGCCTGCGCTTGCTCAATGAAATGGCGCAGGCGCGCGGTCAGACGATGGCGCAAATGGCGCTAAGCTGGCTGCTTAAAGACGAGCGCGTGACGTCCGTATTGATTGGCGCCAGTCGCCCGGAACAACTCGAGGAAAACGTGCAGGCACTGAACAATCTGCGCTTTAGCGAAGACGAGCTGAAAAGAATTGATCAGCATGTTGAAGATGGGCAATTGAATTTATGGCAGGCGTCGTCGGATAAATAGTGTTTTGTGCTACCAGATGCCCTCTCCTGGCGGAGAGGGCGAAGGGATCAGTACTTGCCGCTGCGGTTAATTTTATCCAGATAGCCCATGACAAACGCCGACAGCACAAACGTCAGATGAATAATGACGTACCACATCAGTTTATTGTCCGGGATGTTTTTCGCATCCATAAATACGCGCAGCAGATGGATGGAAGAGATCGCCACAATCGATGCCGCAACTTTATTTTTCAGCGACGAGGCGTCCATTTTGCCCAACCAACTGAGCTTCTCTTTGTGCTCGGCGATATCCAGCTGTGAGACAAAGTTCTCATAACCCGAGAACATCACCATAACCAACAGCCCGCCCACCAGCGTCATATCCACTAACGACAGCAGCACCAGAATCAGATCGGACTCTGTCACTGAAAAAATATTGGGGAGAACGTGAAAAATTTCCTGGAAAAATTTAATGCTCAGCGCGACGAGTGCCAGCGATAACCCAAAATAGACGGGTGCCAACAACCAGCGCGAAGCATACATTGCGTTTTCAAAAAAGCGTTCCATAAAGTCCTGTCAGCAAGCGAAACCAGGCCGCATTATATCGCAGCGAGGTGAACTGTTTGCAACAACTTACCAACAAAGACCTTACACCTCTGAGGGATTAACCTGTGGGCGTTGATATTCCGGCCAGACGATCACCACCAAATCCGGATAGGCTTCAAGGCTAAACTCACGAAAACACTGACGCAGGTTCAACACATCAAGGTCAGAATAAGAGACCTTTTCGCCGTTAAGACAGCGTTTTTTGATATTGTCGTAATATTTATACACCGCTGAATTCAGGTCACTGCAACGGCGCTGAGCTTCAAAAAGGCCCGGCGTATCATTTATTTCCGTCATCTTCATTCGCTTAATTGTCGCATGAAGAAAATCGATATATTCGTGATTGACGCGCCAGTACCACACCGGTGTTATCGAATTCATCAGCAGCGAGAAATGATCTTCCCCCTCTTCCTTGGTCATAGGAATGGGCTGAGGCTGCTCGTCGAGTGACCGTGAGTCCTTCGTCTTATTGAACTCTCGCATCAATAAAAGAACGCCAGCGGTAAGCAAAAGTAATGTAATGACAGAATAAAAAATGCTGTTCATGGTTGGCTCCATTTTTTTTGATTTTAAATTTGCCTCATGTTATTGTCAACGAATCTCACGCCCTATCTAATCCTACCCGGTTGAAATTAAAGGAAATAAAAATGCTGCCCGAGAATCTCGTCCCGGTCAGGTTCCACATCGCCTCTGTGGTTCCAAAATCGGGGGAAGGAGAAAGCAATGCTAATTTCACTCAGGGAAAAAGAAAACTTTCCGATTTCGAAGCCGACATATTAATTGGTGTTACCCGTACCGGTAAATCACGTAATATGCTGCTGGAAGAGCACGACAGACATATTAAAGATCGACTGTTTCGCGTGATAAAGATCGAAGCTTTTGCGCATCTCCTTAACGACCTGCAGGCCGAAGGCGAAATAGATGCCCAGACATTAAGTCAAATAATGGCTGAAAAGTCCGAACAAATAAATGAAGCAGGCAACGAAATTTGGCTTAATCTTATTACCAGAGAGAAAAACAACCCTATTTTTTATAAACTAGAGGATGATTAACGTGAAAGAAGTTGAAGATAATAACGTTTATTTGACTTTAGATAACCATAAAAGTGATGAGTTTATCTTAAAGCAAAATCTCGAAGCCCTAAAAAAACATAAAAATGACGAGATGGCCCGCATTGCACAAGACGTGGTATCGATCCCGGCAGCCGTCGTCCGTTTGAAATGGCAAAATCGTCATGAAATTTATTCTTTGCAGGTTAAAGAAGAAATCTACGGCGCGATGATTAATGCAGTGATGGAACTGAAACCCGAATTGAAAGATAAAATCATGGGGCGCCTGGAAGCAAATTACCAGTATTTACTGGCCCGTGAAACCGCAACCCTGCGCCTCTCGCGTAAACTGGCTGATGGCGGCTACCACACATCAAATGTCACCACGGTTGCACTGGATGAAGACGCGCTGACCTCTAAAACAGAGACTCCCTCGAACACGCCTTAGACTCCCCCTCCCCTTGTGTCGCCTTTATTCGCCCCGTCCGATCGTGTTCGGCATGGGATTAAGGATTATCCTGAATGATCCCTAAAGCCTGAATGAATCATCTAAGCTTAGTGTTTTACAACGCGAGCAAGGAGATTCCTTATGGCAAATCACCAGACAAAATTCCAGGATCCAACCACTCAGTATTACACCGGTGACTTCCCTAAACAGAAACAACCTGCTCCCGGCGTGCAATCGAAGATGACGCCCGTCCCTGACTGCGGTGAGAAGACGTACAAGGGCAGCGGCAGGCTGAGCGGGCGCAAAGCGCTGGTCACGGGGGGTGACTCCGGTATCGGACGCGCAGCAGCGATTGCTTACGCACGTGAAGGTGCTGACGTGGCGATTAACTATCTGCCCGCTGAAGAAGAAGATGCTCAGCAGGTCAAACAGCTCATTGAAGAAGCCGGCCGTAAAGCGGTGCTGATTCCAGGCGATTTAAGCGATGAATCTTTTGCCCGGTCATTGGTGCATACCGCACATGATGCGCTGGGAGGGCTGGATACGCTGGCGCTGGTCGCGGGTAAGCAGACCGCTGTTGAAAACATTGCCGACCTCACCACGGAACAATTTAAAGAGACGTACGCGGTGAACGTGCTGGCGCTTTTCTGGATAACTCAGGAGGCGATCCCACTCCTGCCAGCCGGTTCCAGCATTGTGACGACGTCGTCGATTCAGGCTTATCAGCCCAGTCCACATCTGCTGGATTATGCTTCAACCAAAGCCGCGATCCTCAACTACAGCCGTGGGCTGGCAAAACAGGTTGCGGAGAAAGGCATACGGGTAAATGTGGTCGCACCGGGCCCAATCTGGACGGCGCTGCAAATATCTGGCGGTCAGACGCAGGAAAAAATTCCGCAGTTTGGTCAGCAGACGCCAATGAAGCGCGCGGGTCAACCGGCGGAACTGGCGGCGGTGTATGTCTATCTGGCGAGTCAGGAATCGAGCTACGTCACGGCCGAAGTGCATGGCGTATGCGGTGGGGAACACCTGGGATAATCAGGTTCTGGACACAAAAAAGCTGGCTTTCGCCAGCTTTTTTTTATTTCGCTTTGACCGTCTCTTCGCCAACTAAACCTATTTTGAGATAACCCGCCTGGTGCAGCGTGTCCATCACTTTCATCATGGTTTCGTAGTCGACGGTTTTGTCAGCCCGGAAGAAGACCGTGGTGTCTTTCTTTCCTTGCGTCATGGCATCGAGCGCGGGAATGACAGAGTCATCAGTCACCGGATCGTTGCCCAGGAACATCGATTTATCCGCTTTCACTGAGAGATAAATCGGTTTTTCCGGACGCGGCTGCGGCTGGCTCGAGGACGCAGGCAGATTGACCTTCACATCGACCGTCGCCAAAGGCGCGGCGACCATGAAGATAATCAGCAGAACCAACATTACGTCGATAAACGGCGTCACGTTGATTTCATGCATTTCGCCATTATCGTCCAGATTTTCATTAAGACGCATTGCCATAATTGATTAACCTAAACGCAGTTTCGAAGCAGAATGAACCGGCTTAACGTTGCTGGCGCTGAGGTCAAGATCGCGGCTTTGCAGGAGCAGAACCTGCGCGGCAACATCGCCCAACGTCGCTTTGAAGCTGCCAATCATACGGGCAAAGACGTTATAGATGACAACCGCAGGAATTGCTGCAATCAGACCGATAGCCGTTGCCAACAATGCTTCTGCGATGCCTGGCGCCACAACGGCCAGGTTGGTGGTTTGGGTCTGGGCGATACCGATGAAGCTGTTCATGATGCCCCAAACCGTACCAAACAGACCAACGAACGGGGAAATCGCACCGATAGTCGCCAGATAACCGTTACCGCGACCCATGTGACGACCTACGGCAGCAACGCGACGCTCCAGACGGAAGCCGGTACGCTCTTTAATGCCTTCGTTATCTTCACTGCCTGCGGAAAGTTCCAGCTCGTTCTGCGCTTCGTTCACTAAAATAGAGGTCAGGCTTTTCGCATGGAACGCCGACGTCATGTCATTTGCCTGATCCAGAGAGCGTGCCTCAGCCAACTGCTGTTGTTCGCGCTTCAGGCGACGCTTTTGGGAGATCAGCTCAACGCTTTTGCTGAAGAAAATAGCCCAGGTGATCACGGACGCCAGAATCAGGCCGATCATCACAATCTTAACCACGATGTCAGCATGTTGGTACATGCCCCAAACGGAGAGATCCGTCTGCATCAAATTATTACCCACTCTGTATCTCCAGGACGCAAATCACATTTTCTGAGCATAATAATATCAAAACCACATCGAATTGATAGTGGTTCTCATTAGTATTTACATACTGCCGTAATTTCCGCTCATTTTCCTTGCGCTTACACAGTAAAAATTTCTTATGCTTATTTTTTAGAAAATATTGTGCTTATTCGCTAAGCATCCGGGTGCAGAGTTTTCCATTCATGGTAGTCTGGACGTCCAGACGTATAAAACAGGTTTAGCGAACATGGCAGAGAAACATCTTGATACCACGCTTGTCCAGGCTGGACGGAGTAAAAAGTATACTCAGGGTTCGGTAAATAGCGTTATCCAGCGCGCCTCCTCGCTGGTTTTTGAAACCGTCGAGGCCAAAAAGCACGCTACCCGCAACCGCGCGAAAGGCGAACTGTTTTACGGTCGCCGCGGCACGCTGACCCATTTTTCGCTGCAGGATGCGATGTGCGAACTGGAAGGCGGCGCAGGCTGTGCGTTGTTCCCCTGCGGTGCGGCGGCTGTCGCAAACACTATTCTGGCGTTTGTCGAACAGGGCGATCATATCCTGATGACTAACACCGCCTACGAACCCAGCCAGGATTTCTGTACCAAAATCCTGACTAAACTGGGCGTCACGACCGGCTGGTTCGATCCTTTGATTGGTGAAGGGATTGCGGAGCTTATCCAACCGAATACGCGAATTGTGTTCCTGGAATCGCCCGGCTCCATCACCATGGAAGTGCATGATGTTCCGGCGATCGTTCGTGCCGTGCGTCGCGTCGCACCCGACGCCATCATTATGATCGATAACACCTGGGCGGCAGGTGTGTTGTTCAAAGCGCTGGATTTCGACATCGACATCTCCATTCAGGCCGCCACAAAATACCTGATCGGCCACTCTGATGGCATGATCGGCACGGCGGTGTCCAACGCCCGCTGTTGGGAGCAACTGCGTGAAAATGCCTATCTGATGGGACAAATGGTGGATGCCGATACCGCGTATATGACCAGCCGCGGATTGCGCACGCTCGGTGTACGCTTGCGTCAGCATCATGAAAGCAGTCTGAAAGTGGCCGAGTGGCTGGCGCAACATCCCCAGGTGGCTCGCGTTAATCATCCGGCGCTGCCGGGCAGTAAAGGCCATGCGTTCTGGCAGCGTGACTTTACGGGCAGCAGCGGCTTGTTCTCATTTGTGCTCAATAAACGTCTGAGCAACGACGAGCTGGCAACCTATCTGGATAACTTCACGCTGTTCAGCATGGCCTATTCCTGGGGCGGGTTTGAATCGCTGATTCTGCCGAACCAGCCAGAACAGATTGCCGAATTACGTCCCGGCGGCGAAGTGGACTTTACCGGTACGCTGATCCGACTGCATATCGGTTTAGAAAATGTTGACGATCTGATTGCGGATTTATCGGCAGGTTTTGAGCGTATCGTGTAATGTGCAGGCTTAAACTGTACTCCCGAACCGTTTTATCTACGCCAAGAGTAGAAAAGTCTGCATTTGTTGCGTCAGCGATCAACGCCAGCGGGTAAAATGAGGAGTACAATAGCCGCATATAAGTTGTTCCACAGGAAAGTCCATGGCTGTCATTCAAGATATTATCGCTGCGCTCTGGCAACACGATTTTGCTGCGCTGGCGGATCCACACGTTGTGGGTGTTGTTTATTTTGTCATGTTCGCAACGCTGTTTCTGGAAAACGGTCTGCTTCCCGCATCGTTCCTTCCAGGGGATAGCCTGCTGTTACTGGCAGGTGCGTTAATCGGTAAAGGCGTTATGGACTTCGCCCCTACCGTTGTCATTCTGACTTCAGCTGCGAGCCTGGGCTGCTGGTTGAGTTATTTACAGGGTCGATGGCTTGGTAACACCCGCGTGGTGAAAAGCTGGCTGTCGCAACTGCCCGTTAAATATCATGAGCGGGCGACCTGTATGTTCGATCGTCATGGTTTACTGGCACTGTTAGCGGGGCGTTTTCTGGCCTTTGTTCGCACATTGCTGCCTACCATGGCGGGGATCTCTGGCCTGTCGAACCGTCGTTTCCAGTTCTTCAACTGGCTGAGCGCACTGCTGTGGGTCGGCGTGGTGACGTCACTGGGTTACGCCATCAGTATGATCCCGTTTGTGAAGCGTCACGAAGATCAGGTGATGACGTTCCTGATGATTCTGCCGATGTTCCTGTTAGTGGCAGGACTAGTGGGCACCATCGCGGTGGTCATTAAAAAGAAATACTGTAACGCCTGATCGAATGCCCTCTCTGCCGAGAGGGCAAATCTCACACTCCCTGCATCATCCTGATACGCGCCGCATCTTCCCCTGGCGTCACGCCGAAATAACGTTTGAACTCACGACTAAACTGCGAGGCGCTCTCATAACCCACGCGCATTGCCGCGGCGCTGGCCTTCATGCCGTCATGAATCATCAGCATGCGGGCTTTGTGCAGACGATAGCTTTTCAGATACTGCAGTGGCGACGTGCTGGTGACCGATTTAAAATTATGATGGAACGCCGAAATACTCATATTCGCTTCTGACGCTAGCTCATCCACACTCAGGTTTTCGGTGTACTGGCTTTCGATACGTTTCAGTACGCGACTGATCAGGCTGAAATGCGTCTGGCGGCTCACCAGCGCCAGCAGCGCCCCGCCTCCCGGCCCCATCAGCACATGATAAAGAATCTCGCGTACAATTTGCTTGCCGAGAATTCGCGCATCCAGCGGCCTTTCCATCACATCCAGTAAGCGCTCAATAGCGCATAAAATCTCCTCGGAGAGCGTAGCGGAGTTGATGCCGCTCGCCGCCATCGCAGGCTGGAAAAGCTCATCTTCACCGATATCCATCAATAGCTCCTGGAGCTGAAGAATATCGACATTGACCCGGATACCCGCCAGCGGAACCGCTTCTGTCGCGAAGGTTTCACATTCGAAGGGTAAAGGTACTGTCAGGAGCAAATATTCATTGGTGTCGTAGCGGAACACACGTTCGTTGATATAACCAATTTTATGGCCCGAAAAGAGAAAAACGATGCCAGGCTGATACATCACCGGCGTACGCGTTCCGGGCTGTGTACCGTATAACAGACGAATATCTGGCAGCACATCGTTGAGATTATTTTCTTTATCTTTCAAATTGTTAATTTTCTCAGTCAATTGCTGGCAAATCTCTTCGCGGTTCATCTGTACTTGCTCCCCCTACGGTTTCCATGGATGACAGTGTGCGCACTTTTTCGCATTTTCTCCAGCCATCTGTAGAAATGGGCAAGACAACGGCAGAAATGTGCATTGAGAGGATAGCGTCCGATGGCCACAATGATCACCATCAGGTAGCCCTCTGCGCCGCCACGATTTTTCACCCACATAAGGGAACGAGCAATGAACAACTTTAATCTGCATACCCCCACCCGCATTCTGTTTGGCAAAAATGCTATCGCCGATCTGCGCGATCAAATTCCTGAAGGCGCTCGCGTGCTGATCACGTACGGTGGCGGTAGCGTCAAAAAGACCGGCGTGCTGGATCAGGTTTACAGCGCCCTGGAAGGCGTGGATGTGCGTGAGTTCGGCGGCATCGAGCCAAACCCGTCTTACGAAACGCTGATGAACGCAGTCAAGATCGCCCGTGAAGAGAACATCACCTTCCTGCTGGCTGTGGGCGGCGGTTCCGTCCTCGACGGCACCAAATTTATCGCCGCAGCCGCGCATTACGCCGATGGCGTGGATCCGTGGGAAATCCTGCAAACCGGCGGAAGCAAGATCACCAGCGCGATCCCGATGGGTTCTGTGCTGACGCTGCCTGCAACCGGCTCGGAATCCAACAAAGGTGCGGTGATTTCCCGTAAAACCACGGGTGATAAACAGGCCTTTATGAACGACCACGTTCAGCCGGTGTTTGCCATTCTGGATCCGGTTTACACCTACACGTTGCCGCCGCGTCAGGTTGCTAACGGCGTGGTGGATGCCTTCGTTCACACGGTTGAGCAGTACGTGACTTATCCGGTGAATGGCAAAATTCAGGATCGTTTTGCCGAAGGTATTCTGCTGACGCTGATCGAAGACGGTCCAAAAGCGCTGCAAGAGCCAGAAAACTACGATGTGCGTGCCAACGTAATGTGGGCAGCGACGCAGGCGCTGAACGGCCTGATCGGTGCAGGCGTGCCGCAGGACTGGGCAACGCATATGCTGGGACATGAGCTGACTGCGATGCACGGCCTGGATCACGCACAAACGCTGGCGGTAGTTCTGCCTGCGCTGTGGAATGAAAAACGTGATACCAAACGCGCCAAACTGCTGCAATACGCCGAGCGCGTCTGGAATATCACCGAGGGTTCTGACGACGAGCGCATCGATGCGGCAATCGAAGCGACGCGCAATTTCTTCGAGCAAATGGGCGTGCCAACTCGCCTCTCCGGCTACGGCCTCGACGGCAGCTCTATCCCGGCTCTGCTGGCTAAACTATCCGAGCACGGCATGACCCAACTGGGTGAACATCAAGACATTACCCTGGACGTGAGCCGTCGCATTTACGAAGCGGCACGCTAAGCGTTTTAGCATCTTGCCTTTCGTTTTTTGACTTTTCGTCCAGACTTAATGCACACCACATTTCCGGGGGCTCCCCCGGAAATGAGCAAATGGAGGAGGAAAAATGGCAAACCAAACCGTAATCAAGCTTCAGGACGGCAACGTAATGCCCCAGTTAGGGCTAGGCGTATGGAAAGCCGGTAACGACGAGGTCGTGTCCGCCATTCACAAAGCACTGGAAGTCGGCTATCGGTCCATCGATACCGCCGCCGCATACAAAAATGAAGACGGCGTAGGAACAGCGCTTGCCAGCGCCGGTGTCCCGCGCGATGAGTTATTCATCACCACCAAACTGTGGAATGACGACCAAAAACGACCGCATGACGCCCTTCAGGAAAGTCTGGATAAGCTCCAGCTGGATTTCGTCGATCTGTATCTGATGCACTGGCCGGTTCCCGCGATCGATCATTACGTTGACGCCTGGAAAGGCATGATCGCGCTACAGCAGGCAGGGCTGGTGAAGAGTATCGGGGTATGTAATTTCCAGGTGCATCATCTGCAACGGCTGATCGATGAAACGGGCGTTGCGCCGGTAATCAACCAGATCGAGCTTCACCCGCTGATGCAGCAGCGCCAGCTTCACGCATGGAACGCCACGCACAAGATCCAGACCGAATCCTGGAGCCCGCTGGCACAGGGTGGCGAAGGCGTTTTCGATCAAAAAATCATTCGTGAACTGGCCGAGAAGTACGGCAAAACCGTGGCGCAGATTGTCATTCGCTGGCATCTGGATAGCGGCCTGGTGGTGATCCCGAAATCGGTCACGCCGTCGCGCATTGCCGAGAACTTTGACGTATGGGATTTCCGTCTGGATAAAGATGAGCTGGGCGAGATCGCAAAACTGGACCAGGGTAAACGGCTAGGCCCCGATCCGGATCAGTTTGGTGGTTAAGTTCTAGTACGCTGTTGCCCTCACCCCGGCCCTCTCCCACAGGGAGAGGGAGAAAAGCGAGCCCATAGGCGAAGGAAAAACATGGACGGTTCCCTCTCCCTACACGCGAGAGAGAAAGGTAAGCCCACAGGTGAGGGGAAAACTTGAACGGTTCCCTCTCCCAGTGGGAGAGGGTTAGGGTGAGGGCAACACACCGCACTCACCCGTTTTTACGTTTCACACTTTTCTTCGTACCCGCCGCACCATTCGAACGCTGATGCACAATCGGCGTATGCTTGGTGAGCGCCGGGCGCGTGTGACGATTCTGACGACGTGCTTCGCGCATTTCATCCAGCGTTGGCGCAGGCACCAGACAATCGCGGCGTGAACCAATCAAATGCTTTTTGCCCATATCTTCCAGCGCCTGACGGATTAACGGCCAGTTTGCCGGATCGTGATAACGCAGCAGCGCTTTATGCAGACGGCGCTGTTTATCGCCCTTCGGCACCACCACATCTTCACTCTTATAACCAATCTTACTCAGCGGGTTCTTGCCGGTGTAATACATGGTCGTGGAGTTGGCGAGCGGCGACGGATAGAAGTTCTGCACCTGATCCAAACGGAAGCGGCGCTGTTTCAGCCATAGCGCCAGGTTCACCATATCTTCGTCACGCGTACCCGGGTGCGCAGAGATGAAGTAAGGGATCAGATATTGCTCTTTGCCCGCCTGTTTGGAATAGGTGTCGAACAGTTCTTTAAAGCGGTCATAGCTGCCCATTCCCGGCTTCATCATCTTCGATAATGGGCCTTCTTCGGTGTGCTCTGGCGCAATCTTCAGATAGCCGCCGACGTGATGGGTCGCCAGCTCCTTGATATAGCGTGGATCTTCTACCGCGATGTCATAACGCACACCGGAGGCGATCAGGATCTTCTTGATGCCCTTCAGATCGCGGGCGCGGCGATACAGATTGATCGTCGGCTCGTGGTTGGTGTCCATATGCTCGCAAATGCTCGGATAAACACATGACAGGCGACGGCAGGTCTGTTCCGCACGCGGCGACTTGCAGCGCAGCATATACATGTTTGCCGTTGGGCCACCTAAATCGGAAATCACACCGGTAAAACCCGGGACCGTGTCGCGAATAGCTTCGATCTCGTTAACAATCGACTCTTCAGAGCGGCTCTGGATAATGCGCCCTTCGTGCTCGGTGATTGAACAGAAAGAACACCCACCAAAACAACCGCGCATGATGTTGATCGAGAAACGGATCATCTCATACGCCGGAATGCGGCTATCGCCATACGCGGGATGCGGCACGCGCTTGTACGGCAGAGCAAATACGCTGTCCATCTCTTCGGTAGAGAGCGGAATTGCTGGCGGGTTGACCCAGATATAACGCTCGCCATGCTTTTGCATCAAGGCGCGCGCGCAGCCAGGGTTCGTTTCGTGGTGCAAAATACGCGACGCGTGAGCGTACAGTACTTTATCGCCTTTCACTTTTTCGAAAGACGGCAGCAGCACATAGGTTTTTTCCCATGGCTTAGGGCGCGGAGGCTGAACGACAACGGCTTTGGCCTCGGTCTTTTTCGGCTCAACCGGTTTGTTATCCGCGCAAGGCAGATCATCACCGTACGGATGGGGGATTGGGTCGATTTTGCCCGGCATATCAATGATGCGGGAATCTACGCCGCTCCAGCCAGGGAGTGCTTCTTTCACCATAATCGCGGTATTGCGCACGTCGCGGATATTGCCAACCGGCTCACCTTGCGACAGACGATGCGCCACTTCTACCAGCGGGCGTTCACCGTTGCCGAAGATCAGCATGTCAGCTTTAGAATCCACCAGCACCGAACGGCGCACGGTGTCAGACCAGTAATCGTAATGCGCGGTACGGCGCAGGCTTGCTTCGATTCCACCCAGGATGACCGGCACGTCTTTCCATGCTTCTTTACAACGCTGGGTGTAAACCAAAGTGGCGCGATCCGGGCGTTTGCCCGCGACGTTATCGGCGGTGTACGCATCGTCGTGGCGCAATTTCCGATCGGCAGTATAGCGGTTGATCATCGAATCCATATTGCCGGCGGTGACGCCGAAGAACAGGTTCGGTTTGCCGAGGCTCATGAAAGCCTCTTTGCTGTTCCAGTCCGGCTGGGCGATGATCCCTACACGGAAGCCCTGCGCTTCCAGCATGCGTCCACAGATGGCCATGCCAAAGCTCGGGTGATCGACGTACGCGTCGCCAGTCACCAGAATAATATCGCAGCTGTCCCAGCCCAGTTGGTCCATCTCTTCGCGGGACATCGGCAGGAAAGGCGCCGGTCCAAAACAGGCCGCCCAGTACTGGGGCCAGGAGAAGAGGTCTCGATCCGGCTGGATCAAGGATATTGCGCTCATAATGCTTCCGAAGAAAAAATAAACAAAGGGCGGGGATTATACGCTGGAATAATGCGGGAAATGAAGGGGTATTATGCGGGCTGCTGCCCTCTCCCACAGGGAGAGAGCGAAAAGAAGATTACGGTGCTGGGTTCACCAGCAGCTGCCCCACGGAACCGCGATCCGCCATTTCCAGCGTCTGGCTGTGGAACAAGAACGGGAAGTGAGGCCAGGAAGGCTGCCCGTAATAGACCAGCAGTTCGACCTGCCCGTCGACCCAAACGGTATCTTTCCAGCCCCTGTCTTCCGGGAACGGCATCGCCCCGTTGACGTTGCGGATCAGGAAGCTTACGCCTTCAATATGGAAGGCCTGGGGCATCTCCGCCCGCACCGTCCAGCGCTCCCACGTTCCTTGCTGAGCTGTAATATCAATGCGATTGATGTCCCACAGCGCACCGTTGATGCCCGGATCGTCGCCAAGACTGATATCACGACTACGGACCGGCGTACCGCTCACGATCTCTTGCGGCAATAAACGCATCGGCAAACTGTCCGTCACCAGCGGTAAAAGACCCGTTGGCCGCAGCGTCAGCACCAGCGTCGAGACCAGAATGCTCGACGGCTCAAAGAAGCCACGGATGCGATCCACAATGCTCGCCGCCTCGCCGCAGGTGATGGACACTTCATCGCCGTTGGTCATGTCGACGAGAATTTCACGGCGTTCACCCGGCGCCAGCGCCAGCTGCTTGACGGACACTGGAGCAGGTAAAAAGCCCTGATCGCCAGAAATCACATGCAGCGCGCGGCCATCGCTCATTTGCAGTAAATAACGACGTGAATTGGAAGCATTAAGCAAGCGCAGACGAACCCAGCCGCGAGAGACCTCGACGTACGGGCTTTGCGCACCGTTGACCATCAGGATGTCACCGACAAACCCACCGCTGCCTGGCTCGCTGTACTCCGGCGTACCAAAGTTATCCAGGCGCTTGTCCTGAATAATGATCGGGAAATCGTCCACGCCGTAATGGTTGGGAATCGGCAGAGACTTGCTCACGTCATCTTCAACTAACCACATCCCGGCCAGGCCGTTATATACCTGTTGCGCGGTGCGGTTAGGTGTATTTGCGCGATACCACAGCGTGGAAGCGCTCTGACGGATTGGCAGAACGGGCGCCCAGTCGGCGCTCGGCGTCATCATACGCGCCGCGCCGCCAATCAGCGGGCCTGGTACCTGCAATCCGCTGATCGTCATGGCGACGTTTTCGGTCAGACGGTTGCTGTAAATCAGCTTCACGTCATCGCCGTTCCAGACGCGAATGGTCGGGCCAAGATAACGGCCATTCACACCCCATACCGCCGCGCGCGTCCCCTGAGTGAAGGACCAGTGCGAACGCTGCATGGTGAGAAAAAGGGGCTGACCGCGACGAGATTCGAGCAACGGCGGAATGGGCAGCGGCTGTTGCTGCCCGGCGGCGTTGGCTGTCAGCGGAACCGCGCCGGCACAAAGGGCGATTCCGGAAGCCTGAATAAACTGACGCCGACTGAGTGACATATTTGCTCCATATGAAACGACTACACACTTTATCCTTCAAGCTGCCTCTGCGTTGGCTTCGCCTGCTCGCCACAGTCACTTACGTGAGTAAGCTCCTGGGGCCTCTCAGGCTTGCCGCCTTGATACAACTTGAATGATTTTGTGTGAAAAAACCTGGGAACCCATTTCCCTGTAGCTCCGGTTTAGATTTTACCGGCGGCTTCTCTCTCTGCGACTTCTTTGTCGAGCTCGGCGATTTTTTGCGCCATCAGCTCACGGCAATGGGCGGCCAGTTCGCGAACCTGATCTTTGCCATATTTGCTGGTATCCACGGGCGGCAGCATTTCGACAATCACGAGTCCGTTATTCCAACGGTTGAGATTAATTTTATTAGAAGTATTGGAAACGCACACAGGAATAATCGGTACGCCTGCCGCAATGGCAGCATGAAACGCACCGGTTTTGAATGGCAGCAGTCCGCGACCACGGCTGCGCGTCCCTTCGGGAAACATCCAGATAGAGATTTTGCGTTTCTTAAAATGGCTCACCACTTCTGCGATGGTGCTGTGCGCTTTAGCCCGGTTGTTACGGTCAATCAGCAAATTGCCAGTGAGCCAGTACAGCAGGCCGAAAAACGGGACCCACAGGAGGCTTTTCTTACCGACTGTCACCGTGGGTGGCAGCACAATGCCGGCGGCAGTCACCATATCGTAGTTATTTTGATGGTTTCCGATATAGATGGCGTTACCGAAGTGTTCTGCGCCTTCTGGCAGGCGCTTTTCGACCTTCAGGCCAAACAGCGGCGCAAGATGACTGAACAGGCGGCCAAACGTCGAAACGTGCTTTGGATTACGTGGGCTGAAGAGGCAGTAAATGCACCCGAACACGCAGACCAGAATGCAGTAGATAACAGTAAGAATTAAGCGAACAATTAATAGCATAGCGACCTCAGAAGCCCTAATAGCTGACAATTATACTTCAACTGTCGCCGGGTAAGAATTTTGTTTTTTTATATCGGAAATTTTAGCGAGAACCCCCTTCTGAGCAGAAGGGGGTGAAGCTCGTTTACTCTTCGCTGTCGCCCGATTTTGCACGGGTCGGGGAGTCAATTTCCACGCGATCAATGCGTTGCAAACCACGCATCAGCGAACCACGGCGTCCACGTTCACCGACCACTTTTTGCAGCTCTTCCGGACGCAGTTTAATTTTGCGCTTGCCAACATGCACGGTCAGCGTGCTCTGCGGCGGCAGAATGAAGAGATGCGCCAGGCCATCTTCGCCTTTTGCCGCTTCTGCTGACGGGATGCTGATGATCTTGTTGCCCTTGCCTTTCGACAACTGCGGCAGATCGCTGACCGGGAACATCAGCATGCGGCCAGCGGCGGTGATCGCCAGCAGCATGTCGCTGTCGTTCTCAATCACCAGCGGTGGCATCACATGTGCGTTATCCGGCAGGCTGATCAGCGCTTTACCGGCACGGTTACGCGCCACGAGGTCGTTAAAGGTACAGATAAAACCGTACCCCGCATCAGACGCCATCAGCAGTTTCTGTTCTTCGCCTTCCATCAGCATATGGTCAACCGTTGCGCCTGGCGGCAGCGTCAGCTTGCCGGTAATCGGCTCGCCTTGCCCACGCGCAGAAGGCAGCGTAATCGGATCGATAGCATAGCTGCGCCCCGTGGAGTCGATAAACACCACAGGCTGATTGCTCTTGCCTTTGACGGCAGATTTAAAGCTGTCGCCCGCTTTGTAGCTCAGGCCTGGCGCATCAATATCATGGCCTTTGGCGCTACGAACCCAGCCGCTTTGCGAGAGAACAATCGTCACCGGCTCTGACGGGAGCATATCGTGCTCGTTCATCGCCTTCGCTTCTTCGCGTTCGTGCAGCGGCGAACGGCGGTCATCGCCATATGCGTCGGAATCGGCCTGCAGCTCTTTCTTCAGCAGATTGCTCATCTTGCGCTCGGACGCCAGAATCGCCTGCAGCTGATCGCGCTCTTTTTCCAGTTCGTTCTGCTCGCCGCGGATTTTCATCTCTTCCAGCTTGGCGAGATGGCGCAGTTTCAGCTCAAGGATCGCTTCGGCCTGGGTTTCGCTGATGCCAAAACGCGACATCAGCGCGGGCTTCGGCTCATCCTCAGAACGAATGATTTCGATCACTTCGTCAATATTGAGGAACGCCACCAGCAAACCTTCAAGAATATGCAGGCGCTTAAGGACTTTCTCCAGACGATAGTTCAGGCGGCGGCGTACGGTATCGCGACGGAACGCCAGCCATTCGGTCAGGATCTCCAGCAGGTTTTTCACCGACGGACGACCATCCAGACCAATCATGTTCAGGTTGATGCGGTAGCTTTTTTCCAGATCGGTGGTGACGAACAGGTGGTTCATCACCTGCTCCATGTCCACGCGGTTTGAGCGCGGCACAATCACCAGACGCGTCGGGTTTTCGTGGTCGGATTCATCACGCAGATCGTCCACCATCGGCAGCTTTTTGTTGCGCATCTGCGCAGCAATTTGCTCCAGCACTTTGGCGCCCGACACCTGATGCGGCAGCGCAGTGATCACTACCGCGCCGTCTTCTTTGGTCCACACCGCACGCATGCGCACGGAGCCGCGACCGTTCTGGTAAATTTTGCGAATTTCCGCCCGCGAGGTGATGATTTCGGCTTCGGTCGGATAATCCGGGCCCTGCACGATATCCAGCACTTCGTCGAGGGAGGTGTTCGGTTTTTCGATCAGCGTAATCGCCGCTTTCGCCACTTCGCGCAGGTTGTGCGGCGGAATATCCGTCGCCATCCCCACGGCAATACCGGTGGTGCCGTTCAGCAAAATATTGGGCAGACGCGCAGGCAGCATTTTCGGCTCCTGCATCGTGCCGTCAAAGTTTGGCACCCAGTCAACCGTGCCCTGGCCCAGTTCACCGAGCAGCACTTCTGCATATTTTGATAAGCGCGATTCGGTATAACGCATCGCGGCGAAGGATTTTGGATCGTCCGGCGCACCCCAGTTTCCCTGGCCATCGACCAGCGGATAACGGTAGGAGAATGGCTGCGCCATTAACACCATCGCTTCATAACAGGCGCTGTCGCCGTGCGGATGGTATTTACCAAGAACGTCACCCACGGTACGGGCGGATTTTTTGAATTTCGCGCTGGCGCTCAGGCCCAGTTCTGACATCGCGAAAACGATGCGACGCTGAACCGGCTTCAGGCCATCGCCGATAAACGGCAGTGCCCTGTCCATGATGACGTACATGGAATAGTTCAGATAGGCGTTTTCAGTGAATTCATGTAGCGCGAGGCGCTCTGCCATATCGCTCATTAAATGTCATTCCTCAACTCAGAAACCTGTGGGTTTCAGGCAATATTGCCGCAGATACTACCCTATCTGACGAGTTGAGTCACAAAGAAAAAGGGCCGCAGAAACGGCCCTTTTTGACATTATTTGTTCAGCTTGATGACCTGTTTGACGTCGATTTCAAACTCATTCCACTCTTTATCGACTTTACCCTGAATTTCGACTTTATCCTGCGGGCTGATGGTCTGGCCGTTCCAGCGTTTATGGTCGATTTCGACATTCACCGTGCCGGTAGTATCGCGGAACAGGTAGCGGTCGTCAGACAGGCGCTCGGTGATGTTCCCGCGCAGTTTGACCCAGCTGTCGTCCTTCTGATCTTTCACCTTCGCCGCCGTGGTGAGATTGGCGTCGTTGTCCACGAACCCGCCCTGCTGAGTTTGCGTCTGGGTCTGGGCCGGCGTCGCCGACGGGCCGTTGAATCCGCCTTGCGCGGCAAACACGGGGGCGGTGGTCATCATCATGATAGCGGTCATCGCTGCTAATTTTTTCATCGTTATCTCTCCCTTTATGTTGTTTAGAACTCCATTAAACAGCGTAAACCTTAACAACTTCTTAAGGCGGAAATTTAATTTTTTTTACTGTACAGCAGAGGCTTACTGGAGGTTAATTGCTCATTCACGACAACATCATGGAGGAAATAATGCGCATTTTACTGGTAGAAGATGACAAGCTCATTGGCGACGGCCTAAAGGCCGGACTAACAAAAATGGGCTTTAGCGTTGACTGGTTCACTGACGGCGGTACCGGTAAAACCGCGCTCTATTCCGCGCCTTACGATGCGGTCGTGCTGGATCTCACACTGCCGGGTATGGACGGCCTCGATATTCTGCGCGAATGGCGCGAAAAAGGGCGCAGCGAGCCGATACTGATCCTCACCGCGCGCGACGCGCTCTATCAGCGCGTGGAGGGGCTGCGCCTGGGGGCCGATGACTATCTGTGCAAACCTTTTGCGTTAGTGGAAGTCGCCGCGCGACTTGAGGCGCTGGTGCGACGCAGCCACGGCCAGACCCGCAGTGAATTACGTCACGGCAACGTAACGCTGGATCCCGTGAGTCTGGTGGCCAAACTTGACGGTGAAACGCTCCCTCTCAAGCCGAAAGAGTTCGCCCTGCTGGAATTGCTGATGCGCAACGTAGGCCGCGTGTTGCCGCGTAAAAACATCGAAGAGAAGCTGTATACCTGGGATGATGACGTTTCCAGCAACGCTGTTGAAGTTCACGTGCATCATCTGCGCCGCAAACTTGGCAGCCATTTTATCCGCACCGTCCACGGGATCGGTTACACCCTGGGTGACGTATGAAACTGACGCCACGTTTAAGTCTGAAATTACGCCTGACGCTGCTTTTTTTAGCGCTTTCACTGGGAGCCTGGCTGGTCGCCAGCGTGGTGGCATGGCAGCAGACCACGCACAAGCTCGATAAGCTGTTCGATACCCAGCAGATGCTGTTCGCTAAACGTCTGCTGACGATGGATATCGACGAACTCAACGCGCCTGCCCGCATGCGCGACGTGCCCAAAAAAGCCAGGCACGGACATCTTGACGACGACGCGCTGGCCTTCGCAATTTATTCTTCCGACGGCAAAATGCTGCTGCACGATGGTGAAAATGGTCAGGATATTCCGTACGACTATCGCCGTGATGGCTTTGAAAACGGCCAACTCAACGGTGACAAAGACGCGTGGCGTTTTCTTTGGCTAACGGCACCCAATGGCAAATACCGCATTGTGGTCGGCCAGGAGTGGGAATATCGCGAGGAGATGGCGCTGGATATTGTCACTTCGCAGCTCACGCCATGGCTGGTCGCGCTGCCGCTGATGCTGTTACTGCTCATCGTTTTATTAAGCCGCGAGCTACGTCCTCTGAAGCGCCTGGCACAGTCGTTACGCCAGCGCGCGCCGGATGCCACAGAAAAACTCGCCACCGAGGGCGTGCCGACGGAAGTGCGTCCCCTGCTCGATGCGCTGAATCACCTGTTTGACCGCACGCAAGAGATGATGACTCGCGAGCGGCGTTTTACATCGGATGCCGCGCACGAACTCCGCAGCCCACTGACGGCGCTAAAGATACAAACCGAAGTGGCGCAGCTTTCGCTCGACGATCCCACCGCGCAGGAAAAAGCGCTCGCCCAGCTGCACACGGGCATCGATCGCGCATCGCGTCTGGTGGATCAACTGCTTACGCTGTCACGCCTGGATTCGCTGGAAAATCTCGATGATGTCGACGCGATCCCCCTGGCCGATCTGCTGCAATCCGCCGTAATGGATATTTACCATCACGCCCAGCGTGCGGGGATTGAAATCCGCCTGAATATTCACGCTCAGGTGACCCGCTCCGGCCAACCCTTGCTGCTGAGCCTGCTGATTCGCAATCTGCTGGACAATGCCGTGCGCTACAGCCCGCGTGGCAGCGCCGTGGACGTCACGTTGAATGCGCAGAATTTTACCGTCCGCGACAATGGCCCCGGCATTTCCCCCGACGCGCTCGCGCGAATTGGCGAGCGTTTTTATCGCCCGCCTGGCCAGGATGAAACCGGCAGCGGCCTGGGGCTGTCCATTGTGAAGCGTATTGCCGCGCTGCACGGTATGCGTGTTTCGCTGACCAATGCACGGGAAGGCGGCTTTGAGGTGACGGTGAGTTGGTGACGCATTATTGCGCCAGAAGCAAAAGACTTTACACATTTTGCTCATTTCACCGCATCGTTGTTGCGGGTAAAATCGTGACCAATCTCACAAGTCACAAGACTGAGGAAACGAATGAGCAATATCCTGATTATCAATGGCGCGAAAAAATTCGCCCACTCTAACGGCCAACTGAATGACACCCTGACCGAGGTCGCGGACGGTTTCCTGCGCGACGCCGGACACGATGTTAAAGTCGTGCGTACCGACGGCGATTACGACATTCAAGCCGAAGTGCAGAATTTCCTGTGGGCCGATGTCATCGTCTGGCAGATGCCGGGCTGGTGGATGGGCGCGCCGTGGACCGTGAAAAAGTATATGGATGATGTGTTTACCGAAGGCCACGGTTCGCTGTACGCCAGCGACGGGCGCTCCCGTTCCGATGGCGCTAAAAAATACGGTTCCGGCGGTCTGCTGCACGGCAAAAAATACATGCTGTCTCTGACCTGGAATGCCCCGCTGGATGCCTTCACCGACGAAGATCAGTTCTTCCATGGCGTGGGCGTTGATGGTGCTTATTTGCCCTTCCATAAGGCCAATCAGTTCCTGGCGCTTGAGCCGCTGCCGACGTTTATCGTGAATGACGTGATTAAAATGCCCGACGTGCCGCGCTATATCGCCGAATATCGCAAGCATCTCGCCGAGATTTTTGCTTAACTGGTAGCCTGTCATCAGGAGAAATGATCATGTTAACTGTTATTGCTGAAATCCGTACGCGTCCAGGCCAACATCACCGCCAGGCCGTGCTGGATGAGTTCGTGAAGATTATCCCGGCTGTATTGAAAGAAGAAGGCTGCCACGGCTATGCGCCGATGGTGGACACCGCCGCGGGCGTGAGCTTCCAGACCACCGCACCTGACTCCATCATAATGGTTGAGCAGTGGGAAACCGTGGCCCATCTGGAAGCACATCTGCAAACCCCACACATGAAAGCGTGGGGCGAAGCGGTGAAAGGTAACGTTCTGGAAACGCATATCCGTATTCTGGAGCAAGGGGTTTAAATTCCCCTTCCCCCTCCCCTAAGGGCAGGGGAAAAATAGCACCGAGCCATCCCCTCTCCCCTATGGGAAGAGGGGTTGAGTGAGGGTTATTACCAGTACAATTTCCAGCTTTGCGTGAACCGCACTAGCGCCTCGACGTAGAAATAATCCCCCCAGCTTGCACACTCATCCACGCCTTTATCGCTCGCCAGATGATAAACCGAGTGTTTGAGAAGCCCGTTCCCCTTCTCGTCTTTCCCCATCAGATAATGCTTTGTCAGCGAGGACATAATGCCCTTCGCCCATTCCAGATAACGTTCGCGATCCGGATCGGTCGCAGGCAGGTGTTTGACCAGCTCCAGCAGGCCGCACACCGCAATCGCCGCCGAAGACGAATCACGCAGCGCATCAGTGCCAACCAGCGCTAAATCCCAGTGACAAACACCGTCTTGCGGAAGTCGATTGAGGAAATAGTTCGCCAGTCGTTTAGACAGGGCAATCATCGTGTCGTCGCCGGTATAAATGTAGCTCAGCAGAAAACCGTAAATCCCCCACGCCTGGCCGCGCGACCAGCAGGAGTCGTCGGCGTAGCCCTGCTGCGTGTTGCCGTAACGCGGCGCGCCGGTTTTCACATCCATATAATAGGTGTGGAACGTTGAAGCATCTTCGCGGATCAGATACGTCGCCGCCTGCATAACGTGGGCTTTGGCGGCGTCGGAAAAGCGCGGATCGCCCGTCTGCTCGGTCGCCCAATACAGCAAGGGCAAATTCATATTGCAGTCAATGATCATTCGCCCGGCCTGCTCGGGATCGGACAGATCGCCCCACGCCTGAATGATCCTGGCCTTTTCGTGGTAACGCTCAAGCAACGCTTCTGCCGCCAGCAGCGAAAAGCCGCGCGCCTCGCGGTTGCCAGTCAGACGCCAGTCCGCCACGCACGAGAGCGTATAGAGGAAGCCCAAATCGTGGGTATTCGTGTCGTGACGCCCGGCGATGCGCAGGCCAAAAGAGCGGGTATGCTTCCTGGCCATCGCGCGGAATTGTTCGTCACCGCTCATCTCCCACGCCAGCCACAGCTGCCCGGTCCAGAAGCTGGTTGTCCATTCGACGTTTTCGGTTAGCGGATAAAATCCGTCTTTACAGGTTTCCGCCGGGAATTGTTCACCGAACTCCGTTAAATGACGGCTAATCAGTTCGAGAACGTGCTGGCGTGCCGAGCTTAATTCATCCCTAAATGCATGTGCATTAACGGGCGCAGGAATATCGGCCAGACGTTCCTCTGTGATATGACTTAGCATATTTCGGTTCCTTCTTTGACGGCAAAATTATCGAGATGGATTCTGTTCTGCTACAGAGATTGCAGATGTGCCGCGCCATTTGCTTTGGCAGGCGGATAACGTAAAGGCAGAGATCAGCGTAAAGGTCAGCGCCGTTGCGCCCATGATGATATAAGTCTGTTCAAATCCGATGCGGTCATACATATATCCCGCAGGTGAAGAGATCACCACGTTACCGACATACAGCATCGCCTGATAGCCCAATAAATACATGGTGGCGTTGACTCGTTTATCGAAATGCTCGGCGATATATTTAAATACCGACACCAGCAGTAAACAGATTTCCAGACCGTATAAAGGCTTGAGTACGGAAATTAATAAGTGCGAATCGCACACGCCGGAAATAATCAGACGCGCACCGACAATCATCCCTACAATCAGTAATCCGCGCTTGGCACCGATAAAGTTCACGAACAGCGGAATCACCATATACATGACGAATTCCATACCCGACTGAACCGTGCCGAGGTAGCCGAATACCGCATTGCCCTGATGCACATCGTCAAAGAAAGTGACGAAGTAGCGCGAGAACTGCTGCTCGGCGATAAACATCATCCATGCCACGCCGGCAACATACAGGCAGAAGGCCCAAAACTTGCGGTTACGCAGCAGCGCGTATACATCCGAAGGGGCGATTTTCTCTTTGGTCAGCACGTCACCGGCATGTGCGGAGTTAGTGTTCACTTTCAGGTTCAACAGGACGATGAGCATGATGACGGAGGCCACGCTGCCCATAATAAAATTATACGCTGGCGAGAGGTTAAACAGCAGGCCGGAGAATGACGACGCTACCGCCCAGCCAAGCGAACCCCACATACGAATCTGACCAAACTCCATGCCGTTCAGACGACTGAAGCGATCGGAATAAGATTCACACGCCGCCACGCCCGCGTACCAGGCAAAGCTTAAATAGAGCGCACCGATAATAATGCCCAGCATGGTGTTGGACATTAACAGCGGCTGATAGACATAAATAAAGAACGGTGCCATCAGGGCCGACATCGCCACCACAAAATAGAGCAGGTATTTGCTCATCCCGATCTTATCGAGAATATAACCGTAGATCGGTTTTAAAATAACGGAGAAAATACCGTTAACCGCAAATACGGTCCCGATAACCGAACCGCTGAGGTTGGCCTTTTGTCCAAGCCAGATCGCCAGCAAACCAATACTTGCCGACCACGTAAAGAAATAGAGAAAGATAAAGGTACTGATTTTGTAATATTCGGTTCTGTTATTCGTTGATGTATTTTCCATACTATCCTCGCCGAAATATAGGGTGCCAGAGTGTTATAAAAAGAATGAGAGCTGTCGTTTATTATCAGGATCACGAATAACGACCCGATCGGTGTTGATTTGAAGCTGCGGAATTTCCGCTATTTTGTCTGCAACACCACTCGCCATAACCGCGCAGCACAGCCAGCTTTCCCCTTGCGGGATGGTTGTGGTGAGTACCGGAATAGCGGCGCATTCAGCAAACATAATGCTGCTGTTTGGCGGCGTAACGACGGCGTCAGCTTGACGCCTGATAACAGGCGACAGATCGGCAATCACGCTGCTGCCGTTATCTGCCGAGAGATAACATCCTCGCGCGGTCAGCTGCTGTTGCGTTTTCATCACCGCAAAGCCGCCTTCCACTGCCTGTAAAGTACGGGCGCTATTCACCCGATGCAGGCGGACATGCCACTCGCCAAACGGCACCAGCCAGGTGTCGATGTGGACGTCTTGCCACGGCGACCAGCGCGAGAAAATAGCGTTTTTGTCGACGCGCACTTCCGCGCATTCCCGTCGCCCACGGTAGTAGTTGTCGCCATCGGATAACAGCAGCATCGAGTCGCAGGCCGCGTGTTTAAGGCCGTAGCGCCCGCGCTCAATCGTAAAGCCGAAGCGGCTGGAGTAGGCGAATTTGGTGTATTTCGCGTCGGTATTCACGTAGTTGTTCAGCTCAAGCTGCCCGGCGGTGAGCATCGTGACGTGCTGTGAATCCTCGCCATGCATCAGGATTTGCTGGGCGTGTGCAATAACGCGTTTCTCGGCCAACACAGGTAACGGTTGTTCTTGCGCTTGCCAGAACGGATGTTCCTCCGGCAGCGCCAGGATCAGATACGTTTTCAGCGCCCAGTATGGCGAGCCTGGCGAGTTGTAATCCTCACACATCGCCAGGTTGGGATAGGCAAAACCGAGCGTCAGGATGCCGTCCCGATCGCGGATCGGCTGCCGTTGCCACCAGCGAAGATGGCGTAGAATGATGCCTTTCACGATGCCCGGCGTGAACACCTCAAGGCCGGAAAAAGCGACGGCGCTCCAGAACGCCACCATTGCAAAACGATAGGTCAGGCTGCGACCAAAGGGGATTGATGCACCATCGGCGGCAGACATGTAAATGAAATCTTCTGCGAACTGACGCGAACGCTCGCGCAGCACCGTCGCCCTCTCCTCGTCACCGCTCAGGGTGGCGTAGATCAGGCCATAAAAGTGAAATGCCATCGAGATGTAGTAATCTTTTGGCCGCCCAGGACCATCGGAATACCAGCCGTCGCCGAGATAATAGGCGTCCATCATGGCGAAGCGGCGATCGATCGCCTGCTGATCATACGGCAACCCGGCGCGTTTAAAACCAAGCTGAACCATAATGGCAAAGTAGTTCCAGTTACTGTCCGGCATTTGCGCATCGGTAATCTGATTGAGCCACGCATGCAGGTTCATCACCTCGCGCTCGGTGAACAGCTCAGTGAATTTGTCCTGCAACAGCGACAACCCGAGGCCGTACACCGCCATCTCGACCAGGCGCTGATCGTAAGGTGCGGTTTCGCCCCAGTAGCCTGCGCTTTGCGGATCGGTACCCTGCTTAATGGCCGCGATGTATTTATCGCTAAACGGTGTGGTGTCACCCGCCGCCATCAGTGGAAACAGCCCCCACATTACGCGGGAGAGCCCCTCCATTTGCGCCACATCGGTGGCGTAGTGCGCGCAGGTGTCCCCCAGCGAAAAGCGTGAACTCCCCGCCGGAAACAGCTTATCCACCGCACCCAGCATCGTATTCAATTCCGCCGCCACGTCCTGACGGGTAGACAACGGATTTGATGTTTCTTTGTTTGCCGCCCACATACGCTTACCCTCGTTATCTTCTGCGGCAAAGAATAGTGAATCCCTACACCGCAGAAATGTTAGCCACGTCACAGTGGTGAGCGATGAATAAACCCGCAGTTGATAAAATTTAAAAAGGTGGTTTATAAATACAAACAGAAGGGCAAAAGTTGAGTTCTATTGCACTATGCGTGAGATGCCAACATCCGACCATCTGGAGCTGATTACCTTAAACGACACCATCGTGTCGTTCAGTCGGCTCTTTGCCAATACCGTGCGGTACCACCACTGGCACCAATGCCTGGAAATTCTCTATGTGGAAGAAGGGTTTGGCGTGGCAATTGTCGATAATCGTCATTACACCATGCGCCCTGGACGGCTGTTTTTCTTCCCGCCGTTTACCCTGCACAAAGTCATGGTCGATGAGCGAGCCGAGGCAATCTATCGCCGCACGATTATTCATCTCGATCACCATGCGGTTCTGAAAGTGTTGCGCGATTTCCCGCAAACACAGCAGCGGCTGCAAAAACTGTCCCGACGCGGCGGTGAAGCGTGGGTGGCGGATATGGCAGATTGTCATTCCCATATTCATCATCTTTTTAACCGCTATCATCCGCCGTTAACCAGCGAAAGTGTCGCCAGCCTGATCATCAGTCTGTTTGCGATGCTGCCGGATGATAATGACGGCGCACCCGGCAGCAGCCACGGCATCGCCAGCCAGGTGATGTTCTGGCTTGATGAAAACTACCAGCAAAAATTCAGCCTCGACGCACTGGCAAGCGAGCTGGGGAAATCCCGCAGTTACGTATCACGAAAATTTCATGCCGAAACGGGCGAGAAAATTCATGATTATCTCAATACGCTGCGACTGCGAAAAGCCTGTGAATGCCTGCTTCACAGCCATGAGAGCGTGCGGGATATCGCCACGCGCGTGGGATTTTCGGACGTGACGTATTTTATTAGCGCATTCAAAAAGGGCATCGGTGAGACGCCCTTGCACTACCGGAAGAATCACCCTGGCGCCTGATCAACCGCTCTTTTTACCTGGCTTCAATCCGCGGTGTAATTCATTGATGCGCTTTATCGATTTAATGCTGCGCTGCGGCGTGGTAGAGGCGACCGAGAGGATGATCATCTCCAGACACAGCAGTACCGTGCCGTGCAGGGGAATTTTGCCTTTCTCGCCACCGCGCGGAACGTGGATCACGACGTTTGCCTCTTTGCTGAAGCGCGAGTCCAGGGCGTTAGTGAGCAAGATGGCGGGAATACCCAGCCGTTTCGCCTCGCGCAGGGTGGTTTGCCCTTCCCTGTGGGCGGATTTCTGCGCCATCATCACCAGCACATCGCCACGCTGGAGCTCAATAAGTTGTTCAGCCAGCCCGATTCCCGTACGGTTGAGCGCCGTCGCAGGCAACCCCATTCGGCTAAACATGCGGGCGGTGTACTCCGCCAGAACGCCCGATGCGCCAATGCCAAAAATGGCCACCTGCCGCGCCTCGCTCAGCAGCGCCACCGCCTGCGCCATGGCGTAACGATTGTTCGGTTCTGACAACACCTCACAGGTATGTTGATGCCCTTCCAGCACAAAATCGATGCTGGAATTAACGTCGCTGGTCAGGATATTGACCGTGGTTGAGATCTTTTCACTGGCGCTGATTGCCGGTCCAAACCAGTGCTCAAGCGTACTTTTCAGATCCCGCAGACCCGCAAAGCCGAGCGCCTGGATCGCCCGCACCACGGTGGCATCGGAGGTTTTCAGCAGCGCCGCAATTTCCATCGCCGTTTGTTCCATCACCGCTTCACGGTTCTCGTTGATGTACGTGGCGACCTGATGCAGGCGAGGCGTCAGCTGGTGCGCGCGGGCGCGAAAGCGATCGCCATAGAGATCCACACGCGATTTATCTTTGCGGATCACTTCGCCTCCGGAAGCGGGCGACCCGCGATTTGTGACTGCACTTGCGCCACCATCAGGCCCAGCGAAGCGAAGGAGTTAGAGATCGCCTCTTCACGGGAAATCAGGATGTAATGCCCGGTACGACAGGCGGTAAGGAACTGACACCAGCCAGGCATCACGGCTTCCATGGCCGTCAGCTCGTCCTGCGGTTTGCCACCGGTGTCGCCGCGCCAGGTCGCAAAGACAAAATCGGCGTCCAGCTCCGGCAAACGCTCGGCGCTCACGTCAATACGGCCACCGTCCGGGATGCTGTCGATAAGCGGCGGGAAGGTGAATCCGGCATCACGCAGCACGCGCCCCAGCGAATGATAGCTGTGCATGGCGGTGATTTTGCCCTGGTTGGCCTGAATGACCGAAACAGAGATCTTCTGGGTGTCTATCGTCGCTTTCAGTGCGTTAAGTTGTTCCTGATAGCGACGTTCCAGAATGCTCAGCCGCGCCTGCGTGCCGGTCAGTTGCGCCAGCTTGCGGTAGATTTCCGGTGCGCCGCCGTCGAGATGATCGATGCTCACCGTCGGGGCAATCCGCGCCAGCTGCTCAACCGGCGTGTTCCGCGTCGGCTCGGTGATAATCAGATCAGGTTTTGCGGCGGCAATGGCTTCTATATCGATATCCGCTGTGCCGATAAATTTGATGTCGGAATTATCAAAATCGACGCCCGTTAAGATGCCGCTGGACCGAATAAAATGGCTACCGTCAGGACGCGTGCGTCCATGGCTGGCGATGGGCGGCACTCCGAGTTCGATTAGCGGGATCGTGATGTCGAGATCGTGTAACGACACAATCCGTTTTGGATGGACGGGCACCTGCACCGAACGCCCCAAATCATCCGTAAATGTCTGCTTGTCTTCAGCTGCGCTGACGGAAAACCCCACCAGCAGCAATAAGGATAAGAATAAACGCATAACGCTCCCCGTTTAAAACCTGTCCCGACGCTGCCAGAGCAGCATCAGGAAAAATGGCCCGCCGATCAGCGAGACAATAATTCCTGCGGGCAATTGCAGCGGCAGAAAAGCCAGCCGCCCAACATTATCCGCCAGTAAAACCAGCAGCGCGCCTGACACCGCACTGCCCGCAAGCAGCGACGTCTGGCCGCCGCGCAGTAAAAATCGTGTCATGTGCGGAGCGATTAACCCCACAAAGCCAATACTCCCCACGCAAGAGACGCAGGCGGCCGTTAATAAAACGGGCGCGATGACTTGCAGCAACGCCAGTCTGGCGGGGCGCACGCCAAGCCCGGTGGCGGCCTGATGACCCAGAAGCGAAACGTCGGTCGCCCGCGCGGTGAACAGCAGTAACGCGAATGCCGGAAGTGCCCAGCCGGCGGCAACGCTGACCAGCGTCCAGTTGGCCGCATGCAGGCTTCCGGCCAGCCACAGCAGCGCGGTCTGCACGTCGCGAACGTCAGCGGTGGTCATGAAAACGCCCATTCCAGCGGCAAATGCCCACGACACGCCAATGCCAATCAAAATAAAGCGCGGGCGCGAGATATCGCGGGCGAGCAGCACGACCAAAAGCGCTGTCAGCAGCCCGCCTGCCATGCCTATCGCCGGACGCAAGATAACGCCCAGCGCCGGGAACTGGAAAATCAGCAGTAACACCGCGACGCTACAGCCCTCTTTCACGCCAATCAGCCCGGGATCGGCGAGGCCGTTACGGGTTACCGACTGCATCGCCGCCCCCGCGACACCCAGCATGGCTCCGCACAGCAATGCCATCAGCAGGCGCGGCAGACGAATATCCTGGACGATATAACGCGCGTCGGCACTGAGCGCATCGGGGTAAAACAGCGCACGTCCTATTGCCGACGCGGGAATAGACAGCGAGCCGTGGGTAAGTCCAAACAGCATCATCCCCAGACAAAGCAGGACGAGCGCCCCCAGCAATAGGAGTGCTTTAGGACGAACGACGGCAGAAAACCCACCCAGACGAAGAGGCCTTAGGCCTGCGCGAAGAATCGCTGGCTTCATTTGAACATTCTCGTCGCCATGAGGATAAAGACTGGCGCACCCACCAGGGCGGTGACCACGCCGGTCGCCAGTTCGTGGGGAGCAAATAGCGCACGGGCGGCGATATCTGCCAGCAGTAACACCAGCGCGCCACAGCAGGCCGACAGCGGCACCATGACGCGCAAATCAGTCGACACCAGACGACGGATAATTTGCGGCACCACCAGGCCAATAAACCCTATCGGCCCGGTAATCGACACCGCTGCACCACACAGCAATGCAATCGCCAGCAGGCAGAGGAGACGCGTGCGCAGCAGCGAAACGCCCAGGCCCTGCGCCATGCGATCGCCGAGCGCCAGCATGTTCACAGAAGGGGCAAGCGCAATCGCCAGCGTCAATCCCGCCGCGGCAACCCAGGCGGCAGTCTGAATTGTCGCCCAGCTTACGCCAGCCACATCACCCGCAAGCCAGGTGCGCATCGAAAGCAACGTTTGCTCATCCAGAATTAAGACTGCAGCGGTGATTGACGAGGCAAATGCCGAAATCGCGACGCCGCAAAGCGTCACTTTCATGGGGGTTAATCCGGTTCGACCAGCGGACGACAGCGTTAAGACCAGCAAAAATAATGCCCCCGCGCCCGCCGCCGCAATCAGCGGACGCCCAAAGGGAAATGTCAGCCCAAGCGCACTGCTCAGCACCACCGTCAGCGCCGCCCCGGCATTCAGCCCCAAAATATGTGGCTCGCCAAGAGGGTTGCGGATCACCGCTTGCAATAACACGCCCGCCACACCCAGCGCGGCGCCGGTCATCAGAGCCGCGAGCAGGCGCAACAGGCGCAGGTTGATAATCACGTTGTGATCGAAATTGCGCGGGTCGAACGCAAGAAAGGCCTGCGCTACGCTCTGCGGAGGAATAAAACGCGCGCCGATACCAAGATGTAAAATAGCCCCTGCCAGCAGTAACGCGATGAAAACAACAGATGCAAGACGGGTGCGCATCATGCTTTTCCTGCGCGGCGAAACGGCATAAAGAAGGGTTTACCCGTCGCAGGATTGATCGACATTTGCACGTCTACATCGAAGACCGCTTTGATAAGCTCTGGCGTACACACATCATCTTCATGCAGCACGCGCTGCACTTTCCCTTCGCGTAAAAAGACCAGCGTATCGCCGTAGTTCACCGCAAAGTTCAGGTCGTGCAACACCACGATGACGGTGCGCCCGTGATGGCGGGTTAAGTCATGGAGCAGTTCCAGAATCTCGACCTGATAGCGCAAATCGAGGTAGGTGGTTGGCTCATCGAGAAGGATGTACGGCGTTTGTTGCGCCAGGGCCATAGCAATCCAGCAGCGCTGACGCTGGCCGCCAGAGAGGCTTTCAACAGGCAGATGCGCATAATCCTGGGTGCCGGTTAAACGCAGCGCCTCTTCAACGGCCTGTTCGTCGGCGTCGGTCCACTGGCGCATAAAATTTTGCCAGGGAAAACGCCCACGCGACACCAGCTCAAATACCGTTAGCCCTTCGGGTAAGAGCGGTGACTGCGGCAAAATGCCCAGCCTGCGCGAGACCCTTTTAGTGGGCTGTTCATGGATACTCTTGCCGTCGAGCAATACCGTGCCGCCCATGGGTTGCAGCAAACGCGCAATCGTACTGAGCAGGGTCGATTTACCGCATCCGTTCGCCCCAACCAGAACGGTCATTTTTTCAGGGGGAATCGTGAGAGAAATGTCATCAACGATGATTTTTTTCTGATAACCAGCAGAGAGATTATCGAGAACCAACCCCTGCTCTGTCGCGTTTTGAGCCACGTGTGCCAACTTAATCAAATAACAGACAAATAAAAATAAAACTCATTCTCTTTTGTGAGTTTGCCGTTGCGCCATGTAGTAGTCAAGAGGATAAACACCTTAAAAATAAAAGGGGTAATGTACGGTAATTCGTTAAAGCGATAATGATTTTAAAAGTTAATTTACAGACACTTAAACTTATTTATTGCGATGATATTTCGGTATCAATCCTGTGTAGTTGTTTTTCTATTTTTTCCATTTACTACTACATCTCGCCATGATTGAATGATTCTCAATTACATACCCGATACCGCTCAGGCAAACGGGTAGCGCTTTACGGGCAATGAAACACAGCTTCACCCGCGAGCATTCGCTGGTATTTCGGGATAAATATTAAATGGTTAAGTTCACACCTTCCTTCTCTGGGGTAAAAGGGCGCGCGCTCTTTTCACTGCTGTTTATTGTGCCTCTGGCACAGGCGGCAGAAAATAAAACAACGAAAGACGGCGAGACGTTAACCGTCATTGCCGATCCCAACGCTAAAACGGAAGCGACCAACGGCTATCAGCCGCTGAACACATCTACCGCCACACTCACCACCATGCCGATGCTGGATATTCCGCAGGTGGTGAATACCGTAAGCGACAAAGTGCTGCAAGATCAGCACGCCACCACCCTTGACGAAGCGCTGTATAATGTAAGCAACGTGGTGCAAACCAACACGCTTGGCGGCACGCAGGATGCATTTGTACGTCGTGGCTTTGGCGCTAACCGCGATGGTTCCGTGATGACCAACGGTTTACGCACCGTGCTACCCCGTAGTTTTAACGCCTCGACCGAGCGTGTCGAAGTGCTAAAAGGCCCGGCATCGACGCTTTACGGCATTCTCGATCCTGGCGGGTTGATCAATGTCGTCACTAAACGCCCGGAAAAAACCTTTGGCGGATCGATCTCCGCAACTTCCACCAGCTTTGGCGGTGGCACCGGACAGTTTGATGTGACGGGCCCGATTGACGGAACGCGTCTGGCCTATCGTCTGACGGGGGAATACCAGAATGAAGATTACTGGCGTAATTTTGGCAAAGAGCGCAGCACCTATATTGCGCCGTCGCTGACCTGGTTTGGTGATGACGCGACGGTCTCGGTGCTCTACTCCCATCGCGACTACAAAACGCCATTCGATCGCGGGACTATTTTCGATCTCGATACCAAAAAGCCTGTTAACGTGGATCGGAAAACACGTTTCGACGAGCCGTTTAACATTACCGATGGTGAGTCCGATCTGGCGCAGTTGAACGCTGAATATCGCCTTAACAGCGAGTGGACTGCGAAATTTGATTACAGCTTTAGCCAGGATAAATACACGGATAACCAGGCTCGCGTGATGGCGTATGACGCATCCACCGGGAATCTGACCCGACGCGTCGATGCGACGCAAGGATCGACCCAGCGCATGCACAGTACCCGCGCGGATCTCCAGGGTAACGTCGACATTGCGGGGTTTTATAACGAGATCCTGACCGGCGTATCGTATGAAAATTACGATCTGCTGCGCACGGATATGATCCGCTGTAAGAACGTTAAAGGCTTCAATATCTATAACCCCACTTATGGCGATCTCAGTAAATGCACTTCCGTTTCAGCGTCCGACAGCGACCAGAGGATTAAGCAGGAGAGCTATTCTGCTTACGTTCAGGATGCGCTTTATCTGACGGATAAATGGATTGCGGTCACCGGGCTTCGCTATCAGTCCTACACGCAATATGCAGGCAAAGGCCGGCCGTTTAACGTCAATACCGACAGCCGCGACGACCAGTGGACGCCGAAAGCAGGTCTGGTTTACAAGTTAACGCCTTCGATCTCGTTGTTCGCGAACTATTCCCAGACGTTTATGCCGCAGTCTTCCATCGCCAGCTACATCGGCAACCTGCCGCCTGAAACGTCAAATGCTTACGAAGTGGGTGCTAAGTTTGACCTTTTCGATGGCATTACTGCCAACATCGCGCTGTTTGATATCCATAAACGCAATGTGCTTTATACCGAAAGTGTGGGGGATGAAACGGTCGCCAAAACCGCCGGGCGCGTGCGCTCCCAGGGTGTGGAAGTGGACGTGGCGGGGGCGTTGACCGAGAACACCAATGTTATCGCCAGCTACGGGTATACGGACGCGAAAGTGCTGGAAGATCCCGATTATGCAGGCAAGCCGCTGCCAAACGTTCCGCGGCATACGGGTTCCCTGTTCCTGACGTACGACATTCATAATGTAATCGGTGGAAATACGCTGACGCTGGGCGGCGGCGGGCATGGCGTGAGCCGTCGTTCCGCAACCAATGGCGCGGACTATTACCTGCCGGGTTACGTCGTCGCAGATGCGTTTGCCGCGTATAAAATGAAGTTGCAGTATCCGGTGACGCTGCAGGTGAACGTGAAAAATCTGTTTGATAAGACCTACTACACGTCATCGATTGGCACCAATAATCTGGGTAACCAGATTGGCGATCCGCGCGAAGTGCAGTTTACGGTGAAGATGGATTTTTGATGTAAAAAAGCCCGGTGGCGCTACGCTTACCGGGCCTACGATCGATCCCCTCTCCGTGTGGGAGAGGGTTAGGGCATCAGCCTTCGATATCCGCCAGGTCGCCTTTTTCCTGTAGCCAGTTGCGTCGGTCTTCAGAACGCTTCTTGGCCAGCAGCATATCCATCATGGCATTGGTTTGCTGCTCGTCTTCATCGCTGATAACCAGCTGCACCAGACGACGGGTATTGGGATCGAGCGTGGTTTCACGCAACTGCAAGGGGTTCATCTCACCCAACCCTTTAAAGCGCTGGACGTTTGGCTTGCCCTTCTTGCGCTTGAGCTGCTCCAGCACGCCTGCTTTTTCTTCTTCCGTCAGCGCGTAATACACCTCTTTACCGAGATCGATACGGTAGAGCGGCGGCAACGCAACGTGGACGTGGCCGTTTTTCACCAGCGCACGGAAGTGTTTCACGAACAGCGCGCACAGCAGCGTAGCAATGTGCAGACCGTCTGAGTCCGCATCCGCGAGAATGCAGATCTTGCCGTAACGCAGCTGGCTCAGATCGTCACTGTCCGGATCGATACCGATCGCCACCGAAATGTCGTGCACTTCCTGCGACGCGAGGACTTCATCGGAAGAAACTTCCCAGGTGTTCAGGATCTTACCTTTCAGCGGCATGATCGCCTGGAATTCACGATCGCGCGCCTGCTTGGCGGAACCGCCTGCCGAGTCCCCTTCGACGAGGAACAGCTCGGTGCGATTCAGATCCTGCGCGGTGCAATCCGCCAGTTTACCCGGCAGCGCCGGACCACTGGTGAGCTTTTTACGCACCACTTTTTTCGCGGCACGCATACGGCGTTGCGCGCTGGAGATCGCCATTTCAGCCAGCATTTCAGCTGTCTGTATGTTCTGATTCAGCCACAGGCTAAATGCGTCTTTTACCACACCCGAGACAAACGCGGCGCACTGGCGCGAGGACAGACGCTCTTTGGTCTGTCCGGCAAACTGCGGATCCTGCATTTTCACAGAAAGCACGTACGCACAGCGATCCCAGATATCTTCTGCTGACAGCTTCACGCCGCGCGGCAGAATATTGCGGTATTCGCAGAATTCGCGCATCGCGTCCAGCAGGCCCTGACGCAGACCGTTGACGTGCGTCCCGCCCTGCATCGTTGGGATCAGGTTAACGTAACTTTCAGTCAGCAGCTCGCCGCCTTCTGGCAGCCACAGAAGCGCCCAGTCAACCGCTTCGGTGTCACCCGAGAAATTACCGAGGAACGGTTTTTCCGGCAGCGTCGGCAGGCCATTGACCGCCTCGCCCAGATAGTCATTCAGACCGTCCTGATAGCACCAGCGCTGCTCGCTGTTGTTGACTTCATCTTTGAAGGTGATTTCAACGCCAGGGCACAGTACCGCTTTCGCTTTCAGGATGTGCGTCATGCGCGTGACAGAAAAACGCGGGCTGTCGAAGAAGCTTTCGTCCGGCCAGAAATGCACGCTGGTACCGGTATTGCGTTTGCCGCACGTCCCGATGACCTGTAATTCCTGCACTTTATCGCCGTTTTCAAACGCAATGTTATACACCTGACCATCACGGCGTACGGTGACCTCCACGCGCTTTGACAAGGCATTAACCACAGAGATCCCCACGCCGTGAAGGCCGCCGGAGAACTGGTAGTTTTTATTGGAGAATTTACCGCCCGCATGCAGACGGCAGAGGATCAGCTCAACGGCTGGAACCCCTTCTTCCGGGTGGATGTCGACCGGCATGCCGCGTCCGTCGTCAATCACTTCGAGCGACTGATCGGCGTGCAGAATGACGTCGATGCGTTTGGCATGACCCGCCAGCGCTTCGTCCACACTGTTATCAATCACTTCCTGGCCCAGGTGGTTTGGGCGCGTCGTATCGGTATACATCCCCGGGCGGCGGCGAACCGGCTCAAGCCCGGTGAGTACCTCAATGGCATCAGCGTTATAGGTTTGCGTCATGATTTAACTAGCAATTCGCAGTGATTGTCAGTGGCTGTGCAGTCCAAGAAAATCGACAATCTGGGTGAAATGATTCTCAAAGCCCGTGAAAGCATGGTTTCCGCCCTCTTCTACAGTCTGGCGGCAAGAGGCGTAATACGCCACTGCCTGGCGATAATCCAGCACTTCATCACCCGTCTGTTGCAGCAGCCAGATAAGATCGGGCGCGTCCAGCGGGTCTATCTGCATAACTTTGAGGTCGTAAATATGGCGTGACTCTAGCACATATTGTTGTCCGGTGTAGGGGTTCTCGTTTTGCCCGAGAAAGTCCCTCAGCAGCTCAAAGGGCCGTACTGCCGGGTTAACAACTACCGCAGGGAGCATAAAGCATTGCGAGAGCCAGGTGGCGTAATAACCGCCCAGCGAAGAGCCCACGACGCCGAACGATTCACCGCCATGTTCCATCACGATGGACTCCAACATCTCTGCGGCATCAGCCGGATACGGCGGGAGTTGCGGAACGATGATCTCAATGTGCGGATGATGCGCACCGAGCCACTGACCAAATTGCGTCGCCTTCGCGGAACGCGGGGAGCTGTTGAACCCGTGTAAATAAAGGAGCGTAGACATCAGTATCCTTCTGACGCGGTATCAGGGCGGAACGTCGCACTTTGCAGACGGCAAACTTCCGTCGTCAGCGAGCCATCGGCATGCAGTTCCAGCCAGCGCCAGCCTGGCGCTATCGTGTCTAACGTAAAGTTGGCGCAGTGCGGTTTGAACTGGACACACGTCGACGGCGTCGCCAGCAAACGGCGGCCGTTCCAGTCGAGATCCTGTTCCTGATGAATATGACCACACAACAGATTGTTGACATGGGGATATTTGGACAATACGCGATCCAGCGCCGCTGAATTGCGCAGGCTATGTTGATCGAGCCAGCTGCATCCCGCAGGCAAAGGGTGATGATGCAGTAACAGCAGGGTATGACGCTCAGGAGCGGCAGCGAGTTTATTCTCCAGCCACTCCAGCTGAAAATCACTCAACTCACCGTGCGGGACACCGAACACCTGCGTATCCAACAGCAAAATTTGCCAGTGTTCACCCACAAACACGCGCTTGGCGGGTGAAATGCCCGCATCGTGCAGCGTACTGTACATCGCTGGCTGAAAATCATGATTGCCGGGTAACCAGACGCAGGGCACGCTAAAGCTCGCGATCCCTGTCGCAAAATGCTGATAGGCCGCAGCGCTTTGATCTTGTGCCAAATCGCCCGTAGCCGCTATCAAATCGCAGTGGCGATTCTCGGCGTGAATGGCATCCAGTACCGCCTGATAACTCTCCCAGGTGTTTACACCTAACAGCGTTTCATGCTTTTCGGCAAACAGGTGGGTATCAGTGATTTGTAATATCCTGACTGGCGCCCCACCAGCAACAGTCAGGTTTAACAGGCTTTCCAAATGGTGTCCTTAGGTAGGTTTATGACGCTAACAAACCGGAATCGCCATTGCTCCATGTGCAAAACAATATCTTAGCCAGTCGGCTAAAAACTGGTTAATTTGATGCTTTTCGTCGCGTTGATGCAACTTTTTATTAGGATAATCATACCGCGCTTTAAAGCGGAAGATCTGCTGACTTGAACACACTTCGGCCACCATCGCATCATGATAAAGCCGTACCGACATCGACGGCAGGCTCCAGTAGCTGATCGCAGGAGCCGTTTGCTTGATTTCTACCAGGGTCGTGTAACGAGTCGATTCAATAATCGTTAATCGATACTGCGCGTTGCTCACCTGATAGCTTACCATTTCGCCGGGCGCGTCATCACGCGGCAACAGGCGGCGTAATTGCGCGAAATTGGTTTCGCACAAACGCATCATTTCTGGGAAGTCAGGTGTATAACGCTTCATTTTTTCCACTCGTTTCGTAAGTCTTGATAATGCAGCTGGAGCCATTGCAAAGCGATGACAGAGGCCGCGTTGTCGATTTTCCCCTCTTTTACCCACTGGTAAGCCTGTTCCCGACTCACCACATGAACACGAATATCTTCGTTTTCATCTGCCAGACCGTGAATACCTTCCGCGATCGTGGCGTCCACTTCCCCCACCAGAATAGAAGAGCGCTCGGTGGCTCCGCCAGGGCTTGCCAGATAGCTCAGAACGGGTTTCGTCCGGCCCACTTTCAGCCCGGCTTCTTCCTCTGCCTCACGGCGGGCGACATCCTCCGGCGTTTCACCTTCTTCGATCATGCCTGCGACCATTTCCAGCAGCCACGGGGTTTCGCTGGTATCCATCGCCGCAATCCGTATCTGTTCAATCAATACCACTTCATCGCGCACTGGGTCAAAGGGTAGCAAGACTGCGGCATGCCCGCGCTCAAAAATTTCACGTCGAACTTCTCCGCTCATTTCACCGTTAAACAAGCGATGCCTAAAACGGTAAAGTTCCAGTGAAAAAAATCCGCTATATAACTTTTCCCGTGCAATAATTTCTACATCGTTTTTGGTGAACGTCACTGGCAATTCATCTGGTTTTTGCATAACGGTTTCCTGGTCATAATCATGATGAAATTATGAATTTCAAGGCTGTTTGGCTGCCGTTTCAAAGGCTATATGATAGATTGATGCAAATTACAGCCGGATGGCACGTAACGCCAACCTTTTGGTGTGGATGATTCTGTTAGAATCGGCAAATATTTTTAACGAGATCAGCGCTAATACTGCTTCACAACAAGGAATGCAAATGAAGAAATTGCTCCCCATCCTTATCGGCCTGAGCCTGACGGGCTTCAGCGCGATGAGCCAGGCAGAAAACCTGTTACAGGTTTATCAGCAAGCACGTCTGGGCAACCCTGAGCTGCGTAAGTCGGCTGCCGATCGTGATGCTGCGTTCGAAAAAATTAACGAAGCACGCAGCCCGTTGCTGCCGCAGTTGGGCTTAGGTGCAGATTATACCTACGGCAATGGATTCCGTGACAGCAACGGTGTTAACTCCAACACCACCGGCGCATCTCTGCAATTAACGCAAACCTTGTTTGATATGTCCAAGTGGCGTGCGCTGAGTCTTCAAGAGAAAAGCGCGGGCATTCAGGACGTCACCTACCAGACGGATCAGCAATCACTGATTCTGAACACCGCAACGGCGTACTTCAACGTGTTGAGCGCGATCGATTCGCTCTCCTACACCGAAGCGCAGAAACAAGCAGTTTATCGTCAGTTGGATCAAACCACGCAGCGTTTTAACGTAGGCCTGGTCGCAATCACTGACGTGCAGAACGCCCGCTCCCAATACGACACCGTACTGGCGAACGAAGTGACCGCGCGTAATAACCTTGATAACGCGCTGGAATCTCTGCGTCAGGTGACGGGCAATTACTATCCTGAACTGGCTTCGTTGAACGTCGACAACTTCAAAACGGATAAACCGCAGGCCGTTAACGCCCTGCTGAAAGAAGCAGAAAACCGCAACCTGGCGCTGTTACAGGCACGTCTGAGCCAGGATCTGGCACGCGAGCAAATCCGTCAGGCACAGGATGGTCACCTGCCAACCCTGAGTCTTACGGCGTCCAGTGCCGTCACGGACACCTCTTATAGCGGTTCTAAAACCGGCGGTGCCAATGCTTCGCAGTTTGACGACAGCAATGTGGGCCAAAATAAAGTGGGCCTGAGCTTCTCCATGCCGCTGTATCAGGGCGGTATGGTTAACTCTCAGGTTAAACAAGCTCAGTACAACTTTGTTGGCGCAAGCGAACAGCTGGAAAGCGCACACCGCAACGTGGTGCAGACCGTGCGCTCTTCGTTCAACAACGTGAATGCCTCTATCAGCAGCATCAACGCCTACAAACAGGCTGTTGTGTCGGCGCAGAGTTCATTGGACGCATCAGAAGCCGGTTATTCGGTCGGTACGCGTACCATTGTTGACGTGCTGGATGCGACCACCACGCTGTTTAACGCCAAACAACAGCTCTCCAACGCACGTTACAACTACCTGATTAACCAGCTGAATATTAAATCAGCTCTGGGTACGCTGAACGAGCAGGATCTGCAGATGCTGAACAGTACGCTGGGCAAGCCAATTCCGACAACGCCTGAAAACGTCGCGCCGGAAAACCCACAGCAGGATGCCAGCGCTGATGGCTATAACGCCAACGGTGCCGCCCCTGTTGCACAGCCCGCAGCGGCTCGCACGACCACCAAAAACTCAGCCGGTAACCCGTTCCGTAACTGATGTTAAAACCCGGTCTATGGCTCCATAGGCCGGGTTAGCTCTGCTCCAGTCGACATATAAACGTAAGCCAACGTAAAGATCCCCCTGACGCTCCCTCTGCGCTTCATTTTCAACCACTCATCCTCTATCCTAAGCCTTATTTCCTATGTAATACCACTGGGTCCTGGAAGACAAAAATGAAACGGACAAAAACGATTAATCACGCCTCGTTCCGCAAAAACTGGAACGCACGCCATCTCACTCCGGTCGCTCTGGCGATCACCGCCGTATTTTTGCTGGCGGGATGTGAGCAATCCGACGAAACGGTATCGATGTATCAGAATGCCGATGACTGCTCAAGCGCCACCGGTAAAAGCGCAGAATGTACCACTGCGTACAACAATGCGCTGAAAGAAGCCGAACGCACTGCGCCAAAATATGCGACGCGTGAAGACTGTATCGCCGAATTCGGTGAAGGTCAGTGTCAGCAAGCGCCTGCCCAGGCAGGCATGGCGCCAGAAAACCAGGCGCAAGCACAATCCAGCGGCAGCTTCTGGATGCCACTGATGGCGGGCTACATGATGGGCCGTATGATGGGCGGCGGCGCGGGCTTCCAGCAGCAGCCTCTGTTCAGCTCTAAAAATCCAAATAGCCCGGCTTACGGTAAATACACCGACGCCAGCGGCAAAGGCTACGGTGCTGCACAGCCAGGCCGCACTGCGACCGTTCCAAAAACTGCCATGGCACCAAAACCGGCAACCACCAGCACCGTGACGCGTGGCGGGTTTGGCGACTCGGTTGCAAAACAGTCCACCATGCAGCGTAGCGCGACGGGTTCTTCCACGCGCTCAATGGGCGGCTGATAATGGAACGAGTCAGTATTGTTGAGCGCCCGGACTGGCGCGAAAAAGCGACCGAATACGGCTTTAATTTCCACACCATGTACGGCGAACCGTACTGGTGTGAGGATGCTTACTACAAATTGACGCTCGCTCAGGTTGAGAAACTCGAAGACGTCACCGCCGAACTGCATCAGATGTGCCTCAAGGTTGTGGAAAAAGTGATTGCCAGCGATGAGCTGATGACCAAATTCCGCATCCCTAAGCATACCTGGGGCTTTGTGCGTCATGCCTGGCAGACCAATCAGCCTTCTCTCTATTCCCGCCTCGACCTGGCGTGGGATGGCGTGGGCGATCCTAAAATGCTGGAAAATAACGCAGATACCCCGACCTCATTGTATGAAGCGGCGTTCTTTCAGTACATCTGGCTCGAAGATCAGGTCGCCGCGGGCAACTTGCCGGAAGGCAGCGATCAGTTCAACAGTTTGCAGGAAAAGCTGATCGAACGCTTCGCCGAGCTGCGCGAGCAGCACGGGTTCAATCTGCTGCATCTTGCGTGCTGTCGTGACACGGTTGAAGATCGTGGAACAGTGCAGTATTTGCAGGATTGCGCGGCAGAAGCGGAAGTCGCCACTGAATTTTTGTACATCGAAGATATCGGTTTAGGCGAGCGCGGACAGTTCACGGATACGCAAGATCAGGTGATTAGCAACCTGTTCAAACTCTATCCGTGGGAATTCATGCTGCGCGAAGTGTTTTCCACCAAACTGGAGGACGCAGGCGTACGCTGGCTGGAACCTGCCTGGAAAAGCATTATCTCCAATAAAGCGCTGCTGCCGATGCTGTGGGAGATGTTCCCCAATCACCCCAATCTGCTGCAAGCGTACTTCGCTGAAGACGATCATCCACCGATGGACAAATACGTCATCAAGCCGATCTTCTCACGCGAAGGGGCCAACGTTTCGATTATCGAAAACGGCAAAACCCTGGAAGCTGCCGAAGGGCCGTATGGCGAAGAAGGCATGATCGTTCAGGAATTTTACCCGCTGCCGAAATTTGGTGACAGCTACGTCCTGATTGGAAGCTGGCTCATCAACGATCAGCCAGCCGGGATTGGCATTCGTGAAGATCGCGCGCTGATCACACAGGATCTGTCGCGCTTCTATCCGCACATTTTTGTCGAGTAATATCTGATTCTCTCTCCCCTGCGGGAGAGAGATCATTACCCCACCTGCACTGACAACATGCTGAGACTGCCCATCTCAATGCCGTCCACCGGTATGCTCACTGGCTCCTGACCATCCCACGCACCCAGAACATACAGCAGCGGTAAAAAGTGTTCCGCCGTCGGGTTAGACAGTGAACCGCCTTCATGATCCAGGTAATTCACCAGCGGATGCTCTTCCACCGGGCCCTGCCAGGTCAAATTCGCTTTGACAAAATCATTGAACGATGTGGCCCACGGATACGGGGTATTTTCACCGTGCCAGCGCGCCGTGCGCAGGTTATGAACCACGTTACCACTGGCGACCAGCATGATGCCTTCATCGCGCAGCTTCGCCAGTTTGCGCCCCATCTCTAAATGCCACGCTGCCGGTTTGGTGCTGTCGATACTCAACTGCACCATCGGGATATCAGCATCCGGATACATTTTGATCAGCACGCCCCACGAACCATGGTCAAAGCCCCAGGCTTCTTTATCCAACGTGACCGGAACGGGAGCCAGAAGATCCACCAGCTGCTGTGCAAGCTCAGGCGATCCTGGCGCGGGATAATGCGTGTCATACAGCGCCTGAGGGAAACCGCCAAAATCATGAATGGTTTTAGGCGCTTCCATTGCCGTCACGCCAGTACCTCGCGTAAACCAGTGTGCAGACACCACCACGATCGCTTTTGGACGCGGCAACGTCTCACCCAGTTCACGCCAGGCACGCGTATAAACGTTATCCTCCAGGACGTTCATCGGGCTACCGTGGCCCAAAAACAGTGCTGGCATACGAGAAGAAGTCATGGTGATATCCTTACATAAGGTGTCGATTTAATAACGCTACATTACGCGCTATCGTCCGAAGATGAACTCAGATAAGCATGATGATGATCTTCAGAAATTTTGAATGTAAGGAGTCTGTAAAGCAGAGAATGCCCTCTCGCTTTGCTGCGGATTCATTATTAGCATGGGTAAGACGCATTTTCATAAGGAGACGTGAATGTCAGTACCGCTGATTCTGACCCTACTTGCGGGGGGCGCGACCTTTATTGGTGCGATTCTTGGCGTAATCGGTCAGAAACCGTCTAACCGCGTGCTGGCGTTTTCTCTGGGTTTCGCGGCGGGGATTATGCTGTTGATTTCCCTAATGGAAATGTTGCCTGCGGCGCTTCGGACCGACGGTATGTCGCCCGTCATGGGTTACGGCATGTTTGTCGTGGGGCTGCTGGGTTATTTTGCTCTCGACAAAATGCTCCCGCACGCGCATCCACAAGATTTGATGCAGAAAAACGCTAAGCCCGCTCGCGGTAATATCAAACGTACCGCCATTTTACTGACGCTGGGCATCAGCCTGCATAACTTCCCGGAAGGGGTTGCGACTTACGTGACGGCCAGTAATAACCTTGAACTGGGCTTTGGTATCGCGCTGGCCGTTGCTTTACACAATATTCCTGAAGGACTGGCGGTTGCGGGGCCGGTTTATGCCGCGACAGGCTCAAAACGTACGGCGATTCTGTGGGCTGGAATTTCAGGTCTGGCAGAAATTTTAGGCGGCGTGCTGGCCTGGCTGATTCTGGGCAGCATGATCTCGCCGGTAGTGATGGCTGCGATTATGGCAGCTGTGGCAGGAATTATGGTCGCATTATCGGTGGATGAACTGATGCCGCTGGCAAAAGAGATCGATCCTAACAACAACCCGAGCTACGGCGTGCTGTGCGGAATGTCGGTGATGGGATTAAGTCTGGTGCTGTTGCAAACGGCAGGATTCGGATAAAAAAACGCCGGGCAAACCCGGCGTTTTTCTTTAGCTGGCTTTACGCTCGTGCGCCTGGCGATACTCCACCAGATCTTCGATCGTCACCACCGGCATATTGTGCAGACGAGCAAAAGTGACACACTCCGGCGCGCGCGCCATCGTACCGTCATCATTGGTCAGTTCACACAAAACGCCTGCGGGCTTAAAGCCGGCCAGCGTCACCAGATCGATAGTCGCTTCAGTGTGACCACCGCGCGTTAACACGCCACCCGCCTGCGCGCGCAGCGGGAACACGTGGCCCGGGCGATGCAGGTCAGACGGTTTCGCGCCATCCGCAATAGCGGCGCGAACGGTCGTCAGACGGTCAGCAGCAGAAACACCGGTTGTCACGCCGTGTGCAGCTTCAATCGTCACGGTAAAACCGGTGCCGAAAGCGCTGGTGTTGTTCTCAACCATCATTGGCAGGTCGAGTTGTTTGCGGCGTTCTTCGTTGATACACAGGCACACAATGCCGCTGCCGTGACGGATGGTCAACGCCATCTGCTCAACGGTCATATTTTCTGCGGCGAAGATCATGTCACCTTCGTTTTCACGATGTTCATCGTCGAGCACCATCACACCGCGGCCTTCGCGCAGTGCATCAAGTGCGTGTTCAACACGTTCAATAGAAGTGCCAAAAGAGGAAAGTAGCGTCTGATTCATGGTAAAAAAACCTCATTAACTTTATGGTTACCAGAATCAGGGCAGTCTTAGGAGCGCCGTATAAGCGGCAAAAAGATAACGTGAGCGGGCCATGCCCGACTTGATCGTTACTCTCTCCCATCCGGACTCTAACCGTCGGCTCCGGAATTACACCGGATCTGCTGACCTTTACGTTTTCACCTAAAGCGCTCGCGGGCTTTCAGCGCAAGGCTGATTTACCGCCGGTGGGGAATTTCGCCCCGCCCTGAGAATAAGCGAGATAACTATAACGCTATTGATTAACCCGGGCAATGCATAAGCTTCAAACAATTCTGGTTTATATAATTCCTTCAGCAGCCTGCGCTGAGTTATCTACGACCTGAATGATTTTGTGTATCTGAGAAGAAATTACACGCTACAATGGTCGCTAACGCCTTCTGATCAAGGGAAACGACAATGATTGACCCGAAAAAAATTGAACAAATTGCCCGTCAGGTTCATGAGTCCATGCCAAAAGGCATTCGTGAGTTTGGTGATGACGTCGAAAAGAAAATTCGCCAGGTGTTGCAGTCACAGCTGACGCGTCTTGATCTGGTGAGCCGCGAAGAGTTTGATGTGCAGACTCAAGTCCTGTTACGCACCCGCGAAAAAATCGCGCTGCTGGAACAGCGTCTGACCGAGCTTGAAAATCGCGGTACGACAGCTGAAGTGAAACCGGCTCCGGCGATCCCACCGGTAGACGAAGCGGAATAATCTGCGCACGTCATGGGGATGTAAGGCCTGATGCCCTCACCCCGCGCTCTTCCACAGGGAGAGGGAGAAAAAAACGAACGGGCCGCGCGGCCCGTTTTTAATATCCTGAATGCATGCCCGACTTACTGGCTGTCTTTCTGGATCTTCTTAATGATGTTAGTGGTTGAACACCCGTCTTCAAAATTCAGCACCATCACTTCGCCGCCGTTTGCCCACACCTCTTCGCTGCCCGCGATTTGCTCCGGCTTATAATCTCCGCCCTTCACCAGCAGATCGGGCAGAATACCGGCAATCAGGCGCTGCGGGGTGTCTTCTTCAAATGAGACCACCCAGTCTACGGCTTCCAGCGCGCCGAGGACGATCATGCGCTGCTCCATCGGATTCACCGGACGCGTTTCACCTTTGAGACGTTTTGTGGATGCATCGCTATTCACCGCGACAATCAGACGATCGCCAAGCTTGCGCGCGTTCGCCAGGTAGGAAACATGGCCTGCGTGCAGAATGTCGAATACGCCGTTGGTCATGACGACTTTCTCGCCGCGCTTACGCGCCGCTGCGACGGCCACTTTCAGCTCGTCTTCACTCATCACGCCAAAGCCGGTATCAGCCCGACCGCGCACCGCGTTTTCCAGCTCAATCGGAGAAACGGTTGATGTACCGAGTTTACCCACGACCACACCGGCGGCCGCGTTAGCGAAATAGCACGCCTCTTCCAGAGAGTTGCCCGCCGCCAGCGTTGCCGCCAGGACGCCAATCACCGTATCGCCCGCGCCGGTCACATCATAAACTTCCTGTGCCTGCGTTGGCATATGCAGCGGCGGTTTACCCGGCTGTAACAGCGTCATGCCTTGTTCGGAACGGGTGACCAACAGCGCGGAGAAGTCGAAATCAGCGATGATTTTCATCCCGCGCTCAACGATCTCTTCTTCGTTTTTGCACTTGCCGGCAACCGCTTCAAATTCGGACAAGTTTGGCGTAAGGAGCGTCGCACCGCGATAGCGCTCAAATTCCGTGCCTTTTGGGTCGATTAAAACCGGAACGCCCGCTTTTCGCGCCAGCTGGATCATCTGCTGCACGCTGGCCAACGCGCCCTTGGCGTAGTCAGACAGTACCAGCGCGCCAATGCTGCCCAATGCCTGCGCAATGCGCTCGTGCATCGGCTCGGGATCGACGCCTTCAAAACCTTCTTCAAAGTCGAGGCGGATCAGCTGCTGGTTACGCGAAAGCACGCGCAGCTTAGTGATTGTCGGATGCGTTGGCACAGAAACGAAATCACACTTCACGTTAACGTCGGCCAGCGTTTTGCTAAGCGCACGCGCCGCGTCGTCAATGCCCGTCAAGCCAACCAGACGCGAATGCGCGCCCAGAGAGGCAATATTCATCGCCACGTTTGCCGCGCCGCCAGGACGCTCCTCAATGGTGTCCACTTTGACAACCGGGACCGGTGCCTCAGGGGAAATGCGGCTGGTCGGCCCGTACCAGTAGCGGTCCAGCATCACATCACCGACTACCATAACTCCAGCACGTTCGAACTCTGGCAGTGTTACTTTCATTCCTGACTCCAGAAAGATTCACAATTTGCGCGCGATAATATCACAATTATCCTCTAAATCATTCGAGCGACAGGCAGGCGGCAACGCCGCGAATCCCCAGGAACTTACTCCAGTATGTGACTGGGATAAGCGAGGAATGCCAACGCATCTGTCGCTCGAAGGATGACGGGGAAACGTTAAGCACGGTCCACCAGCCACTTCTGCCAGCTTGCAGACACCTGAGCGCGTTCAGCGGTAAAACAGTCCAGCGCCACATGGCCCGGTTGTTCCTGTAACGCCAGATGATGCAGCTCGTCACGAAGCGTGGTGTACGCGTGGGTGAGCGCCTGCGCTTCCTGCTCATCCATAATGTCGTTTTGCGCCAGCAGCTCCAGAATGCGCACATTATCAGACCAGCGTGTCAGCTTCGGTTTGGCGTGCGCATGGCGGAGCACCAGATATTGCGTAATAAACTCAATATCCGTAATTCCCCCTTCATCGGCTTTGATATCAAAGCGATCGCGATGTTTATTGCCGAGATGCGCACGCATTTTCTCGCGCATTTCACGCACTTCAGTTTGCAGCGTTTCGCCTTCACGCGTCGCGATCAGTACATCGCGGCGAATGGCGTCAAACTGCGTTTTAAGCTGCGGATCGCCGTATACCACGCGGGCGCGCACCAGCGCCTGATGCTCCCAGGTCCATGCCTCGTGTTGCTGATATTCCGCAAAAGATTCGGTAGAGGTAACCAGCATGCCCGCCGCACCGGACGGGCGCAGACGCGCGTCGACTTCGTACAAAATCCCGGACGACGTACGAGTGCTGAACAGATGCATCACGCGCTGGGCAAGACGCAAATAGAACTGACGCCCGTCGATTTCGCGCTCGCCATCGGTCATAACGTCAACCGGGCAATCGTGAAGGAAGATCAAATCCAGATCGGAGCTGTAACCCAGCTCCCAGCCGCCCAATTTGCCATAGCCCACCACGGCAAAACCACGCCCCTCGCGATCCGACAAGTGCGTTGGCTGACCGTAACGCGCCACCATCTGCCCCCAGGCCTGCTGCACCACTGCGTCGATCATCGCCTCGGCAAGCCAGGTTAAATGATCGCTGACTTTCATTACCGGCAGCGTGCCAGCGATATCCGCGGCCGCCACGCGCAGCATTTGCGCCTGCTTGAACTGGCGCAACGCTTCGAGCTGCTGCTCTTCATCGTCTTCCGGAACGCGCAGCAGATATTGGCGTAGCTCATCGCGATAGGCATCCATCGCGGTCGGCTGGTACAGCGTATTGGGATCGAGCAACTCATCAAGCAGCAGCGGATAACGCGCCAGCTTGCTCGCCACCATCGGCGATGCCGCACAGAGGGAAATCAGATGTTTGAGCGCCCCGGGGAACTCGCTGAGCAGCTCAAGATAGGTTGTCCGCGTGATGATCCCCGTGAGGAGCGGCGTCACGCGAGACAGCGGGACAGGCGCATCGGCGCGCGAGCAGACGTCGCTCAATAAATGCGGCATCAGGTGATCAAGCACCTGGCGTCCACGCGGTCCAATGGCGCGCTTGTTCATCTCCATACGGAAATCGGCGATCAGCGCGACCACGCGATGGCGGTCATCGTCACTGAGATGCGCCAGCACCGGCGTGGTGTCGTCTTCCTGCAGCGCATCCTGCCACAGCTCGCGCCAATGCTCGGACAACGTATCATCCTGCGTGTCGCTCTCGTCATCACCAATCAAATCGTTAAAAATGCGCCGCACACCGGCCATATGCGCATCCAGTTTTTCGGTCAGCGCCTGCCAGTCATCGACGCGCATCCCCCAGGCCAGACGTGCACGATTCAGGTCGTCGCCCGGCAGCGTTTGGGTTTGCTCATCGTTAATGCTTTGCAGCAGGTTTTCCAGGCGGCGTAAATAAAGATACGCGTCGCGCAGGGTTTGCGCGTTGCCTTCCGGCAGCAGATGCAGCTGATCAATGGCCTCTAACGTCGGTAGCAACGAGCGCGATTGAAGCGACGGCTCGCGTCCACCGCGAATCAGCTGGAACACCTGAACGATAAATTCGATTTCGCGAATGCCGCCCGCACCGAGTTTGATATTGTCCTTCAAACCCCGACGACGTACTTCTCGCGCAATCATCCCTTTCATGTTGCGCAGCGACTGAATCACGCTGAAGTCGATGTAACGACGGAACACGAACGGGCGCAGCATGGCGCGCAGCTCGCTGGCGTACACATCGCCGTTATCGCCCATGATGCGCGCTTTGACCATCGCATAGCGTTCCCAGTCGCGGCCCTGCTCCTGGTAATAATCTTCCAGCGCCGCAAAGCTCAACACCAGCGGACCGCTGTCACCAAACGGACGTAAACGCATATCCACGCGATAGACAAAACCGTCCTGAGTGGGCTGGTCCAGCGCTTTGATTAAGCGCTGCCCCAGACGCGTAAAGAACTGGGCGTTATCCAGCTCGCGGCGACCACCGCGCGTTGCGCCCTTTTCCGGCCAGGCAAAAATCAAATCGATATCCGACGAAAAATTCAGCTCGCCACCGCCCAGCTTGCCCATGCCTAAAATCATCAGCGGCTGCGGCGTGCCCTCTTCACTGCACGGCGTGCCCCATTCTTTACAGCAGGCGTCGTACAGCCAGTCGCGCGCCGTCACGATCAGCGTCTCCGCCAGACAGCTCAACTGCTGCAATGTGCTTTCTTCACTTATCAGTTCCAGCGATTGTGCCCAGGCGATGCGAACCATCACCCGACGACGGAACTGGCGCAGCACGCGCATCAGCGTCGGTTCATCGGCCACATCGGCTAACGCCTCATTTAGCCACTGGGCATAATGCTGCCACTCATCCGCCTGCGGCGGCGCCGTCTCAAGTTCAGCCAGCCATTCAGGATTGGCGGTAATACTCTCCTGAACAAAATCGCTAAAGGTAAGCACTTGCTGCGCCTGCTCGCTTAGGGAGGACGCGGGTAACGATTCTGGCAGACGGTCACAAACCGTCTGCCAGTGCTGCTGTAACAGTGAAGAAAGCGGCATGCTGGGGGTTCCTTGCCTGAGTTAACGTTTTCCGCTGTGCAGCCAGAACGGCTCTTGCGAAATAGCCTCATTACGGAAATGTTCAATTTCAATACGTTGACGCGTTTCGATGGCGTGTCGCAGCCCCTGCCAGTTCTCCAGCCACGCCTGCGCTTTCACGCCGTCGTAGGAGCCTGCCAGCAGCAGAATGCTGTCGATATCGCGCGTCAGACGAATCAGCTGATCGCGGTATTGATCGCCAAGCGGACGGTCAAAAATCGTTTTCAGCTCCGCAGCACTGCGGGACATATGCGTATCCGCGAAGCGTTTGAATGAATCCGCGATTTTTTTCTGCGCTTTATCATCGAGGAATGGCTGCCAGCCGCGTGTTACCAGAAATTCGGTTAACGCCAGTTTTGCCGCAGCGGTTTGCGGGCTGTAGACCGCCGTTTGCGCGGAGATATCGGTCGCCATGAGGGCTTCCGTCTGCGTCAGGAAATCGCGTAAGTGAGCGCTCGCTTTACGCGGAACCACGCCGCCGAAAAGCGTCAGCGTGCTGCGCACCAGCCCCATGGCGGACAGCACGTTGGCTTTTGCCTCTTTCACGCCACGAACCCACAGCTCTTCATGGTACTGCCACTGGCTCAGCGCCAGTTCCAACGCGGCTTCAAGGCCTTGCTCGACGCTGACTTTTGCAGGAACGCGCAGAATAGTCGTTGGCTTGAGCTCGCGCGGTGCATTTCCGGCGGCAAGATGATAACCGCGCGCGGCTTTACTCAGGCTACCCTGACGCAGACCTGACTGGCCCACCAGCTTACGCGCCAGCTTCAGCACATCATCCGCATCGCCTTCCAGTAGCTCAAGTTCCAGTTCGCAAATCGGCTCCTGGAACTCACCGGCTTTCACTTCGCCTAAATCGAGGGCGATTTCAATACGGCTTTTGCCTTCATTGACCAGCCACTTTTCGCGTAAGAAATCGGTGCTAAACAGCGGTGCTGCCTGCGCCGCCAGGCTCTCTGGCAGCTCGCCGTTCGGCCAGACTTCTGCCGGGAAGCGATCCAGTTCAAGTTCTGGCTTTGCAATGTCGATATTGTATTCAGGACGCTGATGCAGGCCGCCGACTACGCGTCCGGCGATTTTCATCGTCATCTCGTAATGGCCGTTCGCACCGCGAATACGCAGCCCCATATCATGGCTGCGTAGCCAGTTGTCGGGCGTTTCGTAATAGATGTTGAGCAGCTGTACCGGGTCGTGATGTTCGCCGGAGAGCTGATGAAGGTGAGTGCGCAGCGCATCAACGCTGTCATTTTCGACGATAAATTTTAATTCAATTTCTTGAGCCATAGATTTCTACTTTGGGTTGCGTCACAGCCGCATCAATGAAGGCGAACTTCCTCGCCATATATGTGTCAGTACATAGTATTTTGCGCCAAATTGCCACGCAATGAGCAATTTGACGGGCGTAAAAGTTTGCAGGGGCGACACAGATGATTCCGATTGCTGATGAATGCTTTGCGTGGAGACACTGTTGCCTCTACTATCGTTCCACTTTTTACGAAAATAACGACTGATGATGCTTAAATTTCGCCTGATTGGACTCACTTTACTGACATTGAGCGCCGCGACTGCGGTCCATGCAGAAGAGAAACGTTACGTTTCTGACGAACTGAATACCTGGGTCCGTAGCGGTCCTGGAGACAATTATCGCCTCGTGGGTACGGTAAATGCCGGCGAGGAAGTGGTTTTGTTACAGACAAATCAAGACACCAGCTACGGTCAGGTCCGCGATAGCACCGGCCGCACCTCCTGGATCCCACTGAAAGAACTGAGCAACGTGCCCAGCCTGCGCACCCGCGTGCCGGACCTGGAAAATCAGGTGAAAACCCTGACCGACAAGCTGAACAATATCGACACCACCTGGAACCAGCGCACCGCTGAAATGCAGCAGAAAGTGGCGCAAAGCGACAGCGTGATCAACGGCCTGAAAGACGAGAACCAGAAGTTGAAAAACGAGCTGATCGTCGCCCAGAAAAAGGTGAGTGCAGCCAATCTGCAGCTCGATGACAAACAACGCACCATCATCATGCAGTGGTTTATGTATGGCGGCGGCGTGCTGGGCGTCGGTCTGGTGCTGGGTCTGGTTCTGCCGCATCTGATCCCAAGCCGTAAACGCAAAGACCGCTGGATGAACTAATTCGTCTTCTCTGCCAGACTTACGTATCATCGTGTGAAAAATGAATACGGGAGTTTGAGGCGTGAAGATTTATCTGGTCGGTGGTGCGGTACGTGATGCGTTGTTGGGTCTGCCGGTCAAAGATAAAGACTGGGTTGTGGTTGGTGCCACACCAGAAGAGATGCTTAACGCGGGCTATCAGCAGGTAGGCCGTGATTTCCCTGTGTTTCTTCACCCAAAAACGCGCGAAGAATACGCCCTGGCGCGCACGGAACGCAAAGCCGGTTTGGGTTATACCGGTTTCACATGCTACGCCGCGCCGGACGTCACGCTTGAGCAAGATCTGCTGCGCCGCGATCTCACGATCAACGCGCTGGCGCAAGATGATGACGGTCATATCATCGATGTGTTCGACGGTAAACGCGATCTGCAAAACCGCCTTCTGCGTCACGTCTCCCCGGCTTTTTCTGAAGATCCGCTACGCGTTCTGCGCGTCGCGCGATTTGCTGCACGTTACGCCCATCTTAGCTTCCGCATTGCCGATGAAACCCTGGCGCTGATGACCGCGATGACTGCGGCGGGCGAGCTGGAACACCTCACGCCTGAACGCGTGTGGAAAGAGACGGAAAATGCCCTGACGACGCGTAATCCGCAGGTCTTTTTCCAGGTGCTTCGCGACTGTGGCGCGTTGAAAGTGCTGTTCCCGGAAATTGACGCGCTGTTTGGCGTACCGGCTCCAGCGAAATGGCATCCGGAAATTGACACCGGCATTCATACGCTGATGACGCTGAGCATGGCTGCGATGCTTAGCCCCGATGTGGACGTGCGCTTTGCGACGCTGTGTCACGATTTAGGGAAAGGCTTAACGCCAAAAGCGTTCTGGCCGCGCCACCACGGACACGGTCCAGCGGGTGTAAAACTGGTTGAAGGGATTTGCCAGCGCCTGCGTGTGCCAAATGACATTCGCGATCTGGCTAAGCTGGTCGCTGAGTTCCACGACTTAATTCATACCTTCCCGATTCTGAAACCCGCCACTATCGTGAAGCTGTTCGACAACATCGACGCCTGGCGCAAGCCGCAGCGCGTGGAGCAAATTGCACTGACCAGTGAAGCCGACGTGCGCGGACGCACCGGCTTTGAAGCCTGCGATTATTCACAAGGGCGTTTACTGCGTGAAGCGTGGGAAATCGCCAAAGCCGTGCCGACGAAAGACGTGGTTGAAGCCGGGTTTAAAGGGCCAGAGATTCGGGAAGAGTTAACGAAAAGACGCGTTCAGGCCGTCGCAGACTGGAAGGAAAAGCGTTGCCCTCAGCCGAAAGACTGAGGGCAGTGGGTCAGAAGAAGACCACGTACACGGCTGCCGCGACGATAAAGCGGTAGATAGCAAACGGAATGAAAGAGATACGTTTGATGAGCTGCAGGAAGGTTTTGATCGCCACCAGCGCCACGAGGAACGCGGTCACAAAACCTACGGCAAACATAGGGAAATCCGCCGCCGTCAGGAAGTGATAGCTCTTATAGAGATCCAGCGCGGTGGCACCTATCATCATTGGCACCGCCAGCAGGAATGAGAATTCCGAGGCCGCATAGCGGCTCACGCCCATCAGCATACCGCCGGAAATGGTTGCACCTGAACGCGAAAAGCCCGGCCACAGCGCCAGACACTGGAAGCAGCCAATCATAAAGGCCTGACGATACGTCATATCGTCCAGCCCCGGCGCTTTTGGCTCTTTTGGTTTCAGCAGCTCTGCGGCAATCAGCAGCACACCGCCCACCACCAGCGCGTACATCACGTTAATCGGGTTAAACAGCGATTTGATCGCGTCGTGGAAAATCAGCCCCAGCACAACAGCTGGCACCATACCCAGCAGAATATGAATGAGCGTCAGACGGCCTTTGCCTTCGCCTTCGTGCTGCGGCGGACGACCAAAATGAATGCCGATGAGGCCAAACAGGCGTCGCCAGAACATCACCACCACGGCCAGGATAGAACCTAACTGAATGACCACTTCGAATGTCTTGGCCGTCTCGCCCTCAAAGCCCAGCAAATGACCGACGATGATCATGTGCCCGGTACTGGAAACCGGCAAAAACTCCGTCAATCCTTCGACCACACCCAATATTGCCGCCACCAGCAGCGAGTGCATATCGCTCATCTCATCAACCCTTATTAAAAAGTAAAAAACGGCTCACCAAAGGGGTAGCCGCGAAAGATACAGCTGTAAGACCGGTATAACTGAAAATGGTTTAGCAATGATGACGTTAATTATTGTCTTTAAGATTTTGGCTACGCTCGATGATCACCCCGACGTTTGTCGCACGTGCCACTGCGCCAGGTTTGCTGAGTTTGATGCGCACCCAGGGTGAATTGAACCGGCTTAACAGCAGATCCGCCACCTCTTCGGCCACACGCTCGACCAGCGCAAAACGCTGCCCTTCGACATGATTCACGACCGTTTCGCTGATATCCGCGTAGCTCAGGCAATCTTTCACATCGTCACTTTTGGCGGACAGGCGATTATCCCAGCCCATTTCGATATCGAACACCAGCTTCTGCTCGATGGTCTGTTCCCAGTCGTAAACACCAATTGTGGTGATTACCGAAAGTTGCTCTATAAATACAATATCCATCACGACCTGCCTGCTTTTTGGCTAAACCGGATACCACTCCCGGCGAATTATGCGTATTATCCACAGATGCAGAGAATACAGATACATTTTCAAAACGGAACAGCGTTATGAGTGCAATCGCGCCTGGAATGATCTTCCTCGCTTACCTTTGCGGCTCCATCTCCAGCGCCATTCTGGTCTGCCGCATCGCCGGATTACCTGACCCGCGCGTCAGTGGTTCCGGGAATCCGGGGGCGACCAATGTACTACGAATTGGCGGCAAGAGAGCAGCCGTAGCGGTTTTGGTTTTTGATGTTCTGAAAGGGATGCTTCCCGTCTGGGGCGCATACGCGCTGGGCGTCACGCCGTTCTGGCTGGGGCTTATCGCCATCGCCGCCTGCGTCGGTCATATCTGGCCCATTTTCTTCCATTTTAAAGGTGGCAAAGGCGTCGCAACGGCCTTTGGTGCTATCGCGCCCATTGGCTGGGATTTAACCGGCGTGATGGCGGGCACCTGGCTTTTGAGCGTCTTACTGAGCGGCTATTCCTCGCTCGGCGCGATCGTCAGCGCGCTTATCGCCCCGTTCTACGTCTGGTGGTTTAAACCCCAGTTCACTTTCCCCGTTTCGATGCTCTCCTGCCTTATTCTCCTGCGTCATCACGACAATATTCAGCGTCTGTGGCGTCGTCAGGAAACCAAAATCTGGACCAAGCTTAAAAAGAAAAAAGCACCGAAATAAAAATTATCTTAGCCCGGTACGTATAACGATATCGGGCGTTTCCTTCCTCGTATCATCATCTTTTCCTATGACAAAAAACGCCAGCGGCTGATCCATACTCGAACCATTCGGGAATGCGTACACAGGGGCGAAATCTTGCAGGGCACACCAGCAAAAAAGCACACCGACGGCTGGCAGGCTTCGCTCGCGTTGCAGTTTTGTCACACCCCTGAAAAAACGGTTCTGCATTCGGCGCGACACGTCGGCCCGCTCACCGTTCAACGCCCATTTTATCCCGAAGAAGAGACCTGTCACCTGTACCTGTTGCATCCTCCGGGCGGCATTGTCGGTGGCGATGAACTCAACATTTCCGTACAGCTTGAACCAAACAGCCATGCGCTTATCACCATGCCCGGTGCCAGCAAGTTCTATCGTAGCAGCGGTCCGCAGGCACGTCTGAATCAGCACTTCTTTATAGAAGAGAACGCCACGCTGGAATGGCTGCCGCAGGACACGATCTTTTTTCCCGGTGCCAACGCCGCTTTGCAATCTGTGTTTAATCTGCATCATTCCAGCACGCTGCTGGCCTGGGAGCTGTTCTGTCTGGGCCGCCCGGTGATTAATGAAACCTTTAGCCACGGCACCATTGAAAGCCGGCTGGAGGTATGGCTCAACGATGAACCACTGTTAATCGAGCGCCAGCATCTTGCCGATGGCGATCTCGCGCCCGTGTCCAGTCACCCATGGATCGGCACGCTGCTGTGCTATCCGGCCAGCGAGGCATTGCTGGAAAGCGTGCGGGAAAAACTCGTCACGCTGGATAATTTTGCGGGCGCGACGCTCACCGATGGCCTGCTGTCGGTGCGCTTTCTTTCGCACGACAACCTGATTTGCCAGCGGGCGATGCGCGAAATCTGGCAATGTCTTCGCCCGCACGTCATCGCCAAAATGCCCCACCCGCCCCGAATCTGGCAGACCTGAGAGACCCATTATGGAACTGACCCCAAGAGAAAAAGACAAGCTGTTGCTGTTTACCGCCGCGCTGGTCGCGGAACGTCGCCTGGCCCGAGGCGTCACGCTCAATTACCCGGAATCGGTCGCGCTGATCAGCGCCTTCATTATGGAAGGGGCCCGCGACGGACAAACCGTGGCGGAACTCATGGAAGCCGGTCGTCATGTGCTGACGCGCGCGCAGGTGATGGAAGGCGTGCCGGAAATGATCCCGGATATTCAGGTGGAAGCCACGTTTCCGGATGGGTCAAAGCTCGTCACCGTTCACAATCCGATCGTATAGGGGGAGACATGATCCCAGGCGAATATCAGATCAAACCCGGGCAGATCGCCATCAACGCGGGGCGTGAAACCCAAAGTACGATCGTCGAGAATCATGGCGACCGACCGATCCAGGTGGGATCCCATTACCATTTTTACGAGGTCAATCCCGCGCTGAAATTTGATCGCGAAGCCACAAAAGGCTATCGCCTCAATATTCCTGCCGGTACCGCCGTGCGCTTTGAGCCGGGGCAAAAACGTGAAGTGACGCTGGTGCTGGTCGCTGGCGCACAACGCATTTTCGGTTTTCGCGGCGACGTGATGGGCGATCTGGAGATAAAAAATGGCTGAGATTTCACGCCAGGCGTATGCCGACATGTTCGGTCCAACGACGGGCGACAAAGTACGCCTGGCCGATACAGACCTTTGGATTGAGGTCGAAAACGATCTCACGATCTACGGTGAAGAAGTGAAGTTCGGCGGCGGAAAAGTGATTCGCGACGGCATGGGCCAGGGGCAAATGACGGCGCAGGACTGTGTGGATCTGGTGCTGACCAACGCGCTGATCGTCGATCACTGGGGGATCGTGAAGGCGGATATCGGCGTCAAAGACGGCAGGATCTTTGCCGTGGGCAAAGCCGGTAATCCCGATATTCAGCCCGGCGTGACGATCCCGATTGGTGCCGCAACTGAAGTGATCGCCGCCGAAGGCAAAATCGTCACCGCAGGCGGGATCGACACGCACATCCACTGGATCTGCCCGCAGCAGGCGGAAGAAGCGCTGGTTTCCGGCGTCACCACCATGATTGGCGGTGGAACTGGCCCGGCGGCCGGCACGAATGCCACCACCTGCACGCCAGGGCCGTGGTATATCGCACGTATGCTCCAGGCGGCGGATACGCTGCCCGTCAATATTGGTCTGCTCGGCAAAGGCAATGGCTCGAATCCTGACGCACTGCGCGAGCAAATCGCAGCAGGAGCAATTGGCCTTAAAATTCACGAAGACTGGGGTTCCACGCCTGCGACGATCAACTGCTCTTTAAGCGTTGCCGAGGAGATGGACATTCAGGTGGCGCTGCACAGCGACACGCTGAATGAGGCGGGTTTTGTCGAGGACACGCTGGCCGCCATTGACGGTCGCACCATTCATACGTTTCATACCGAAGGCGCGGGCGGCGGTCATGCCCCCGATATTATCACTGCCTGCGCGCACCCCAATATTTTGCCCTCCTCCACCAATCCTACGCTGCCGTACACGGTAAACACCATCGACGAGCATCTGGACATGCTGATGGTCTGCCATCACCTCGATCCTGATATCGCCGAGGACGTAGCATTCGCGGAATCACGCATTCGCCGAGAAACCATCGCCGCAGAAGATGTCCTGCACGATATCGGCGCATTCTCGCTTACATCATCGGATTCACAAGCCATGGGGCGCGTCGGCGAAGTGATTATCCGCACCTGGCAGGTCGCGCATCGGATGAAGGTGCAACGCGGCGCGCTGGCCGAAGAGTCCGGCGATAACGACAACTTCCGCGTGAAGCGTTACGTCGCGAAATACACCATCAATCCAGCGCTGACGCACGGCATCGCCCATGAGGTCGGCTCCGTTGAGGCGGGAAAACTGGCGGATCTGGTGGTCTGGTCACCCGCGTTCTTTGGCGTGAAGCCCGCTTCGATTGTGAAAGGCGGGATGATTGCCTGTGCGCCGATGGGCGATATCAACGCGTCCATACCTACGCCGCAGCCCGTGCATTATCGCCCGATGTTTGGCTCGCTGGGCGCGGCACGTCATGCCACGCGCCTGACGTTTATTTCACAAGCCGCGGATGCCAACCGCATCCCGCAACAGCTGAACCTGCAAAGCGCGATTGCGGTCGTGAAAGGCTGCCGCACGGTGAAAAAAGCCGACATGATCCACAACGGTCTGCAACCGAATATCACCGTTGACGCGCAAACCTACGAGGTGCGTATCGACGGCGAACTCATTACCAGCGAGCCGGCAGACGTTTTGCCGATGGCGCAACGTTATTTTCTGTTCTGAGGAGCAACGATGATCACCTTAACCCAACGCCTTGACCATGCGCACACCGTGACCGCCAGCGTCACGCTGCCGATTGATATCCGGGTGAAAAGCCGCGCCAAAGTGGAACTGAATGATGGCCGCGAAGCGGGTCTGATGCTGCCGCGCGGTCTGCTGTTACGCGGGGGGGATTTACTCTCCACGGATGACGGTAGCGAGATTATCGAAGTGATCGCCGCGGAAGAATCCGTGTCCGTCGTGCGCTGTGCCGATCCTTATCTCCTCGCCCGCGCCTGTTATCACCTCGGCAACCGTCACGTGCCGCTGCAAATCCTGCCCGGCGAGCTGCGCTATCACCACGATCACGTCCTTGACGACATGCTGCGCAAGTTTGATCTCGACGTCACCTTCGCGCATCTGCCGTTTGAACCGGAAGCCGGAGCCTATACCAGCGACGCCCACAGCCATTCTCACGCGCATTCGCATTAGGAACCAAATGGAACACAACCGCCAGCAGTTGCGCCTGATGCAGCTTTCCAGCAGCAGTTTGCCGGTGGGCTCGTTCACCTGGTCACAGGGGCTGGAGTGGGCGGTAGAAGCGGGCTGGATAACGACTCACTCTGAATTTAAGCGCTGGCAGATCCAGCAGATGGAACAGAGTTTTTTCTGCGTCGATTTGCCGCTGTTCATCCGCCTGTATCGCGCCTGTGAGCAGAACGACGCGGTGAGCGCCAAACGCTGGACTGCGTATCTGCTGGCCTGTCGCGAAACGCGCGAGCTGCGCGAAGAAGAACGCAATCGCGGTGCCGCGTTTACCCGACTGATTAAAAGCTGGGAACCCGACTGCCCGCAAGAATGGCTGCCGCTGTTTGCGCAAAGTCAGCTATGCGGGATGGCGTGGCTGGGCGTGCGCTGGGAAATTAACGCACACGAACTGGCGCTGAGCCTGGGCTATAGCTGGATCGAAAGCGCGGTGATGGCGGGCGTCAAACTGGTGCCATTCGGGCAACAGGCTGCACAGCAGTTGATCATAGAGCTGAGCGACCATTTTGCCGCTGGGCTTGAACACGCGTGGCGACGCGGCGATGAGGAACTGGGCGCAGCAACGCCGCTTTCAGCCATTGCGTCGGCACGTCACGAAACACAATATTCACGGTTATTCCGATCATGAGGTTTCACAATGGCTGATTATAAACATCCCCTGCGCGTTGGCGTGGGCGGCCCGGTGGGTTCGGGCAAAACCGCGCTGCTGGAAGCGCTGTGCAAAGCAATGCGTGAGCAATACCAGCTGGCGGTGGTGACCAACGATATTTACACCAAAGAGGATCAGCGCATCCTGACCGAAGCAGGCGCGCTGGAGCCGGATCGGATCGTCGGAGTGGAAACGGGTGGCTGTCCGCATACCGCGATTCGCGAAGATGCGTCGATGAATCTCGCCGCTGTCGAAGCGCTCAGCGAAAAGTTCGGCAATTTGGATCTGATTTTTGTCGAAAGCGGCGGTGATAACTTAAGCGCAACGTTTAGCCCGGAGCTGGCGGATCTGACGATTTACGTCATCGACGTGGCGGAAGGCGAAAAGATCCCGCGTAAAGGCGGGCCGGGGATCACGAAATCCGATTTTCTGGTGATCAATAAAACCGATCTGGCACCTTACGTGGGCGCATCGCTGGAGGTCATGGAACGGGATACGAACCGGATGCGCGGCGAACGCCCGTGGACGTTTACCAATCTGAAAGTTGGCGACGGTCTGAGTAAGATTATTGGATTTTTGGAAGACAAAGGAATGTTGAAGGTGTAATGAATCGCCCGGCCAGCAGGATTGCCGCCGGGCAAAACCGTTACGCTGCTGGCAGCTCCGCCAGCGGCCAGCGCGGACGCACTGACACGCTCAAATCGGCCGTCGCACCGCCTTTCACGCGCACCATACCCGCATAGGCGATCATGGCACCGTTATCGGTACAAAACTCCGGACGCGCGTAAAACACCTCCCCGCGACGTTTTTGCATCATCTCCGCCAGCCGGGTCCGCAACGTGCGGTTAGCGCTGACGCCACCCGCCATCACCAGACGCTTAAAGCCGGTCTGATCCAGCGCGCGTTTGCACTTGATCATCAACGTATCCACGACGGCATCTTCAAAAGCGCGAGCGATATCAGCGCGGGTCTGATCGTCGTTTTCGTTATTGCGGATCGTATTCGCGGCAAAGGTTTTCAGGCCGGAGAAGCTGAAATCCAGCCCTGGACGGTCGGTCATCGGGCGCGGGAAGACAAAGCGTTTTTCAACACCCTGCGACGCCAGTTTAGAAAGCATCGGGCCGCCAGGATAATCCAGGCCGAGCAGTTTGGCGGTTTTGTCGAATGCTTCACCGGCGGCATCATCGATGGACTCGCCCAGCAGTTCATACTCGCCAATACCCGTCACGCTGATAAGCTGGGTATGACCGCCAGACACCAGCAGCGCCACAAACGGAAATTCCGGGGGATTGTCTTCGAGCATCGGCGCCAGAAGGTGCCCTTCCATATGGTGAACCGGAATGGCAGGCACATCCCACGCAAACGCCAGCGAGCGTCCAATCGTCGCGCCCACCAAAAGTGCACCCACCAGGCCAGGGCCGGCAGTGTAGGCGACTGCATCGATATCTTTCGCGGTTAAACCCGACTCTTTTAACGCCGCCTGAATCAGCGGAACCGTTTTACGCACATGGTCACGAGAAGCCAGTTCAGGCACCACTCCGCCGTAATCAGCGTGCAATTTCACCTGACTATACAGTTGGTTGGCTAACAGGCCTTTTTCGTCGTCGTAAATGGCGATGCCGGTTTCATCGCAGGATGTTTCAATACCCAGTACACGCATGGCTAATTTTACCTCTTTTCAATACCGCGCAGTTTAGGTCGATTGCGAGGTGATGTATACCCTCAGGAGTGCAGCGCCGACACTGCGGATCCCCGGTAGCGCAGGAACAACGAGGTCAATGGGGTGAGAAAGGCAAGCCATCGGGCCTGTCGTTTGACTGGCAAAAGGGGTAAAACTTTGTTCGCCCCAGGAAGATCGGTCGTGTATACTCCCTTTCCTTATAAAAGTCCCTTTCAAAATCGCGCCGGTGCTTTACAAAGCAGCAGCAATTGCAGTAAAATTCCGCACCATTTTGAAATAAGCTGGCGTTGATGCCAGCGGCAAACCGAATTTATTAAAGGTGAGAGTTACATGCCGGTAATTAAAGTACGTGAAAACGAGCCGTTCGACGTAGCACTGCGTCGCTTCAAGCGTTCATGCGAGAAAGCAGGTGTTCTGGCGGAAGTTCGTCGTCGTGAGTTCTATGAAAAACCGACTACCGAACGTAAACGCGCTAAAGCTTCTGCTGTGAAACGTCACGCGAAGAAACTGGCTCGCGAAAACGCACGCCGTACTCGTCTGTACTAATCTGTTGGGGGTTTGCGCCCTCAATTGACAGACCGAGTTGTAGTCGTAAGGCCGTGCTTCCGAAAGGAATGCGCGGCTTATTTTCGTTTATGAATCTGCATTTACACAAAATTATTCGCACTGTATCAAGGCGGCAAAGGTGTAAATCCCGGGCGCTTACACAAGTAAGTGACAGGGGTGAACGCACGTAGCCAACGCAGAGACAGTTTGAAGGATGACGTGTAAAAAACGGGGCTTATGGCTGGACGAATTCCACGCGTTTTCATCAATGACCTGTTGGCCAGAACCGACATCGTCGATCTCATCGACGCGCGGGTAAAGCTAAAAAAACAGGGCAAGAACTACCACGCGTGCTGTCCGTTCCATAACGAAAAAACCCCCTCTTTCACCGTAAATGGTGAAAAACAGTTTTACCACTGCTTCGGCTGTGGCGCACACGGTAACGCTGTCGATTTTTTGATGAACTACGACAAACTTGAGTTCGTAGAAACCGTCGAAGAACTGGCCGCGATGCATAACCTTGAAGTGCCTTATGAAGCGGGCAGCGGTCCAACACAGATAGAACGCCATCAACGGCAAACGCTGTATCAGTTGATGGAAGGCCTGAATTCTTTTTACCAACAGTCTTTGAAGCAATCTGCCGCTGAGCCTGCGCGTCAATATTTGAACCAGCGCGGATTAAGCGACGACGTTATTGCGCGTTTCGCTATTGGTTACGCCCCTCCCGGCTGGGACAACGTGTTAAAGCGTTTTGGCGGCAATAGCGAAGATCGTAAATCGTTGATCGATGCGGGCATGCTGGTCACCAACGACCAGGGACGAAGCTACGACCGCTTCCGCGAGCGGGTAATGTTCCCCATTCGCGATAAGCGAGGCCGGGTGATTGGGTTTGGTGGACGCGTGCTGGGCGATGCCCTGCCGAAATACCTCAACTCCCCGGAAACCGATATTTTCCACAAAGGTCGCCAGCTTTATGGCCTTTATGAAGCCCAACAGGATAATGCTGAACCCCGGCGTTTACTGGTGGTCGAAGGCTATATGGACGTGGTTGCACTGGCACAGTTCGATATCAACTACGCGGTCGCGTCGTTGGGAACGTCCACCACTGCCGACCACATTCAGCTGCTGTTCAGAGCGACGAATAACGTTATCTGTTGTTACGACGGAGACCGTGCCGGACGCGAAGCCGCCTGGCGCGCCCTGGAAACGGCACTGCCTTATATGACCGATGGGCGTCAGTTACGCTTTATGTTCCTGCCCGACGGTGAAGATCCCGATACGCTGGTGCGTAAAGAAGGCAAAGAGGCGTTCGAAGCGCGGATGGAGCTGGCTCAGCCGCTCTCCACGTTTTTGTTTAACAGCCTGATGCCGCAGGTAGATTTGAGTACGCCGGATGGCCGTGCGCAGCTCAGTACGCTGGCGCTGCCGTTGATTACTCAGGTTCCAGGCGAAACGCTACGTATCTATTTGCGACAGGAACTCGGCAACAAGCTTGGCATTCTGGATGACAGCCAGCTTGAACGTTTAATGCCGAAACTGTCTGAAAACGGCGCGGTTCGCCCCGCTCCACAGCTAAAACGCACAACCATGCGTATACTGATAGGGTTACTGGTTCAAAACCCGGAACTGGCACCGCAAGTGCCGTCGCTGGTCGGATTGAATCATGAGAAGTTGCCTGGGCTCGGTTTATTTTCAGAACTGGTTAACACCTGTTTGTCACAGCCAGGACTGACCACCGGACAGCTTTTAGAGCATTATCGCGGCACAAAAGAGTCCGCTACCCTTGAAAAACTGTCGATGTGGGACGATATAGCAGATAAGGATATTGCAGAAAAAACGTTCACCGACTCGCTGAACCATATGTTTGATTCGATGCTTGAGCTGCGCCAGGAAGAGTTAATCGCTCGCGAGCGCACACACGGTTTGAGCAGCGAAGAACGCCGGGAACTCTGGATGTTAAACCAGGAACTGGCCAAGAAATAAACTGAAAGACAACATCATTCGAGTTGCATTAAGTCAGCAAGCGAACGCAGAGACAACTTGAAAGATAAAAGAATTTAACGGCTTAAATGCCGAATATCGATCGGGAAGCCCCCGGCAGCCGCACTGAGAGGCAGCGGCACAAATATAAGTACGCCCTCGCTTTAAATGTTGGTAGCAGCACCGCCGACACCAAATAAACGAAATAAGTGTGGATACCGTCTTATGGAGCAAAACCCGCAGTCACAGCTGAAACTTCTTGTCCAACGCGGTAAGGAGCAAGGCTATCTGACCTATGCCGAGGTCAATGACCATCTGCCGGAAGATATCGTCGATTCAGATCAAATCGAAGACATCATCCAAATGATCAATGACATGGGTATTCAGGTGATGGAAGAAGCACCCGATGCCGATGATCTGTTGCTGGCTGAAAACTCCAACAACACCGATGAAGACGCTGAAGAAGCCGCTGCACAGGTTCTGTCCAGCGTGGAATCTGAAATCGGTCGTACCACTGACCCGGTGCGCATGTACATGCGCGAAATGGGTACCGTTGAGCTGCTGACCCGTGAAGGCGAAATCGACATCGCGAAACGCATCGAAGACGGGATCAATCAGGTTCAGTGTTCTGTTGCCGAGTACCCGGAAGCGATCACCTATCTGCTGGAACAGTACGATCGCGTAGAAGCTGAAGAGGCGCGTCTTTCCGACATCATCACCGGTTTCGTCGATCCTAACGCTGAAGAAGAAGTCGCTCCGACTGCTACTCACGTTGGCTCTGAGCTCACTAAAGAAGAGCGCGAAGAGAACGAGGAAGAAGACGAAGAAGACGAAGAAGAAGAAGACGACAACAGCATCGATCCTGAGCTGGCTCGCGAGAAGTTTGGCGAACTGCGTACGCAGTACGAATTGGCCCGCGACACCATCAAAGCGAAAGGCCGTAGTCACGCCGCTGCGAAGGAAGAGATTCAGAAGCTGTCTGACGTGTTCAAGCAGTTCCGCCTGGTGCCAAAGCAGTTTGATTACCTGGTCAACAGCATGCGCGTCATGATGGATCGCGTGCGTACCCAGGAACGCATCATCATGAAACTGTGCGTTGAACAGTGCAAAATGCCGAAGAAAAACTTCATCACACTGTTCACCGGCAACGAAACCAGCGAAACCTGGTTCAACGCCGCTATCGCCATGAACAAACCGTGGTCTGAAAAGCTGCACGACGTCTCTGATGACGTTCAGCGCGGCTTGCAGAAACTGCGTCAGATTGAAGAAGAGACCGGCCTGACCATCGAGCAGGTGAAAGACATCAACCGTCGTATGTCTATCGGCGAAGCGAAAGCCCGTCGTGCGAAGAAAGAGATGGTTGAGGCGAACTTGCGTCTGGTTATTTCTATCGCCAAGAAATACACCAACCGCGGTCTGCAGTTCCTGGATTTGATTCAGGAAGGCAACATCGGTCTGATGAAAGCGGTAGATAAGTTTGAATACCGTCGTGGTTATAAGTTCTCCACCTACGCAACATGGTGGATTCGTCAGGCGATTACCCGCTCTATCGCGGATCAGGCGCGCACCATCCGTATTCCGGTGCATATGATTGAGACAATTAACAAACTCAACCGTATTTCTCGCCAGATGTTGCAAGAGATGGGCCGCGAACCAACGCCGGAAGAACTGGCTGAACGCATGTTGATGCCGGAAGACAAGATCCGTAAAGTGCTGAAAATCGCGAAAGAGCCAATCTCCATGGAAACGCCAATCGGCGATGATGAAGATTCGCATCTGGGTGATTTCATCGAGGATACCACCCTCGAGCTGCCGCTGGACTCTGCCACCACCGAGAGCCTGCGTGCTGCCACCCACGACGTTCTGGCTGGCCTGACCGCACGTGAAGCGAAAGTCCTGCGTATGCGTTTCGGTATCGACATGAATACCGACCACACGCTGGAAGAAGTGGGTAAACAGTTCGACGTAACGCGCGAACGTATTCGTCAGATCGAAGCGAAGGCACTGCGCAAACTGCGCCACCCGAGCCGCTCTGAAGTTTTACGTAGCTTCCTGGACGATTAATCGCCCCGGAACTCAAAAAAGCTCCCTACGGGGAGCTTTTTTTATGCCTGTACGGAGACAAATACCAGGAGGATTTACCCTCCTCAAAGAACGTGAAGATGAGCGAACGGCCAGAACTGCATTATCTTCCCCGCACCACCAGCGCTTCATCCAGTTCCCGATAGGCTTCCACCAGTTTATCCAGCGTCGCTCTGTTGAGCCCGCTCGGATTGGGCAGCACCCACACCTGGGTCATGCCAATCGTGATACTCTGTTTGCCCCATTGCGCCCCGCGCTGGCTAAACGCCTGCTCATACGCCTGCTTACCGAGGATCGCCAGCGCTGCAGGCTGATAGTCCTCAATCTTTTTGACCAATTCCCTGCCGCCGCTGCGCAATTCGTGCAGATTTACCTCATTCGCCTGCACCGTGGGTCGCTCGACCAGCATAGTAATGCCGCAGCGGGTATCCAGCAGATGCTGCTCCTCTTCTGGCTTCAGAAGCCTGTCAGTAAATCCGGCCTGATGAATCACCTTCCAGAAGCGATTCCCAGGATGGGCAAAGTGAAAACCCGTGTGCGCCGATGACTTACCCGGGTTGATCCCGCAGAACACCACCCGTAGCCCGGGCGCAAGAATATCGTTGATCATCCCATTCTCCGATCAATACATCAGGTAGTTAGTATAAAGGATTGATTATGCATTGTTTATAAAAACAGCAGGCAGGTGTGAATGGCTGGATTGCGCGGCTGAGTTACTTTATAATTCACCGCCACGGCCCCTTAGCTCAGTGGTTAGAGCAGGCGACTCATAATCGCTTGGTCGCTGGTTCAAGTCCAGCAGGGGCCACCAGACACAGCAAGGGCTGGCGCTAAATGCGCTGGCCCTTTGTTTTTCTCCAGGATATTTATAGGATATTTTGAAACGGGAATCATGGTGATTCATGGTTAATTTGTGACCGTTCATAGCTATCATTTCTTTTCTAACATCCGAAATTTCTATAGCTTCGAAGTTAAAACCTCCCTTTAGTAACCTCTGCGAACTAGTAATAAAACATTAATACCAGATTAAATTATATACATTCGGTTTAAGTGCTTCCGCCTCGCTGATACTTACACTCTTCTTACGCCAGTTGACTGGTGATAAGAGGGGGTAATGAAATGAAGCACAGTATCGTAAAAGCGTTGTTTATCAGCATACCGCTTATGGGTTTAGCTCCTGATATGTCACATGCCGAAAGAGTGGATCTCGGATGGGGAAACATAACCCCCTGTTCACGCGTAATCTGGCGAAATGATGGCATTTTCGGAACGCCGTCACCAACTCTTGAGACAGCAGAACAGCGAGTTCACGCATATGCTGAGGTGGATGCTCCATCAATTCCTGGTATCCAGAATGATATCCAGCAATGTGCCGTTCAAGGTGCGGCCGCCGCAACTTTAACGGCAATAATTACATCTCCCGCGGGAGCAATGCCCGCCTTTCATGCTCAGTTCGAATCATGCATGCAACAGAGGGCTCGTCAATATTTCACGATTTCTCTGGGAGTGTCTGACGGAGAGTGTATGTGGTAACTCTATTTTATATAAGATGCGCAGAGATAATCGCAATATTGAAGAGCACTTAACTCTGCGCATGTTTTTTAATTTTCGCTAAATTATATTTAGACTAGAATCAACCAAAGTCACAATATGTTAATCATTATACAAACCAACTTATTAAAATCATTCTTTCCTCGACCATAGAAGCATTAAAATCTATTAAGTTTACTAAAACAATGGTTTTATGCCCATGAGAAAACTTACAAAACTCTTTGTAAACAATGAAGATAAATCAGAAGAAATTTTAAACGCTTTATATTTACATCCTCTTAACGAAGAGGTTAAAAGTAGATGCAGTTCAAACTTTTTAATACAGTTATACGCCGGAGTTCTTACAAGAACTGAAGACCCCTTCAGAATAATTCATGAGATATGTGTACTTGAGGGGGTAATAGATGTAACGCAAAGCATGACTAAAGAGCCCACAATGTTTACCAGAAAACCAGAGCTAAAGGGTTTATGGCATAAGCATTATTTTGGATGTGCCATATCCGTTATGGCAATCAATCTAAAAAATGCACTTCATAATTATGGCATTCCCTATCTTGATAATCTTTTAGCAGAAAGCAAACGGGCAGGACAAGAACACTATTTAAATGAAAAAGAAATAAATCACATAGTACACGAAGTTGTTAATAGTCATTTCGAAAGAAGATTAAGGGATAAAGAGTTGACTGGACATTGGATAATATACGCCAAATATAATGATAAAAATTATTATCTTTGTCTCGGAAAGCACACTGACGATGAAAAATTAATAAGAAAGAATATTGATAAATTATGTGTTCCTGACTTCCCATTTCTGAATGACATCCTTGAACCGTTACCTTTCCAGTAAGACTGGTTTTTTCGCCTCAATGATCATAGAGCGTAAATGCCCTGTCCAGCCACAGAACGTAAAACGTAGCATCGCGCTTGTAACCTACCATTGGTGCCTTGCTACAGAAGCGAAATGCAATAAGCTCCACGTCTTCGGTAACATGCGCGGGGATTGCCGCTTTGATTGAGTTGCGGGAGATTTTTTCGTATCCGAGCTTATGTCGGTCCTGCTGGCGGATATCCGCCCACGAAAGTTGACTCAACCGGAAAAGCTTGTCAGTTAACGCTGCCTTTTCTTTTTGCTCACAACAATCAACGCAAAAACCCTTTTGAAGGTAACGAAACGAAAATTCAGGAGGGCTGCGATCAATGGTCTTTGCTTTGTCTTCAGGAGACATACCCACAGTCGCAGAGGTATCACGATCTCGTTGCTTAAGCCGCCCCTGAATTTTTCCCATGGATTAATGCACCAGCGTTTTAAAAAACTCCGCCATAACACCGTGGGGAATTTCCCTGCTAGCTTCCCCTTCCACATAAACACTCTGCCATGGTGCTTCTTCATGGCTCATGTTACGCAATTTCCATGCTGAGAACTGTCCATAGACATTGAAAACTTCACCCAGCAATTCCAGCTCTTCTGCAGAGTACCGAGAAAAGTCAATATCAGCCGGAACCGGCAGGCTGTTTGTCCCATGCTCTTTGAAGGCATGATAGAGATCTGGAACGACTGGGCCGTGCATCCACGCTTCAATTTTTTCTTCAAACAATGGTTTTTGAAGAAGAGCCAAGGAAAATCCCTGGGCGTAGTAAGCCAGTTTTTGGAGTTTCAGATTCGAGATAGGATCGCCAGCTTCTTCGCCTTTAGTCAGAAAGTAGTTGGCGACGTCATAACAAGTAAGCATTTCGCCTCCTTCACCCATAACGTTCGAACAAGTGGTTCAATAACTTTAGTAATACTACTAAAAAATCACACCAAATCCACGCCTTAAAATGCGCTATGGGTAACAATAGTGACAACAGCACAGTTAAAGTGATACGAAGGCCAGATCATCACCAGATCACAATAAAACGCATATATAGACATAGAAAAAACGTTGGTTCATTCGGTTCAGTTGGTTCACGGACCTGCAAGCCGCGCCAGTGCTGGATTTATGCGAACCAACATGCTGTAAAATGATGTTGGTTCAGGCTGGTAAATGTTGGTTCATTCCCCTTCTTTTCATGAATTCAGGTGCTTTAGCGCCGCAATGGCCCAGCCATATTGCAGATCCTGCAGGCGCTCCAGCTTGCGAAGGAATGTTTTCCTCCTCATACCCTTTGGCCGTTTAAAGCTGGTGGGGCTGCGCAGTAAAAATCCCACATCCGGCTCATCCGGCCCCCAGATAGCCACCCTCTCTTTTTTGATTCGGTGGCACAAGCGATCGAACGGGGTTTCAAACGTTTCATATTGGCTCGCATAGCGGATTCCGTGGCATTTTCTACACTCCAGTCGGTTATCTCTCCAGTACAGCCCCGCATTGCGGTTATGACACGCCGGGCAGACGAACCACCAGCGCTGGCCATTAAACGCCGTAGCGGTCGTCTCCATGTAAAACTCCTGCCATTGGTAATCAATGATGGCCGGGCGGGCGATAAATAGCGGCGTTATATCTATGCGAATCACGCGCAGACAATCAAGCCCGCGCCCGAATAGATCCCCTTCCCCGTACTTCATCTCCGCAACCCGTGAAATATCGCCTCCTGATATCTGCGGGAAATCATGCGTGAAGCGCGCCCTTTTAGGTTGGTGAATCTTCATTTTTATTCCTGCTGTAAGTTCATCGAAATCATATGGGGAAGTGGCACTTTTTGCGACTTAATAACAGCCATTTTCACCCCTGAAAGCCGCGTGGTTACTGGTTTTGCTGTGTGTTTTTGATTATAAAAAATGCGATATTTCAATGTATTGATTTAAATAATAATTTTATTACGGTGTTTTTTGTTAAGCCGCAAAACCCCTCTGTGTGATCGGGTCCTCCAGTTCGGGGCGAATGCTTTCTTGCATGCACTTTTTCCGACGATATGAGTGCCAGATATTGAATTGCTCATTTTTTACGCAAATCATAATTCCGCATTTCTCGTGCGGAATAATTCTGGGAAAAAAACCACTCGCAGACCGCAGCCCAACAGCGTTTCAGTGCGGAATTAAAATAGGTCGAAAAGTGCGGAATTATCGTTTTTTTGCGAGAACTACTTTTTAGCCCTCAAAGCCGCATGTAGCGCGGAAGTAAGGAGTTACATAGCTATTTCCAGTTGTGGATAACTTTCTATTTAATCTGCAGTTGTGGCCACCGCAAACCTTAACAATTCTTAACATGCAAAATTGCGAATTCGCAGTTTTTAACCCTGGCATTTCTTAGCATAAAAAAATTGCGAATTCGCAGTTTTGTACATGCCTTTAGGCTGTAGCTGCCAAGGCATTCGCAGGTTACGAATCATCGTTAACCCCTTGCTATTTCTATGCTGAAAAAACTGCGAATTCGCAGATCGAAAACTTAGGAAATCTTAGGAGATCTTTGGGGTGAATTCGCAGAACGTACGCACATAAAAAGGCCCCTGCGCGGGGCGTTTGTTAGTTGCTGGTGGTGGTTAATTCTGTGGCGTTGGTCGTCATGCTGTTTTCTCCTGGTTGGTTTCAGATAAAGCTTTTTCCAGCAATATTCGGGCAATAGCGTTAATGGTTGGCGCTGCGCCGGTGGTGCTGATCTGGCTGTCACGCTGCTGGATACGTTCGAGGGCGGCATACTGCTCACGGGTAACGAGCACTACGCGAGTGTTAGTCTTTCTGGTCATGATTTCCCCGCCCACTGATTAAATATACAGTTGCAAGTTTAATCCCATAAAGCACAACGTAAACAACAATCATTGCACAATTAGCAATATCGATAATATTCTCACCAACCTTTTGACTGGCGTCATAAAATTGCGTGAATAATTCAAAATAATTATATTTTTTATTAATTAATTAGATGGGTAAATATAGGTAACAACGGGTAAATAAAAAATTACATTCTGTAAAATAAAGTCGCTGTAATGTCTGGTTAATTTCTCAACTACATGGAGTTAATTGAAATGGCTATTCCTGCTTATTTATGGCTCAAAGACGACGGTGGCGCGGATATCAAAGGCGGCGTGGATGTACGGGATCGTGAAGGTAGTATCGAGGTTCATGGTTTCGGTCATGGACTTTTTTTGCCGACTGACAACATGACAGGGAAGATCACCGGCACTCGCATTCATAGCGCCATGAACTTTGAAAAAGAGTTCGATTACTCAAGCCCGTATCTTTACAAGGCAGTTGCTCAGGGGCAGACGTTAAAAAGCGCTGAATTTAAGTGGTACAAAATCAACGATGCAGGCCAGGAGGTTGAATACTTCAACATGCTTCTGGAGGGGGTGAAGGTCGTCTCAGTGTGTCCTCTCATGCATAACTGCAAAAACGAAAGCACAGAAAAACATAATCACCTTGAAGGCATTTCCCTCCGTTACAACAAAATCACCTGGAAGCACTGCGACGGCAATATCATTTTTTCTGACTCATGGAACGAGCGATGATCCAGTGTACTTTCAGGCTTAACGGTAACGGCCTTTCAAACCTCAGCTGTCCGGGTATCGGTTTCTTCCCGGCTTACTCTGGCAACGTGGGGCATAACCGAAACAACCCCGATTCAGTAAAGGTAAAGGGGATTGGCCCACTTCCTCCGGGCAAATATTACATTGTGGATCGGCCAAGAAGTTTCATGACCAAACTGAAAGATATTGGCGCAACCAAATACACTGGTTCCGACCATTCGATCTGGTTTGCACTGTACCGCGCAGACAATAACATCGATGACTACACGTTTGTTGACGAGGTTGAACGAGGGAATTTCAGGCTCCACCCGGCAGGCTATGAGGGGATAAGTAACGGTTGTATTACATTACCCTCGCCCTCCCATTTTGCAGTGCTCCGTGAAGCTCTAATGAGAACGCCAAAGATGATTGTATCTGGCTCGCTCTATGCTTACGGCACAGTACAGGTGTATTAACGATGACGCCAGCAAAGCATGTTGGATTATGGCTCGCTCAATTCCTGTCATTTTTTGTGATTTGTTCAGTGATATTCGTGGCGTTGCCTGAGGTGTATCTCTTCAATCTATATAGTGAATCAGTGGGCTTTATAACAGAGCAGGACTGGAACGATTTATTTATGTTCAGTATTTTAGGGGCGTCCCTGCTAATTAACGCCGTGCTAATTTACGTGATAGCCTCAATAAGACGAAAGCCTGATTCCGACTGACATTAATTTTGAGCGCGAACCACCAGCAGCGCCGGTAGCCCATTCTAATTCGCTCGCGCAAGGCATCCTTATTAACAATGATGTTGGTTCAAAATTGGTGATTGTTGGTTCAATTGGTGTGTTTGTTGGTTCGTTTATTTTCATTAAATCCTTTGAATACAGACATATAAAACCTTTGAACTAACTGAACCAACTGAACCAACATCCTTATGTTTCTATATGGGGTTTATTCTTCCTGTTCATCGTCTCCGGGCATGTGATGGATTACGTACACATTGAACTGACGACCGTCCACACGGGGTGATTTGCGCTGATACCCACGCCCGGCAGCTGGTGCTGATAGCATGCCATTTTCTGCCAGAACCTTAGCGAACTGACGCGGATTAAATCCGTTGGCAATCTCCTTTTCAAACGCTGCTGGGAAGGTGTAAAAAATCACAGGTTCAGAATCATGAGCGCTTTTTTTATGGCGGTAGCCTGCAAGATTCTGGATCGGGAAATCAGCGTTGCTGTACGGAATTGGAGCAAACCGGCTAATACCATGAGCATTAAGAAACGCCTCGCACTGCTCGATGATCTGCTGGTGCTCTTTGTTGCCGGTGCCGAATTCATGTATCCACGAATTCCATGTGTGCTGGATAGCGTCACGGCACGCCTGCGCACTCCACCCGGTGATTTCTGTACTCAGGATTAGCGCAGCTTCCATCACGGCAAATCGACCGGCCACACGCTGCGCCTGTTCGCCATACTCTGCGGGTAACAAATCGCGCCAGCTCAGCTCAGCAGCGCGCAACGCTTCCCGGGCCTCCTGCTGGTGGTCGGAAAGAAATTTAATCCACTCACGCCCGGCAGCGCCGTGGTTATCCAGCCAGGCGGCGGCCAGTGCGCGTGCGTGCACCTCACCTGTCTTGTATTCATAAAAATTTGTGGCTTTGGTTAGTGGGACATTAATCAAGCGCACCATTTGACCGGCTTTGGCTTTTTTCCCTACGGTAGCAACAAAGGTTTCCATATCCACTTCACCGGTGCTGATCGCCACCACACGCCAGCGCTTAAAATCACGGTTTCCGCCCTCTTTGGCCCCCTGCAGCTTTCCGGTACCGTTAAACAGCGCGTAAGCAGCCTGATAGACACTAACCGGATCCGTACCCTGGCCGATTTCATCCAGTGGCATAAGCGCGTCATTGTGTGCGGCGGCTTCGTTCGCCAGCCCCAGCGCCGTGCCGTACCAGGTTAATTTGAGCGCCTCCGGTTTCCCGTACAGGCTACTGGCCACACTTTGTGTGGTGGTCTTGCCGGCGCTCGATGAGTTGTAGAAGTGAATGCCGAACCCGTCAGAGTCAGTAAGGCCAATCAGCGGCCCACACAGCGCAGCGGCAATGGCTGTCATCATGGAATAGTTACCGGCAGCCAGGCGGCCCACGCTGGCGCGCCAACTGTCTACCGTTCCCCGCACTGAATACCCACCAGCAGCAGAACTGCGCCCGTTAAACATCACCGGCGTTGACGGTGTGCCGATGATTTCCCCATCGGGCATGATATACGCCCCGCACTGCCAGCCGGTCACGCTGGCGATATGCCACAATTCGCAACTGGCGGTATCACGCAGCAGGTGATCGGCCAGAACATTGCGCAGGCGTGGATTAGCGGTGATAAACAACCCACCAGCACGCAGGCGCGCCCATCCCTCACGGTCGCCAATGTCGCGCATAGGAATAGCTTCTGCGCGTTTCATTTTGCTGCTTGCAGGCGTCCAGCGCAGTATTAGATAACGCGCCTCATCATCGACACCGATCCCCACGCCTGCCACCTCCAGCAAATTGCAAAGAATCTGCCCAGGGCGAAGAATTTCGCCAGTTTCCTTATCCAGTTTTGGCGTGATCCAGATCCCGCAACCGGTCCAGATTGAAAAGACATGTTTCCTTTCTCATTCCCTTTGGCCGTTTAAAGCGGGTGGTGGTAGGCATGAGTATACATACCACCCGCGATAGCCATACGCTTAACGGCTATTGAATCGCTCGGTTTTTAAAGAAAGGCGTATTTCCGCTGCGGAATAATTCTGAGAAAAACATTCACAGGCCGCAACCCAACAGCATTTCAGCTGTGGGATTAAAAAGGGTGGAAAAATACGTAATTAATGACTCTGGTGAGAACTCGAATTTTTACAATCAAAACTGCAAACAGAGCGAAAATAGTGAGTTACGCTGATATTTCCATTTATGGACAACTTTCCCTATCTATTGATTATTTATGAGAGTGGTAGAAACCAGCCAGGCAACATTATAAAAAAACCGCTCAACGTTGTTACCTTCACAACGGATTGGACGGTAATGCCACACCGCCCCCTTTTGCGCATTTGCAGCTTTAAAAATTAATAAATTTTAATAGATGTTTTGCGAATTCGCAGATCGAACTTAGATAATCTTTCGGTTAATTCGCGGAGCATGCGCACATAAAAACCTGCATGGGCGTTTGTTACTTTCTGGTAGCGCAGGAAAATAGTTCCAGTCTCCATTAATTTACGAATTATTCAAAATAACTATTCCCCCCCGCTGATTAATCAGATAAACAAATAGAAGTAACAACGGGAAAATAAAAAATTACATTCTGTAAAATAAATTCGCAGTAATGTCTGGTTAATTTCTCAACTACATGGAGTTAACTGACATGGCTATCCCAGCTTATTTATTTTTAAAGGATGATGGCGGAGCCGTGATTAAAGGTTCATCTGACGTCAAGGATCGTGAGATGAGTGTGGAGGTTTTAGCTTTTGGTCATGGTTTACATCTACCAACCGATAACAATGCTGGCAAGATAACCGGAACACGAGTTCACAGCGCCATCACCTTTGAGAAGGAATTTGATTCATCAAGCCCCTATTTATACAAAGGTGTGGCGAAAGGCCATACGCTGCAGAGCGCAGAATTTAAATGGTATCGCATCAACGATGCCGGGCAGGAAGTCGAATACTTCAACATGCTGCTGGAGAACGTGAAGGTAGTTTCTGTTTGCCCGGTGATGTACGACATCAAAAACCCGGCGACCGAGAAACATAATCATCTTGAAAGCGTATCCCTCCGCTATGAGCGCATTACATGGAAACATTGCGATGGGAATATTCAATTCACTGATGCCTGGAATGAAAGATGATTAGATGTACGTTTCACCTGAATAGCGGTCAGCTATCCAATCTTAGCTGCCCCGGCATTGGATTTTTCCCGGCCTATTCTGGCAATAAAGGAGCAATGAGAAATAATCCAGATGATAGTGGCATTCAGGATGTTGGCCCATTGCCCCCTGGTAAATACTATATAGTGACAAGACCAGGAAGTGGGTTTAAACATATTGTTAAAGATGCCGCCTACTCCATTTTTTCTGGCTCAAATCACTTCACATGGTTTGCTCTGTACAGGGAAGATTCAAACATAGATGACCTTACGTTTATTGGCTGCGTGGAAAGGGGTAATTTTAGGCTGCATCCTGCTGGATATAAGGGTATTAGTAATGGCTGCATAACGTTTATCAGTAAGGATGATTTTAATATTTTCAGAGAGGCATTGCTGAGGACACCAACTTTTAAAGTCTCCAGTCAACTTGATGCTTTTGGAACGGTGCAAGTATACTGATGAATACAAAAAAACTCCTGATGATGTGGCACATATTCGCATTCACCTATCTCCTGACATTCATATTACTCATGGGAGTATTTCCGGAAATAGAAACGTTTTCTTACCTTACAAAAAAATACGGTTTCATTGATATTGAAAATTGGGACTTCTACTATCTTTTGTTTGTCGCCATGACGGCACTTATCGTTAATAATTTTTTTATTATTTTTTCAATGAAATTTATTAAAAGATTTAATAAAGACAGGAAGTAGAATGAACATTTACTTTGCTGTAATTATTTTAGCGTTTTCCCTGACGACATCTTCAACAGCCTTAGCTGACCGGGAACAAGCCGCAATGAATGCTCAGAAAATGGCAGACGCCCAGAAAAGGCAAGCTGACGCAGCAGATAACGCCGCATGGGATGCCGAAATGCGTGCGGTTAAGAACCCAACCACCAGCAATATGATGGAGTCATGGGATCGGGGAGATACTGCAGATGCTGCTCGGGATTCCGCAGACGCAGCCCAGACTATGGCGGATGATTTGAGCGATGAGTGACAGCAAAACCGTAATAGTGGCAATGTAAAGCACCATTCCGCTTTCAAGCCTTAATATCAAAGCGTTCGGCACAATCCAGGTGTACTAATGAAACCTATTTACATTGCTCTGCTGTGGGCGTTCTCATTTGCAGCATATTCAGTAATCTTAATCCTGATGTATGCCTTTGTGCCTCAGGGTTCTCTATTCGAATTTTATAATTCAATAGCAGGCCCGGTACCTGGTGCTGAATGGGATACCATTATTAGCAATATTGTTATTTTTGGCAGCGCTGTAATAACGTTTTTGCTGGTATGGTTGGTGGCAGTCATTAGTATGAGACGGAAATAATGACTTATGGATCACAACATACTTACGGCGCTATTCCTGTAAATTCAGCCCTCATGGCGCTCCTGCGCTTATCTGGTGGCGCTTAGGCTGCTGATTGTTCAACCGTGGAAGACATGGACGCTGCCGACACGGCCATCGCATCTCTTCAAAACAGGCAGGGCGTAAATTGGTTTTCCAAAAATTTCAGGCAGTGCGATGGCCGCTACATAGCGGAGGGGGCTTCTAGCGTAGTTGTCAGGCTGCTGGTGGAGAACGGGAAATCCACTGGACAACTGGGGGTAATGACGACCTAACAAGCGCAATAGCGTCTGGACGCTGTGCGATTAAAAGCACAGGATGCCGGAAAACCGCAGCCTTATACGCATTCAAATCAGGAATCTTGTTTTCCGGCACAGCAAAAAGACGGAAGTTAATGAGCAGGAATTCGGGCAATCACTTTAATTTCGAAATCAAACCCTGCAAGCCAGGTCACGCCCACGGCGGTCCAGTTTGGGTAAGGGGGATGCGGGAAAATAGTCTGTTTTACCTGCATGATCGTTGAAAATTGATTTTCCGGATCGGTATGAAAGGTTGTGACGTCAATCAGATCGTCAAATGTACAACCCGCTGCAGCAAGCGTCGCTTTCAGGTTATCAAACGCCAGCTGCACCTGAGCGGCAAAATCTGGCTCTGGCGTGCCATCGTCGCGGCTCCCTACCTGGCCGGAAACAAACAGCAAATCACCAGAACGAATCGCGGCAGAATAACCGTGCTCTTCATAGAGAGCGTGTCGGCTGGCAGGGAAAATCGGTTCGCGCTTAATCATAGGGTATCCTGTACTTTGCTAATGTGAGAAAACGTCAGCGCAGCACGGAGAGATGATTTAATATACGCTGCGTATGTTGAATTAATAACACATACGCGTCGTATGTCAAATGTAGATGGAGAAGGTATGGTGACTAAACGTCGTACTGAAATGATGGAAGAGAACCGCGCAAAGTTAGTCATGGCCGCGCGAAAAGCCTTTGCTGAAAGAGGTTTTGCCGCGTCATCCATGGATGAATTAACGGCCAGCGTGGGCCTGACACGCGGAGCGCTCTATCACAATTTTGGTGATAAAAAGGGATTACTGGCCGCGGTTGTTGCCCAGATGGACGGTGAGATGGCGCAACGTGCCAAAGCTGACGCCGCGCATGCCAGCGATGACTGGGAACGACTACTGGCTGAAGGCGTCGCCTATATCAAGATGGCGTTAGACCCCGAAGTGCGACGTATCGTGTTGCTTGACGGCCCGGCCTTTCTCGGTGATCCCGCTCAGTGGCCCAGTCAAAATAATTGTCTTGAATCCACCCGTCACACCGTTAAAAAAATGCTCGAACGAGGTGTTCTAAAAGCGGTGGATGCAGAGGCTGCAGCCCATATGTTAAACAGTGCTGCGATGAATGCCGCACTTTGGGTCGCGGCGAGCAGCGATCCTGAGAAGGCACTCCCGAACATTATCGAGGTGTTTACCCAGCTGGCAAGCGGCTTGCGCAAGCATCCTCAAGCACAATGAATATGCGCCTTTACAGCGCCAGCAAAGCCCCGATGCGCAACATCGCCAACAAATTGGGAATGCATTACATCAGATGACAACGTCTTCGTATCCTTACACGCTCCACGATCTTCTCTGTCTTCGTCAATTCAATGAGACACACGGCGTTTTTCACGCAGAAGCCAGTGATAAAGCGATTGTCGAATGGGCGGAGCGACAGGTTATGCAGGGCAACGAGTCTGAAGCATTGCTGATTCTTGCCTCGTTAAATCTCGATACGCATCCCAATGCATATGAAGTCAGAATGTATCTCGACCGTTATCTGCGTGAATCCCGGCAGTCGTTGCCGGATGCAAAAATCAGCGCGTTGATTTGGCTTAAAATACAGCTGTGGAATATTATTCAGTGTGAAGACGCCAAAAAAGCGGAAACGGCATTATATGATTTCGCCATCGCGTATCTGGATTTTCCGCCACCGTTTTTCACCAGAACATGCCGCTATTTCAACGGGTTTTATTACCGTCTCTATGACGATCTCGGCGGAGAATATCAAACGTTAGCCTCAGAAATGAGCGACTCCGCGTTGCTGTCTTATATCAAAAACCATACAACGCCCTTTTATCGCGTGCTGTCACATAACGAGTGGTTGGATTTTCTTACGATCGAATAAAACAGATGCCGCAGCTCTCTTTAATTGCAGTTGCCGCGCGCAGTTTCGCATGGTCCTTTCGTCACAGACTGGGTTTTATTCAGAAGGGAAAGTGGACGCTATACAGCGTCCAGGTTGATCACGTTGGGTGATATTTCAGCTCACACCAGCGCGCGTAGTTGCTCACGCATATAGGCAGAAAAATATTCAGGGTTTTTGATAACGATGTGGCTACCGGACTTAATTTTTTCGGCCCAGCCCGCCACCTTCTCAGTAAAACCGGTATCCCATCCCTCCTGGACGCCGCGGGCTGTGACATCGTCAGCGCTCGCCGGGACACCTATCTCTTTCAAATACTTGAACATCCCCTTCGCGGTGCTTTCATCCATTGACTGTGGCGCTGATGCGGAGGTATCCATCCCACCAATGAAATCCAATGCTTTATCAATTACTGCAGGCATAGTCTTATCCTTAAAATTAACCACGTAACGAATAAGCTTCTTGTATGGCCCAAATTGGCTTTCAATACCAGGAGATCGCTAACACTTTTACATTTACGGTCAGAAAGGGTTACCTGTTATCCCCTCATAACAAGCCACTGGAAGGTGACAGCCAGACCCGGCAATTGCCCCATCCTGTGGTAAGTGCGCCACCAAAGACAAAACCCACTTCAAAACTAAAGAAATCCCCCATCGCGCCGATCATCATCCGTGTGTATTATTTCCTGTAGCTGTGACAACAACTAACCTTAACTCAAATACTTAAGCGCCAAAGCGAAAGGCATCATGAGCACACCAATCAAACGGCTAGAAATCATTAAAAATGCCATTGAACTGGAAGATGACGACATCATCCTGAGCCAGCTGGCACGACTGAGAAGCGAAGCGTTTGATGACGAGCTGTTGTCGATCGTCACGGCGCTTGAGAATCAAAATTATACCGCGGCAATGGCGGCGATCACCGCGTGGTTGCAGAGCCAGCGGGCGATGACGCAGTGGCGCGATCCGCAGGTTGCTGCGAGCAAGCTTGAGCTCAAAGCGCTGGAAGAGCGTCTGCGCGATCTGATTGACCGTCGCAACGCACGCGTTCAGCAGTTGGATGAGTTCAACGATCTCTATTTCTCCCGTCTCGGCCCGCTGATGTCGCAAATCCTTCAGCTGCGTAAAACCCTCGCGGAGCTGAATCTACGCCGTCAGCAAGCGGAAGCGCGCCGTCGCGAAGAGGATTATCGTCGCTGTCAGCAATATATGTCGCAGGCCGTCGACGTGCTTTCGACACTGACACAGCGCTGGCGTGAGCTGCCTGCCGATTCCGTTCAGGCCGCCGAGACGCGTAAACTCTTGCAGCAGCAAAGCGACCTGATTGCCAATTTGCTGGCTGAGGCGCAAGAGCTTGAGAGGGGCTTAACGCGTGAAGAGGAAGAGGAGCCTGCGCGTCAGGCACGCGACGAGGCCAACGAAGAGTACGAAAAATACCGCGAGCAACATCACGACGCAGAAGTGCGTATGCGCAAAGGCAAAGCGTTGTCGGAAGAGGATCAGAACGAGCTAAAACGGCTCTGGCGTCAGGCGAGTAAGCTCTGCCACCCGGACCTGGTGGCGGACGATCTGAAAGACGAAGCCAATACCATGATGGTACAGCTCAATCAGGCCAAACAGCGCGGAGATGTCAAAGCGATTCGCTCACTGGTCGCGCGCCTGCAACAGGGCTTTGAACCGATAATGGCCAGCGACAGGTTGAACGATCTGGAGCGCATTCGCAAAAAGATGGCGCAGGTTCGCGAGCAAATCGACACGCTGGTCAGCGAGCTGGCCGAGCTGGAAAAAGAAGAGTCCTGGCTGCTGGTCTCCACGTTGAACAATATGGAATCCTATTTTACCCAGCAGGAAAAGGCGCTGCGCGAAGTCCGCACAGCGCTCGAGCATCAGGTCAATGAAGCGCAGCTGGATTCCGCAGCCTAGCTACTTAGCGTGCCAGTACGCGCTGGCACGCACCAGCTGCTGATCAATCGCGTCGGTTTCAAACTGGCGGCTCAGGTTTTTCACCACCTTCCCTTCCCCGGTCAGCCAGATAAAGTAATCCGCTGCTGGCACGCTCAGCGCCGCCAGCCGATCAGCCACTGCCTGCTCGCTGTGACCCACAATCCAGGTAATCTCAAACTCGCTCAGGTGCGCCAGATAGTCTTTGTAAGACGCATCGCCCACGGTGACGACGGCATGAACTTCCGGACGGTTCGGCAGTTGTGCAATCGCTTCAAGACGGCGGCGCAGAGCCGGCATTCCTGATTCATCGCACACGTACAGTTGCCATGCGTAATCCTCCGGCACCACCAGAGAGCCGCGCGGGCCACCGATGGTGAGCTTATCGCCCTCTTTCGCCTGGACAGCCCAGTTGCTCGCCAGACCATCCTCGTGGACAAAGAAATCCAGCGCCAGCTCGTGACGCACGTCATCGTACAGCGGAGTGTAGTCGCGCGCCTGCGGGCGTACGCCGTCACCCCAGTTGATACCTTCGTCGGTCACCACGGGCGGTGAAAACGTCATACCCGGCGCCGGGAAAAAGACTTTGGTGTGGTCGTCAAAACCCCGGGAGCTGAAGCCTGCCAGAGCGTCGCCGCCTAAGACAATGCGCTGGAAACCAGGACTGACACGCTCTACGCGCAGCACGTTCAGCTCGCGAAAGCGCAGTTCATTACGGACACGTTGTGGGTAGCGGGTGGATGTCATTTCTCTGCCTTCGAATGTGAATACGATATATCTAAATAGGTTTTAAATGATAATGATTGCTAACAAATCAGATTGCAAGTCTTTTTTTGATACAGTGATATCCACGAAAAACCGCCTCGCAATAATAAAATTAAATCTATAACATTCAGTATCATGAATAAATAAACGCAAAGACAATTGCCAATTTTATAAATTTAGATATAAATTAGATATATCAAATAAAGGAGAATACACATGAGACACTCACACGACGATAGCCACCGAAGTCACCCCCACCACGGGCGTGGGGGCGAACATCATGGCGGCGGCGGGCGCCGTCAGCGATTCTTTGGTCACGGAGAGTTAAGACTGGTGATTCTGGAGATCCTGACGCGTAACGCCAGCCACGGCTATGAGCTGATCAAAGAGATCGAGAGCATGACGCAAGGGAATTACACCCCCAGTCCTGGCGTGATTTACCCTACCCTCGATTTTTTGCAGGACCAGGCGTTTATCACCATTTCGGAAGAAGAGAGTGGGCGCAAAAAAATCGCCATTACCGTTGCCGGACAACACTGGCTGGATGAAAATCAGGAACATCTGGAGCACATTCAGGCACGTATTAAAGCGCGCTGCGTTGGCTTCCAGCTGCGTAAAAATCCGCAGATGAAACGGGCGCTGGATAACTTTAAAGCGGTGCTGGATCTCAGAGTGAATCAGGGAGAAATCAGCGACGCGCAGATCAAACAGATTATCGGTGTGATTGACCGCGCGGCGCTGGAGATCTCCCAGCTGGATTAAGCCAACGCCTCCTCGCGCACGCGGAAGACTTTGACCAGCTCTTTCAGATGCATCGCCTGATCGTTCAGGGATGCCGCTGCAGCCACGGACTCCTCCACCAGCGCGGAGTTCTGTTGGGTGGTCGAGTCGATCAAACCAATCGCGCTGTTAATCTGCGAAATGCCTTCCGTCTGTTCGTGGCTGGCCTGGCGAATATCGCGCAGGATCAGATCCATCCCTTCCACATTCCCGACCATACCGTTGATCAGCGCGCTGGCTTTTTCGACCAGGCTCATGCCGTCCTGAGTCTGGCTGCTTGAACTTTCGATTAACTCGCGGATTTCGCTGGCTGATGAAGCGCTCTTCTGCGCGAGCTGACGAACTTCACCCGCCACCACCGCAAAACCGCGGCCGTGCTCACCCGCACGCGCGGCTTCAACCGCCGCATTCAGCGCCAGAATATTGGTCTGGAAAGCAATCGCGTCAATGAGATTGATAATGTCCGACATGCGGTTAGAGGTTTCATTAATCAGGCGCATTTTTTGCGTCACCTGCTTCATCATCTCGCCGTTGCTTTTCACCACGGTTGCGGCATCTGCGGACAGGTTCGTGGCTTCGCCGGTATGCGCCGCCGTGTTTTTCACCGTCGCGGTAATCTGCTCCATCGAAGCTGCAGTCTGTTCAACAGAACTGGCCTGCTCTTCGGTACGCGCCGCCAGATCCTGATTGCCCGCCACAATCTGCGCGGCCGCGCTGGAGATATTCTCCGAGCCGGTTTGCACCTGTTGCACAATGTCCAGCAGACGCGTTTTCATTTCCATCAGAGCGTGGAGAAGCAGACCCGTTTCGTCTTTGGAGCGAGTGGTGATATTGCGCGTCAAATCGCCTTCAGCGATGGCTTCCGCAAAGGAGACCGCCTCGCCCAGCGGACGCGTAATGGAACGCACGATAAACCAACCAACCGTGCTGCCAATGATCACGCTGAGAACCGTCAATAACACCAGCAGCAGGCGGTTAGATTTGAAATCACTGTCTACCTGCTGACCCGCGTTCTGCATTTCACTGTTCTGCACCGCGATCAGCTCCTGCACTTTCGCCTTGTAGGCTTGTTGCAGATCCACGGTCTTGGTCATCATTTCCTGGATTGCGCCCGCGCGGTCGTTGTTCTGCACGGCCTGCAAAATACGGTAACGGGAGTCCAGATATTCCTGACGCACTGCAGCGATGCCCGCCAGGATTTGCTGTGATTTTTTATCTTGCAGGGAGCGGTTCAGGTCGGTGAGGATCACGGTAATACGCTCGCTCAGCGCTTTCAGATGCTGCTGAGACTGTTCCGTATAGCGACCCTGTTCGTCCAGCAACATCATTTGCTGAGTGCTCACAAACTCCTGGAAGTTTTCGATTAACTGATTGGCTTTCACCGTTGTCGGATAATCGTTGTTAATAATGGACTGCATCCCGTTATTTGCTCGATTCTGGCTCATGAGCGACAGGCTGGCGCTCACCACCATGAGTAAAATTAAGAATCCAAAAGCCAGAAATAATTTCGTGCCGATCTTTACGCCATGTAAAAACATATATACTCCATCAAGGTGATTATTTCTCAGACGATCTGCGTTATCGGTAACTTACGCGCTAACTTTATGACTTTGATCGTTTTTATATTTCATAACCCTTGCAATGGATAGGCGCAATCTATTAATAAGCGCCCATTGATCGATACAGAACCATAAAATATGGCCTTTTTGAAATAGCGTTTGGATAAGTTGGCTTAGGTTGGGATATAAAACTGATGAACTTTTTTTAGTTATTTAATATAAAAACAACAACAATGAATAAATATCACCGCCCTCTCTGGAAAGAAAAAAGCCGTTTATTCCATACGAAATAAACGGCTTTTTTGGAACATAATTTCACTTAATGGAGCACGGTAACCGCATCCTCAAGACGGCCTGCGCGCTGCTTCACCATTGCCGAAACGCGAGCGCTTTCCTCCACCAAATCAGCATTTTTCTGAGTAATGCTGTTCAGCTCTGCCACCGCACGCGTCAGGTCAGAAAGACCGGTCGCCTGTTCCGACGTTGAGTGGCTAATTTGCGCGATCAGGCGCGTGACGTTTTGCACCTGCTCAACGATGTCATCCATCGTACGCCCCGCAGCATGAACCTGATCGGACCCCGACTGTACTTTGCTGGCACTGGCGTCAATCAGCTTGCGAATATCATTGGCGGCATTGGCGCTGCGGCTCGCCAGATGACGCACTTCACCCGCCACGACGGCAAAACCTTTACCTTGCTCCCCCGCACGCGCGGCTTCTACCGCCGCATTCAGCGCCAGAATGTTGGTCTGGAACGCGATATCGTTAATCAACTTGGTGATTGAGCCGATGCGCTGGGTGCTGTCGGCGATTTCGTCCATCGTTTTCACCACGGTCTGCATTGCATTGCCGCCTTCGGACGCCGCACCGCTGGCCACCATCGAGAGTTTGTCCGCTGCCGCAGCGGTTTCAGAGTTGCTCTGCACCGATGCGGCCATCTGATTCATGGTCGCCACCGTGTGCTGCACATTTTCTACCGTCTGACGGGTGCGTTCGTTCAGGTCTTCATTGCCCTTTGCCAGACGATCGCTTCCGTCGCGCACGCTCACGACCTGGTTTGACACATCATTGATAAGCCACCGACACATCAGACCTAACTGGCCGATGGCGCGCAGGGTTAATCCCAGCTCATCGCTGCGATTAAGATGCTCCACGCTGTTGCGATCGCCCGTAGCGACTCTTAGCGCCTGGCGCGCAACGTTTTCGACTGGACGCACAATTTGCTGCTCAAACACCATTGTGCCGAGCAGCATCACCGCTGCGCTCACGCCCAGAGCGGCCCAGCTGGCATGCGTTGCGACCAGCGACACAGCAAGCATCGCAAATAATGCCGTCATCACGCCACGCACGCGCCAGCGCAGCGGCATCGCCGGTAATTTCCCCAGCCAGCCTTTGCTCACCACCAGCCCTTTATGCACACGCTTATTGCATCGTCCTTCGTTGAGGGCTTTGTAGAGTGGTTCAACGGCCGCGATCTCCTCCGCTTTCGCTCGGGTGCGGATCGACATATATCCTGTCACCTGCCCGCCACGCACCATCGGTACGGCGTTGGCTCGCACCCAATAGTGATCGCCATTTTTACGACGATTTTTAACAATTCCGCTCCACGGCTCGCCCTGCTGCAGGGTGTACCACATGTCAGCAAAGGCCGCTTTTGGCATATCGGGATGGCGCACCATGTTGTGCGGTTGTCCCATCAACTCTTCCAGTGGGTAGCCACTCACTTTCACGAACGTATCGTTAGCGTGAGTCATATAACTGTTGAGATCGGTGGTGGACATCAAGGTGGTATCGTCGTTCAGAGGATATTCATTCTGAGTGACATACGTTTGAGAGGACATTATGGCTATACCTTGCAGGTTATTTGATTGTTAATTTTGTGTCTTGATCCTTTTTCGGCGGTTACCAATTTATCTTTAGTTGTTAAAATTGATCCAGATCGCAATTTGCGTTTAAACCGCACTTTTTGTACGTTTTTATAATTAATTGATTTGTAATACTTTCATTGAGAAATTACCCACAAAGGCCTATCTGTTAAGGACTCCTTAATAAGGTGATGATGCACTACCACAGTGCAATTGCCCCGATTGGGCGCAAATGCACCCTCAAAAAGCCCACCGGCAAACCTTGAATCCCCTGCCCGACGCGATTAAATTTTGCGCAACATTATTTTAACCTGGCGTTTATCCCGATTTTCAGCGTGCCCCCAGATGTGGCGTAAACCCTGCAATAATTAAGTCAGTATCATGTGATACGCGATACCCCGGAGCTTATTTTGAACAGGTTACCTTCCAGCGCCTCGGCTCTTGCCTGCACCGCACACGCACTGAATCTCATTGAAAAGCGAACGCTTGATCATGAGGAGATGAAACAACTTAACCGAGAGGTGATTGATTACTTCAAAGAACATGTGAATCCGGGGTTTTTAGAGTACCGAAAATCTGTTACCGCTGGCGGGGATTACGGAGCCGTAGAGTGGCAAGCGGGAAGTCTGAATACGCTTGTTGACACCCAAGGACAGGAATTTATCGATTGCCTGGGTGGTTTTGGAATTTTCAACGTGGGGCACCGTAATCCAGTTGTGGTTTCCGCCGTACAGAATCAGCTCGCCAAACAACCCCTTCACAGCCAGGAATTGCTTGACCCGCTTCGCGCGATGCTCGCGAAAACGCTGGCGGCGCTCACGCCTGGCAAACTGAAATACAGCTTCTTCAGCAATAGCGGCACGGAATCGGTCGAAGCGGCGCTCAAACTCGCCAAAGCGTACCAGTCTCCGCGCGGCAAATTCACCTTTATCGCCACCAGCGGCGCGTTCCACGGTAAATCGCTGGGTGCGCTGTCGGCAACCGCCAAATCCACTTTCCGCAAACCGTTTATGCCGCTGCTGCCGGGCTTCCGCCATGTGCCGTTTGGGGATATCAACGCGATGCGCACCATGCTGACCGAATGCCGTAAAACCGGTGATGACGTGGCGGCGGTGATCCTGGAACCGATTCAGGGTGAAGGCGGCGTGATCCTGCCACCGGTAGGCTATCTGCCGGCGGTCCGTAAGCTGTGCGACGAGTTCGACGCGCTGCTGATTCTGGATGAAGTCCAGACCGGAATGGGCCGTACCGGAAAAATGTTTGCCTGCGAGCACGAAAACGTCCAGCCCGACATTCTCTGTCTGGCGAAAGCGCTCGGCGGCGGCGTGATGCCAATTGGTGCGACGGTGGCCACTGAAGAGGTGTTCTCGGTACTGTTCGATAACCCGTTCCTGCACACCACCACGTTTGGCGGCAACCCGCTCTCCTGTGCGGCGGCACTGGCCACCATCAACGTTTTACTTGAGCAGAACTTGCCCGCTCAGGCGGAACAGAAAGGTGACATGCTGCTGGATGGTTTCTTGCAGTTAGGCCGTGAATACCCTGATCTGGTGCAGGATGCACGCGGCAAAGGGATGCTGATGGCGATTGAATTTGTGGATAACGAAATCGGCTATAGCTTTGCGAGCGAGATGTTCCGCCAGCGGGTGTTAGTGGCCGGAACGCTCAACAACTCAAAAACCATTCGTATCGAACCGCCGTTAACGCTGACGATTGAGCAGTGTGAGCACGTGCTAAAAGCAACGCGTACCGCGCTGGCAGCACTGCGTGTCTCCGTTGAAGAGGCTTAGTATTCGGCCCCCTCTCGGTCCTGAGAGGGGGTTTCTTAGCGATGATACTCCGCGACGGTCATGGTAAAGCGCAACACGCTTTTCCCTTGATTGCCGTAGCTGTGCGCCGACTCCGTTTTGGCCACTGCCGATGCGCCAGCCGTGATTGTCGTCACCGTTTCGCCCACCGTGAGCGTCAATTCACCGTCATTCACATGCAGCAACTCGACCGTTCCGGCTGGATGTCCGGATGAGTGAAAACGTTCCCCCGGATACATCTCCCAACACCATAGCTCAATCATGTCAGGCCCCGCCGTTCCCGCCAGCAGTTTCGCACTGCCGCCCTGCTCCCCCTGCCACAACACGGGAATAGCCGTTTCCTCGATAAGATGCACCAGCGGTTCGCTGGACACATTCACAATGTCAGCCACCGACACGCCAAGCGCCGCCGCCAGCTTACAGAGGATCGCAATGCTGGGATTGGCAGCCCCTTTTTCGATCTCCACTAACATCCCTTTGCTGACGCTGGCGCGGCGGGATAGCTCGTCCAGTGACAACTTTTTGTCTTTACGCCAGCTGCGGATACGGCTGGCGACAGCCAAACTCACTTGGGCGATATCAGCACCCGATTCGGTCATTATATTGACTTTTTCAGTCATTGGTCACTACCATAGTATAAAACAGTCATTACAGGATTATTTATGTCTCTTGTCACGCCGTCAATAGAACCTCGTCTTGCGTCAATCGCGCCAGGGTTCCGCGCCCTGAGCATCATGGTTGAGGCTGCGCCTATTCTTCATCCCGACGTCGCGCCCGCAGCGTTAGCGCGCGCCTGTCAGCAGGTTTTAAACGATGATGTCGCCTGGGCTAGTGCGCATCTCACCGCCTGGGACGACGTCTTTATAGCCTTTGGGGCAAAGCCTAAACGTACACCTTGCTCAGCTAACGCCCTGCGTAAGCGCGTGCTGAAAGAGGGCGAATTGCCCTCTCTGGATCCGATCGTCGATATCTACAATGCCATCAGCGTTCGCTACGCCATCCCGGTGGGTGGCGAAAATTTCGCAGCGTATTCAGGCGTGCCTCGCCTGACGATTGCCGACGGCAGCGAGCCGTTCGATACCCTGAAAGAGGGTCAGCCGATTGTCGAATACCCGGATTCGGGAGAGGTTATCTGGCGCGATGACATCGGCGTAACCTGTCGCCGCTGGAACTGGCGACAGGGCGTGAGAACACGTCTGGATAGTCAGGCCAAAACGATGTGGTTTATTCTTGAAAGCCTGCCCGCGATGCCTTATGAAGCACTGGAAGCGGCAGGTGAAGAGTTAATCAGTCACCTGCAACAGCTCATGCCTGGCGCCGTGGCACACAGTGAAATTATTACCCTTTGAAAAATGTCCGGGCGGCACGCAGCCTGCCCGGCTATTTTTATTCCGGCATCAGCCCCACAAAACTGCGCTTCTTGCGCGGCTCCGACATCAATTCTTCGAGCTTATCCACGCAGGCCAGATAGTGCGGCGTTTTTTTATGTGCCATCACCGCCTCTGCATCTTTGTAGGCTTCGTAGATAAAGAATCGCGTTTTCACGCGCGGGTCCTGCAGGACATCAAAGCGTAGATTTCCCGGCTCCTGAATCGCGCCTTCATGATTGGCGCGGAATACGTCCAGAAACTCATCCACGCGCTCCGGCTTAATGTTGATCTCCACTAGCGTCACGTTCATTGCCCTTCTCCCTGTTTTTCTTCCTGCCAGAACTGGAATGCCTCGCGGGCGCTCATGTTCTCGTGAACCACTTTCTTGACCGCCTTCAGCATCGCCAGCGGCGCGCTGGACTGGAAAATATTGCGTCCCATATCGACGCCGGATGCACCCTGATCGATGGCGCGGAAGCACATCTCCAGCGCTTCGTGTTCCGGTAACTTTTTGCCCCCGGCGATGACAATCGGCACCGGACAGCTGGCGGCGACTTTTTCAAACCCCTCTTCCACGAAATAGGTTTTAACGATCTGGGCACCCATCTCAGCGGCGATGCGGCTGGCGAGCGAGAAATAGCGCGCGTCGCGTGCCATCTCTTTGCCCACGCCGGTCACGGCCAGCGTCGGGATGCCGTAGCGATTACCTGCATCGACCAGCTTGATTATGTTGTTGATCGACTGATGCTCAAATTCGCTGCCGATATACACCTGCGCCGCCACCGCGCAGACGTTCAGGCGCAGCGCATCTTCCATCGCCACTGCCACGCATTCGTTCGACAGCTCGCCCAAAATCGAGTTACCGCCCGATGCGCGCAGCACCACCGGTTTATTGGTGGCGGGCGGCACAGTGCTGCGCAAAATCCCGCGCGTACACATCAGCACATCGGTTTCGGCGAATAACGGCGCGATCGACAGATCGATACGCTCAAGCCCGGTGGTCGGTCCCTGAAAATAGCCATGATCAAAGGCCAGCATCACCGTACGGTTGCTTGTTGGGTTAAAGATACGCGCGAGCCTGGACTGCATGCCCCAGTCCAGCGCACCGCAGCCCTTCAGGGTGAACGGCACGTTCTGTTGCGGCGTGCCGATACCAAAATCTTTGCCGTCTTTGATGTCATCTAAATCAGCCATTTCTTCCCCCCGTCAGAAGTCGTATTTGTCGATATTCTCTTTGGTGAACACCACGCGCTCCGGCAGCAGCACGATGCCGTTACCCTTCGCTTCATACTGATAGCCCTGCACGCTGTTTGGCTCGACCTTCAGCACACCAATACCTTTAACGTCCACGCTATCGCCTGGGTTAAGATCGCCCTTTTTCAGCAAATGATCGGCGACATTGACCGCAATTTTGCCCTGTTGCACCACATCCCACAGGCCAAAGGCTTTCACCGTGCCGCGCTCAACGTAAGGGCGCATCACGTTAGGCGTGCTGAATCCGACAATCGCAACACCTTCGCGTTTAAGGTTTTCCGTCGCCTGCGCAGCGGCTGGCAGCGCGTTGGCGTCCGGCGCGATAATCGCATCCAAATCCGGGTAGGCCTTCAAAATCCCCTCAGCGGTTTGCAGAGATTTGGTGGCGTCGTTATAGCCAAACTGTGTGGTCACTACCTGCCACTGCGGATGGTCTTTCTCGATTTTGGCCTTCGCCTCTTTCACCCACTGGTTCTGGTCGGTCACGGTCGGGCTGGAGTAGAAAAACGCCACTTTTGCAGCGGGTTTCGTCACCTGTTTCGACGCCATATCGACCAGCAAACCGCCAAGCTGTTCCGGCGTGCCCTGGTTGATGTAGATGCTGCGGCATTCGGGTTTGGTATCAGAATCCCAGGTCAGCACTTTGACGCCGCGCTGCATCGCGCGCTTCAGCGCCGGACACAGCCCGTCTGGCGACACGGCGGACACAATAATCGCGTTAAAGCCCTGGTTGACGAAGTTGTTGATCAGCTGCACCTGCCCGGAGACGCTCGGCTCGGTCGGGCCATCGTAAGTGACATCCACACCTAACGCTTTACCGGCCTCTTTCGCACCGTTTCCGCCGCTGGTGAAGAAGCCAACGCCCACCAGTTTTGGGATAAAGGCGATGCGATCGGCGGCCTGTGCCGACGCCACGCTGAGCGCTACCGCCAGGACTAACAGTTTTGTTTTCATCTCAAGCTCCGGGTATGTTTTGTGAAGAAATTACGCACCCATTCACGGTGCAAGCTCAGCGAACGTCCCATGACCACCACAACCAACAGCGCCCCTGACAGCGCGCTCGACACCTGGTTAGGGATGCCGACCATCTGTAAACCTTGCTGCAGATACCCCACCAGCAACGCCGCCAGCGCAGTACCGATAACCGAACCTGAACCACCATAAATATTCGCGCCGCCAAGCACGGCCGCCGTGAGCGCAGGCATCAGCAGGTCGCGTCCTAAATCGGAACGCGCCGAGCCGAAATAAGAGACCATCACCAGCGCGGCAATGGCCGACGCCACGCCTACCAGGCCATACAGCGCGTACGGCATGCCGTTGACGGACAGCGCCGCATAGCGCGCCGCGCGTGGGTTTTGGCCGATCAGGAAAAGATGTCGACCGAAACGCCCGCGATGGGTGATCAGCCAGAAAAAGAAGGTGATGAACGCAAACAGCACCAGCGGGATCGGCAGACCCAACACGGTCAGATTGGCGAAAGCGGTAAAGCTGTCCGGAAAGCCGCCGATGCCCTCGTAACCGGTCGCCCCCGCCAAACCGGAGAGCAGCAACGCTCCGCCGCCGTAGAGATACAGCGTGCCGAGGGTGATAACCAAAGGGCTGATACCGGTGTAATGGATCAGGGCGGCGTTGAACAAACCGCACAACAGGCCGAGCAGCAGCGTCAGCGGGACGGCGAAATACATCGGCAGGCCAAACTGCATCATGACGCCCAGCGCGATGGCGCACAGGCCGATGGTCGAGCCGAGCGAAATGTCGATCCCACCACTGATAATCACCAGCGTCAGCGGCAGCGCAACAATGCCGATGCAGATAAAGTCGCTGGTGCTGAACAGCAGCATGTTGATATCCAGCATGCGCGGATTAATCGCCCCGAAGAGCAGGATTTCGAGTACCAGCAAAATCAGCAGCGTGGTTTCCCAGTTAAGCTTCATTTACGCCACCTCTTTTTTGCGTTTGGGAAACGGGGTAACGTGCTTTCCCCCTTTATTGCCCGGCTGAAAACGGCTGTATTTCAGCGCGCGCTGATGACGCGTCAGCGCCTGGCGTAACCGCCCGTCAAGCACCAGCACGCCCAGCAGAACCAGTCCGGCAATAAAATCGTTCCACCAGGCCGGGAGTCTGAACAGCACCAGCACGGTGTCGATTTGCGTCAGGAAGAACGCCCCAAGAAATGCGCCAATCAGCGTGCCCGTCCCGCCGAGGAGTGAGATCCCGCCCAGCACGCAGGCGGCGATGGCTTTCATCTCCAGTCCGCTGCCGGTCTGATTTGGCACAAATCCAATTTGCGAGGCAAAGACAATTCCGGCGCAGGCGGCCAGCATGCCGTTGAGCGTAAACGCGAGCATTCGCGTGCGATTCACCGCGACGCCGAGCTGGCGTGCGGCGGCAAGATTGTCACCCACCGCGTAGAAATCGCGGCCAGCAACCGTGCGCGACAGCGTCCATGCGCCGATGAGCACTAAAAACAGCACCGCCATTCCGAGCGGCGAAACGCCGAGCGCAACGGGCTCAGAGAGCGATTTCAGGCTAGACGGCAGCCCCTCGATCCACTTCCCCCCCGTCCACAACAGCATCGCACCGCGATACAGCCCCAGCGTGCCGAGCGTGGCGACAATTGCCGGAATGCGTAAACCGACCACCAGCAGGCCGTTAAACGCCCCCGCCAGCGCGCCGATCGCCAGCGCAAACAGCATCGACACCGGCAGGCTGTAGCCGTTATTCAAGGCCACCCCAACGGCAATCGCGCACAGCCCAACGGTGGACCCCACCGACACGTCGATATTGCGCGTGAGCATGACCAGCGTCGCACCCAGCGCCAGCAGGATTAAAATCTGCGAACTGGCAAAAATCATTCCCAGCGTTTGAAAGCTCAAATACGCCGGATTAAGGGCCACCAGCACACCAAACAGCGCCAGAATGGCCAGGAAAGCGCTCAGCTCGCGGTTTTTCAGCAACGTCTTCATGATTGCCCTCCAAAGGCCAGCGCCATCATCCGATCCAGACTCACGGCATGACGCGGCAGCTCACCGCTAAACATGCCCTGATGCATCACCAGCACGCGATCCGCAAGCCCAGGGAATTCGTCGAGATCGCTGGAGATCATCAGGACCGCCACGTTTTGTGCCGCCACGCTTTTGATCAGCTGATAAATGTCGGCTCGCGCCGAAACGTCCACCCCGCGCGTCGGCTCATCAACGATCAGCAGCAGTGGATTTGCCTCCAGACAGCGCGCCAGCAGCACTTTTTGCTGATTGCCGCCGGACAGTGTGCGCACGATTTGATCCGGATGATTAAGTTTGATCCCGAGCGCCCGGTGATAGCGCTCGACCACCGCCGCTTCGCGTTTACGTTGCTGCCACAGCGACGGTTCGTTCAGCGCAACGGTATTCCAGCGAATGGGCGCATCCAGGAACAAACCGGAAACCTGCCGATCCTCCGGCAAATAGACCAGCCCTTTTTCCAGCCGTGTCAGCACCGAATCCCCACCAATATCTTGATTTTCGAGCCAGATCCGTCCACCGCGCGTCGGTCGCAGCCCGTACAGCGTTTCAGCAAATTCAGTCCGCCCGGATCCCACCAGCCCGGCGAGACCCACGATCTCACCCGCGTAGATCTCAAGACTGAGATCGATAAACCCTTCGCCCGTCAGATCTTCCACGCGTAACACCGGGAAATCCTGCGCCTGCGTGCGGCGATTACCCGGCAGCGCCAGCCACAGCTTTTGCGTGTCGCTTAAGCCCTGTTCGCGGCTGACGGGGGTCATAGCGGTAATCAGCGCCTTGTCGTCAAACTGCGTGGTTTCGCCGCTGAGCACCACCGCGCCGTCGCGCATCACCGAAACGTGGCTGGCAAGCTGGCGAATTTCCGGCAATTTATGCGAGATAAAAACGATGCCGACACCCAGATCCTGCAATGCGCGGATCTGGCGGAACAGGCGTTCGGTTTCGCCCGGCGTGAGCGACGCCGTCGGTTCGTCGAGGATCAGGATCTTCGCGTCACGCATCAGCCCGCGCAGGATTTCCACCATCTGCTGATCCGCCACTTCCAGCGTGCTGGCGGCGGCATCGAGATTGAGCTGGCACTGCAACTGCTGGAGTTTATCGGCAAGCCGTTTTTCAGGATCGTTGCCGCGCGGCAGGCGAAAGAGAATGTTTTCGCGCACGGTGAGATTGGGGAACAGCATCGGTTCCTGCGGAACAAGATAAATGCCTAACTGATGCGCCAGGCCGGGTTTGAGACGCGCAAAGGGTTTGCCTTCGACAGTAAGTTCACCGCTGTCGGGCGTTTCCACCCCGGCGATGATTTTCATCAGCGTCGATTTTCCGGCGCCGTTACCGCCCATCAGGGCATGCACCTGGCCGGAAAGCAGCGTGAAATCAATGCCCCTTAGCACCGGAACACCGGAGAACTGTTTGTGGATGCCGTGCGCTTCGATTAGTACTGTCATCATCGCTCCGCTATTGAACAAATGATTTTTTGATTTAATAATGTTCAAAAGCGTAGACGGTGAACTATATTTACAACCGTGCAGGGATCACAATTTTATTGATTAGGATCCAATTCAGGTCAAAACATTTTAAAAGATCCGTTTTGCCGCGTGGCTCACATTTTCAATCCGCGTCATCACGAACATATGATCTAAATTTTTATAAGAGTTCAATTATGAGCGATAAACGCATTGCCGAAGAGAGTCGATTTGCCGGACTGGCGCTAACGGAAGAGGAACTGGTGGCACGCGTGGCCTGGTGTTATTACCACGACGGTTTAACACAGAACGATATTGGCGAGCGCCTGGGTCTGCCGCGCCTGAAAATCTCGCGCTTGCTGGAAAAAGGGCGTCAGTCAGGCGTCATCCGCGTACAGATAAATTCCCGGTACGAAGGGTGTCTGGCGCTGGAGACCGAATTACAGCAACGCTTTGGGCTGAAGCTGATTCGCGTGCTGCCAGCGTTAAATGCCGTGCCCATGAACGTACGTCTGGGGATTGGCGCTGCACAATCGTTGATGGGCGTGCTGGAACCGGGGCAACTGCTGGCCGTGGGATTCGGTGAAACCACCATGAGCTGTATTCAGCACTTAAGCGGATTTATTAGCTCGCAGCAGGTGCGGCTGGTGACGCTTTCGGGCGGTGTGGGGCCATACATGACCGGCATCGGCCAGCTTGATGCCGCCTGTAGCGTCAGCATGATCCCTGCCCCGCTGCGCGTTTCTTCCGCAGAAGTGGCGGGCATTTTAAAACGCGAAGCCAGCGTGCGGGACGTCATCCTTGCGGCAACCGCTGCCGATGCCGCCGTCGTTGGCATTGGTTCAGTCAATCAGCGTCGTGACGCGACAATTTTACGCGCCGGTTATATCAGCGAAGGCGAACAGCTGATGTACGCCCGCAAAGGCGCAGTGGGCGATATCCTCGGCTATTTCCTGAATGCGGCGGGCGAACGGGTATCTGATCTTGAGATCCACCACGAATTACTCGGCGTGACGCTCGATGAACTGGCGCAGTTGCCCACCATCGTCGGCGTGGCGGGAGGGGAAGAAAAAGCAGATGCGATTTATGCCGCACTGAAAGGTCGCCTTATCAATGGCCTGGTGACGGAAGAGACGACAGCCCGCGCGGTGCTGGCTCTGGCTGGATAAGAGTCGCCCTGCGCCTGACACGAGGCAAGCTCATGAGTTACCTTTTAGCGTTAGATGCAGGGACGGGAAGCGTTCGCGCCGTTGTGTTTGATTTGCACGGCAATCAGATTTCAGTCGGGCAGGCGGAGTGGAAACACCTGAGCGTGGAAAACGTGCCCGGCTCAATGGAGTTCGATCTCGACACCAACTGGCGGCTGGCCTGTCAGTGTATTCACCAGGCGCTGGATCGCGCGCATCTCAATGCCGCTGATATTCAGTCCGTCGCCTGCTGCTCCATGCGCGAAGGAATCGTGTTATACGATCGCAACGGCGATGCCATCTGGGCCTGCGCCAACGTCGACGCTCGCGCCAGCCGCGAAGTGGCAGAGCTTAAAGAAATTCACGACAACCGCTTTGAATCCGAAGTGTATGACGTCTCCGGCCAAACGCTGGCGCTGAGCGCCATGCCGCGCCTGCTGTGGCTGGCGCATCACCGCCCCGATATTTATCGCAACGCTGCGACCATCACCATGATCAGCGACTGGCTGGCGGCGAAGCTCTCCGGCGAACTGGCGGTGGATCCGTCGAATGCGGGCACCACTGGCATGCTCGATCTGTTTAGCCGCGACTGGCGTCCAGCCCTGCTGGATATGGCCGGGCTGCGCGCCGATATTCTCTCTCCGGTTAAAGAGACGGGCACCGTGCTGGGGGCGGTGACAAAAGCCGCCGCATCACAAAGCGGCCTGCGCGAAGGGACGCCCGTCGTGATGGGCGGTGGCGACGTGCAGTTGGGCTGTCTGGGTTTAGGGGTTGTGCGTGCCGGGCAAACGGCGGTTCTCGGCGGGACGTTCTGGCAGCAGGTGGTGAATCTGCCGCAGGTGCGTACCGATCCGGACATGAATATTCGGGTGAATCCACACGTCATTCCGGGCATGGCGCAGGCGGAGTCGATCAGTTTCTTTACCGGGCTGACGATGCGCTGGTTCCGGGACGCTTTTTGCGCGGAAGAAAAACTGATTGCCGAGCGCATGGGAATGGACGCTTATGCTCTGCTTGAGGAGATGGCCAATCGTGTTCCGGCCGGTTCTCACGGCGTGATGCCGATATTTTCTGATGCCATGCATTTCAAGCAGTGGTATCACGCCGCGCCGTCGTTTATCAATCTTTCCATTGACCCGGAAAAATGCAACAAAGCGACGCTGTTCCGCGCGCTGGAAGAGAACGCGGCGATTGTTTCAGCCTGCAATTTGGCGCAGATTTCACGCTTTTCCGGCGTGACGTTTGAGAGCCTGGTGTTCGCCGGTGGCGGTGCGAAAGGCGCGCTGTGGAGCCAGATTTTAAGCGACGTCACCGGGCTGCCGGTGCGCGTGCCGGACGTCAAAGAAGCGACGGCACTTGGCTGCGCGATAGCGGCGGGAACGGGTGCGGGGCTGTATAACGATATGGCTGCAACGGGTGAGACGCTGGTGAAATGGAGCCGGGAATTTACGCCGAATCCAGAACATCGCGAGCTGTATGACGGGATGATGCAAAAATGGCAGGCGGTGTATGCCGATCAGCTTGGCCTGGTTGACAGCGGCCTGACCACGTCGATGTGGCAAGCGCCTGGGCTGGTGCGCGCGCCTTCACCCCGGTCCTCTCCTTAAGGGAGAGGGAGAAGACCAGATCGAATCAGCCTTTTAATATCGCACCAGGACTTTCCCTCTCCCCACGGGAGAGGGAAAGTCCTGGTGAGTAACTCCGTTGATTCAAACCTGCCCGCGCCCCTTCCGCTCATCCCCTCAAACTGCTCAAGACGATTCCATCGCCCCTTTGGGAAGAGGATGAGCGTCCGGCAGCAGCAATCTTTGACTCTCATCACATTCACCACACTCCCCTTTTCCCTTTTCCCGGCGACTGGCTAAATTAGTAACTCATCCGACCACATAACAATAATTTTACATTGGAAGAGATTATGAGCCGCTACCCGTCGTTATTCGCCCCGCTTGATCTGGGCTTTACTACGCTCAAAAACCGCGTGTTAATGGGCTCAATGCATACCGGTCTGGAAGAACATCCGGAGGGTGCTGAGCGGCTAGCGGCATTTTATGCCGAGCGCGCCCGTCACGGCGTGGCACTGATTGTGACCGGTGGCGTCGCGCCCGCGCTGTCGGGCGTCGGAATGGAAGGCGGTGCGGTGCTGAATGATGTCAGCCAGCTGCCGCAGCATCGAATAGTGACGGACGCGGTACACAAAGAGGGCGGCAAAATCGCCCTGCAAATCCTGCATACCGGGCGGTATAGCTATCAGCCGCATCTGGTGGCACCGTCGGCGATTCAGGCGCCGATCAACCGTTTCAAACCCCACGCCCTGACGCATGACGAGATTCTCGCACTGATTGATGATTTTTCCCGCTGCGCCGCGCTGGCGCGTGAAGCCGGTTATGACGGCGTCGAAATCATGGGGTCCGAAGGTTATCTGATTAACGAATTCCTGGCGGCACGCACTAACCAGCGCGACGACGAATGGGGTGGTGATTATGCGCGCCGAATGCGCTTTGCCGTCGACGTGGTGCGTGCCGTGCGTGCGCGCGTCGGAACAGATTTTATTATCGTATTCCGCCTGTCGATGATCGACCTGGTGGAAGGCGGCGGCACGTTTGACGAAACCGTACAGCTGGCGCAGGCGATCGAAGCGGCGGGGGCAACGATCATTAATACCGGCATCGGCTGGCACGAAGCGCGTATTCCTACCATCGCCACCGCCGTACCTCGCGCGGCGTTTAGCTGGGTGACGCGCAAGTTAAAAGGCAAAGTGTCGATTCCGCTGGTGACGACCAACCGCATAAACGATCCGCAGGTCGCAGACGATGTGCTGGCAAATGGCGATGCGGATATGGTGTCGATGGCGCGTCCCTTCCTCGCTGATGCCGAACTGCTGTCCAAAGCGCAAAGCGATCGCGCTGATGAGATCAATACCTGCATTGGCTGTAATCAGGCCTGTCTGGATCAGATTTTCGTCGGCAAGGTGACCTCTTGTCTGGTCAACCCGCGCGCCTGCCACGAAACCAAAATGCCAATCGTACCGGCGGTGAAAATCAAACGTCTGGCGGTAGTGGGCGCCGGCCCCGCTGGCCTGGCTTTTGCGGTGAATGCCGCGTCGCGTGGGCATGCGGTCACGCTGTTTGACGCCGCCGCAGAGATCGGCGGACAGTTTAATATCGCCAAACAGATTCCCGGCAAAGAGGAGTTTTACGAGACGCTGCGCTATTACCGGAAAATGATCGCACTAACGGGCGTGGAACTGCGCCTCAATCACTTCGTCACCGCACCGGATCTGGCGGGATTTGACGACGTGATCTTAGCCAGCGGGATCGCCCCACGTACGCCAGAGATCGAGGGCATCGATCATCCTAAGGTGCTGAGTTATCTCGACGTCTTGCGCGACAAAGTCCCTGTGGGCGAAAAGGTGGCGATTATCGGTTGCGGTGGGATCGGCTTTGATACCGCGATGTATCTTAGCCAGCCGGGAGAGGCCACCAGTCAGAATATCGCCGAGTTCTGCGTGGAATGGGGGATCGACACCAGCCTGAATCAGTCCGGCGGTCTGCGCCCGGAAGGCCCGCAGTTGCCAAAAAGCCCGCGCCAGATTGTGATGCTACAGCGCAAAGCCAGCAAACCGGGCGAAGGGCTGGGCAAAACCACCGGCTGGATCCATCGCACCACCCTGCTTTCACGCGGCGTGAAGATGATCCCGGCAGTGAGCTATCAGAAAATCGATGACGACGGATTACATGTAACGATCGGCGGGGAGCAGCAGCTGTTACGCGTGGATCAGGTGATTTTGTGTGCCGGGCAGGAGCCGCGTCGTGAGCTGGCGGATCCGTTACGCGAAGCCGGAATCGCAGTACATTTAATTGGCGGGTGCGACGTGGCGATGGAGTTGGATGCCCGACGTGCGATCGCGCAAGGCACGAAACTGGCACTGGCTATTTAGCATTGCCCGATAACGCTGGAGATGAATGCAAAACGGCAACGATAGTCACCATTTTTAATCTTTGCTCCCTCTCCCGTGGGAGAGGGCCGCGTTGAGGGCATCAGGCTGCACGCTGTAAAAACAAAACGGTAACCGTAGTTACCGTTTTTAATCTTTGCTCCCTCTCCCGTGGGAGAGGGCTGGGGTGAGGGCATCAGGCCGCCCCCCCCCAAATCTTAGCGGGTACGACCCAGCTTCACGGCTTTGAGCACCACGAATTTATTGTTGGTGGCGATGGTGGTGCAGTTTCCGAAGATCTTCTTCAGCTTGTGGAAGTAGTCCAGATGACGGTTCGCCACGATATACAGCTCGCCGTTGATTTTCAGGCAGCGGCGGGCGTGGTGGAACATCTCCCACGCGACGTTATCCGTCAGCGCATGCTGCTGATGGAACGGCGGGTTGCAGAGCACGGCGTTAAAGCGGAACGGCTCCACGCCAGACAGCGCGTTGTTGATCATAAACTCGCAGCGATCCAGCGCCTCGGGCATGTTGGTTTCAACGTTGAGGCGGCTGGAGGCGACGGCCATTGGCGATTCATCCGTAAAGAGGACACTCGCCTCCGGGTTTTTCTCCAGCAGCGTCAGGCCTACCACGCCGTTACCGCAGCCGAGATCGACGATTTCGCCTTCCAGGTTGCCCGGCAGATGTTCCAGGAAGAAGCGCGCGCCAATGTCCAGACCGGTACGGGAGAAGACGTTTGCGTGGTTATGAATCGTCCAGTCGGTACCTTCCAGCTTCCAGCTTAACATCTGCTGTGCGTCCACCAGCGCGGGCTCAGTGAAGATACAGTTGATGAGACGCGCCTTTTTCCAGGCAAGCGTCGTGGTAGTGGTGCCCAGAATTTTTTCGAACAGCTCCAGCGTGGAGTTGTGAATATCACGCGCCTTTGCGCCCGCGATAATGCGCGTTTGCGGCGTCACGACCAGACGCAGCGCGCGCAGCTGCTGTTCCAGCAGGGCCAGCGTTTTAGGAATTTTAATCAGCACGACGCCCGGCGCCTGCGGATATTCCGCGGTGCTGTCTAAGAACTTGACGCTGGATTCAGCAATCTCGTTGTGGCGCAGGTTCTCGCGGGTGGCGAGTTCACTGAGATAGGAATCGCCGATGCTGTAAGGCGTATGCTCGGCCAGCGCGCAGGCCAGCGCACCGAAGGTATCATTCAGGACCAGAACCGGGCCGCTGATTTCGGTGTCATCCAACTGTTGCAGCAAATATTCATCCGCCGCTTCCCACGCCTGCAGCGGGTTAACGTCGTCCGTTTCCGGGAAACGTTTAAGGTTGAGTGAACGGAAACCGTTGTCTAAGTGGCTCATCGGCCCTCCTGAATGGTAAAATTTGGCGTATCCCTGAAAAGGGTGCGTGAGTATACCCGTTTTCCTCTTCATTTGGGGCTTTGATGAACCAACTAACTTATCTCCAGGGCTATCCAGAGAATTTACTGACTCAGGTCCGCACGTTAATTACCGAGCAAAAGCTGGGATCGGTGCTGGAAAAACGCTATCCAGGCACGCACGATTTCGCGACCGATAAGGCCCTTTGGCAGTATACGCAGGATATGAAAAACCGGTATCTGAAGAGCGCCCCGCCGATCAATAAAGTGATGTATGACAACAAGATCCACGTGTTGAAAAATGCACTCGGTTTACATACTTCGATTTCGCGCATCCAGGGCGGCAAGCTGAAGGCCAAAGCCGAAATCCGCGTGGCGACCGTTTTTCGCAACGCGCCGGAAGCGTTTTTGCGCATGATCGTGGTGCATGAGCTGGCACATCTGAAGGAGAAAGAGCACGACAAAGCGTTCTACTCTTTGTGCTGCCATATGGAACCGCAGTACCACCAGCTTGAGTTTGATACGCGCCTGTGGCTAACGCATTTATCGTTAAAGGATTGCCCCTAAATTATTCGAGTTGCAGGACAAGGCACTTGTTCCTTGAGCAGCGCTGGCGCTGAACCCGAAGGGGCGAGGCCATAGGCCGAGTAACGCGGCGATGCAACGAATTCCAGGAGCTGACTAAAGTCAGTGGCTGAGGTGAGTGAGGAAAGCCAACGCACCTGCAGCTTGAAGAATGACGGGGATGCGTTTTAGCGCACTGGTTTTGTCATGATGCCGTGCTACAGTGACAAAAGGTTCCCTGCTACGGAGTACGTGAACGTTTATGATACGTTTCGCTGTTATTGGTACGAACTGGATCACGCGCCAGTTCGTTGACGCCGCCCATGAAACCGGCAAATACAAACTCACCGCCGTTTATTCCCGCAGTCTTGAACAGGCGCAGTCTTTTGCAAGCGATTATCCCGTCGAACATCTGTTTACCTCGCTCGACGACATGGCGCAAAGCGACGCAATCGACGCGGTCTATATCGCCAGCCCGAACGCTCTGCATTCGCAACAGACCCTGCAGTTCCTCGCCCATAAAAAGCATGTGATTTGCGAGAAGCCGCTGGCGTCGAATATTCAGGAAGTGGAAGCCGCTATCGCCCTGGCGCGCGAAAACCAGGTGGTGTTGTTCGAAGCGTTCAAAACCGCCAGCCTGCCGAATTTCCTGCTGTTGCAGCAATCGCTGCCAAAGCTTGGCAAGGTGCGCAAAGCGTTTATTAACTACTGCCAGTATTCCTCGCGCTATCAGCGCTATCTGGATGGCGAAAACCCGAACACCTTTAATCCGGCGTTCTCGAATGGGTCGATTATGGATATCGGCTTTTACTGCCTGGCCTCTGCGGTTGCACTCTGGGGCGAGCCGCACGGCGTGATGGCCACCGCCAGCCTGCTGGACAGCGGCGTGGATGCGCACGGTGTGGTGGTAATGGATTACGGTGATTTCAGCGTGACGCTACAGCATTCTAAAGTCAGCGATTCCGTGCTACCGAGCGAAATTCAGGGCGAAGCCGGATCGTTGGTGATCGAAAAAATTTCAGAATGCCAGAAGGTGAGCTTTGTGCCGCGCGGTGGAAAGCCGCAGGAGCTGACGCAGCCTCAACATATTAACACTATGCTCTATGAGGCAGAGGTCTTCGCTCGCCTGGTAGAAAATAACGAAGTGAATCACCCTGGGCTGGCGGTAAGTCGTACGACAGCGAAACTGCAGACGGAAATCCGTCGTCAGACGGGCGTGGTTTTCCCTGCGGATGGCGTGAACGCTGAAGCCATCGCGTAAAGCTGTGTAAGAGAATTCGGTCAGCCATTGACGAAACGCGTCCGCTGACATATTTTGTTACCTGCAAAGGGGAGTAACTTCATTGCCGGTGGGTCGTCATTACGATGCGTGTAATACCGCATCCGGTCGCCGGGCAACGAAAAAGAGTCACTAACGTGGTCTTTTCGTTGTAAGTGAGACCTTGCCGGAAGGCGAGGTCCCTGCATAAAAAACGCAACGGCTATCGTCTTCTGACGTTAGCCGTTTTTGTTTTTTATAGCCTACCCAGAAGGTGTTATTGGCGCAGACAGTTTGAACACGGACAGCGTGCAGCAACCGGAACGTACACGGAGTACGTGAGGATTGCGAGCACTGCCCAGGTTCAAAATGGCAAGCAAAATAGCCTTGTGGAATAGGCTCGTAGCGTAAGGAAAAAAGTATGCATTCTGTCGGCACTCCAATGTTATGGGGCGGATTCGCAGTGGTGGTGGTCATCATGCTGGCGATCGATCTGTTTTTACAGGGTCGTCGCGGCGCACATGGCATGACCATGAAACAGGCCGCCGCCTGGTCGCTGGTGTGGGTCACCCTCTCTCTGCTGTTTTGCGCCGCGTTCTGGTGGTATCTGGCCTCAACCGAAGGCCGCGCAGTAGCCGACCCTCAGGCGCTCGCATTCCTCACGGGTTATCTGATTGAGAAAGCCTTAGCCGTCGATAACGTCTTTGTCTGGCTGATGCTGTTCAGCTATTTTGCCGTTCCTGCTGCCCTTCAGCGCCGGGTGCTGGTTTACGGTGTGCTGGGTGCGATCATCCTGCGTACCATCATGATCTTCGCCGGTAGCTGGCTGATTACGCAGTTCGAATGGCTGCTGTACGTGTTTGGCGCATTCCTGCTGTTTACCGGTATCAAAATGGCGCTGGCAAAAGAGGACGAAACCGGGATTGGCGAGAAGCCGTTGGTGAAATGGATCCGTGGTCATCTACGCATGACCGACACCATTGATAACGAGCATTTCTTCGTGCGTAAGAACGGCCTGCTGTTCGCCACGCCGCTGCTGCTGGTGCTGATTCTGGTTGAACTGAGCGACGTGATTTTCGCGGTCGACAGTATTCCGGCTATTTTCGCGGTGACCACCGATCCGTTCATCGTCCTGACGTCTAACCTGTTTGCGATCCTCGGCTTGCGTGCGATGTACTTCCTGTTGGCCGGCGTGGCTGAGCGCTTCTCCATGCTCAAATATGGTCTGTCAGTGATTCTGGTCTTCATCGGTATCAAGATGCTGATCGTTGATTTCTACCATATTCCGATCGCGATTTCGTTGGGCATTGTGTTTGGTATTCTGGCGCTGACGCTGGTGATTAACGCATGGGTTAACCATCAGAACGATAAGAAGCAGCAGGCGCAGTAGATCTCCGCAGTTTGATGCCCTCACCCCAGCCCTCTCCCACGGGAGAGGGAGTAAATACTAAAAACGGTCACTGATGTGACCGTTTTGCTTTTATAAAGTGCGGCCTGATGCCCTCACCCCGGCCCTCTCCCACGGGAGAGGGAGTAAACACTAAAAACGGTAACTGACGTTACCGTTTTGCTTTTATAAAGTGCGGCCTGATGCCCTCACCCCAACCCTCTCCCACGGGAGAGGGAGTAAACACTAAAAACGGTCACTGATGTGACCGTTTTGCTTTTATAAAGTGCGGCCTGATGCCCTCACCCCAGCCCTCTCCCACAGGAGAGGGAATAAACACTAAAAACGGTCACTGATGTGACCGTTTTGCTTTTACAAAGTGCGGCCTGATGCCCTCACCCCAGCCCTCTCCCACGGGAGAGGGTGTAAACACTAAAAACGGTAACTGACGTTACCGTTTTGCTTTTACCTCGCACAAGCCGCAACAATGTTAAATAACAGTTAAAAAATATGACGCGACACGTAAATTCCAGCATTTTACACTTCCCCCTGCGCGCCTTTTCCCTATACTCAACCAGGCAAACATTTACTTACATCCGGACATAAATGCGGCCCAGAACGCATCCAGGATGGAACACAATTTCACTTAAGGATTGACTATGACCATGCAATCGTCTGGTCTGCTCGCGCGTATTGCGCAGGGCAGCCTGGTTAAACAAATACTGGTAGGCCTGGTATTGGGTATTCTGCTGGCGCTGATCTCAAAACCGGCGGCTGAAGCGGCCGGTTTGCTCGGCACGCTGTTTGTCGGCGCGTTGAAAGCGGTAGCACCAATACTCGTTTTGATGCTGGTAATGGCCTCTATTGCCAACCATCAGCACGGACAAAAAACCAATATCCGCCCTATTCTGTTCCTTTATCTGCTGGGGACATTTTCTGCCGCGCTGACCGCGGTGGTGTTCAGTTTCCTGTTCCCGTCCACCTTGCATCTGTCCAGCGCGGCGGGCGATATCACACCGCCATCCGGTATTGTGGAAGTGTTACGCGGCCTGCTGATGAGCATGGTTTCTAACCCTGTTAATGCCCTGCTTAACGCTAACTATATTGGCATTCTGGTTTGGGCGGTTGGCCTGGGCTTTGCGCTGCGTCACGGTAACGAAACAACGAAAAACCTGGTCAACGATGTCTCAAACGCCGTGACCTTTATGGTAAAAATCGTCATTCGCTTTGCGCCAATCGGTATCTTCGGCCTGGTCTCCTCCACGCTGGCAACCACGGGTTTCGAGACGCTTTGGGGCTACGCCCAACTGCTGATCGTGCTGATTGGTTGTATGCTGCTGGTGGCGCTGGTGATTAACCCGCTGCTGGTCTTCTGGCAGATCCGTCGCAACCCTTATCCGCTGGTTCTCACCTGTCTGCGTGAAAGTGGCGTGTATGCATTCTTTACCCGCAGCTCTGCGGCGAATATTCCGGTGAATATGGCGCTGGCCGAGAAGCTGAATCTGGATCGTGACACCTATTCGGTCTCCATTCCGTTGGGCGCAACCGTCAACATGGCTGGCGCGGCCATCACCATTACGGTGCTGACGCTGGCAGCGGTTCATACGCTGGGTATCCCGGTTGACCTGCCAACAGCCCTGTTGCTGAGCGTGGTGGCATCGCTGTGCGCCTGTGGCGCATCGGGTGTGGCGGGAGGCTCGCTGCTGCTGATTCCGCTGGCATGTAATATGTTCGGCATTCCGAATGAGATCGCCATGCAGGTGGTCGCCGTCGGCTTTATTATCGGCGTATTGCAGGACTCTTGCGAAACCGCGTTGAACTCCTCAACCGACGTGCTGTTCACCGCCGCCGCATGCCAGGCGGAAGACGCACGTTTAGCGAAGAACGCTCTGCGCAGTTAAAAAGAAATGCCCGATGGCAAAGGTAAAAGCAAAACGGCAACCGAAGGTTGCCGTTTTTAGTATTTGCACCTTTCCCCGTGGAAGAGGACCGGGCTGAGGGCATCCGCCCGCTCGCGACTTACAGCGTCACACCACTCTTAAAGATCGCCAGTTCGCGGAAATCATTCTTCTCGTTACAGGTCTGCTTGCCGTTGGCAAAATCAACGATGGTATCGATGAACTCATTCAGCAGTTGCGGCATCGCTTTGCCGTGAATCAGCTGACCGGCATCGAAGTCGATCCAGTGCTTTTTCTTGGCAGCCAGTTCGCTGTTGGTGGCAATTTTCACCGTCGGAACAAAACCGCCGTAAGGCGTACCGCGACCGGTACTGAACAGCACCATATGACAGCCTGCGCCAGCCAGAGCACTGGTGGCAACGGCGTCATTGCCCGGCGCGCTGAGCAGATTCAGACCGTGTGTTTTCAAACGTTCGCCATAACGCAACACATCCACCACCTGACTTGCGCCCGCTTTCTGCGTGCAGCCAAGGGATTTCTCTTCGAGCGTGGTGATCCCGCCCGCTTTGTTACCCGGCGATGGGTTTTCGTAAATCGGCTGATTGTGCGCGATGAAATATTGTTTGAAGTCGTTCACCATGGTGACGGTTTTTTCGAACGTCTCTTCGTCGCGGCAATGGCTCATCAGAATGCGTTCAGCGCCAAACATTTCTGGGACTTCGGTCAGTACGGTCGTGCCGCCGTTGCTGATCATGTAGTCCGAGAATTGCCCCAGCATCGGGTTAGCGGTAATGCCTGACAGGCCGTCGGAACCGCCGCACTCCAGACCAAACTTCAGCTCGCTCAGTTTGCCCGGCTCACGTTTGTCGTGACGCATCACGTCATACAGCTGATGCAGTTGCTCAAGCCCCGCTTCCACTTCGTCATCCTGATGCTGACACACCATAAAGTGCACGCGGTCAGGATCGAAATCTCCCAGCGTTTCGCGGAAGGCATCGACCTGGTTGTTCTCGCAGCCAAGGCCAATCACCAGCACCGCACCCGCATTGGGGTGGCGCACCATGTTTTGCAGCATGGTGCGGGTGTTGATGTGGTCGTCGCCGAGCTGTGAGCAGCCGTAGGTATGGCTAAACAGGAATACCCCGTCGGTGCCTTCGGCATCGTGGGTTTCTTTCAGAAAACGCGTCTGGATTTGACGCGCGATCCCGTTCACACAGCCGACGGTAGGCAGGATCCACAGTTCATTGCGGATCCCCACTTCCCCGCTGGCGCGGCGATAGATCTCAACGTCGCGATCTGCCGCCTGCCCAACTTCGGCCTGAAAATCAGGTTGATAGCTGTACTCGTCCAGATCGCTGAGATTGGTGCGGGTATTGTGAGAGTGAATGTATTCACCCGGCGCAATGTCCGCCAGCGCATGGCCGATGGGCAAACCGTATTTCACCACGTTTTCCCCTTTAGCAATGGGGATCAGGGCAAATTTGTGTCCACGCCCAATGGCCTGGCGTAACGTGACCGAAAGCGTGTCGAAAGTGACTTCCGTCCCTTCGGCCAAATCTGCCAGTGCTACGCCAACGTTATCCAGCGAATGGATCTTGATGTATTGCATATCAACCTCAAACGGCCTTAGTTCAGTTCAATGGCGAAGTAGTCGCGCGCATTGTTAAAGCAGATGTTTTTCACCATTTCACCCAGCAGTTGAATGTCAGCGGGCGCTTCACCTGAAGCCACCCAGCGACCAATCATCTGGCACAGAATGCGACGGAAATATTCATGGCGGGTATAAGACAAGAAGCTGCGGCTGTCGGTCAGCATGCCGACGAAGCGGCTTAACAGACCTAACTGCGCCAGCTGCGTCATCTGACGTTCCATGCCGTCTTTCTGATCGTTGAACCACCAGCCGGAACCGAACTGCATCTTGCCTGGCATGCCTTCGCCCTGGAAGTTGCCGATCATGGTGCCCAGCACTTCGTTGTCGCGTGGGTTCAGACAGTACAGGATGGTTTTTGGCAGCAGATTTTGTTCGTTCTGTTTGCTCAGCAGTTTTGACAGCTCTTCTGCCAGCGGGCGATCGTTGATGGAGTCAAAGCCAACGTCTGCGCCCAGCAGTTTGAACTGACGCTGGTTATTGTTGCGCAGCGCACCGATGTGATACTGCTGAACCCAGCCGCGACGCGCGTATTCTGCGCCCAGGAAGACCAGCACCGCAGTTTTAAACTGCGCCACTTCGTGTTCGCTTAGGCTTTCACCGGACAGGCGACGCGCCAGGATGCTATCCAGTTCTGCTTCGTTTGATTCAGCAAACAGCACCACGTCCAGCGCGTGGTCAGAGACTTTACAGCCGTGGGCGGCAAAGTGGTCCAGACGTTTGGTCAGCGCGGATTGCAGATCGGTGAAACGACGGATATCGGTATCAGACACTTCGGCCAGCTTCGCCATGTAGTCGCTGAACGTCGCCTGCTCAATATTGAAGGCTTTATCCGGGCGCCAGCTCGGCAGCACTTTGATATCGAAAGAGGTGTCTTTCGCGACGACCGCGTGGTGTTCAAGAGAATCAATCGGATCGTCAGTGGTGCCGACCATCTTCACGTTCATCTGCTTCATGATGCCGCGTGCAGAGAAATTATCCTGCGCCAGCAAATCGCCACACTGGTTCCAGATTTCGTCAGCAGTGGTTGGCGAAAGCAGTTTGCCGGTGATACCAAATGGACGACGCAGCTCCAGATGTGTCCAGTGATACAGCGGGTTACCTATGGTGTGTGGAACGGTGGCTGCCCACGCATCAAACTTCTCGCGGTCAGTCGCATCACCTGTACACAGGCGCTCCGCCACACCGTTGGTGCGCATCGCACGCCATTTGTAGTGGTCACCCTTCAGCCAGATGTCATACAGGTTTTTGAAGCGATAATTTTCGGCAACCTGCTGCGGCGGCAAATGGCAGTGGTAGTCGAAAATCGGCTGGTCTTTTGCGTAGTCATGGTACAGACGGCGAGCAAATTCGGTATCTAATAGGAAATCTTCGGTCATAAACGGCGTCATTATCATCTTCCTCTATAACGAGAGCGTCAGAAACTTATGTTCAGATGCTGCAAAGTTATCACACCAATTTCCAGCGGCAGAAGTTTTTTTCGTGAGTTAGATCAATAAACGTCGACAAAAAAATTACCCCCAAAGGAGCAAACCTCAACGCAAACCGCGCCAGCACTGGCTTCATATCGTGAAAATAATGACCACACTAAGATTCACGCTTTTGTGATGTCACTCACCTTTTAAAGTTGTATGACAAGTTATCTTTTCGCCGTCGCAACATATAAGCCGACGGAATGCATTACCGGTGTTTAAACATCGGAATTAGCGGTACGGATACCGACTTATGCACGATTACTTATGGCAAGGTTCGGGCCGTTCCGGGAGTCACTTCCCGTTACGCCCTCCCGTTACAAGACAGCTCCCGGAAACGGTCGAGATGTTACCGTGCTCAGGCGCGGCAATACTATAACGATGAGGTTTTACATGCGTAAAATTAAAGGGTTACGTTGGTACATGATTGCACTGGTGACGCTCGGCACCGTGCTGGGTTACCTGACGCGTAACACCATAGCAGCGGCTGCGCCAACGCTAATGGAAGAGCTGCATATCTCCACGCAGCAATACTCATACATTATCGCGGCTTACTCTGCGGCTTATACCATCATGCAGCCTGTTGCGGGCTACCTTCTGGATGTTCTCGGCACCAAAGTGGGCTACGCCTTCTTCGCCGTAACCTGGGCGATTTTCTGTGGTGCAACCGCACTGGCAGGAAGCTGGGGCGGACTGGCGTTAGCACGTGGTGCGGTCGGTGCGGCAGAAGCAGCAATGATCCCTGCGGGCCTGAAAGCCAGTTCCGAATGGTTCCCGGCAAAAGAGCGCTCCATCGCCGTGGGTTACTTCAACGTCGGTTCTTCTATCGGCGCGATGATTGCTCCTCCGCTCGTGGTGTGGGCTATCGTGATGCACAGCTGGCAGTTAGCGTTCATTATCTCCGGCGTACTGAGCTTTGCCTGGGCGATGGCGTGGCTGATTTTCTACAAACACCCGCGCGATCAGAAGAAACTGTCTGACGAAGAACGTGAATACATCATTAGCGGTCAGGAGTCTCAACACCAGACCAACAATGGCAAGAAAATGACGCCATGGCAGATCCTGGGCACCCGTCAGTTCTGGGGTATCGCCCTGCCACGTTTCCTGGCAGAACCGGCCTGGGGAACGTTCAACGCCTGGATCCCACTGTTCATGTTTAAAGTCTACGGCTTTAACCTGAAAGAGATCGCGATGTTTGCCTGGATGCCAATGCTGTTCGCTGACCTGGGCTGTATCGTTGGGGGCTATCTGCCGCCGCTGTTCCAGCGCTGGTTTGGTGTTAACCTGATCGTTTCCCGTAAAATGGTGGTCACCATGGGTGCCCTGCTGATGATTGGCCCGGGCATGATCGGTCTCTTCACCAGCCCATACGTGGCAATTGGTCTGCTGTGTATTGGTGGTTTTGCTCACCAGTCCCTGTCTGGCGCACTGATTACCCTCTCGTCTGACGTCTTTGGACGTAACGAAGTGGCAACCGCCAACGGCCTGACCGGAATGGCAGCCTGGACCGCGAGTACCATGTTTGCCCTGGTCGTCGGTGCGCTGGCGGATACCATCGGCTTCAGTCCGCTGTTCGCTGTACTGGCTATCTTCGATCTGCTGGGGGCTGTCGTTATCTGGACGGTACTGAAAAACCAGTCAGCCGAGGAGCTACAAAACAGCTCGGTGGGTGGGCCCGCCGCACAAAGTTAGCCCCGTTCACAATATTGATTAAAGCCGCCTCCGGGCGGCTTTTTTTATGGCGAAACAGGGGGAAATCTGGAGACTGGCTCGCAAAAGTGGTATAACAAATCATCCGTCGTACCTTGCCTGGAGCGCATATGGAAATCACTGAACCCCGTCGTTTGTATCAGCAACTTGCTGCCGAGCTGAAAAGCCGCATCGAGCAAGGCGTCTATTTGGTGGGGGATAAACTCCCGGCAGAACGCTTTATTGCTGATGAAAAGAGCGTCAGCCGCACCGTGGTTCGTGAAGCCATTATCATGCTCGAAGTGGAAGGTTACGTCGAAGTGCGCAAAGGCTCCGGTATTCATGTGATCTCTAACCTGCCTAAACATTCCCCTGTTCCAGACGAAAGCCTGGAATTCGCCAGCTACGGTCCGTTTGAGCTGCTCCAGGCGCGACAGCTTATTGAAAGCAATATCGCGGAGTTTGCCGCTACGCAGGTGACCAAGCAGGACATCATGAAATTGATGGAAATCCAGGACAATGCGCGTAAGGAAAAATGCTTCCGCGATTCAGAGTGGGACCTGCAATTCCACGTTCAGGTGGCGCTGGCAACGCAAAATACGGCTCTTGCGGCAATTGTTGAAAAAATGTGGACTCAGCGCGTTCATAACCCGTACTGGAAGAAACTGCACGATCACATCGATTTACGTACCGTGGATAACTGGTGTGACGATCATGACCAAATTCTTAAAGCGCTGATTCGTAAAGATCCGCACGCGGCAAAACTGGCAATGTGGCAGCATCTGGAAAACACCAAACTGATGCTGTTCAACGAAACCAGTGACGACTTCGAATTCAATGCAGACCGCTATCTTTTTGCTGATAATCCCGTCGTTCACCTCGATACGGCATCCAGTCAGGCAAAATAGAAACGCTCTTCGCTGGCGGGCGCACCGATGCGCCTTCCGGCATGCAGGGGTAAGTAAAACAAATATAGTGTCAGCCTGTGTAAAAAGCCTCGCTTCCCTTCCGTTTGTTAAGCCAAAATCATTTATCCAGCCGAGCGCAAATTTTCTGACGCAGTACGTTGGCCTTTGTTACAATTGGATGCAAATTGCATTTATTAGTTAGTGCTTGCTTACCTAGCCATTTTACAGGGAACAGTTCTGGCCACCACAATGTGTCCGCGAGCGACCATAATGAAATTATAAACGATGTCGCTGTGCTGTTTGACCCGGATAACAGGCGAGACGTTAACCGATCTCCAGGAACACTGAATGGAACTTTTGACCCAATTACTGAATGCCTTATGGGCCCAGGATTTCGAAACCCTGGCCAATCCCTCCATGATTGGCATGCTCTATTTCGTCTTGTTTATGATTCTGTTCCTTGAGAACGGACTGCTTCCCGCTGCGTTTCTCCCTGGCGACAGCTTACTGGTTTTAGTGGGTGTTTTGTGCGCGAAAGGCGCCATGGAATTCCCCCAGACCGTGCTCCTGCTGACTATCGCCGCCAGCCTCGGATGCTGGGTGAGCTATATCCAGGGACGATGGCTGGGCAATACGCGTATTGTCCAGAACTGGCTCTCTCATCTTCCGGCGCATTACCACCAGCGAGCGCACCACCTGTTCCATAAGCATGGTCTTTCGGCCCTGTTGATTGCCCGGTTCATCGCTTTTGTTCGTACACTTCTACCGACGATCGCTGGCCTGTCTGGCCTGAACAACGCACGTTTCCAGTTCTTTAACTGGATGAGCGGCCTGCTGTGGGTCCTGATTTTAACCAGCCTCGGATATCTGCTGGGCAAGACGCCGGTGTTCCTGAAATACGAAGACCAGTTGATGTCCTGCCTGATGTTGCTCCCGGTTGTGCTGCTGGTCTTTGGTCTGCTCGGCTCGCTGTACGTGCTGTTGAAAAAGAAATACGGGGCCAGGAGCTAATATGGTTATTTCGCCCCTCTCCCTGCGCCGCATGTCTTATGGGTTAATCGCGCTGGTTCTCCTCAGCGCGATGATTCTGGTCTGGGCCGCGGTTCAGCATCAGGAATCCACCCTGGCGATTCGCCCGGTGAGCCAGGGGGCGAGCGTCCCTGACGGTTTTTATATCTGGCATCATCTGGATGCGAACGGCATTCAGTTTAAAAGCATCACGCCGCAGGATGACGTTTTGCTGATTAAGTTTGATTCCAGCGCGCAAAGCGCCGCAGCGAAAGTCGTTCTCGACCGCTCCCTGCCGCGCGGCTACATCATTGCGTTGCAGGACGATCAAAGCCAGACAGCAGTGTGGTTAACGCGACTGCGTGACACATCGCATCGATTTGGTTAATTTCCTATATTCTGAATCTTTTCACTCACTTTGGTGATTCCCCCGTTTACTTACTATGCTTAAGTACGCGGAGCACCCTCAGATGTTCTCCGCATGATACTGGACCGCGGCATTTTCTTTAAAACGCCGTAACACAATGGAAGGTTTCTATAATGAAATACCGCATCACTCTGGCTTTGGCCCTTTTTTCTTTGAGCACAGCTTCCTTTGCAAACTCTCTCTGTCAGGAGAAAGAACAGGACATTCAGCGTGAGATCAGTTATGCCGAAAAGCATAACAATCAGAACCGCATTGATGGCCTGAAAAAAGCGTTAAGTGAAGTAAAAGCCAACTGTTCGGACAGCAAGCTGCGTGCCGATCACCAGAAGAAAATCGCTGAACAAAAGGAAGAGATTGCTGAACGCCGTCACGACCTGAAAGAGGCGCAAGAGAAAGGTGATGCGGATAAGATTGCAAAGCGCGAAGAAAAGTTGAAAGAGGCTCAGGAAGAACTGAAAGCTCTTGAAGCTCGCGATTATTGAGTTAACGGAAATCTCAACAGGAGAAAATCATGTCTAAAGATACTACTTCAGAACACCTGCGCGCTGAGTTGAAATCCCTGGCCGATACCCTGGAAGAGGTGCTGAACTCTTCGACCGATAAATCGAAAGAAGAGCTGAGCAAACTGCGCAGCAAAGCGGAAAGCGCGCTGAAAGACAGCCGCTATCGCCTGGGTGAAACCGGTGATGCACTGGCGAAACAGACTCGCGAAGCGGCAGCTCGCGCGGACGAATATGTACGCGATAACCCGTGGACAGGCGTAGGCATCGGTGCCGCGGTGGGTGTGGTCCTGGGCGTTCTGCTGACGCGTCGCTAATTATGGAAGATCCTCGTCACGCACAGGGGCCTGCAAAAAACGTCCTCGGCATCGGCCAGCGTATTCTAACGACGCTGGTCGGCATTGCCGAAACGCGAGTTCGCCTGGCGGTAGTGGAACTGGAAGAGGAGAAAGCGAATCTCTTCCAGATGCTGCTAATGCTAGGGCTCACCATGCTGTTCGCCGCGTTTGGTCTGATGAGCCTGATGGTGTTGATCATTTGGGCCATCGATCCGCAGTACCGGCTTAACGCCATGATTGCGACAACAGTCGTGCTGTTGGTGGCTGCGCTGATAGGCGGGATCTGGACGATGCATAAGGCGCGCACCTCTACGCTGCTGCGCCATACCCGTCAGGAATTGGCCAACGACCGCACGCTGCTGGAGGATGACAAGCCGTGAGCAGCAAAACTGAACGTCAGAAGCGCAAAGCGTATCTGTTGAGTCAGATCCAGCAGCAACGGCTGGACCTGACCGCTGGTCGCCGTGACTGGCTGGAAGTGACGCGTGCTTACGATCGTGGCTGGAGCACGCTTCTTAGCATGCGCTCATGGGCATTGGTCGGAAGCAGCGTGATGGCGATCTGGTCAGTTCGTCATCCCAGTATGCTCGTGCGCTGGGCCAGACGGGGCTTTGGTGCGTGGAGCGCCTGGCGTCTGGTGAAGGCCACACTGCGTCAACAGCAGTTGCGCTAGTAAAAGAAAACGGTAACGCATGTTACCGTTTTTTGTTTTTGCGCCCTCACCCCGTAGGTGAAAAACGGGTAAGGGCATCATCGCCCACTCCCTTACTCAATATCTTTGAAGAAGATTGACAGTTTTCCTTGCTAACAATTGTCATTCGTCACGTTTACACTCCTCTCCATCAACAGCAAACACGCGGTATCTACCCGGATTTGCACACAAATAATAATCAGCAGCCATTGTGGTTCCCTGGAGAGTAAAATGAAAAAATTAGAAGATGTTGGTGTTCTGGTCGCACGTATTTTGATGCCAATTCTGTTCATCACCGCAGGCTGGGGCAAAATCACCGGTTATGCAGGCACGCAACAATATATGGAAGCGATGGGTGTCCCAGGGTTCCTGTTGCCACTGACCATTTTGCTTGAGTTTGGCGGCGGTCTGGCGATTCTGTTCGGCTTCCTGACTCGCACCACTGCACTGTTCACCGCGGGCTTCACGCTGCTGACCGCGTTTATCTTCCACAGCAACTTTGCGGAAGGCATGAACTCCCTGATGTTCATGAAAAACCTGACCATCGCAGGCGGCTTCCTGCTGCTGGCTATCACCGGTCCTGGCGCATTCAGCATCGACCGTGTTCTGAATAAAAAGTGGTAAGCACGCTATACTGAATAAAAAAGCGAGGAGATATCTCCTCGCTTTTGTGTTTTATACAGGAGGAAAAAATGGGACAACTTGTTGACGGCGTCTGGCAGGACATTTGGTATGACACCAAATCCACCGGGGGACGCTTTAAGCGTTCTGTTTCGGCTTTCCGTAACTGGCTAACCGCCGATGGGGCACCGGGTCCAACGGGCGAAGGCGGCTTTGCGGCGGAAAAAGACCGCTATCATCTTTATGTGTCGCTTGCCTGCCCGTGGGCGCACCGAACATTGATGGTGCGTAAGTTAAAGGGGCTGGACGCGTTAATTCCTGTTTCGGTGGTGAATCCGCTGATGCTGGAAAACGGCTGGACCTTTGACAGCGATTTCCCCGCCGCTACCGGCGATGACCTGTATCATCACGACTTTCTGTATCAGCTCTATTTGCGCGCCGATCCGCACTACACCGGACGCGTCACCGTTCCCGTACTGTGGGACAAAAAAAATCAAACCATCGTCAGCAATGAATCTGCAGAAATCATTCGCATGTTCAATACCGCGTTTGATGCGCACGGTGCCCGAGCCGGTGATTTCTATCCGCCGGAACTGCGCGATAAAATCGACGAGCTCAACAGCTGGATTTACGACAACGTAAATAATGGCGTCTATAAAGCCGGATTTGCCACCAGCCAGGAAGCCTACGACGAAGCGGTCGCAAAAGTCTTTGAATCGCTCGAACGACTGGAACAGATCCTGGGACAGCACCGCTATCTGACGGGCAATACGCTCACAGAAGCCGATATCCGCCTGTGGACTACGCTGGTGCGCTTCGATCCGGTGTATGTCACCCACTTTAAATGCGATAAGCACCGCATCAGCGATTACCTGAATCTCTACGGTTTTCTGCGCGATATTTATCAGATGGAGGGTATCGCCGAAACCGTCGATTTTGGTCACATCCGCACCCACTACTATCGCAGCCATAAAACCATCAATCCGACGGGCATTATTTCCATCGGTCCGTGGCAGGATCTGGATGAGCCACACGGCCGCGATACACGTTTCGGTTGATTGACACCGTCACCTAAAGGGCACGCGAACGGTGCCCTTTACCACGCTTTTATTCCCGTCTACGCTTAATGTGATCGCTTAAAAAACAAGTGATTAATTGCTATTGAGGGAAGGGAAAAATGGACTGGTATCTAAAAGTACTGAAAAACTACGTGGGATTTGGCGGTCGCGCCCGTCGCAAAGAGTACTGGATGTTCATGCTGGTGAACTTTGTTCTCGCCATGGTGATAGGGATTGTCGACAGGATCCTGGGCTGGGAGCGCGCGGGCGGCGAAGGCATTCTCACCACTATTTATGCGCTGTTGGTCTTTCTGCCATCCTGGGCGGTACTGTTCCGTCGACTGCATGACACCGACCGTTCGGCATGGTGGTTACTGCTGATTTTGATCCCGATTATCGGCTGGCTGGTGATTCTGGTCTTCTGCTGTCAGAGCGGTACGCCGGGTGAAAACCGCTTTGGCCCCGATCCCAAACGTCTCGCATAATTCTTGCCCGGCGGCGTTGCGCCTGCCGGGCATACTCTCATTTATTCGCAAACAGCTTAGGGATTTCGCGTAAACACCACGATTTTGCTTCGCCCATGCTGTCGCGGCGCCAGGCCATAATGATATCGACCTCGTTGGTGTATTCCGGGCTAACGACGCGCAGGCGCCCTTCGGCAATATCTTTTTCGACAAACGGATACGGCATCGTCGCAACACCCAAACCGGCTAACAGCGCCTGACGCTTATCCTCAAGCGACGTCACGGTCAGACGCGGCTGTTTATCCAAAAGTTGGACGGTTAACACCGGGCGTTCGCGCGCGGTATCCGCGACCGCCACGCCGCGATACTTCACGCGGGTCACTTCGGATAACGGTTCCGGCTCCTGATGAATCGGATGATCCGGTGCAGCGACATAAACGTTCATCACGCTATAAAGTTTTTTTGAATTGATCTCTGACGACGAACGGAAGTGCATATCCGGCGCAATCACAATGTCCGCCCTGCCCGTTTCCAGACGCTCCCACGCGCCCGCCAGCACTTCGGTAATCACGGAAAGCTGGGTATTAGCTTTATTCGCCAGGCGCTCCACCAGCGGGAATAATGCGGCGGTCGGTACCAGCGCTTCGGTGACCAGCGTCAGATGCGTTTCCCAGCCGCGCGCAAGCGCTTCAGCATCGGTCGTCAGTTTGTCGGCTGCTTCCAGCAGAACACGCCCGCGCTCCAGCAGCATACGCCCCACATTGGTGAATTTTGTTCGGTGACCGGAGCGGTCAAATAGCACCACGTCCAGCTCTTCTTCGAGCTTCTGCATGGTGTAGCTCAACGCAGACGGAACGCGCCCCAGCTCGTCTGCCGCAGCGGCAAAGCTGCCACGCCTGTCGATCGCGTCCATCACGCGAAGCGCCTCAAGCGTCAATGCCCTTTCTTTTGCCATCTCGTTCTCATTCAGGAAATTTGAACATACCGGGCAGAATATCTGGCTAACAATGAAGCGTCCATACCTTTACCATTGTTTTAGTGTAAAGAGAGGTCAGTTTTATGATTACGACAAGAACAGCAAAACAGTGCGGACAAGCCGATTTTGGTTGGCTGCAGGCCCGCTACACCTTTTCCTTTGGACACTACTTTGATCCCAAATTGCTCGGTTACGCCTCACTGCGCGTGCTGAATCAGGAAGTGCTCGCTCCGGGCGCGTCTTTCCAGCCACGTACGTATCCGAAAGTGGATATCCTGAATCTGATCCTCGAAGGTGAAGCAGAATATCGCGATAGCGAGGGCCATCACGTCCAGGCGAAAGCGGGTGAAGCGTTATTGATTTCAACCCAACCGGGCATAAGTTACAGCGAGCATAACCTCAGCAAAGATAAAACGCTGACCCGCATGCAGCTGTGGCTCGATGCCTGTCCAGAACGTGAAAATCCGGCCGTGCAGAAGATCAATCTGAGCGGCGAAAAGCAGCAAGTGATCGCCTCACCGGATGGGAGTCACGATAGCCTGCAACTTCGCCAGCAGGTATGGCTGCATCATATCGAGCTGAAGAAAGGGGAACAGGCGAGCTTCCAGCTTCACGGTCCACGCGCCTATCTGCAATCGATTCACGGCACGGTACATGCGCTGACGCACACGGAAGAGAAAGAAGCGCTCACCTGCGGTGATGGGGCGTTTATTCGCGATGAAGCGAATATTACGCTGGTCGCCGACACGCCGCTGCGCGCGCTGCTGATTGATTTGCCGGTTTAAGTCAGGGGCCGGGTTTGCGTAAGCTTTCCCGGCCAGCGCTGACAGCTTATCGGCTCATGGCCTGCGCGAACTGTGAGCGAACCTCAGCGCGCTGTTCCGGAGTCAGGATCTGGCTCACATCGAAGTAATATTTAATACGATAGTAACGCGCCTGCTCTTCAATATGGCTAAACGCAGCCAGCTGCTCTCTGACCGCTTTCTCATCCCATTTGCCTGACTGGATCACGTTAATCAAGGAGCCATTTTTTACGCTATCCGTTGGGATGTTAAAGACGTCGGCTTCTAGTTGCTTGTGCAGCGCTTTAATCTTCGTAATCTGATCGTTGTTGAGTTTCAGTTGCTGAACGAGGGGATCCTGAGCAGGCTCCGGCGCAGTTGCCACCTCTACCGCCTGCGCCACACCAGTAAAGCCCGCCAGAGTTATCGCCATCAGCGCGATACGGAAAATTTTTCTCATCTCACAATCCTTAATTATCTGTCAGTAAAAAACACGGGAAGTATTTTTCAATTACGGATGTCGATCTGTGATGAAGTATATAAACAATTTTGTATGTAAATCCGGAGAGGTCATATTTCTCACGACCTGGAGTGTTCTTGCGCACAAAAAAGCCCCCTTAGAGGAAGGGGGCTTGTCGGCTCGCCAGGCGTTAAATCGCCTGGGTGAAGGTCCGCGAAATCACGTCCTGCTGCTGCTCGCGAGTGAGCGCATTAAAGCGCACCGCGTAGCCTGAAACGCGGATGGTCAGGTTCGGGTAATTCTCCGGATGCTCAATCGCATCCATCAGCATTTCGCGGTTCATCACGTTAACGTTCAGATGCTGTCCGCCTTCAATGGACGCCTCATGGTGGAAATACCCATCCAGCAGCCCGACCAGGTTGGTTTTGCGCACGCCCTCATCTTTGCCCAGCGCCTGCGGCACGATAGAGAACGTATACGAAATCCCGTCTTTGGCGTAGGTGAACGGCAGTTTCGCCACCGACGTTAGCGACGCCACCGCCCCTTTGCGGTCACGCCCGTGCATCGGGTTCGCCCCAGGCGCAAACGGTGTGCCGCCGCGGCGTCCGTCCGGCGTATTGCCGGTCTTCTGTCCGTACACCACGTTAGAGGTGATGGTCAGTATCGACTGGGTAGGCACGGCGTTGCGATAGGTTGGCAGCGCCTGAATTTTCTTCATAAAGCGCTCAACGAGGTCACAGGCGATGCTGTCCACGCGATCGTCGTTATTACCGTACTGCGGATATTCCCCGGTGATAACGAAATCCACCGCCAGACCGGTATGGTCGCGTACCGGCTGGACCGTCGCGTATTTGATAGCGGACAGCGAATCGGCTGCAACGGATAACCCGGCGATCCCGCAGGCCATAGTGCGATGCACGTCGCGGTCATGCAGCGCCATCAGCGAGGCTTCGTAGCTGTATTTATCATGCATATAGTGAATGAGATTCAGCGCGCTGATGTATTGCACCGCCAGCCAGTCCATGAAGTGATCCAGGCTCGCCATCACCGTGTCATAATCCAGCACATCGTCCAGCAGCGGCGCGGTTTTCGGCCCGACCTGGATTTTTAGCTTTTCATCCACCCCGCCGTTGATCGCATACAGCAGGATCTTGGCGAGGTTGGCGCGCGCCCCGAAGAACTGCATCTGCTTGCCAATCACCATCGGGCTGACGCAGCAGGCAATGGCGTAATCATCGCTGTCAAAGTCGGTTCGCATCAGATCGTCGTTTTCGTACTGCAACGATGAGGTGGCAATCGACATTTGCGCGGCATATTTTTTAAAAGCAATCGGCAACTCTTCTGACCACAGGATCGTCAGATTCGGCTCCGGCGCAGGCCCCATCGTGTTCAGTGTATGAAGATAGCGGAACGATGATTTACTCACCAGCGTGCGGCCATCCCGCCCCATGCCACCGATCACTTCCGTCGCCCAAATCGGATCGCCAGAGAAAAGCGTGTCGAATTCCGGGGTACGCAGGAAGCGCACCATGCGGATCTTCATGATGAAATGGTCGATCAGCTCCTGCGCCTGGATCTCATTCAGGCGTCCTGCCTGCATATCGCGCTCAATATAAATATCGATAAATGTCGCCGTGCGACCGAGCGACATCGCCCCGCCGTTTTGCGATTTCACCGCGGCCAGATAGGCAAAGTACAGCCACTGCACCGCTTCCTGTGCGTTCATGGCTGGACGCGAGAGATCAAAGCCGTAGTTCGCCGCCATCTTCTGAATTTGCAGCAGCGCGCGGCGGTGCTCAGACAACTCTTCGCGCAGGCGGATCGTGGCTTCAAGATCGTCGCCACGCTCCATTTTCGACTGGAGATCGGCAAACTGCAGTTCGCGCTCGCGTACCAGATAGCTGATGCCATACAGCGCCACGCGGCGGTAATCACCAATAATACGCCCGCGACCGTAGCCATCCGGCAAGCCGGTGAGCACACCCGATTTACGGCAGCGCATCATATCCGGCGAATAGACGTCAAATACGCCCTGGTTATGTGTTTTACGCAGATGCGTGAACAGATATTCGAACTGCGGATCCATTTCACGTCCGTAGGCCTCGAAGGAGCTGCGGATCATGTTGATCCCGCCGTACGGATGCAGCGCGCGCTTCAGCGGTTTATCCGTCTGCAAACCCACGACAGTTTCGAGATCCTTGTCGATATAACCAGGCGCATGAGCGGTGATGGTGGTGGCGACGTTCAAATCGAAATCGACCGGCGCATGCGTGGCATTTTCCTGTCGAATACCGTCCATCACTTTGTGCCACAGCGCCGTCGTAGCAGGCGTCGCCTGCGCAAGGAAGGATTCGTCGCCTTCGTATGGGGTATAGTTGTGCTGAATAAAATCACGCACATCGATCGTGTTTTGCCATTCATTAGTGCGAAACCCGGCCCACGCGTCGCTGTACGGCGTCGCGCTGATATCTATATTAACCTTCATGATTTTCTCTCTGTATCAGGCGTAAACAGCGGCTGAATGAACCTTTCCAAGACGAATGGCATCCAGCGCGATCATTTTTTCTTCGTTAGTGGGGATGACGGCGCACGGCACACATGAATCATCCGTCGTGATGATTCGTTCGCCAGTGCTGCCCGGTAGGGCATTTTTCAGCAGATCCAATGTGATGCCGAAAACCTTCAGGCGATCCGTCACCAACTGGCGAATCAGCGTTGAGTTCTCACCAATGCCGCCGGTAAAGACCACGCCGTCCAGACGGTGCAGCGACGCGGCGTGCCCGGCAATATGCCGCGCGATGCGATGCACAAACGTCTCAATCGCTAATCGCGCGCGCTCGTGCCCGTCATGCCACGCTTTTTCCAGCGTACGCAGATCGGAAGAGAGGCCCGAGATCCCCAACAGGCCAGACTCTTTGTTCACCACGCGTTCCAGATCGTCCAGGGTCTGGCCGGTCTGTTGGGCAATCCACGCCATCGCGCCAAAATCCACATCGCCGCAACGCGTGCCCATTAGCAGCCCTTCCAGCGGCGTCATACCCATTGAGGTATCAACACTTTCACCGTTACGCACGGCGCAAATGGATGCGCCATTGCCGAGGTGAGCAATCACCAGGCCGCTGTCGTGCTGTGGAATATTCAGCAAGGAATACGCCTGCTGGGCGACGTAACGATGTGACGTGCCGTGGAAACCGTAACGACGCACGCCCAGCTCTTCGAAATAGCGGTACGGTAAGCCGTATAAATATGCCTGCGGCGCTAGCGTCTGGTGGAAACTGGTATCAAAGACCGCCACCTGCTGGACGCCCGGGAAAAGATGCTTTGCCGCTTCCACGCCGCTGAGGTTGGCGTAGTTGTGTAGCGGGGCCAGCGGGGAAATCTCACGAATCTGGTCGATGACCTCGTCAGTGATCGGGGTGGACTCACTGAACACGCTGCCACCGTGAGCGATACGGTGGCCAATTAAGGCCACGCTGCCCATCAAATCGCGCGCTTCCAGTTCCAGGGCGATGGCAGCCAGCGCCCCTTCGTAGTCCTTGCGAGCCAGCGATGCTGGCTCGCCCCCGTTCACGGATATAAAGGCGTTTTCCGTGTTAACACCATCCGCGATGCCGGTGATCAGCGCCTCACAGCTTGCCGCATCAAGCACCGAAAACTTCACAGAAGACGATCCACAGTTAATGACCAGTACAACCGGAAACTCAATCATGTCTTTACTCCGCTCTTCCTGAGCAATAAATCAGAACAGTTTGTAAACGATATTCAGAATGGTCAGCAGACCAACCGCGGTAACGAACAGGTTCTCGGTTCTGCCTCTGAACTTCGCCAGCGCAGGGACTTTACGAATGGCGAACATCGGCAGCAGGCATAGCAGAGAAGCAATAATCGGCGCGCCCATGGCTTCGATAAGGTCGAGAATGTTCGGGTTGGCGTAAGCAACGATCCAGGTCGAGCCCATGATAAAGATCATGCTGATGGTGTTCAGTTTGCCGACGGAGACTTTCTTTTTATCGCCTTTGTAGCCGAACTTCAGCACCAGGCCGTTCAGCCCTTCCAGCGTGCCCAGATAGTGGCCGAAGAAGGATTTGAAAATGGCGACCAGCGCGATGATCGACGCGCCGTATTCCAGCACGGTGGCGAATGTCGATTTGGTGCCTGACATCGTGGCGAAGTGGTTTGCCAGGTAAGAAAGTACCGGAATGTTCTGTGCTTTGGCCTCTGCCATGTTCTGCGGAGAGAGCGTAAACAGGCAGCTAAAGGCGAAGAACATCACCACGGCGACCATCAGCATGCTGGCGCGGCCGATGATTTTGGAACATTTCTGCTCGGTAAATTCTTTACCAAACTCGCCTTCGTACTCTTCCCGCTTCGACACCACAAAAGAGGAGACGATCGGTGAGAAGTTAAAGGAGAAGACCATAATGGAAATCCCCAGCCAGACGGTGACCAGAATGCCGTCATGCCCGGTGAAGGAGAGATCGCTCATGCTGACCTGGTCGATCACCGCCGAGTTCCAGTAAGGAATCAACGACAGGGAAATCAGAATCAAGCTGGCAATAAACGGGAACACCAGGAAACTCATCACCTTGACCATCAGGTCTTTACCAAACCAGATTACAAACGCCATCAGCAACAGGAGGAACAGGGCCACAAAGCCACGGTTCAGCGCAGGCATCTGGAGCTGGTTTTCCCAGAAAGTCATAAAGGTGTTAGTAATGGTGACGCCGTAAATCCACAGCAAAGGGCAAATGGCAAAGAAGTAGAGGAAGGTGATCACCACGCCACCGGTTTTACCGAAATGCTCTTCTACCGTCTCGGTGATATTGCCCGATGGATTGCTGCCGGACAGACACAAGCGCGCCAGTGCACGGTGGCAATAAAAGGCAATTGGGTATGCCAATAACAGCATCAGTAAGATGGGGATCAGCCCGCCAAAACCGGCGCGAATAGGGAAGAATAAAACGCCCGCGCCGATGGCAGTACCAAACAACCCCAACGTCCAGGTCGTATCTGATTTTCGCCAGGACGTTGTTTTTGTCTGACTGACAATAATACTTTCAGTATTGCTCATAATCTGTCCTTATTTATGCGTCGACGAGACCGGTAATTTGGGAAACGCGTGAAAGATCGATATTACCACCGGAAATAATACTGACTGTTTTCCGTCCCTGAATATAATGATCCAATTTTCCACTTAATAATGCGGCGGTCGCCAGTGCACCCGCGCCTTCGGTCACGACTTTATTGCGTTGAATAAGCGCCACCATGCTGTTACGAATATCGTCTTCACTCACCAGGACAATGTCATCGACTAATTCACGTACAATTTCAAATGTTAATTTCCCTGGACGAGAAACATCACAGCCGTCAGCTAAGGTGCTTGTCGTTCGATGGTTGGTTATTTCACCGGCATAATATGATGCCGCCATTCCATGAACATTTTCGGATTGCACACCGATAATGTTAATTGTGGGGTTAATAGATTTTATGGCGGTAGCAATACCGGCAATTAACCCGCCGCCGCCAATAGGCACAATCACATTATCGACGTCGTATAAATCCTCGAGGATCTCAAGACCAATCGTTCCCTGCCCGGCAATCACCAGCGCATCATCGTAAGGTGGAATAAAGATGCGTCCTTCCATCTCCACGATTTCACTGACTTTAGCGATGGTGTCGTTGAAGTTATCGCCATGCATGATCACTTCAGCCGAGTAGTCACGGGTCGCGGCCACTTTGGATTTTGGCGCCCCCATCGGCATTACCACTTTGCCGTCGATACCCAGCATAGCGCAGGAAAGGGAGACACCCTGAGCATGGTTTCCTGCTGAACAGGCCACCACGCCTTTACGTCGTTCCGCTTCAGTCAACGAACTTAATTTATTAAATGCTCCGCGGATTTTAAATGAACCCGTGCGTTGCATGTTTTCAAATTTCAGGAATATTTCACCTTTGCAACGCTCGCTAAGATAATTAGAACGTGGCATACCTGTTTTATATATTTTGCCAGCCAGTCGTTTTCGAGCGGCTTGTATGTCTTCAATCGTCACCGGAAGATCGTAAGTAATGTGCATATAATCCTCTTTATAATAATATGATATTTTAAGCAAAGCCTGGGTGTCGACGCTTATAGAAATCGCCGTATAGTTAAAAATTTAAAAGTTGAGTACGTTATTCTGTTATGACAAATTGCTTTCGCCTTTCACTGTTTTGCGCAGAGTATTGCTTCGCTAACTCCACTAATACCGAAGCGGATTTTTTAATACGATAATTTTTTGACCATACTGCCGCATAGCGTGCGACAGGTAATTTTTCTTCCACAGGGAGCACGATAAATTGATCGGAGCCAAAGGGAGCGATCATGTCACGGGGAATAACGGTGAGATAATCAGCGTTAAGCACCAGGTTATAAATAGTGACAACGGAATCAGTCTGAACGATGTTTTCGATGCTGATGTGGTTATTCTGGAGGGTAGTGAGTAATTCTTTGTAATAGCCCATATCGGTTTGCGGCATCACCCACTGCTCGTGCGTGAGCGATGCCAGGGTTGTCGGGCCGGTGCACGTTCGTGATTTGCTGGCCACCAACACAAATTCGGATTCAAACAGTGGCTCTACGTGCAAATCCTGCAGGAGCATTTCATCACTGAGCGTTCCGATAGCAAAATCCAGCCGCCCATCGCGAATCGCGGGCAAAAATGAAGAGAGCTGCGCTTCAAACATCGAGACTCGCGCTTTTGGGAACACTTCCTTGAATTTTTTGAGCATGCTCGAGAGGAAGGTAAAACCGATTAACGACGGATAACCGAACGACACGTCGATGACGGTGCTGAAGCTCAGGCTGTTCATCTCGCTGACCATGTTCTTCATTTCGCGGGTGATGGATTCTGAGTAAGCCAGTAGCGTTTGCCCGGCGCTGGTGAGCTTCACGCCCGTGTTTTTGCGCACAATCAGTTCGACGCCAAAGTAAGATTCGACATCGTTGATAATTTTGCTGACTGCTGGCTGCGTAAGGCCGAGCTGACGGGCGGCAGAACCAATGGATCCACTTTTAATGACTTCCTGAAATACAACGAGGTGTTGCGTTTTCGGTAGAATAATAGTGTTCATTATATTCTGCTCTTATTTCCGTATCCCGATGCATAATTGTACCCATTAATGATGAATGAGGGATGTGCTGTTACTCACAAATTACTTTTCAACCGAGTTCACTCACTCCAAAAAACCAATTTAAAATCATAATTATCAACAAGTTACAATTATATCAATCGTTATATTGCCTGATATTGATCAACTAAATTGCCAGAGATAATTTTATTTTATGGGGATAACCAAGGTGTAGTTATGGAAATTATCAACCAGGAATAAAGGCTATATTTCAGACAATTAAAGTTTAATAATTAATCGTTAATCCGATTAAACAATTTTATGGTTTATCAAATAAAATTATAAAATTAGGTTTTGATAAGTGGAAAGAGTAGAACGCGTCACACATTCACATGCTAAATGTATTGAATCTGAAATTATCATTAATGAATAAGAAAAAACTCAGACACATAAAATACACAAAATTAACATCAGTCCAACACCAAGAAATTGCCATTTTGCAGTGTGTAATTTTGTGATTGAGATCGTTAACTTGTTCGATGGAGCAGGATTTAAATGAAAAGCAGTGAAATGTGCTTACTGTCGCAAATATGAGAATTCTTCTTGATGACTAACGAGTACCTTCTTACCCCCAGAAGCCCAAAACCACCCAAGCGGAGTTTTATAAAACGCTGAAACTGGTCGATAACCCGCTTTCTTTTGGGTAAAAGGTCATGGACAGTCATTCCTCTGCTGCCCCGATGACTCAAAAGCAAAAACCCCGCCGAAGCGGGGTTTTATAAGAGTTGAAGCTGACCGAAAAGCCGCTTTCTTTCATAAAGAGCGTCGTGGACAGTCATTCATCTGGTTGACTAGCTCATAGCAAAACGCCCTGCTCAGTTTGCACTGTGCGGGGCGTTTTGTTGAATGGTTGAAGCTGACCGATAAGCCGGGTTCTGTCGTGGACAGTCATTCATCTAGGCCAGCAATCGCTCACTGGCTCAAGCAGCCTACCCGGGTTCAGTACGGGCCGTACCTTGTGAACCCCTATTTGGCCTTGCTCCGGGTGGAGTTTACCGTGCCACGGACTGTTACCAGCCGCGCGGTGCGCTCTTACCGCACCCTTTCACCCTTACCTGATCCCGCTTGCGCGGGCCATCGGCGGTTTGCTCTCTGTTGCACTGGTCGTGGGTTTCCCCCCCAGGCGTTACCTGGCACCCTGCCCTATGGAGCCCGGACTTTCCTCCCCTCCGCCCGTCTCCCCCCGAAAGGGGACGACGACGAAGCGGCGACTGTCTGGTCAGCTTCGGCGCGAAGTATAGAGGGTTTGCGCGCCGCTGTCACCCTTGCGTGCGCATCCCCACCTGCAAAGTTGCGGCGATATTACGCGAAGACCGATAAATATTGTCATAGGCCCCACGGAATGCCTCTTCCAGCGAGCCAATACTGTTCAGCACGCTAAATACGGCATCGATACCATATTGATGCACAACACCAACATCAGGGGTCAAACTGCCCGCAATACCGATAACGGGTTTATGGTATTTTTTGGCGACATTCGCCACACCCACAGGCACTTTTCCGTGGATACTCTGGCTGTCGAGGCGGCCCTCGCCGGTCAACACCAGGGTGCAATCGTGGATATGTTCTTCCAGGTTCAATGCCTGGGTGACAATCTCAATCCCGCTGCGCAATTCTGCACCCAGGAACGCCATCAGAGCCGCGCCCATACCGCCTGCGGCACCCGAACCGGGCACGTTTTTAACGTCGATATGCAGAGACTGCTTAATGACGTCCGCGAAATGACTAAGATTTTTATCCAGCTCAACAATTTTCGCTTCGTCGGCCCCTTTTTGCGGGCCAAAAATACGCGAGGCCCCGTGTTCACCCACCAGCGTATTGGTCACATCGCAGGCCACGCGGATAGTGCAGTCTTTCAGACGCGGATCCAGTCCGGACACATCAATGCTGTTGAGCGCCATCAGACTGCCGCCGCCAAAGGCAATCGCTTTGCCGTTCGCGTCACACAGTTTGGCCCCCAACGCCTGCATCATGCCGGCCCCACCATCGTTCGTGGCGCTGCCGCCAATACCGATAATGATATTTCGTGCGCCTTTATCCAGCGCATCCAGAATCAGCTCGCCCGTTCCACGCGATGTGGTGATCAGCGGATTGCGTTGTGCGGCAGGAACAAGCGCCAGACCGCTGGCAGCGGCCATTTCGATAATCGCCGTTGCGCCGTCGCCAGAAATCCCCCAGCAGGCTTTTACTTTTTCGCCCAGTGGCCCTGTGACAACCGCGTGTTGTTCTGTCCCTTGCGTGGCGGCAATCATGGCTTCGACCGTGCCTTCGCCACCGTCGGCGACAGGCACAGAAACATACTGAGCATCAGGAAATATTTCCCGAAATCCTTTTTCTATGGCCTGAGCTACCTCGGCGGCAGACAGGCTTTCTTTATAAGAGTCAGGGGCGATTACGATTTTCATAGTTGTAGCCTGTTACTGCACGCGGCAAAAATACCGGGCGCGTTCCCGCGCCCGTCTTTGTTAGCGAGTGACTTCCACTTTCGCCAGTTTTTCGTAGTAGCAAGCAATGGCGCTATGGTCGGCATTACCCAGGCCATCGGCACGCAGCGCCTGCATCATCTCCATCACCGCAGCGGTGAGCGGCAATTGCGCGCCGACGCCGTGCGAGGTATCCAGGGCGTTCGCCAGATCTTTGATATGCAGGTCGATACGGAAACCCGGCTTGAAATTGCGATCCATCACCATCGGCGCTTTGGCATCCAGCACGGTGCTTCCCGCCAGCCCGCCACGAATCGCCTGATACACCAGATCCGGGTTAACACCCGCTTTGGTGGCCAGGGTCAGCGCTTCGGACATCGCAGCGATGTTCAACGCCACAATCACCTGGTTTGCCAGCTTGGTGACGTTGCCCGCACCGATATCACCGGTGTGCACAACGGAACCGGCCATGGATTTCAACAGGTCGTAATATTTGTCGAACGTGCCTTTATCGCCGCCTACCATCACGGACAGCGTTCCGTCGATGGCTTTTGGCTCTCCGCCGCTGACCGGTGCATCCAGCATTTCTACGCCTTTCGCTTTTAGCGCATCGCTGATTTCGCGACTCGCCAGTGGCGCAATAGAACTCATGTCGATCAGCACCAGGCCCGGTTTCGCGCCTTCGATCAGGCCGTTCTCACCCAGCGCCACTTCTTTGACGTGCGGGGAGTTTGGCAGCATGGTGATCACGACATCGCACTGCTCAGCAATCGCTTTTGCGGTAGTGGCCGTTTCTGCGCCAGCGGCAATCAACTCAGCAATCACTTCTGGATTACGGTCAGAAACCACCAGCGAGTAACCGGCCTTGATGAGGTTTTTACTCATTGGTTTACCCATGATACCCAGGCCAATAAAACCAACTTTCATTGTCATAATTGCGTCTCTCTTTATCTCAGTGGTGGTTATTTTTTAAAGGAATCGGCGAGCTTCTGCGTGGCAGAGCGGAACACGCCAAGGTCACTGCCGACGGCAACAAATGTTGCGCCCCATTCCAGGTAACGACGGGCGTCCGCTTCAAGAGGTGCAAGGATGCCGCTCGGCTTGCCGTGCGCTTTTGCACGTTCAAAAATGTGCTGAATAGCGCGTTGCACTTCCGGATGGTTGGCATTGCCGAGATGTCCGAACGCCGCCGCCAGGTCGCTTGGGCCAACAAAGATGCCGTCTACGCCGTCAGTTGCCGCGATAGCATCAACGTTATCCACGCCGTGCTGGCTCTCGATCTGCACCAGAATCGTGATGTTCTTGTTGGACTGCGCAAAGTAATCCGGCACGGTGCCAAACATATTGGCGCGATGAGAAACCGATACGCCGCGAATACCTTCCGGCGGATAGCGGGTAGACGCCACGGCCTGAACCGCCTCTTCCACACTTTCCACGAACGGGATCAGGAAGTTATAGAAACCGATATCCAGCAAGCGCTTGATGATCACCGGCTCATTCGTCGGCACGCGTACCACCGGCGCGCTGTGGCTGCCCTTGAGCGCCATCAGCTGCGGGATGAAGGTGGTGATATCGTTCGGCGCATGTTCGCCGTCCAGCACCAGCCAGTCGAAACCGGCCAGACCAAGCACTTCGGTGCTGATGGGGCTTGCCAGCGCAGACCAGCAGCCAATCTGAATCTCTTTCGCCGCCAGGGCCGCTTTAAACTTGTTCGGGAAAATCTCGTTACTCATCGCTTATACCTTCAATTATTTCTGCAATTCCATACGTTTAATGTCGCCTACTACGAACAGGTAGCAGAACATCGCCATCAACGCAGAGCAGCCAACGAAGACCAGAGCCGCATTGAATGAATGCAGTTCACTTACCAGATAGCCAATCACCAGCGGGGTGACAATCGACGCCACGTTACCGAAGACGTTGAACACGCCACCGCACAGGCCCACAATCTCTTTTGGCGCGGTATCAGAAATCACTGGCCAGCCTAGTGCACCAAAACCTTTACCGAAGAACGCCAGGGCCATCAGAGCAATGACCAGGACAGTGTTGTCGGTGTAGTTGCACAGGATAATGGATGAAGCCAACAGCATTCCGAGCACAATCGGCAACTTACGCGCCAGAGTAATCGACTTACCGCTTTTAATCAGATGATCTGAGAACACGCCGCCCAGCACTCCGCCTGCAAAACCGCACAGAGCAGGGATAGACGCCACCAGGCCGACTTTCAGAATCGACATGCCCTTTTCCTGCACCAGATAAATCGGGAACCAGGTAAGGAAGAACCAGGTGATGGTGTTGATAAAGTATTGACCAAAAAATACGCCGAGCATCATGCGGTTGGTCAATAACTGTTTGATGTAATGAAGCTTTGGACCACTCGCCGCTTTATCGCCTGGCTTTTTATGGTCCATATCGACCACCGCGCCACCGTCGGTGATGAACTTCAGCTCTTCAGCCGACATACGTGGATGATCGGTTGGGTTGTGAACAAACTTGACCCACATCCCGGTCAGCACAAAGCCAATAACGCCCATCACGGTAAAGACGTGTTCCCAGCCCCACGCAAAGGTCAACCAGCCCAGCAGCGGCGAGAACAGCGCCAGCGAGAAATACTGTGCAGAGTTGAAAATGGCGGATGCCGTCCCACGCTCTTTCGTCGGGAACCAGGCCGCAACGATACGGGCATTAGCCGGGAAAGACGGTGCTTCGGAGAAGCCCAGCATAAAGCGCATGATGAACATCGAGATGCCTGCCCACGCCAGCGGCACGAAATCGACGAAACCTTGTAAGAACGTAAACAAAGACCAGAAGAACAGGCTATAGGTGTAGACTTTCTTCGAGCCAAACTTGTCGAGCAACCAGCCGCCAGGGATCTGCATCAGCAGATACGCCCAGCCAAACGCAGAGAAGATATACCCCATCGATACCGCGCTTAACTGCAGCTCTTTCGCAACTTCGGTCCCGGCAATAGAAAGTGTCGCGCGGTCAGCGTAGTTAACCGCCGTGACAATAAAAATAATCAGTAATATTAAATGACGGGTATGAATACCCTTTTTTGTTTCTACAGCAGTATCTAGTGACATATTTATTTCCTCGGGCACATCGATGTTGGTTTTTTTATTATTTTGAGAGAAATCTATACTGATTATTATCGATAGCAGGCAATATCAGTTAATTAACCAGATGCAATGAAATCGTGATTAAGTATAGACATCACCCTCGCCCTGCACATTGTTGCATTGCTCAATTATCATAGCCTTCAAGCATATTATATTGAGCATATGCACAACCCCTTGGGCGCTAATGCACAGATTTACGCATTCCCCGGCAGACGCCGTCAGTGCGCGACCTGATGGGTGATCTTGATCACATTTTTATCCCGTAAGTCCTGACATTCTTTATTAAAGAAGGCAGCGTCTTTATTTTTTTCTAATAAGAAAATAAGCACACTCTTAACGACATTTAATATCTACTTTTCGCTGGAGAATACTGAACAATGGCCGACATCGAAATTCGACAAACGTCGCCGACGGCGTTCTATATAAAAGTACACGACACTGATAATGTGGCGATTATTGTTAACGACAACGGCCTAAAAGCAGGAACGCGTTTTCCCGATGGCCTGGAACTGATTGAGCATATTCCCCAGGGACATAAAGTCGCGCTGGTCGATATTCCTGCGCACGGTGAAATCGTCCGTTATGGCGAAATCATCGGTTACGCAGTACGCGCCGTGCCGCAGGGCAGCTGGATTGATGAATCGCTCGTCGAACTGCCAGAAGCACCACCGCTCAATACCCTACCGCTGGCAACCCGCGTGCCTGAGCCGCTGCCACCGCTGGAAGGGTACACTTTCGAAGGCTATCGCAATGCCGACGGCAGCGTGGGCACCAAAAATCTGCTCGGCATTACCACCAGCGTGCATTGCGTGGCGGGCGTGGTGGATTACGTGGTCAAAATCATCGAACGTGATTTGCTGCCAAAATACCCCAACGTCGACGGCGTGGTGGGCCTCAACCATTTGTATGGCTGCGGCGTGGCGATTAACGCGCCGGCGGCCGTTGTGCCAATCCGAACCATCCACAACATTTCGCTGAATCCAAATTTCGGCGGTGAAGTGATGGTGATTGGTCTGGGCTGCGAAAAGCTCCAGCCAGAACGCCTGTTACAGGGCACTGAAGATGTCAAAGCGATTCCCGTGGACAGCGCAAGCATTGTGCGTTTGCAGGATGAACATCACGTCGGTTTTCGATCGATGGTGGACGACATTCTGCAGGTTGCCACGCGCCATCTGGAAAGGCTCAACAAACGCCAACGCGAAACCTGCCCGGCTTCAGAGCTGGTGGTCGGCACACAGTGTGGCGGCAGCGATGCGTTCTCTGGCGTGACGGCAAACCCGGCCGTCGGCTACGCGTCGGATCTGTTTGTGCGTTGCGGCGCAACGGTGATGTTCTCGGAAGTGACCGAAGTACGTGATGCGATCCACCTGCTGACTCCGCGCGCCATCAACGAAGAGGTGGGCAAACGCCTGCTGGAAGAGATGGCCTGGTACGATAATTATCTCGATTTGGGTCAAACCGACCGCAGCGCGAACCCGTCCCCTGGCAACAAAAAAGGCGGTCTGGCAAACGTGGTGGAAAAAGCATTGGGTTCGATTGCGAAATCTGGCCAGAGTGCGATTTCAGAAGTGCTCTCGCCAGGGCAACGTCCGACCAAACGCGGTTTGATTTATGCCGCAACGCCCGCCAGCGATTTTGTCTGCGGCACGCAGCAGGTCGCCTCGGGTATCACGGTGCAGGTCTTCACCACGGGTCGCGGTACGCCATACGGCCTGATGGCGGTTCCAGTTATCAAGATGGCAACCCGCACCGAACTGGCAAACCGTTGGTATGACTTGATGGATATCAACGCGGGCACCATTGCTACCGGTGAAGAGAGCATTGAGGACGTGGGCTGGAAACTGTTCCACTTTATTCTTGATGTGGCGAGTGGCCGCAAAAAAACCTTCTCGGATCAATGGGGCTTGCACAACCAGCTGGCCGTGTTTAACCCGGCTCCGGTGACCTGATTTGCAGTAAACCCGATCGCCCTCTTCTCACGCAGAGGGCGATTTTAAAACCATTACCCCGCCACGAGAATCACATCAATCCCGTTTTTACGCAGTCCTTCCAGACTGTCCGTCGGGATCCCTTCATCGACAATAATCATATCAATGCGTTGCGTATCAATAATTTTATGCAGACTTGAACGATTAAACTTGGTCGAATCCGTCACAACAATAATCCGCTCTGCGACTTCACACATCTTTCGGTTAAGCCGCGCTTCGTCTTCATTGTGGGTGCTGACGCCGCGATCGAGATCGATGGCGTCCACGCCCAAAAACAGCAGATCAAAGTGATAGTTTTGCAACGACTGCTCAGCCTGATCGCCATAAAACGACTGCGACTGCCGACGCAAATGACCGCCGGTCATCAGCAGCTCCACGCCTTCCGCTTCAAGCAACGCATTAGCGACGTTCATGCCGTTTGTCATGGCGATCACATCGCTGTGCTGTCGCATCATGCGTGCGATTTCATAGGTGGTGGTACCCGAATCGAGAATCACGCGATGGCCGGGTTTAATCAGATTCGCCGCCGCCTGGGCAATGCTGCGCTTCATTGCCGTATTGAGCGAACTTTTGTCTTCAACAGAGGGCTCGACGCCAGGCGTATTACCGTCACAGATCAACGCCCCGCCGTAGGCACGAACGGCAATGCCCTGCTTTTCCAGAAAGGCCAGATCGTTACGGATCGTGACCGTAGAGACGCCATAAAGCTGAGAAAGATCGTTAACTTGTACGCTTCCCTGCTGCCGTAACCGCTGGATTATCTGCTCACGCCTTTCGCTCGTGCCCGTCACGCGTTTTTCCGCGGATGAATCGCTGCTGCTCATAAGAGCTCCTTTAAAAATCTTTCGTTTCATTTCGATTGAGCTATTAACACCTTTCTTTTAGTGGAATGCAAGCCCCACTGGCGTCGTCACGGTAGCGATGAAAAGTGCTGAAACCTTTCGTTATGTTTCTTTTGTGAAACAGATCGGAAAACTATTATCTTTCGTTTTATTTTTACGTCACCATGCAGCAGTATAAACAGAAACAAAACGAAAGATAAATGTCATAGCCATCCGAAGTGGAGAGGAAAGTGAAACATCTTATTGAAATGGTGGAAATGCACAAACAAGGCGCGGCAAACGGAATTTATGCCGTGTGCTCCGCACATCCACTGGTACTTGAAGCCGCAATTCGATTCGCCCACACGCACAACACCGCTTTGCTGATTGAAGCCACATCCAACCTGGTGGATCAGTTTGGTGGTTACACCGGCATGACGCCTGCCGACTTCCGTGGTTTCGTCCACCAGCTTGCGGACGCGCTGAGTTTTCCCCGCTCCATGCTCATTTTGGGCGGCGATCATCTTGGCCCAAATCGCTGGCAACACCTCACCGCTGACGAAGCCATGGCAAATGCGGAAACGCTTATCAAAAGCTACGTGGCAGCAGGCTTTAAGAAGATCCACCTCGATTGCAGCATGTCTTGCGAGGACGATCCGATTCCTCTGACGGATGAGATCGTCGCGACACGCGCCGCACGGCTGGCGAAGATAGCCGAAGAAACCAGCGGCGAATGCTTTGGACAGTCCGATCTGGTGTACATCATCGGCACCGAAGTGCCCGTGCCCGGCGGTGCTCACGAAACGCTGAGCGAACTGGAAGTCACGACACCGGATGCGGCACGCGCAACGCTTGCAGCCCATCGCCTTGCTTTCGAGAAGCAAGGGTTAACCGATCTTTGGTCACGGATCATCGGGTTGGTGGTTCAGCCCGGCGTTGAGTTCGACCACACCCACGTGATTGACTATCAACCGCAAAAAGCGGCGGCGCTGAGTGCGATGGTTGAAGAGTACGACACGCTGGTGTTTGAAGCTCACTCCACCGATTACCAGACGCCGCAGGCGCTGCGCCAGTTGGTGAAAGATCATTTTGCGATTCTAAAAGTCGGTCCGGCACTCACTTTTGCCCTGCGTGAGGCTCTGTTCTCGCTGGCGGCGGTTGAAGAAGAATTACTCCCCGCGAAAGCCGGATCTGGCCTGCGCCACGTGCTGGAAAACGTGATGCTCGATCGCCCGGAATACTGGCAAAGCCACTACCACGGCGATGGCAACGCGCGCCGTTTGGCACGCGGCTACAGCTATTCAGATCGCGTTCGGTACTACTGGCCAGACAGTCAGATCGACGACGCGTTCGAGCGGCTGGTACGAAACCTGGCCGACGACCCCATTCCGCTACCGCTTGTGAGCCAGTACTTACCGCTGCAATACCGCAAAGTTCGCGAGGGCGCTCTCAAGGCTACGCCGCGAGAACTCATCATTGACCACATTCAGGACATACTGCGTCAATATCACGACGCCTGCCAGCGTGTCACGCCGCATAACGTATAACAACAACAGGAAAACACTATGCCAAACATTGTCTTATGTCGTATTGACGAACGTTTGATTCACGGCCAGGTGGGCGTGCAGTGGGTCGGGTTTGCGGGCGCAAATTTGGTTCTGGTCGCCAACGATGACGTGGCTGAGGATTCTGTCCAGCAAAACCTGATGGAAATGGTGTTGGCCGAGGGTATCGACGTTCGCTTCTGGTCACTGCAAAAGGTCATCGACAATATTCACCGCGCCGCCGATCGGCAGAGAATTCTGCTGGTCTGTAAGTCCCCTGCCGACTTCCTGGCGCTCGCAGAAGGCGGCGTGCCCGTCACCCGTATTAACGTGGGAAATATGCATTACGCGAATGGCAAACAGCAAATTGCCAAAACGGTCTCTGTAGACGCCAACGATACGGCGGCGTTTAACGGTCTGAAAGCCGCTGGGGTGGAGTGCTTCGTTCAGGGCGTCCCGACAGAACCCGCTTTGGATCTCTTTAAACTTCTCTGAGGGATTCACCATGGAAATCAGTTTATTGCAGGCGTTTGCGTTGGGCATTCTCGCCTTTATCGCGGGCCTGGATATGTTCAACGGCTTAACGCATATGCACCGTCCGGTAGTGCTGGGGCCGCTGGTGGGCTTGATTCTGGGCGATCTGCATACCGGGATCTTAACCGGCGGCACGCTGGAACTGGTCTGGATGGGCCTGGCTCCGCTGGCGGGCGCGCAGCCGCCGAATGTCATTATTGGCACGATTGTCGGGACGACGTTCGCGATTACCACAGGCGTGAAGCCGGAGGTCGCCGTCGGTGTGGCCGTGCCGTTCGCCGTTGCAGTGCAAATGGGAATTACGTTCCTGTTCTCCGTGATGTCAGGCGTCATGGCACGTTGCGACAGAATGGCGTCGAATGCGGATACCGCAGGCATTGAGCGGGTGAATTATCTGGCTTTGCTGGCACTCGGGATTTTCTATTTTCTTTGCGCTTTCCTGCCCATTTACTTCGGCGCGGAACATGCGAAGACGGCCATTGATGTGCTGCCCGCACGTTTAATTGACGGGCTTGGCGTTGCAGGCGGGATCATGCCAGCCATCGGCTTTGCCGTATTGCTGAAAATCATGATGAAAAACGTCTACATCCCCTATTTCATTCTCGGTTTTGTGGCAGCCGCCTGGCTTAAATTGCCGGTACTGGCCATTGCCGCTGCAGCGCTCGCAATGGCGCTGATCGATTTTGTCCGCAAATCCCCGGAGCCCGCTCCGGGCGCGCAGAAAGAGGAATTCGAAGATGGCATCTAATCACACCACCCTACCGACCGTTTCAGAGATCGACGAGTCGCTGCTTTCCGGCGTGAACGAAAATACTTACGAAGATCAGAAAATCGGCGCGGAGTTGACCAAACAAGATATCAACCGCGTGGCCTGGCGTTCGATGCTGTTGCAGGCTTCATTTAACTACGAACGTATGCAGGCATCGGGCTGGTTATATGGTTTGCTGCCGGCGCTGAAAAAAATCCATACCAACAAGCGCGATCTTGCCCGCGCGATGAAAGGCCATATGGGATTCTTCAACACGCACCCGTTTCTGGTCACCTTTGTTATCGGCATTATTCTGGCGATGGAGCGATCCAAACAGGACGTAAACAGTATTCAGAGCACTAAGATTGCCGTGGGCGCTCCGCTCGGTGGGATTGGTGACGCGATGTTCTGGCTGACGTTACTGCCCATCTGCGGCGGCATCGGAGCCAGCCTCGCGCTACAAGGTTCGATCCTGGGGGCGGTCGTATTCATTGTGATGTTCAACGTGGTACATCTGGGACTGCGTTTTGGCCTGGCGCACTATGCTTATCGGATGGGCGTCGCCGCGATCCCATTGATTAAGGCCAACACCAAAAAAGTCGGCCATGCAGCGTCCATTGTGGGGATGACGGTCATCGGCGCGCTGGTGGCGACCTATGTGCGCCTGAACACCACGCTGGAAATTACGGCTGGTGACGCGGTGGTGAAACTGCAAACGGATGTTATCGACAAGCTGATGCCCGCATTTTTGCCGCTGGTTTACACCCTCACCATGTTCTGGCTGGTGCGTCGTGGCTGGAGTCCGTTGCGCCTCATCGGCATCACGGTGGTATTGGGCGTCGTGGGTAAATTCTGTCACTTCCTGTAAACAAGGGGTTTGAGATGTTAGGCATTATTCTTTGTGGCCACGGCGGATTCGCCAGCGGTCTCGAAAAGGCGATGAAGCAAATCCTCGGTGAGCAAGCGCAATTTATTGCCATCGATTTTCCTGAAACCTCGACCACCGCGCTCCTGACTTCGCAGCTGGAGCAGGCGATAAGCGATTTGGACAGTCAGGAAGATATCGTCTTTCTGACCGATTTACTGGGCGGCACCCCGTTCCGTGTGGCATCAACCATGGCGTTGAAAAAACCCGGCTGGGAAGTGATCGCGGGAACCAATATGCAGCTCCTGCTGGAAATGGTGATGGAGCGCGACGGGTTAAGCAGCGAGGCGTTTCGCTTGCAGGCGCTTGAGTGCGGGCATCGCGGGCTGACCAGCCTGGTGGATGAACTGGGGCGCTGTCGCGAAGAAAAACCCGTAGAAGAAGGCATTTAGCCTCGCGCTCATTGTTTCTTTAGCAAACCCATTATCTTAAATTGCATTCCGGGCAGGCTCTCCCCCTTAGCCCTTTCACTCTGCGATACTTTGGCCTTACGTTAATCGCGTAGGGCCTTTCTTTTGCTTTCGATTAATAAGCATTGCTCGATGGAAAATAAAATAAATCTATAAAAGTTAATGCGTTACTCAAATCGTTCCTTTCCTCGATCACAAATTTCGTTTTATTTCTTTTACTGGCATTGACCTTTCACTTCCCTTTCTATAGATTTTAATTAATCGAACAAGTGAAACGAAACGAAAGACAAGGCACTGATGATCGCGTCTGATGTGGATTTCACATTACTAAGGACTGAGTTATGCCAGACACCCCTACCGCCACCGGCACCTGGACGGAAAAAGAGATCCGTCAGCAACCTGAGTGCTGGAGCCGTTCTCTACACCATATCGACACGATTCGACAGAGCCTCGATCGTTTTCTCTCGCCGTTGCTCAGCAAAAAGGATCTGCGGATCGTCCTGACGGGCGCGGGAACATCGGCATTTATCGGCGATATTATCGCTCCGTGGCTTTCGCGCCACACCGGGAATAATTTTAGTGCCATTCCAACCACCGATCTCGTGACTAACCCGATGGATTATTTGAGTCCAGCGCACCCTCTGCTGCTGGTTTCATTCGCCCGTTCCGGCAATAGCCCAGAAAGCGTTGCTGCCGTTGAGCTGGCAAATCAGTTTGTCCCCGAATGCTATCACCTGATGATTACCTGCAACGAAGCCGGGAGTCTTTATCAGAACGCAGTCGACAGCGATAACGCCTTTGCGCTGCTGATGCCGCCCGAGACGCACGATCGCGGATTTGCAATGACCAGCAGCATCACCACCATGATGGCAAGTTGTCTGGCGGTCTTTGATCCGAAAACGATCAACAGCGCCTCTTTCCACGACGTGGCAGAGCGCTGCCAAACGATCCTTTCGTCACTGGGCGATTTCAACCACGGTGTATTTGGCGCTGACGCCTGGAAAAGGATCGTTTATCTCGGCAGCGGCGGATTGCAGGCCGCAGCGCGAGAATCCGCGCTAAAAGTGCTGGAGCTCACGGCGGGAAAAGTGGTCGCATTCTATGACTCACCAACCGGTTTCCGCCACGGTCCTAAATCACTGGTAGATAATGAAACGCTGGTGGTGGTTTTTGTTTCCAGCCATCCGTATACGCGCCAGTACGATCTCGATCTGCTGACCGAATTACGCCGTGACCAGCAGGCTCTGCGCGTGTTGGCCTTGGCTGCGGACACCGATCCGGTTGTCGAAGCGGGTCCGCATATTTTGCTGCCTTCTTCACGCCCATTCCTGGATGTCGAGCTGGCGTTCTGCTTCTTGATGTATGCGCAGGTCTTTGCGCTCACGCAATCTATCAGCGTTGGAAATACCCCGGACACCCCCTCCGCCAGCGGCACGGTAAACCGTGTGGTGCAGGGCGTCGTTATTCACCCCTGGCTGGCTTAACAGGAGCGCATTATGAGCATTATCTCAACGAAATACCTTCTGCAGGATGCGCAGGCCAAAGGCTATGCGGTTCCGGCGTTCAACATTCATAACGCCGAAACGATCCAGGCGATCCTGGAAGTGTGCAGCGAAATGCGATCGCCAGTGATTCTGGCCGGGACGCCTGGCACCTTTAAACATATCGCGCTGGAAGAGATTTACGCGCTGTGCAGCGCGTATTCCCTCAGCTACGACATGCCGCTGGCGCTGCATCTCGATCACCATGAGTCGCTGGACGACATTCGCCGCAAGGTCAATGCAGGCGTGCGCAGCGCGATGATCGACGGCAGCCACTTCCCGTTTGAGCAGAACGTGGCGCTGGTGAAATCCGTCGTGGAATTCTGCCATCTCAATGACTGCAGCGTCGAGGCCGAGCTGGGACGTCTGGGCGGTGTGGAAGACGATATGAGCGTGGACGCCGAAAGCGCATTTTTGACCGATCCGCAGGAAGCTAAACGCTTTGTGAAACTGACGGGGGTGGACAGCCTGGCCGTGGCGATTGGTACGGCGCACGGGCTGTATACCCATCGGCCAAAAATTGATTTTCAGCGTCTGGGTGAAATCCGTGACGTCGTGGACATTCCGCTCGTACTGCACGGCGCAAGCGATGTTCCAGATGAATTTGTGCGCCGCACGATCGCGCTAGGGGTCTGCAAAGTCAACGTGGCGACGGAACTGAAAATCGCGTTTTCCGCTGCCGTCAAAGAGTGGTTCAACGAAAATCCGCAGGGAAACGATCCACGCTTTTACATGCGTGTCGGTATGGACGCCATGAAAGAGGTGGTAAGAAACAAAATCAACGTTTGCGGCTCGGCCAATAAACTCGTGCTCGACTCCGCCGTCGTTTTATAAAAACTCACGCAATACACAACACACTATGAGCAGGAATGAAGAATATGAGCGCTCCTAATATTTTATTAACCCGGATCGATAACCGCCTGGTGCATGGTCAGGTTGGGGTCACGTGGACCTCAACCCTCGGCGCGAATTTACTGATTGTCGTCGATGACGACGTCGCGAAAGACGAGATCCAGCAAAAGCTGATGGGGATCACCGCGGATACCTACGGTTTTGGTATTCGTTTTTTTTCGATCGAAAAGACGGCCGCCATCATCTCCAAGGCCGCACCGCATCAGAAGATCTTCCTGATTTGCCGTACGCCGGAGATCGTCAGGAAGCTGATCGAAGCCGGCGTGCCGCTGAAAGACGTTAACGTCGGGAATATGCATTTCTCGGAAGGCAAACGGCAGATCAGCAGCAAGGTTTATGTCGATGACCGGGATCTCAACGATCTGCACTTTATCAAGCACAGCGGTGTGAATCTCTTTATCCAGGATGTCCCGGGGGATGCGAAAGAGAGCGTTCCTGATTAATCGCCCTGTCTCGACATTCAAAAACTAAAGTCGCTATTACGAGGCAATAAAAATGCATGAAATAACATTGATTCAGGGGATTTCCCTGGCCGCGTTAGTGTTTTTCTTAGGGATTGATTTTTGGCTGGAAGCGCTGTTTCTGTTTCGTCCTATTATCGTGTGTACGCTCACCGGGGCGATTTTGGGTGATATCCATATCGGCTTGATCACTGGCGGTTTAACCGAGCTGGCCTTCGCGGGTCTAACACCAGCGGGTGGCGTGCAGCCACCCAACCCCATCATGGCTGGCGTGATGACCACCGTCATTGCCTGGTCTACCGGTGTCGATGCCAAAACGGCCATCGGGCTGGGGCTGCCGTTTAGCCTGTTAATGCAATACGTCATTCTGTTTTTCTACTCGGCATTTTCCCTGTTTATGTCAAAAGCCGATCGGTATGCGAAAGAGACAAACACCGCTGGCTTCGCCCGTCTTAACTGGACAACAACCCTGATTGTGGCCTGCACTTACGCGGTGATTACGTTCCTTTGCACCTATCTTGCGCAAGGCGCGATGCAGGCGCTGGTCAAAGCCATGCCGGCCTGGCTGACACACGGGTTTGAAGTCGCGGGTGGCATTCTTCCTGCTGTCGGTTTCGGCTTGCTGTTGCGCGTGATGTTCAAAGCGCAGTACATCCCTTACCTGATCGCCGGTTTCTTGTTTGTCTGTTACATCCAGGTCAGCAACCTGCTGCCGGTCGCTGTGCTAGGGGCTGGATTTGCGGTGTATGAGTTCTTTAACGCTAAAGCCAAAAACGCCGCTCAGCCTCAGGCTTCCGCTGCGGAAAAAGATGAAGAGGATTACAGCAATGGGATCTGAAATCAGTAAAAAAGACATTACGCGCCTGGGGTTCCGTTCTTCGCTTCTGCAGGCCAGCTTTAACTACGAGCGTATGCAGGCGGGCGGCTTTACGTGGGCGATGCTGCCGCTCCTGAAGAAGATCTACAAAGGCGATAAAGAAGGCCTGAGCGCGGCCATGAAGGATCATCTGGAGTTTATTAACACGCACCCAAATCTTGTGGGATTCCTGATGGGATTGCTGATCTCGATGGAAGAGAAAGGCGAAAACCGCAGCACCATTAAGGGGCTCAAAGTCGCGCTGTTTGGGCCGATTGCCGGGATTGGTGACGCGATTTTCTGGTTTACGCTATTACCCATTATGGCCGGGATTTGCTCATCGTTTGCCAGCCAGGGCAATCTGCTGGGACCGATTCTGTTCTTTGCTGTCTATCTCGCCATTTTCTTCCTGCGCGTGGGCTGGACGCATGTCGGCTATACGGTGGGAATAAAAGCGATCGACAAGGTGCGAGAAAATTCGCAGATGATTGCCCGTTCGGCCACCATTCTGGGGATTACGGTAATAGGCGGGCTGATTGCTTCTTACGTTCATATCAACGTCGTCACCACGTTTGCGATTGATGCCACCCACAACGTGGCGCTACAAAAAGACTTCTTCGATAAGGTCTTCCCCAACATTTTGCCGATGGGCTACACCTTGTTGATGTATTACCTTTTACGCGTGAAAAAGGCGCATCCGGTTCTGCTGATTGCAGTGACATTTGTCCTGGCTATCGTCGGTTCTGCGCTGGGGATTCTGTAAATGACTGGCATCGCATTCCAGGAACAGAGTGATTATCGCTCGCTCAGCGAGGCCGCCAGCGAGCAATTATTAGCCCTTATGCATCGCAAGCCGGATGCTGTTATCTGTCTCGCGACGGGTGCGACACCGGTGCTGACCTATCAGCTGTTGGTTGAAAAGATCACCGCACAACAGGTTGATATCAGCCGGATTACCTTCGTGAAGCTGGACGAATGGGTGGGGTTATCGCCAGAAGACCCGGCGACGTGCGAGGTGTTCTTGCAGCAGCATATTCTCAAGCCACTCGGCGTGGCGCCTGAAAACTACATTTCGTTCAGATCTGACAACGCCGATGACAGCGAGTGTGCGCGGATTGTGGAGCAGATTGCCCAGCGAGGTGGGCTGGATCTGTGTGTTCTGGGAATCGGCAAAAATGGTCATTTAGGACTGAACGAGCCGGATGAACAACTGGAACCCGCCTGTCATATCACCCATCTTGATGAGCGCACCCGGCTCCACGAGATGCTGAAGCAGGCTAACATCCCGGTCGAGAAGGGAATAACCTTAGGCTTGCGCGATATTCTGGCGGCGAGAGAAGTGTTGCTATTGGTTTCTGGCGAAGGGAAACAGCGGGCATTTGCTGAGTTTAAGGAAGGGAAAGTGACCACTCAATTACCGGCTTCATTCCTGTGGTTGCATCCGAAAACCACGTGTCTTTACTGCGATATGTGAATAGTCAGCCGGGCAACGCGACGTTTGCCCGGCTCGTCCTTACGATTCGGACTGCTGATCCAACGCATGCTTATACAGCGCGTTCTTTTTCACGCCGTGGATTTCGGCGGCAAGCGCAGCGGCTTTTTTCAACGGCAGTTCGGTTTGCAGCAACGCCAGCGTACGCAGCGCTTCGGCCGGTAGCGCCTCTTCCTGCGCTTTATGCCCTTCAACAATCAGTACCATTTCGCCTTTGCGGCGATTTTCGTCTTCTTTCACCCAGGCCAGCAGCTCGCCAACCGGCGCGCCGTGGATGTTCTCCCAGGTTTTGGTCAATTCACGGGCCAGCACCACATAGCGTGATTCGCCCCACACGGTGACCATATCTTCTAAACTTTCCAGAAGGCGATGGGTGGACTCATAGAAAATCAGCGTGCGCGGTTCGGCTTCGAGATCTTTCAGCGTGTCGCGACGGCCTTTCGATTTGGCGGGTAAAAATCCTTCATAGCAAAAACGGTCAGAAGGCAAACCTGCGGCGCTCAGGGCAGCAATGGCGGCACAAGGGCCAGGTAACGGCACGACGCGGATACCGGCTTCGCGACAGGTGCGCACCAGGTGATAACCAGGATCGTTGATCAGCGGCGTACCGGCATCGGATACCAGCGCAATGTTTTGCCCTTCTTTGAGTTTCGCCACCAGCGTTTCGGCTTTTTGTTGCTCATTGTGATCGTGCAGAGCGAACAGACGGGCGCTGATCGCGAAATGTTGCAGCAGTAAACCCGTATGGCGGGTGTCCTCAGCAGCAATTAAATCAACGGCTTGTAATACGGTGAGCGCACGTTGGGTAATATCAGACAAATTCCCGATAGGAGTAGGTACAATATAAAGCTGGCCTTGAGAATTATCTGCCGTTTCGTGTTGTTTCATTGTTTAGTCCGTATTGCCGATTTAATATTGAGCATTGCCTAAAAAAATCACTGGATACAGTATGGTACCCTTAACGTTTCTTCGAACAAAAGCTTCGCGCAGCCTTCCTATTATGCTGGCAGCCCTGATTTTCGCAGGCTGTGGCACTCAGGCGCCCGATCAGACTGCGGCCCATATGCAGGGTTCCGCGCAGGCTGATTCCGGCTTTTATCTGCAACAAATGTCGCAGAGCTCAAATGATACCAAGACCAACTGGCAATTACTTGCCATTCGTGCACTGCTGAATGAAGGTAAAACGCAGCAGGCACTCGATCTGTATAACCAGTTGCCGCAGGAATTGAACGATACACAACGCGGCGAGCAGTCGCTGCTGTCCGCAGAGCTGAAAATTGCGCAGAAAGATTATCCTGCGGCGAAAAAACAGCTGGCGGATATCGACGTGAAAGCGCTGGAGAACAACCAGCAGGCCCGCTACTGGCAGGCCGTTATCGCTGCCGAGCAGGGTCGCCCTTCCCTGGCACTCCTGCGCGCGCTCATTGCGCAAGAGCCGCTGCTGAGCGGCGCCGATAAGCAGAAAAATATCGACTCCACCTGGCAAGCGCTCTCTTCAATGACGCCGGAACAGGCTCAGGCACTGGTGATTAATGCCGACGAAAATGTTTTGCAAGGCTGGCTGGATCTACAGCAGATGTGGTTCAACAACCGCAGCGATCCAAAAATGCTTAAAGCGGGCATTACCGACTGGCAGACGCGTTACCCGCAAAATCCGGGTGCAAAAATGCTGCCGACGCAGTTGGTCAACGTGCAGAACTTCCAGCCTGCCTCCGTCAGTAAAATCGCCCTTTTGCTGCCATTGAACGGTCAGGCGGCGGTATTTGGTCGCACCATTCAGCAGGGCTTTGAAGCTGCGAAAAATGGCACCGCTGCGGTGACGGGGAACGCCGTTCCTGCCCAAGCAGCGCAGGCCGCGAATGTGAATGATGTCATTAGCCCATCAGCGGTGGAAACCAGCGATTTGACCTCTGCACAAGCGCCAGCCCAAGGCACAATGCAAAATCCAGTGACCGCCCCGACAACGCCGCCAACGACCCCCCAGGCCCCTGCTGAAACCGCAGCGCCAGCCGAAGCACAAGCGCCCGTTGAGACCCAGGCAGCCCCTGTCACCGACGCCGCAACGACACAACCACAAGCCACACTGTCCGATCAGCAGCCTGCCGCACAGCCACAAGCCGTTGCTGCAACGACCGCCAATCCGGGTGCAGAACTGAAAATCTATGACACCAGTTCTCAGCCACTCGATCAGGTGCTGGCGCAAGTTCAGCAGGACGGTGCCAGTATCGTGGTCGGCCCCTTGCTAAAGAACAACGTCGAAGAGTTGATGAAGAGCAACACTTCGCTGAACGTGCTGGCGCTTAACCAGCCTGAGCAAGTTCAGAATCGCGCGAATATCTGTTACTTCGCGCTGTCTCCGGAAGATGAGGCCCGCGATGCGGCGCGTCATATTCATGAACAAGGAAAACAGGCCCCACTGCTGCTGACACCGCGCAGCGCGCTGGGTGACCGCGTCGCCACGGCGTTTGCTCATGAATGGCAACAGCTCGGCGGCAATATCGTTCTGCAGCAGAAATTTGGCTCAACCTCTGAGCTGAGAGCGGGCGTGAATGGCGGGTCAGGCATTGCGCTGACCGGCAGCCCGGTTTCGGCCAGTCTGCCGCAGCAGCAAGGCGTGACCATCGGTGGCCTGACGATTCCGGCTCCGCCAACGGATGCGCAAATCAGCGGCGGCGGTAAGGTCGATGCGGCTTACATCGTCGCAACGCCAGAAGAAATTGCCTTTATCAAACCGATGATTGCTATGCGCAACGGCAGCCAAAGCGGCGTAACATTGTATGCAAGCTCGCGCAGCGCGCAGGGTACGGCTGGCCCAGATTTCCGTCTGGAAATGGATGGCCTGCAATACAGCGAAATCCCAATGCTTGCGGGCAGCAACCCAGCGCTGATGCAGCAGGCGCTGAGCAGCGTGCGTAACGACTATTCACTCGCACGTTTATACGCGATGGGTGTTGATGCGTGGGCGCTGGCGAACCACTTTACCCAGATGCGTCAGGTGCCAGGTTTCGAGCTTAACGGTAACACCGGCGATCTGACCGCGACCCAGGATTGTGTGATTAACAGGAAGTTATCATGGCTCAAATACCAGCAGGGACAGATCGTCCCGGCGAGTTAAGCCGCAAACAGACGGGCGACGCGTGGGAGCTAAAAGCGCGTCGCTGGCTGGAAGGCAAAGGACTGCGTTTTATCGCCGCTAACGTTCACGGACGTGGCGGCGAAATTGATCTGATCATGAAAGACGGTCAGGTTATCGTGTTTATTGAGGTACGTTTCCGACAGTCGTCCCGATTTGGTGGCGCTGCCGCCAGCGTGACGCTCGCCAAACAACATAAATTATTACAGACTGCCCACTTGTGGCTTGCCCGCCATAATGGGAGTTTTGATACTGTGGATTGCCGGTTCGATGTGGTAGCCTTCACCGGAAACGACATTGAGTGGCTTAAAAACGCTTTTGGCGAAGACGCATAATTAAGATTTAAAGGGATAACGTGCTCGAAAGAATTAAGGTTTGCTTCACAGAAAGCATTCAAACTCAAATTGCAGCGGCGGAAGCCCTCCCGGATGCTATTTCACGCGCAGCGATGACGCTGGTGCAGTCCCTGCTCAATGGCAACAAAATCCTCTGTTGTGGCAACGGTACCTCCGCAGCCAACGCACAGCATTTTGCTGCCAGCATGATCAATCGTTTTGAAACAGAACGCCCAAGTTTACCTGCCATTGCACTTAATACCGATAATGTGGTCTTAACCGCGATTGCCAACGATCGTCTTCATGACGAAATCTACGCAAAACAGGTTCGCGCCTTAGGCCACGCCGGGGATGTTCTGCTGGCGATTTCTACGCGCGGAAATAGCCGTGATATCGTAAAAGCCGTTGAAGCGGCCGTGACGCGTGATATGACGATTGTCGCGCTAACGGGCTATGACGGTGGCGAACTGGCAGGTCTTTTAGGACCGCAGGATGTGGAAATTCGCATTCCATCGCATCGCAGTGCGCGTATTCAGGAAATGCACATGCTGACGGTGAACTGTCTTTGCGATTTGATTGATAACACGCTTTTCCCTCACCAGGATGATTAAGGAGTACTAATGAAGGCATTAACGCCCCTCGCAGTCCTTATTTCTGCGCTGCTGCTTCAAGGATGTATCGCTGCGGCTGTGGTAGGTACAGCGGCTGTCGGCACCAAAGCAGCAACCGATCCGCGCTCTGTGGGGACTCAAGTCGACGACGGTACCCTGGAATTGCGCGTTAACAGCGCCCTGTCGAAAGACGAACAAATTAAGAAAGAAGCCCGCATTAACGTGACCGCTTATCAGGGCAAAGTGCTGCTGGCAGGCCAGGCACCCAATCTGGAGCTTGCGGCCCGCGCGAAGCAAATCGCCATGGGTGTAGAAGGCACCACGGAAGTGTTCAACGAAGTTCGCCAGGGTCAGCCTATTGGTCTGGGAACGGCATCGTCTGATACCTGGATCACCACCAAAGTGCGCTCACAGCTGCTGGGTAGCGATCAGGTGAAATCCTCTAACGTGAAAGTCACCACCGAGAATGGCGAAGTGTTCCTGCTCGGCCTGGTCACCGATCGTGAAGGCAAAGCCGCGGCCGATATCGCCAGCCGCGTGAGCGGCGTGAAGCACGTAACGACCGCGTTTACCTATATTAAATAAGCGCGTTTAATGGATAAGAAAAACCCGGCGGATGCCGGGTTTTTTGTTTTATAGCAGCGCAATACTGCCCGTTATCACGCCACTTAACGCGACCAGTAAACCCGTCAGCCAAAGCGCTTTCGCCGGGAATGACTTACGCAGCATGATAAGCGACGGAAGGCTCACGGCGGGCAGCGTGATTAGGAGTGCCAGCGCGGGAGCGGTACCCATACCGGCGAGCATCATCGTCTGCACAATCGGAATCTCAGCCGCAGTCGGAATCACAAACAAGCATCCGGCCACCGCCATCGCAATCACCCACAGCAGCGTGTTATCGATCGCGCCGTCTGCGTGAGGGAACAACCAGACGCGCGCCGCGCCTAACACGAGTACCGCCAGGATATACACCGGGATGGTGCTCCAGAAAAGCTGCCATAACGCTTTCCCCCAACGAGCAAAGAATCCGCCCTGCGGCTCCGAAGCGTCAATATCCACCGATACGGGCTGAACGGTATTATCTTTGACCAGATACTGAACTAAAGAGGCCACAATCAGCACGGTCAGTAGCCCGGCAACCAAACGGATCAACGCAAAGTGCCAGCCGAGCACAAAGCCCATAAAGACCAGCGTAGCGGGATTAAGCACCGGGTTTCCCATCCAAAACGCCAGCGCGCCGCCCATCGATACCTGCTGACGCCGCATGCCAGCCGTAACGGGCGCAGCACAGCAGGAGCACATCATGCCGGGCAGAGAGAAAATCGTCCCCAACAATGTTCCCTGAAAACGCGGCTGGCCTAACGTTCGCATCATCCAGTTGCGCGGAACCAGCACTTGAATGAGCGAGCCCAACAACACGCCCAGCACTGCGGCTTTCCATACGGCGAGGAAATAGACCATCGCGTAATCCCACGCCGCCTGCAACGGACTGGTGTCCGGCTGGGCGAGAATGGATTTGCCGATGCTGTGCGTGTCGGCGGCGGTGAAGGCTTTACCGTAATACGGCTGCCATTTCACATACCAAAGCCCGACGATAACGACGAGAAAAAAGAGTGCGGGTTTCCACCACTGAAAAGGCGTTGCCGCCTGAGATGAAGACTGACCAGTCATAACCTATCCCGGGGAAAGTAATTAATAAGCCGGGGGAGTTTACGCCTCACTTTTTGCAATTTCACGCAGTTTTGCTGAGGGTATGATGTTGACCCCCTCCTGCGAGGGAGAGAACGCCTCGTGCAACATGGCACGCGCAACATCACGCGCCTGAATGGATTTCCAGTTTCCCGGCAAAAGCTGGAACAGCGGCGCGAAAATCGATTCATTAACGCGCTGCTTATCGCGATCCCCGAGCAGCATAGACGGACGCACGATGGTCAGCCGTTCCCAGTTTTGCGCGATCAATGCGTCCTCCATTTTCCCTTTCACCTGATTGTAGAAAAAGGGAGAACGGGCATTTGCTCCCATTGAGCTGACCACCAGAAAATGTTTCGCGCCCAGCTTTTTCGCCGTGAGTGCTGTATCAACCACCAGCGTATAGTCGGCGTGAATAAACGCCTCTTTGCTGCCGGCTTCACGACGCGTGGTGCCGAGACAGCAAAACGCGATATCAATTGGATCCTTCACCTGCGCGAGTGCATCGGTGAGCTGAGGATCGTAGGGGTTAAAGACGCCAGAAGTATCGGTCAATGGACGGCGTGTCGGCGCGGCAATGTAATTGACTTTGCGATCCTGTATCAACAGCCGTAGCAAATGGCCACCGACCAGTCCGGTAGTGCCTGTAATCAATACCTGGCTCATTTTATCTCCTTTACAGATTAGTCCGTATGCGGTTTCAGCCTGTTCGACCACACTGAGTAGTCTGTTGGGTAAGTATTTACCACAAACGCAGAAAAATCTGTCTGAAGCCAAAACAACGGAGGAAACATGAGCAAGAAAATAGCGGTCTTGATCACCGACGAGTTTGAAGATTCAGAATTCACCTCGCCTGCTGAGGCGTTCCGCAAAGCGGGACATGAAGTAGTGACAATAGATAAACAGGCGGGGAAAACGGTGAAAGGCCATAAAGGCGAGGCCAGCGTGACTATCGATAAGTCTATTGATGACGTCACAGCAGCTCAGTTCGACGCGCTCTTACTGCCGGGCGGCCACTCGCCGGATACCCTGCGCGGTGACGATCGCTTTGTCACGTTTACCCGTGATTTTGTCGCGAGCGGCAAACCTGTCTTTGCGATCTGTCATGGGCCGCAACTGCTGATCAGCGCTGACGTGGTGCGCGGGCGCAAACTTACGGCCGTCAAACCGATCGTGATTGATCTTAAAAACGCGGGTGCCGATTTTTACGATCAGGAAGTGGTGGTCGATCAGGATCAGCTGGTGACGAGCCGAACACCGGACGATCTCCCGGCGTTTAATCGTGAAGCGCTGCGCCTACTCGGCGCGTAGCCAGTGAAGCTTTTTGCCAAAGCCGAGGGTGTTGTCAGTGAACTTGAGCTCGTCAGGGCGAATTTCCCAGACGGGTGCTGACAACGCCAAAGCCACCGGAAAGCGGCGAGTATATTGCCTGCGCATGCTGTCGCTTTCCTCCCCTTCCAGACGACGAATCTCACCCTTAAACTGGACGCCGCGAATGAGCGCGACGTTTTTCGGCTGACCGTTTATTGTCCCGGCGACGTGAGCTCTCGTCCCGGTCATCTGGGCATGTCGCGTTTTGTCTTCGCTTAACACGTAAAACGCAACGCGGTCGGGATCGTAGTAATAAAACGCGTTAGCGCACCACAGCTCGCCCTCATGGTGCACACACCAGGTCACGACATGCTGCTTTGCCAGCCAGCGGTTAATGGCGGCCAGAGTTTCCATTTTTGCTCTCTCTCATGCTATGGTGCGTTCACCTTAAGATACTGAATATGCTTACCGTGTGCTGGTTTCTCTATCTCGTCAGAACGGCTGATAATGCGCTTTACACCGGAATTACCACCGACGTCGGGCGGCGTTTCCTTGAACATCAAACAGGGAAAGGCGCGAAAGCGCTGCGGGGAAAAGGTGAACTCTCACTGGCCTTTTCCGCGCCCGTTGGCGAGCGCTCACTGGCGCTGAAAATGGAGTACCGCATAAAGCAGCTGACGAAGCGTCAGAAAGAGCGCCTCGTCGCCGGAGACGGCTCATTTGAGGCACTATACGACAGCCTGCAAACGCCGCCTGTTAAAAGCGATTAAAGTGGTCGTGATACTCAACCAGACCGCTGACGCCGTTCAGTGCGTCATCTGCCAGACGATGCACCTGGAACGCGGTCTCAGTATTCGGCCAGCGGCAATGCAGATCGTACGGCGCTGCCGATTCGAACCCCAAACGTCCGTAAAATGCCGGATCGCCCAGCGTAACCACCGCCGCATAACCAAATTCATTCAGTGAATCCAGTCCTTCATAGACCAGCTTACGTGCCAGACCCTTACCGCGATAGTGTTCATCAACCGCCAGCGGGGCCATTCCAACCCACTGCAACTCTTCACCCTGAACGGCAACCGGACTAAACGCCACGTAGCCGACCACCTGACCTTCGTCATCGGTGGCCACCAGCCCCAGAGTGATCAGCCCGTCTTCACGGAGATCGTGCACCAGTCGGGCCTCACTTTCTTCCGGAAACGAACGACGTAACAATGCATCGATACCCGGTGCATCAATCCCTATTTCAACTCGAATCAGCATGGCTCACCCACTGAAGTGTGTTTACTCTCAGGCGGGGTTTTTAGCCCTGCCTCAACAAAATCGGCCATTTGCATCAGCACCACGCGCAGCGGCTTTGGCATCTGATCCAGTTCAATGGCATCCATTAAATTTTTGACGTACAGGCCCAGTTCGGTATCGCCTTCAATGACCAGACGACGCTGGAAAAAGAGCGTATCAGGATCCTGTTTTCGTGCGGCGATCATCAGCAGATCGCTGGCATCCGCGCTGAAACTAACGTCCGCCGTGGCGGAGTCGCTGACGATCAATTGGTCGTTTTCCACCGAGGTAAACCAGCGCAGTCCAATGTCACGCACTTCAATACTTAGCCAGCGACCTTCCAGAAACGCCAGCTCGCCCTCTTCAAGCGCCTGACGAAATTGCCAGCTGAGCATTTGCTCAAGAACCTGACGTTTAAGGGCGAAAGGCGTCAATTTTACCGGCACGCTCAACAGTGATGGGCCAAATTGGACGAGACGTGAACGCAGTTTATCCAGCACGAGTTTTACTCCCTGATATCGTTAATCCCGGTATTTTGCCATATCCGCCGACAGCCGTAGCGGCGTAAATCAACAAACGGTATTCCTGCAACATTCATTATTGGTGTCATCAATACGCCATTAGCTGCCTTAAATCAAAAATTGTCGCGCAGAGGTTAATTAAACTCCCCGTTCGTTAACAATTTTGTGCCCTCTGGGGCAGCGGACTCAGGATAAATTATGGAGCTGCTCTGTCCAGCCGGAAACCTCCCGGCACTTAAGGCGGCCATCGAAAATGGCGCCGACGCGGTCTATATCGGGCTGAAAGATGATACTAACGCCCGCCACTTTGCTGGCCTGAATTTCACGGAGAAAAAACTCCAGGAAGCCGTCAATTTCGTGCATCAGCACCGTCGTAAATTACATATCGCCATCAATACTTTTGCCCATCCCGATGGCTACGCTCGCTGGCAGCGCGCCGTAGATATGGCGGCTCAGCTTGGCGCGGATGCGCTGATCCTTGCTGACCTTGCCATGCTTGAGTATGCCGCAGAACGCTATCCGCATATTGAGCGCCATGTCTCTGTTCAGGCTTCCGCCACCAACGAAGAAGCTGTTCGCTTCTATCATCGTCACTTTGACGTGGCTCGCGTGGTATTGCCACGCGTGCTGTCTATTCATCAGGTTAAGCAACTGGCGCGCGTCTCGCCAGTTCCGCTGGAAGTTTTTGCCTTTGGTAGCCTGTGCATCATGGCGGAAGGGCGTTGCTACCTTTCCTCTTATTTGACGGGTGAATCACCGAATACCGTGGGCGCGTGTTCCCCTGCCCGCTTTGTCCGCTGGCAGCAAACGCCGCAAGGGCTGGAGTCTCGTCTTAACGACGTGCTTATCGACCGTTACCAGGACGGCGAAAATGCGGGCTATCCGACGCTGTGCAAAGGTCGCTATCTGGTGGATGGCGAGCGTTACCACGCGCTGGAAGAACCGACCAGCCTGAATACGCTGGAGCTGCTGCCAGAGCTGCTGGCCGCCAATATCGCTTCGGTCAAAATCGAAGGTCGTCAGCGCAGCCCGGCGTATGTTAGCCAGGTGGCAAAAGTGTGGCGTCAGGCAATTGACCGCTGCATGGCCGATCCGCAGAACTACGCCCCGCAGCCCGCCTGGATGGAGACGCTTGGCGCCATGTCTGAAGGCACGCAAACCACGCTGGGTGCCTATCACCGTAAATGGCAGTGAGATAATCAATGAAATATTCATTAGGACCGGTGCTCTATTACTGGTCAAAAGAGACGCTGGAAGATTTTTATCAGCAGGCAGCGACAAGCAGCGCCGATACGATTTATCTCGGTGAATCGGTGTGCAGTAAACGCCGCGCCACGAAAGTGGGCGAATGGCTGGAGATGGCTAAAAATCTGGCCGGCAGCGGAAAACAGGTGGTCCTTTCAACGCTGGCGCTGGTACAGGCGTCGTCAGAACTGGGGGAAATCAAACGCTACGTCGAGAACGGGGATTTCCTGCTGGAAGCCAGCGATCTCGGTGTGGTGAATATGTGCGCCGAGCGTAAACTGCCGTTCGTGGCCGGGCATGCGCTGAACTGCTACAACGCGGTGACGCTGCGCCTGCTGCTGAAACAAGGGATGACCCGCTGGTGTATGCCTGTTGAGTTATCCCGCGACTGGCTCGTCAATCTGCTGAACCAGTGCGACGATCTGGGCATCCGCGATCGGTTTGAAGTGGAAGTGTTGAGTTACGGACACCTGCCGCTGGCCTACTCCGCGCGCTGCTTTACCGCGCGTTCGGAAGACAAGCCCAAAGACGAATGTGAAACCTGCTGCATCAAATACCCGAACGGGCGCAGCATGTTATCGCAGGAAAATCAGCAGGTGTTTGTCCTCAACGGCATTCAGACGATGAGCGGTTACGTGTATAACCTCGGCAACGAATTAACGTCGATGCAGGGCGTGGTAGATATGGTACGTCTCTCCCCGCTGGATACCGACGTTTTCGCGATGCTGGATGCGTTCCGTGCCAATGAAAAAGGTGCCGTACCTTTGCCGTTGAAGGCAAACAGCGATTGCAACGGTTACTGGAAACGTCTGGCTGGTCTGGAACTCGCGTAACTCAATAGACACAAAAGCATTCAGGCTCTCCATCCAGGCAGCAAGTCTGAGAACCCCAAGGAGCTGACTCACGTCAGTGACTGGGGAAAAGAGGCAGCCCGCGAAGAGGCAGCGTGAAGGAAGACGAGTATAAAGCTCACTTTGTTAACAACGGTTATCAAATTTTAATGCACTATTAAAAGATTCACCGTCGACAAAGTGAGCTGTTATGACTGATAAATCCATTCCGTTTTCGGTGCTGGACCTGGCACCGATTCCCGAAGGTTCGTCTGCAAAGGACGCCTTCTCGCACTCTCTGGATCTTGCCCGTCTCGCGGAACAGCGCGGCTATCATCGCTACTGGCTGGCGGAACACCATAATATGGTGGGCATTGCCAGCGCCGCAACGTCGGTGCTGATTGGCTATCTGGCCGCCAATACCACGACGTTGCATCTCGGCTCGGGCGGTGTGATGCTGCCAAACCATTCTCCTCTCGTGATTGCTGAACAGTTTGGCACGCTGAATACGCTCTATCCTGGTCGTATCGATTTAGGCCTGGGACGCGCACCCGGCAGCGATCAGCCCACCATGCGTGCGCTGCGTCGCCATATGAGCGGTGATATTGATAACTTCCCGCGCGATGTGGCGGAACTGGTGGACTGGTTTGATGCACATGATCCTAATCCACAGGTGCGGCCGGTGCCGGGTTACGGCGAGCACGTTCCGGTATGGCTGTTAGGGTCAAGTCTTTATAGCGCACAGCTGGCGGCGCAGCTTGGACTGCCTTTTGCGTTTGCCTCGCATTTTGCACCGGATATGCTGCACCAGGCGCTGCATCTCTACCGCACTCACTTTAAACCGTCAGCACGGCTGGAAAAGCCGTATGCCATGGTGTGCATCAATATCATCGCTGCTGACAGCAATCGCGATGCGGAATTTTTGTTTACCTCGATGCAGCAAGCCTTCGCGAAGTTACGCCGTGGCGAAAGCGGACAGCTCCCGCCACCGGTGGAAAATATGCATCAGCTTTGGTCAGCATCGGAACAGTATGGTGTCCAGCAAGCGCTGAGCATGTCTCTGGTTGGGGATAAAGCGAAAGTACGGCACGGTCTGGAAGCGGTACTGCGTGAAACGCAGGCGGACGAGATTATGGTTAACGGGCAAATTTTCGATAATCAGGCGCGTTTGCACTCGTTTGATTTAGCGATGCAGGTGAAAGAAGAACTGTTGGGTTAATGTTGTGCATGCCCTCTCCCGCAGGGAGAGGGTGAAAATAGATACTTACTGATAAACCGGCAACAAATCAAAGCTCGACAGGATATGCACCAGCGCATTGCCGACGCCAAACACCAGAATCAGCGCAATCATCGGCTTCCCGCCCCAAACGCGGAATTTTGGGCTACCGAAGCGTTTACGTGATTTTCGTGCCAGCAATGCCGGAACAATTGCGGCCCAGATAGTTGCCGCTAACCCCGCATAGCCAATGGCATACAGGAAACCGTTCGGCCACATCAGCCCGCCAACGATGGGCGGCAAAAAGGTCAGCAGCGCAGTTTTTAACCGTCCAATGGCAGAATCATCAAAACCAAACAGATCGGCGAGATAGTCAAACAGACCCAGCGTCACCCCGAGGAAAGAACTCGCAACAGCGAAGTTTGAGAAGACAACTAACAGCAGATCCAGACTACGGCTGTTAAGGACACCGCTCAACGCCTGCACCAGCACGTCAATATTTCCGCCCTTCGCCGCGATACCGATGAACTCCGGACGCGGAATATTGCCCATCGTCCCTAACAACCAGATGATATAAAGCGCCAGCGCCAGCAGCGTGCCGTAGACCAGACAACGAATAATGGTGCGCGGATCTTTACCGTAATATTTCATCAGGCTCGGTACGTTGCCGTGATAACCAAATGACGCCAGACAGAACGGCAGCGTCATGAGCAAATACGGTGAGTAGGACGCGTTGCTTTCTGCCACGTTAAACAGCGTCGTTGGCGTGACATGCCCAAGCAGGCTGCCGAACGTCAGGAAGAAAGTAATAACTTTTGCGCCCAGCACAATCGCCGTCATACGACTGACCGCTTTGGTACTGATCCAGACGATAAATGACACTGCGAGAGCAAACGTCAGGCCCGCTAGTCGCGCCGGAACATTCAGCGACATCTCTGCAAAAGTATGGTGAAGAATAGAACCACTCGCAGAAATATAGGCGTAGGTGAGGATATACAGCACAAAGGCAATAGAGATGCCGTTGACCACGTTCCAGCGCTTGCCGAGCAAGTCTTTGGTAATAGTGTCGAAGCTCGACCCAATGCGATAGTTAAGGTTCGCCTCAAGGATCATCAGCCCGGAATGCAACATGCAGAACCAGGTAAACACCAACGCCGCCAGTGACCAGAAAAACCACGCACCCGACATCACCACCGGCAGAGAAAACATTCCCGCGCCAATAATGGTACCGCCGATAATCACCACGCCGCCAAGCAGCGAGGGTGACGTTTGTGTGGTCGTTAGTGTCGCCATACCGCCAATTCTCCAGTGAAAAATAGTGCTACTCAATCTAATGCGTCGCACTGTACCAGTACAGGAGTACAAAAGGAATAAAAAAAGCCCCGATAGTGGTTATCGGGGCTGTATATATTACTTTACGCTAGAGACGAAAGGCTTACGCGTCACGACGACGAGCAGGAGCAGCACCTTCTTCGCGACGTGGACCACGGTTTTCACGACGTTCACCGCTGAAGCGACCAGCACCAGCAGGTGCTGCGCCATCACGACGAGGACCGCGACCGCCTTCACGACGCTCACCGCCACCGAAGCTACGACGCTCGCCCGCAGGACGATCGCCTTCACGACGAGGACCACGGTCTGGACGCGGCTGGGCATCACCCATCAACTGCATGTTCATCGGCTTGTTCAGAATGCGGGTGCGAGTAAAGTGCTGAAGAACTTCGCCCGGCATGCCTTTAGGCAGCTCGATGGTTGAGTGGGTACCAAACAGTTTGATGTTACCAATGTAACGGCTGCTGATGTCACCTTCGTTAGCGATAGCGCCAACGATATGACGAACTTCAACACCATCATCACGGCCAACTTCAATACGGTACAGTTCCATATCGCCAGCTTCACGACGTTCACGACGTGGACGCTCTTCACCAGCAGCGCCAGCAGCACGTTCTGGACGTGGGCCACGATCGTTACGATCGCCACGGTCATTACGGTCGCGACGCTCAAAGCGCTCGTCACGTTCACGGAATTCACGCTTAGGACGCATCGGTGCATCAGCTGGCACGATCAGAGCGCGTTCGCCCTGGGCCATTTTCAGCAGCGCTGCAGCCAGCGTTTCGATATCCAGCTCTTCGCCTTCTGCAATTGGCTTGATTTGCGTCAGCAGTTCACGATATTTGTCCAGATCGCTGCTTTCCAGCTGCTGCTGTACTTTAGCGGCGAACTTCTCCAGACGGCGTTTGCCCAGCAGCTCTGCGTTAGGCAGATCTGCTTCTGGAATGGTCAGCTTCATGGTGCGTTCAATGTTACGCAGCAGACGACGCTCGCGGTTCTCAACGAACAGCAGCGCACGACCCGCACGACCCGCACGACCGGTACGACCGATACGGTGCACGTAAGACTCAGAGTCCATCGGGATGTCGTAGTTAACAACCAGGCTGATACGTTCAACATCCAGACCACGTGCTGCAACGTCAGTTGCAATCAGAATATCCAGACGACCGTCTTTCAGACGTTCCAGAGTCTGCTCACGCAGTGACTGGTTCATGTCACCGTTCAGCGCGGCGCTGTTATAACCGCTACGCTCCAACGCTTCAGCCACTTCCAGAGTCGCATTTTTGGTACGAACGAAGATAATCGCCGCATCAAAATCTTCTGCTTCCAGGAAACGTACCAGCGCTTCGTTTTTACGCATTCCGTGTACCGACCAGAAAGTCTGGCTGATGTCCGGGCGCGTCGTTACGCTAGACTGGATACGCACTTCCTGCGGATCCTTCATGAAACGACGGGTGATACGACGGATCGCTTCTGGCATGGTTGCAGAGAACAGAGCGGTCTGATGACCTTCTGGGATCTGCGCCATAATCGTTTCTACGTCTTCGATGAAGCCCATGCGGAGCATTTCGTCAGCTTCATCCAGTACCAGACCTTTCAGTTTAGAGAGATCCAGCGTACCGCGTTTCAGGTGATCCAGCAGACGACCCGGCGTACCGACGACAATCTGTGGACCCTGACGCAGGGCGCGTAACTGCACGTCATAACGCTGGCCGCCGTAAAGGGCTACCACGTTCACGCCGCGCATGTGTTTAGAGAATTCAGTCATAGCTTCCGCCACCTGAACAGCCAGTTCACGGGTCGGAGCCAATACGAGGATCTGCGGTGCACGCAGTTCCGGATCAATGTTGTTCAGCAGCGGCAGCGAGAATGCTGCAGTTTTACCACTGCCAGTCTGGGCCATGCCCAGCACGTCACGACCAGAGAGCAAATGCGGGATGCATTCTGCCTGGATCGGAGATGGTTTTTCGTAACCCAGATCGGTAAGGGCTTCAAGGATAGGAGCCTTCAGCCCCAGATCTGCAAAAGTGGTTTCGAATTCAGCCATGTAGTACAAGTGCCTCGATATTAATGGCGGCCAGTCTACATAACTCATCGTGAAAATGATTAGCGATTTTCATTGAAAAGTGTGAACCGGCTCAAAGTAGGTGTATTGACGAACAACAACGCCCTCACCAGTTAAGGTGATGGCAATCAAAAGATTACGGGCTGATGTTTATGTCGTCAGCTATTGCTGGTCCGATTCTGCCAGGTCATCTTGCTCCTGGCCCAAGAGCGATAATTCCAACAATGCATAACGGTGCTCAACGAAGTTGTGTACGTTGTTAGCGACCGCTAATTTGAACAGTGCCGTAGCGCTGTCCATATCCCCCAGACTTAGGTAGTACTTACCTAAATAGAAGTTGGTTTCACTGAGATGCTCAGCGAGCGAGGTGTTATCCGTTGCGTCCGCCTTGAGCCGATCCATTAGCGTTGCTTCGCTAATGTTGCCCAGGTAGAACTCGACAATGTTCCATCCCCATTGTTCCTTGTCCGATTTCTCGAAGCGCTGTTTTAACGCCTCTTTTGCCTGCTTCTCATTGAGCTTCTGCTCAACAATGTAAAGCCACAGGACACGGAAAGGATCATTAGGATCGTCTTGATAAAACGCCAGCAGATCATCTTGCGCTATCTTGTCGCGACCGCCGTAATACAATGCGATACCGCGATTCAAGTGCGCGTAGTTGTAAGTTGGATCAAGCTCAAGTACAGAATCAAACGCTTCATAGGCAGCATCAAAATTGCCTGCCTGCGTTAAATATATACCTAAGTAATTGAATACTTCAGGCATATCAGGTCGGATTGCCAGCGCTTGTGAAAAATCATTTCGCGCTAGTGCCCTCAGACCGAGACTATCATACAACACTCCGCGCTCATATAAAAGCTGTGCGCGTTCATCATCGGTTAAAGCCCGACTGGCAAGAATTTGTTCCATGCGTGCCAGAATCACTTCTTGCTGCAAAGTGGGTTGCAATGGCACTGCGAGAACTTCGCTCTTACGCCAGGCAGAGTTGCTGCATCCTGCCAGCGTTAAAGCTGTCGCAACGAAACACCAGCGCAAAAAAGGCTTCATTTCCACTCCCGAAGACAACTATTGGATGAACGTCCTGTCCCCCGGCTGCTAACAAGGCGTCCTGCCTGATAATAGGCCCTCCGCTACAGCGGAGGGCAAATGCAACCTTACTCGCCTTGCTCTGCGGCCGGCGCTTCCGGCGCGGCAGCAGGCTGAGACTGCTCGGTTGCTTCTTTGATGCTAAGACGAACACGGCCCTGACGATCAACTTCCAGAACTTTAACTGGAACTTCCTGACCCATCTGCAGGTAATCGGTCACTTTCTCAACACGCTTGTCAGCGATCTGAGAGATGTGAACCAGACCTTCTTTACCGCCACCAATGGCAACGAATGCGCCAAAGTCAACGATACGCGTCACTTTACCATTGTAGATACGACCCACTTCGATTTCTGCCGTAATCTCTTCGATACGACGAATTGCGAATTTCGCTTTCTCACCGTCGGTCGCTGCGATTTTAACAGTACCGTCGTCTTCGATTTCGATGGTGGTGCCTGTTTCTTCGGTCAGAGCACGGATAACAGAACCGCCTTTACCGATAACATCTTTGATCTTGTCTGGACTGATCTTGATGGTGTGGATGCGCGGTGCGAACTGAGAAATGTCGCCGCGTGGCGCGTTAATCGCCTGCTCCATCACGCCCAGGATGTGCAGACGCGCACCTTTAGCCTGGTTCAGTGCAACCTGCATGATCTCTTTGGTGATGCCTTCAATTTTGATATCCATCTGCAGCGCAGAGATACCTTCGCGGGAACCCGCGACTTTGAAGTCCATATCACCCAGGTGATCTTCGTCGCCCAGAATGTCAGACAGAACAACAAAGTTGTCGCCTTCTTTCACCAGGCCCATTGCGATACCCGCAACAGCAGCTTTGATCGGTACGCCAGCATCCATCAGAGCCAGAGATGCGCCACACACGGAAGCCATGGAAGAAGAACCGTTAGATTCGGTGATTTCAGAAACCACACGCACGGTGTACGGGAATTTGTCAGCTTCTGGCATAACAGCCAGTACGCCACGCTTCGCCAGACGACCGTGACCGATTTCACGACGCTTCGGCGAGCCCACCATACCGGTTTCACCTACGGAGTACGGAGGGAAGTTGTAGTGGAACAGGAAGCTGTCAGTGCGATCGCCCATCAGTTCGTCGATGTTCTGCGCATCACGTGCAGTACCCAAGGTCGCAGTTACCAGCGCCTGAGTTTCGCCACGGGTGAACAGTGCAGAACCGTGAGTACGTGGCAGAACGCCAGTACGCACATCCAGACCACGGATCATGTCTTTTTCACGGCCATCGATACGCGGCTCGCCAGCCAGAACACGGCTACGAACAGCATTTTTCTCGATAGCGTGCAGAATTTCGCTCAGTTCGTTAGCATCCAGAGAGTCATCTTCTGCAACCAGCGTAGCGATGGTTTCAGATTTGATTACATCAATCTGCGCATAACGTTCTTGTTTGTCAGTAATGCGGTATGCATCGCTAAGACGTGCTTCCGCCAGTGCAGCAACGCGCGCATTCAGCGCTTCGTTGACAACTTCTGGCTGCCAGTCCCAACGTGGTTTACCGGCTTCTTTAACCAGATCTTTGATGTTTTCGATAACGATCTGCTGCTGCTCGTGGCCGAAGACCACTGCGCCCAGCATCTGGTCTTCGCTCAGCAGTTCTGCTTCGGATTCAACCATCAACACTGCAGCTTCGGTACCTGCAACAACCAGATCCAGCTTACTTTCTTTCAGCTCATCTTGCGTTGGGTTCAGAACGTACTGGTCATTGATATAACCAACGCGAGCAGAACCGATAGGACCGTTGAACGGAAGACCAGACAGAGACAGCGCAGCGGATGCGCCAATCATCGCAACGATGTCCGGGTTAACCTGTGGGTTAACGGAAACAACGGTGGCAATAACCTGAACTTCGTTAATGAAGCCTTCTGGGAACAGCGGACGAACCGGGCGGTCAATCAGACGCGCAATCAGGGTTTCGCCTTCGCTTGGACGGCCTTCACGACGGAAGAAGCCACCAGGGATTTTACCCGCAGCGTAAGTACGCTCTTGATAGTTAACGGTCAGCGGGAAGAAGTCCTGGCCTGGCTTAGTTTTTTTCTGGCCAACTACGGTCACGAATACAGCAGTGTCATCCATGCTTACCATAACGGCAGCAGTAGCCTGACGTGCCATCATGCCGGTTTCCAGCGTGACGGTATGCTGACCATACTGGAATTTACGAACGATCGGATTCAGCAAAATTCTGTCCTTTCTTAATGGATGACAGCACACCCACGGTGTGCTGTCGATTTAACCCGACCTTCTTCGCATCCTCGCGACTAATGACAACCGACACCCCCATGGGTGAAGCCTCTCATTAGCCGCGCGAACCTCTGCAAGGAAGATCATTTATAGCAACAATACAATAGTTTCCAGTGAATTGCTGCCGTCTGGTTGAAAAAAGGGGCCATTAGGCCCCTTTTTCTGAAACTCGCAAGACTTAGCGACGCAGGCCCAGACGCTCGATCAGCGCGGTATAGCGTGCAACATCTTTACGTTTCAGGTAGTCGAGCAGTTTACGACGCTGAGAAACCATACGCAGCAGACCACGACGGCTGTGGTGATCTTTTTTGTGCTCTGCAAAGTGACCCTGCAGGTGGTTAATCTGTGCGGTCAGCAGTGCAACCTGAACTTCGGTAGAACCGCTGTCGTTAGTACCACGACCGAACTCGGAAACGATTTTAGCTTTAGCTTCAACGCTTAGAGACATGATGAACTCCAAAAATATAAAGAATGAAAGGGTGCCGATCTCTAATTCAGCAACCCCAGTTTACGCCCTGCAAAATGTTAAACACTTTGCCGGACGTTAAGCGGCGATATTCTACTCGTCTCACCTGGTTATCGCAAGGCAAGTCACTCGCTTAAACCGGATATTCAACAACCAGGCGACGCGGTGCCACACGGCCCTCATCGTCGATTTCACCCATGCCGATGAACGTATTTTCTTCACCTTCAGTGACGCGAACCAGACCCCGTTGTGGCGTCTCTGTCGTACGTACCGGATTACCATTTTTAAAGTAAACTGAAGACGTTAACGGCAAATTAACTACCGGGAAATCAGACGCTGGACTGTCCATTGGCATCAGCAGGGGATCAAGTAAATCCGCAGGTGAAATCCCCTGCGTTTCCGCTTGCTCTACCAATTCACGAAGTTGTTCAAGCGTTACCATACGTTCGACCGGGTACTTACTGACGGCGAGGCGACGTAAATAAATCACATGCGCGCCACAACCCAGTTTCTCGCCCAGATCATCAATGATGGTACGAATATAAGTGCCTTTCGAACAGTGCACTTCGAGCTCCAGCTCATCACCTTCGTGGCGAATGAATAACAGCTCATACACAGTGATCGGACGGGCTTCGCGCGGGACGTCTACCCCCTGACGCGCATATTCGTATAGCTTTTTGCCTTGGTATTTCAGCGCCGAATACATCGACGGCACCTGGAGGGTTTCGCCACGGAAACTTTCCAGCGCAGCATCAAGCTGTTCGGCACTAAACGCCACCGGGCGTTCTTCGACAACCTGACCATCCGCATCGGACGTATCGGTGCGCTGACCCAGTTTTGCGATGACGCGATAGCGCTTATCAGAATCGAGCAGATACTGGGAAAACTTTGTCGCCTCACCCAGACAAACGGGCAGCATACCTGTTGCCAGCGGATCCAGCGCGCCGGTGTGTCCGGCACGGTTTGCGTTATAAATACGCTTAACTTTTTGCAGCACGTCGTTACTGGATGCACCTTGTGGTTTATCCAGCAACAGCACGCCATGCACGTCGCGACCGCGACGACGAGGACGACTCATCAGTCTTCCTTTTCGTCATCCGGGTTAACACGACGCTCATCGTCATGCTTAACCACAGTGGTCACGAGGTTAGACATACGCATGCCTTCAACTAACGAGTTATCGTAGAAGAAAGTCAGTTCAGGCACGATGCGCAGACGCATCGCTTTACCGAGCAGAGAACGGATAAATCCGGACGCTTCCTGCAAGGCTTTAATACCGTTCTTAACCGCCGCTTCATCTTGATCATTGAGGAACGTGACGAACACTTTGGCGTATGCCAGGTCACGAGACATTTCAACACCAGAAACGGTCGTCATCATGCCGACGCGCGGGTCTTTGATTTCACGCTGCAGGATGAGTGCGATTTCTTTCTGCATCTCCTGAGCAACACGCTGCGGGCGACCAAATTCTTTCGCCATAATAAATTCTCCAGACAAAAAAGGGGCTATTAGCCCCTTTTAAAATTATTGCCGGGTGGCGCTTCGCTAACCCGGCCTGCACGTTTTAATCCACTGAGTCATTCGGGCGCTAAGGCCCGAGGACGCTATGAATTAAGCGATGCTACGTTGGATCTCGATGATTTCGAACACTTCGATCATATCGCCAACGCGAACGTCGTTGTAGTTCTTCACGCCGATACCACATTCCATGCCGTTACGGACTTCGTTAACGTCATCTTTGAAGCGGCGCAGGGATTCCAGCTCGCCTTCGTAGATAACCACGTTGTCACGCAGAACGCGGATTGGGTTGTGACGTTTAATGGTACCTTCGGTGACCATACAGCCCGCGATCGCACCAAACTTAGGCGATTTAAACACGTCACGAACTTCAGCCAGACCGATGATCTGCTGTTTCAGTTCCGGAGACAGCATGCCGCTCATCGCAGCTTTCACTTCGTCAATCAGATGATAGATGACGGAGTAGTAGCGCAGATCCAGGCTTTCTGAATCGATAACTTTACGTGCAGAGGCATCAGCACGCACGTTGAAGCCAACCAGAATCGCGTTCGAAGCAGCCGCCAGCGTGGCGTCGGTTTCGGTGATACCACCGACACCAGAACCGATGATTTTTACTTTCACTTCGTCGGTAGACAGTTTCAGTAAAGAATCGGAGATCGCTTCCACAGAACCCTGAACGTCCGCTTTCAGTACGACGTTCACTTCGTGAACTTCGCCGTCAGTCATGTTAGCGAACATATTCTCGAGTTTAGATTTCTGCTGACGAGCCAGTTTAACTTCACGGAATTTGCCCTGACGATACAGTGCAACTTCACGCGCTTTTTTCTCGTCACGAACAACGGTCACTTCGTCACCGGCAGCCGGAACACCGGACAGACCCAGGATTTCCACTGGAATGGATGGACCTGCTTCCAGTACTTCCTGACCCAGTTCGTTACGCATCGCACGAACACGGCCGTATTCGAAGCCACACAGCACGATATCGCCCTTGTTCAGCGTACCTTCGCGAACCAGTACGGTAGCAACTGGACCACGACCTTTATCCAGGAAGGATTCGATCACTGCGCCGCTTGCCATGCCGTTGCGAACCGCTTTCAGCTCCAGAACTTCAGCTTGCAGCAGGATAGCGTTCAGCAGGTCATCAATACCGGTACCCGCTTTCGCAGAAACTGGGATGAACTGAGATTCACCGCCCCACTCTTCCGGCATCACGCCGTACTGAGACAGTTCGGTTTTAACGCGATCCATGTCTGCTTCAGGCTTATCGATTTTGTTGACTGCAACAACGACCGGTACCTGCGCCGCTTTTGCGTGCTGGATAGCTTCGATCGTCTGCGGCATCACGCCATCGTCTGCTGCAACAACCAGAACAACGATATCCGTTGCCTGAGCACCACGAGCACGCATAGAGGTAAACGCGGCGTGACCCGGGGTATCCAGGAAGGTGATCATACCGTTGTCTGTTTCAACATGGTAAGCACCGATATGCTGGGTAATGCCGCCTGCTTCGCCGGATGCCACTTTCGTAGAACGAATGTAGTCAAGCAGAGAGGTTTTACCGTGGTCAACGTGACCCATGATGGTCACAACCGGTGCGCGAGACTCTGCCGCAGCGCCAGTGTCACGGTCGCTCATTACTGCTTCTTCCAGCTCGTTTTCACGACGCAGGGTAACTTTATGGCCCATCTCTTCAGCAACCAGCTGCGCTGTTTCCTGATCGATAACCTGGTTGATGGTTGCCATAGCGCCCAGTTTCATCATCGCTTTGATGACCTGAGAGCCTTTAACAGCCATTTTGTTCGCCAGATCGCCAACGGTGATGGTTTCGCCAATCACAACGTCACGGTTAACGGCTTGAGCTGGTTTCTGGAAGCCCTGCTGTAAAGATGAACCTTTACGCTTGCCACCTTTGCCACCGCGACCCGCAGCACGCGCTTCTTCGCGGTCTGCTTTGGATTCAGCGTGTTTGTTGCCTTTCTTCTGAGGACGAGCAGCTTTTGTCGCAGTACGCGTACGGCTACGGTTACCTTCAACCTCACGGTCGTTTTCGTCTTCAGCCTGGCGAGCGTGCTGAGAAGTGGTGACGTGATAATCGCTCTTATCCTCTTCACCTTTCGCTTTCTCTTGCTCAGCCCAAACGCCTGCATTTTCTTCAGCCATACGACGGGCTTCTTCCGCTACACGACGCGCATCTTCTTCGAGTTTGCGACGGGCTTCTTCTTCCGCTTTGCGCTTCAGCTCCGCAGCTTCATTTTCACGGCGGGCTTTTTCTGTCTGGGCAGTTTTGGTCATTTCGTCAGTCTGTTGATTGCTCACTTTGTCTTTTTCCGCAGCGTCGCGCTTCGCTTTATCATGTGCATCGCGCTTCGCTTTTTCTGCGGCCTCACGTTCAGCTTTTAATACGGCCTCACGTTTAGCTGTTTCAACAGCCTCACGCTGAGCTTGCTCTTCCGCTTCACGCTGTGCCTGCTCTTCCGCTGCAAGGCGCTCGGCCTCTTGCGGATCACGTTTTACAAAGGTGCGTGTCTTGCGGACTTCGATTTGTACCGATTTACTTTTTCCACCGGTACCTGGAATACTCAACGTGCTACGCGTTTTGCGCTGCAACGTCAGCTTATCAGGCGTAGAACCGTGTTCACGGTTCAGGTGCGCTAACAGCGTTTGTTTTTCTTGCGCGGTTACCGAATCATCAGCCGCCTTCGGGATCCCTGCATCAGCAAATTGCTGTACCAGGCGCTCCACGGAGGTCTGAATCTCAGTAGCCAGCGATTTTACAGTTACATCAGTCATGCTGTTCCTTCCTGCTACAGTTTATTACGCTTCGTCGCCGAACCAGCAAATATTACGTGCGGCCATGATGAGTTCGCCGGCTTTCTCGTCGGTTAAACCTTCGATATCAGCCAGGTCATCAACGCCTTGCTCAGCGAGATCTTCCAGCGTACAAACACCATGGGCAGCCAGCTTGAACGCAATCGCACGATCAAGACCTTCTAAATTCAGCAGGTCATCAGCCGGCTTGTTATCACCAAGGCTTTCTTCCTGAGCCAGTGCCAGGGTGGTCAGTGCGTTTTTAGCGCGTTCACGCAGGGCTTCAACGGTTGCTTCATCCAGGCCGTCAATTTCCAGCAGTTCTTTGATTGGCACATAGGCCAGTTCTTCAAGCGAAGAGAAACCTTCTTCGACCAGGACAGTTGCGAAATCTTCGTCAATTTCCAGGTACTTCGTGAAGGTCGCGATCGCGGCATGAGCTTCAGCCTGATGCTTCGCATGCAGATCATCAACAGTCATCACGTTCAGATCCCAACCACTCAGTTGAGAAGCCAAACGTACGTTCTGACCGTTACGACCGATAGCCTGCGCCAGGTTACCGGCTTCAACAGCGATATCCATGGTGTGCTTGTCTTCGTCGACCACAATGGAAGCAACATCTGCCGGAGCCATCGCGTTAATCACGAATTGCGCCGGGTTGTCGTCCCAAAGGATGATGTCGATACGCTCACCGCCCAGTTCAGTTGATACAGCCTGAACGCGCGCACCACGCATACCGACGCAAGCACCGACTGGGTCGATACGCTTGTCGTTGGTTTTTACCGCGATTTTAGCGCGTGAACCCGGATCGCGGGCCGCTGCTTTGATCTCGATAAGTTCTTCACCAATTTCTGGTACTTCAATGCGGAACAGTTCAATCAGCATCTCTGCTTTAGAACGTGTAACGAACAGCTGCGCACCGCGCGCTTCTGGACGTACCGCATACAGAACACCGCGGATGCGGTCGCCTGGACGGAAGTTCTCACGCGGCAACATATCTTCGCGCAGGATAACCGCTTCCGCATTGCTACCCAGATCAAGCGCGATGTTGTCACGGTTAACTTTCTTCACAACGCCAGTGATGATTTCACCTTCGTGTGAACGGAACTGATCAACCACCATGGCGCGTTCAGCTTCACGTACTTTCTGTACGATAACCTGCTTTGCCGTTTGGGTAGTGATACGGTCAAACGTCACCGATTCAATCTGATCTTCAACATATTCGCCGACATTGAAGCTTTCGTCTTCGTAACGAGCCGCTTCCAGCGTAATTTCTTTAGTCGGTTGGGTCACTTCTTCAACAATAACCCAACGACGGAATGTATCGAAGTCACCGCTTTTACGATCGATTTCTACGCGAACATCGATCTCTTGTTCGTATTTTTTCTTGGTTGCTGTAGCCAGTGCACTTTCCAGCGCTTCGAAAATCTTCTCACGCGGCAGTGATTTCTCGTTAGAGACGGCTTCAACAACAGCCAAAATTTCTTTGTTCATCGCGGGCTTTTCACCTCAATCCAGACTGTTAAAAGTGGGGAACCAGGTTCGCCTTCTGGATATTACTCAGCGCGAACACTTCATCTTTGCCTTCGACTGTTACTGTGATCATCTCACCATCAACGGCCTTAATAACGCCCTGCCATTTACGGCGGTTTTGCACGGCCATACGCAGTACGATAGCCACTTCTTCACCAATATAGTGAGTGTAGTGTTCAGCAGTAAACATTGGACGATGGAGGCCAGGCGAGGAAACTTCCAGGTTGTAGGCAACAGTAATAGGATCTTCAACGTCAAGAACCGCACTGACCTGGTGGCTAACATCAGCACAATCATCAACATTGATGCCATCTTCACTATCAATATAGATGCGCAGCGTGGATGTACGGCTGCGAATAAATTCGATGCCGACCAGTTCGTAGCCCAGTGCTTCGACCGGTGCTTTAATCATCTCTGTTAATTTTTGCTCTAATGTGGACAAGCCCACCCCCAAGACGTAAAAAAAGGGCCTAAAGCCCAGTTATTCTGTAGTCAGATAACAAAAAACCCCGATAAATCGGGGCTTTAGATAACTGAACCCTATAGCCGCAACTGCGGCCTGGAGCACTTTCTGAAAGAATTTTTTCAAATCCAGCTACGAAGCCGCTATGTCTTCACAGTATATTTGAAAAAGAACTTTATAGGAAAGTGGTTGCGGGGGCCGGATTTGAACCGACGACCTTCGGGTTATGAGCCCGACGAGCTACCAGGCTGCTCCACCCCGCGCCTGAAACGTGGCAAATTTTACTCGTTTTGGGTAAAAAATGCAAATAATGCTGGGATTTGGTACCGAGGACGGGACTTTAAATCGGCGTTTAGTATATTGATAGTTAACCCCACCTGTCAACCCTACAAGCTATGCGTTTTGCTGAATAAGCTAGCACGCCCTATTCTGTTCTGACGTCTGCATGTCTAGCGGCCTAAACAGTGGGAAATTTTTACAAAAAACTCACGAATCTCTTCCGGTCATTGGCAAAAGATGATTAAATGAAAACTCACTTATTTTGCATAAACATGCAAAGAGAACTGAAAGCGGTCTCTCATCAGTCAATCAAGCAGGGTTTTATTTTATGACGACGATTCTCAAGCATCTTCCGGTAGGACAACGTATAGGCATCGCTTTTTCTGGCGGCCTGGATACTAGCGCTGCACTCCTGTGGATGCGCCAAAAGGGAGCGGTTCCTTATGCATATACAGCGAACCTGGGTCAGCCGGATGAGGAAGATTATGATGCGATTCCTCGTCGCGCCATGGAATACGGTGCAGAGAACGCACGTCTGATTGACTGCCGTAAGCAACTGGTTGCTGAGGGCATCGCAGCCATTCAATGCGGTGCTTTCCACAACACGACGGGCGGCCTGACCTATTTCAACACCACGCCTCTGGGCCGCGCAGTTACCGGTACGATGCTGGTGGCGGCCATGAAAGATGATGGCGTGAATATTTGGGGCGACGGCAGTACCTATAAAGGTAACGATATCGAACGTTTCTATCGTTACGGCCTGCTGACCAACGCAGAGTTGCAGATTTATAAACCTTGGCTGGACACGGATTTCATTGATGAACTGGGTGGCCGTCAGGAAATGTCTGAGTTTATGGTGGCTTCCGGCTTTGACTACAAAATGTCTGCCGAGAAAGCGTACTCCACCGACTCCAACATGTTGGGCGCGACGCACGAAGCGAAGGATCTTGAGTTCCTGAACTCTAGCGTGAAAATCGTCAATCCCATCATGGGCGTGAAGTTCTGGGATGAAAGCGTCAAGATTCAGGCTGAGGAAGTGACTGTCCGTTTCGAACGTGGTCATCCGGTAGCACTGAACGGCCAGACCTTCTCTGATGATGTAGAGCTGATGCTGGAAGCAAATCGCATTGGTGGTCGTCACGGTTTAGGCATGAGCGATCAGATTGAAAACCGCATCATCGAAGCGAAAAGCCGCGGGATCTATGAAGCACCGGGAATGGCACTGCTGCACATTGCTTACGAGCGTCTGCTGACCGGTATTCACAACGAAGACACCATTGAGCAGTACCACTCTCATGGTCGCCAGTTGGGTAAATTGCTGTATCAGGGCCGTTGGTTCGATCCACAGGCGTTGATGCTGCGTGATGCGCTGCAACGCTGGGTCGCCAGCGCCATTACGGGTGAAGTGACGCTGGAACTACGTCGCGGCAACGACTACTCCATCCTGAATACGGTGTCTGACAACCTGACGTATAAAGCTGAACGCCTGACCATGGAGAAAGGGGATTCTGTCTTCTCTCCGGATGATCGTATCGGCCAATTAACGATGCGTAATCTGGATATCACCGACACGCGTGAGAAACTGTTTAATTACATTGAAACCGGTTTGCTCTCTGCGTCTTCCGGTAATGGCCTGCCGCAGGTTGAGAATCTGGAACACAGCGATAAAAAGTAATCGCGAATAAAAATACAAAAGGCGCCGAAGGGCGCCTTTTTTGTGTCTGTCTGATATCGGCCACTAATGCCAACTATCGCTTTCTATCGAGCATAGTGGCAACGGTCACCACGCTGCGATTGTCTGGACACGCTCAAACCTACAGACGAAAAAAAAGACATCTTTCGATGTCTTTCTTCTGGAATATTGGTACCGAGGATGGGACTCGAACCCACAAGCCCGTTAGGGCACTACCACCTCAAGGTAGCGTGTCTACCAATTCCACCACCTCGGTACTGAAACCTTACTGCGGGATATCGCTGGTCGGCTTAGCCGGTTCAGCTGGCTGAGTCTGCTCGGTTTTAGACGGAGCATTCAGGTTTTCCCACTCGCTTCCTTTGCTGGTCTTGTTGCTATTGATGTTGCCAAGCGCCAGACTGATAATGAAGAACAGCGTAGCCAGAATCGCCGTTGTACGGGTCATGAAGTTCGAAGAACCACTTGAGCCAAACAGCGTACCGGAAGCGCCTGCTCCGAAGGAGGCTCCCATATCAGCGCCTTTACCTTGCTGCAGCATGATCAGCGCTACGAGAGCGATGGCTACAATAAGGAAAACAACTAAAAGAGCTTCGTACATAATCAACCTGTTCCTTGCGGATTTGCCGCATACCAATGCTTCGACCAATTTAGCAGGATTTTTGTTTCCCACTGAAGCGGGTGTGAATACTAACCAAAGCGAATGGCCTTCGCAAGGGCAATTTTAGCGCATTGTATCAACTGCGGAAAAAAACAGCAAAAGCGCCTGTATTGGACAATCTTAAGGCGGCAAACGCCGCCTTTTTAAACACTTACTGCGAAGGATTATGCCGCTTTAACCGCATCGGCAATTCGATGAGCAAACTCAGTCACCTGCGCTTCTTCTTCGCCTTCAACCATCACGCGAATCAAAGGCTCTGTACCCGATTTGCGGAGCAGAACGCGACCGCGATTTCCCAGCGCCGCCTCCACTTCTGCCATGACCACTTTCACATTTTCATTTTCCAGCGGATCGCCATTTCCGGCAGTAAAGCGAACGTTAACCAGAATCTGTGGGAACATTTTCATGCCGCTGCACAGGTCATGCAAACTCATATGGTTACGCACCATCGCAGCAACAACCTGAAGACTTGCCACGATGCCGTCACCGGTCGTCGTTTTGTCCAGCAGAATCACATGGCCAGAATTTTCTGCACCAATACGCCAGCCTTTCTCCTGGAGTTTCTCCAGCACGTAGCGGTCGCCCACTTTCGCTCGGGTAAACGGAATCCCCAGCTGTTTGAGAGCCAGTTCCAGCCCCATATTGCTCATCAAGGTGCCTACAGCGCCACCGCGCAACTGGCCCTGACGCAGACCTTCGCGGGCAATGATGTACAGAATCTGGTCGCCGTCGACTTTGTTTCCTTCGTGATCAACCATGATCACGCGGTCGCCGTCACCGTCAAACGCAATGCCCAGATCGGCTTTTTCAGCAAGCACGCGGGCCTGCAAAGCACGCACGTCCGTCGCGCCCACTTCCTCATTGATGTTGAGACCATCAGGCTCACAGCCAATCGCGATAACTTTTGCACCAAGTTCGCGGAAAACATTCGGCGCGATGTGGTAAGTGGCGCCATTCGCGCAATCGACCACAATTCTGAGATGACTCAGGCTCAGCTCATTAGGGAACGTGCCTTTGCAGAACTCAATGTAGCGGCCCGCTGCATCAACGATACGGCTTGCTTTGCCCAGTTCTGATGAATCGACGCAGGTCAGCTCTTTTTCCATTTCCGCTTCGATAGCTTCTTCAACTTCGTCAGGCAATTTTGTGCCATCAATGGAGAAAAATTTAATCCCGTTATCGTAGAACGGATTGTGCGAGGCCGAAATCACAATCCCTGCTTCTGCACGGAAGGTACGTGTAAGATACGCGACAGCAGGCGTTGGCATTGGGCCGGTGAATGAAGCGGAAAGCCCTGCGGCTGAAAGACCAGCTTCTAATGCTGACTCCAGCATGTAGCCCGAAATACGGGTATCTTTCCCGATGATAATTTTACGCGAGCCGTGACGAGCCAGGACCTTACCCGCTGCCCAACCAAGTTTAAGAACAAATTCTGGGGTGATCGGTGCATCGCCCACGCGCCCACGAATGCCGTCGGTGCCAAAATATTTACGATTACTCATAGCGTTTGTTTTCCTTCGCTGACAATGTGGCTTCAACCACACGCATAGCTTCTACTGTCTCTTTGACGTCATGGACGCGAATAATGTGCGCGCCTTGCATCGCCGCAATAACTGCACACGCAAGACTTCCACTCAGACGTTCGCCAGGACCCACATTAAGCAATTGCCCTACCATCGTTTTTCGCGACATTCCGACCAGCAACGGCAGACCAAAATGGTGAAATGCTGATAAACGCGCAAGCAACTCATAGTTATGGGAGAGATTTTTACCGAATCCGAATCCCGGGTCGAGCAACAATTTCTCTTTTGCGATACCCGCACGCTCACAACGTGCGATTTGCTCATTAAAGTAGCGATTCACATCGGCAAAAACATCATCATACTTCGGGGATGACTGCATTGTTTTGGGTTGCCCCTGCATATGCATCAGACATACCGGCAAACCGGTTTCGGCAGCCGCTTCTAGTGCACCCGGCTCGGTAAGCGAGCGAATGTCGTTAATGATGTGAGCCCCTACTCGCGCGGATTCTCTGATTACTTCAGGTTTAGACGTATCCACAGAGATCCACACTTCAAAGCGTTGAGCAATCGCTTCCACCACCGGGATTACGCGCGCTAACTCTTCTTCCACACTCACATCCGATGCGCCAGGACGCGTCGACTCACCGCCGATATCAATAATCGTCGCACCCGCGTTGATCATCAGATTGGCATGCTTCACCGCTTCAATCAGCGTATTGTGTGCGCCGCCGTCGGAGAACGAGTCAGGCGTAACGTTCAGGATCCCCATCACATGGGGATGTGAGAGATCGAGAGTCGAGTCCTGGGCGAAAAGTTTCATGGCTAAATCCCTGGTATTTAAATGAGCAGATAAGAAAAACCCCGGAGCAAGCTCCAGGGTTTGGGTACAGATTAACCTATTTCAGGCAGTGACTTATTTGTCGCCCAACTGCTCTGACATGGTATTACCCGGGTTTGGCGTACGGGGTTCATCAACCGGACGCGGCGCACGAGGGGTGCCATTGTTGTCAGAGTTATTGGAAGTGCCTGGATCTTCCCAACCGGCTGGCGGACGCACTTCGCGGCGCGCCATCAGGTCATCGATCTGCGGAGCATCGATCGTCTCATATTTCATGAGCGCATCTTTCATCGAGTGCAGAATATCCAGGTTTTCATTCAGGATTTCGCGTGCACGGCCATAGTTGCGTTCAACCAGCGCTTTGACTTCCTGATCGATGATACGTGCTGTTTCATCGGACATATGTTTCGCTTTGGCGACAGAGCGGCCCAGGAATACTTCGCCCTCTTCTTCCGCGTAAAGCAGCGGACCGAGTTTGTCGGAGAAGCCCCATTGGGTCACCATGTTACGTGCCAGGTTGGTCGCGACTTTAATGTCGTTCGACGCACCGGTAGAAACATGTTCCACACCGTAGATAATTTCTTCAGCAAGACGACCGCCGTAAAGGGTCGAAATCTGGCTTTCCAGCTTCTGACGGCTGGCGCTGATGGCATCGCCTTCCGGCAGGAAGAACGTTACGCCCAGCGCACGGCCACGTGGGATAATGGTGACTTTGTGTACCGGATCGTGTTCCGGTACCAGACGACCAATAATCGCGTGACCTGCTTCGTGATATGCCGTGGATTCTTTCTGCGCTTCCGTCATCACCATGGAGCGACGTTCCGCACCCATCATGATTTTGTCTTTCGCTTTTTCGAATTCCACCATGGACACCACGCGCTTATTACCGCGAGCAGCAAACAATGCCGCTTCGTTGACCAAGTTTGCCAGGTCAGCACCGGAGAAGCCAGGAGTACCACGCGCAATGATTGCCGCATCAATATCTGGAGACAGCGGTACGCGACGCATGTGGACTTTCAGAATCTGTTCACGACCACGAACATCCGGCAAACCAACCACAACCTGACGGTCGAAACGGCCTGGACGAAGCAATGCAGGGTCAAGTACGTCTGGACGGTTCGTCGCAGCAATAACGATAATACCTTCGTTACCTTCGAAGCCATCCATCTCAACCAACATCTGGTTCAGAGTCTGTTCACGTTCATCGTGACCGCCGCCCAGACCCGCGCCACGCTGGCGGCCTACGGCGTCGATTTCATCGATGAAGATAATACACGGCGCTGCCTTCTTAGCCTGTTCGAACATGTCACGCACACGAGATGCGCCCACACCCACAAACATTTCGACGAAGTCAGAACCAGAAATAGTAAAGAATGGTACTTTCGCTTCACCCGCGATGGCTTTCGCCAACAGCGTTTTACCGGTACCTGGAGGGCCGACCATCAGAACGCCTTTCGGAATCTTACCGCCCAGTTTCTGGAAACGGCTTGGCTCACGCAGGTATTCAACAAGTTCCGCCACTTCGTCTTTTGCTTCGTCACAGCCTGCAACGTCAGCAAAAGTAGTCTTGATCTGGTCTTCCGTAAGCATACGCGCCTTGCTCTTACCGAACGACATGGCACCTTTGCCACCGCCGCCCTGCATTTGACGCATAAAGAAGATCCAGACACCGATAAGCAGCAGCATCGGGAACCAGGAAATGAAGATAGAAGCCAGCAGGCTCGGTTCTTCCGGCGGCTCACCTACCACCTTGACGTTTTTAGTCAGAAGGTTATCAAGCAGCTTAGGATCGTTCACCGGGATGTAAGTCGTGTAACGGTTACTATCTTTCTTGGTAACGTTGATCTCACGTCCGTTGATACGCGCTTCGCGAACCTGGTCCTGATTGACCTCTTGCAGGAAGGTAGAATAATCCACCTTGCGGCCATTCGACTCGCTGGGCCCAAAGCTCTGGAACACTGACATCAGCACAACGGCAATGACCAGCCAGAGTATTAGGTTTTTCGCCATGTCACTCAAGGGATGAACCTCATATTACAACTGTGTTAAAAACAGCGTCAGGATAGTCTGCACCTGGATTTTCCCAAACTCACGTTTGAAATCATCCGGTTATCATTTACGTCCTGTCGCTACAATATACACTTCTCGTGAACGAGCACGGGAAGAGTCCGGCTTACGAACTTTCACCTTCGCAAACAGGGAGCGAATTTCCTTAAGATACTCCTCGAAACCTTCGCCCTGGAACACCTTCACTACAAAACTACCACCAGGTGCTAGAACATCACGAGACATTTCTAACGCCAGTTCAACCAGATACATGGAACGGGGGATATCCACCGCTGGTGTTCCGCACATATTTGGCGCCATATCCGACATGACAACTTGAACCTTACTGTCACCGACTCGTTCAAGCAGCGCTTTCAGCACTAATTCATCACGAAAATCGCCCTGAAGGAAGTCAACACCGACGATTGGATCCATTGGTAAAAGATCGCAAGCGATGATTCGACCCTGGCCACCAATCTGCGTAACTGCATACTGAGACCATCCACCGGGTGCAGCACCGAGATCGACAATCGTCATTCCCGGTTTAAAGAGTTTGTCACTTTGCTGTATTTCATCAAGTTTAAACCAGGCGCGGGAACGTAATCCCTTTTTCTGCGCCTGTAGAACATATTTATCGCTAAAGTGTTCCTGGAGCCAGCGGCTGGAGCTGGCAGAACGCTTTTTACCTGTCATTTCACTTTCCGTCCTGGTTCATCGTAATTTGCCTGTGACGTAAATTTCTACGCAGCTATTTGGCGATATAAGGGAGATGGCGGTAGAATGAACCGTTTTCAATCCCAACGTAAGCAAAAATATACGATGAATCTGAGTACTAAACAAAAACAGCACCTTAAAGGTCTGGCACATCCACTCAAGCCTGTAGTCATGCTTGGCAACAATGGTTTGACCGAAGGGGTGCTTGCCGAGATCGAACTAGCGCTTGAGCACCACGAGTTAATCAAGGTGAAAATCGCCTCTGAAGACAGAGACTCTAAAACCTTAATCGTGGAAGCTATCGTGCGTGAAACCGGTGCCTGTAATGTACAGGTTATCGGTAAAACGCTGGTGCTCTATCGCCCGACTAAAGAGCGTAAAATCTCGCTACCACGCTAAGAATATCCTGAATCGAACACTTTTTCTGTGTAAAACGAGGGATTTCCATTCGTAGGTGAGCAAAATGCCATGCTCCGACAGTTGATAAAAGGCCGCTATGCGGCCTTTTTCCTTTCTTTACAATGTATCAACATCTGCGCTGAGATGCGAATCAGAGGTACTCGACCTTAATAATTTCGAATTCCACTTCGCCGCCGGGCGTACGGATGACAACGACGTCCTCTTCTTCCTTGCCAATCAGACCACGCGCAATAGGTGAGTTTACAGAGATTAAATTCTGTTTAAAGTCTGCTTCGTCATCACCCACGATGCGATAAGTCTGCTCTTCGTCATTGTCCAGGTTCAGTACTTTCACCGAAGAACCAAAGATCACGCGGCCCGTGTTTGGGATTTTGGTGATGTCGATGACTTGCGCATTAGACAGCTTAGCCTCGATATCTTTAATGCGCCCTTCACAAAAACCCTGCTGCTCACGCGCGGCGTGATATTCAGCGTTCTCTTTCAGGTCCCCGTGTTCACGCGCATCTGCGATAGCGGCAATGATCTCAGGACGGCGAACCGATTTCAGAAAATCCAGTTCTTCGCGCAGTTTTTCTGCGCCACGTAGGGTCATCGGAATAGCTTGCATTTGTTATACCTCTTAAACATTCCTGTTGGGAGCGACTCACTCACCCCGACTACCGGCCTCGCAGACTTCAATGCCTGTCTCAGGTCAGGAGCAAAAGAAAACTGACCCGGAAGCAAAGTTCCAGGTCAGCAGCAATTTTTCAATTTGATACGTATTTTACCGCGAAGTTCACTATGGGTCATCGTTTACTTTACAGGGCGTTGCACCGTAGTATGGCGGTTTGTTTACGGGTTGTTAGCGCGAGATTATGCGATTTTCCAGATTTATCATCGGATTGACTACCAGTATGGCATTCACTGCAAACGCAGCGAATGTTGATGAATATATCAATCAACTCCCTGCTGGCGCTAACCTTGCGCTCATGGTGCAAAAAGTGGGTGCCCAGGCGCCGGAGATTGATTATCACAGCCAGCAAATGGCCCTGCCCGCCAGTACGCAGAAAGTGATTACAGCGCTGGCTGCACTGTTGCAACTCGGCCCAGACTTCCGTTTCACCACGACGCTTGAAACCAAGGGGAATGTGGATAGCGGCGTTCTGAAAGGTGACTTGATTGCTCGATTTGGCGGCGATCCGACGTTTAAACGTCAGGATATCCGCAATATGGTCGCCGTTCTGAAAAAGTCCGGAATCCAAAAAATCGAGGGCAACGTGCTGATCGACACGTCTATTTTCGCCAGTCACGATAAAGCCCCCGGCTGGCCCTGGAATGACATGACGCAATGCTTTAGCGCGCCGCCAGCCGCCGCTATTGTCGACCGCAACTGCTTCTCGGTTTCGCTGTACAGCGCACCAAAACCCAATGATTTAGCCTTTATTCGCGTGGCGTCCTATTACCCGGTGACCATGTTCAGCCAGGTCAGAACCCTGGCGAAAGGATCACCGGATGCGCAATATTGTGAACTCGATGTCGTTCCCGGCGATCTCAATCGCTTTACGTTGACGGGCTGCCTGACGCAACGCGCTGACCCGCTCCCGTTGGCTTTCGCTATCCAGGATGGCGCAAGTTACGCGGGTGCGATTCTGAAAGATGAGCTAAAACAGGCTAATATCACGTATTCAGGTACGTTGTTACGTCAGACGCAACCGAGTGAAGCCGGTACGGTGATTGCCAGCAAGCAATCCGCTCCCCTACACGACTTGCTTAAGATTATGCTGAAAAAATCGGACAATATGATTGCCGATACCGTGTTCCGCATGATTGGACATGCACGTTTTGGCGTTCCAGGAACCTGGCGCGCAGGTTCAGATGCTGTTCGTCAGATTTTGCGCCAGCAGGCGGGAATCGATCTTGGGAATACTATCGCTGTTGATGGTTCAGGCCTTTCAAGGCATAACTTGATCTCTCCAGCAACAATGATGCAAGTTCTTCAGTACATTGCCCAGCATGACACTGAGCTAAACTTTATTTCGATGCTTCCGTTGGCGGGCTACGATGGCTCTCTGCAGTATCGCGCAGGCCTGCACGCAGCCGGCGTCGATGGTAAAGTCTCCGCTAAAACTGGCTCGCTGCAGGGCGTGTATAATTTGGCTGGCTTTATTACCACGGCCAGCGGGCAGCGTATGGCGTTTGTACAGTATCTATCCGGCTATGCCGTCGAACCGGGTGACCAGCGTAATCGTCGTATTCCTCTGGTACGTTTCGAAAGCAGGCTTTACAAGGACATTTATCAGAATAACTAGCGATGAAATTACTCATTGTTGAAGACGATCTTCTCTTACAGGAAGGGCTGGCTCTGGGGCTGGCCAACGAAGGCTATGCGCTGGACTGTGCGGCTACCGCCGCAGAGGCTGACTCGCTGATTCAAAGCGGCGAGTACAGTCTTGTTATCCTCGACCTGGGCCTGCCTGACAAAGATGGCGCAACCCTGCTTAGCCAGTGGCGTCGTCGCGGCGTTGATAATCCGGTCCTCATCCTCACGGCCCGAGATGCTATCGAAGACAGAATTCATGGACTTGACTCGGGCGCAGATGATTACCTGGTCAAACCCTTTGCGCTTGCTGAATTACAGGCTCGGGCACGCGCGCTGATTCGCCGCTATCAAGGCCACAGCGATAATCTGGTGGCCGATGGCGATCTCACGCTCAATCTGCAAACTCAGCAGGTTCTGTGCAATTCTCACCCCGTCGAAGTCACGCCAAAAGAGTTTGCACTGCTCACACGCCTGATTATGCGATCGGGACAAACCGTACACAGGGAAACGCTGCAGCAGGATATTTACAGCTGGCAAGACGATCCGGGCTCAAACACACTCGAAGTGCACATTCATAACCTTCGACGCAAACTCGGCAAAGATCGGATCAAAACCGTTCGCGGCGTCGGCTATCGTCTTGAGAACCCACAATGAATAGCATGCGTCGGCGATTGATGGTTTTGCTGGCGGTCATTCTGTTATTTTTCCAGCTCATTAGCGTGATTTGGCTCTGGCATGAAAGCCGAGAGCAAATTAGCTTCCTGGTGAGCGAAACCCTCTCAGCCAAAGCGCGTAACCAGCATGTCGAAAAGGAAATCCGCGAAGCCATTGCGTCGCTTTTGGTTCCTTCGTTGGTGATGGTTGGTTTCACACTGTTTTTCTCTTTCTGGGCGATCACCTGGATAACGCGCCCCCTCAACAAGCTGCGCATTAGCCTGGCGAATCGATCCGCAGATAATCTCAATCCTCTTCCTGAATTTTCCGATATGGAAGAGATTGGTGCCGTCACAACGTCTCTGAATCAATTGCTCGCTCGCCTGGACCAAACCATTAAGCAAGAGCGTCTATTTACCGCTGACGCCGCTCACGAGCTCCGAACGCCGCTGGCTGGCATTCGGCTCCATCTTGAACTCATGGCGCAATCAGGCTCTCCACAGGCGTCTACGCTTATCGATCGTATCGATCAGCTCATGCATACGGTTGAACAGCTTTTGATGCTGGCACGGGCCGGACAAGCCATGGCGAGTGGTCATTACGATACCCTCAGTTGGACAAATCACATTATTGCCCCGTTAAAGCTGGAGCATGAATTCAAAGATCATCCGGTGATTTGGCCCGCGCACAGCGAACTTACCGTTCAGGGCGATGCCATATTGCTGCGACTGATGCTGCGGAACTTACTGGAAAACGCGGCTCGATACAGTCCATCTGGCACCACTATCGAAATCACACTGACTGAGCATGAAGACGGGACACAAGTGAGCGTTATCGATCATGGACCGGGAATTGATGAAGCCCACAGGCATTCAATTACCGAACCCTTCCGTCGACTCGATCAACGCTTTGGTGGGAGTGGTCTGGGGCTGAGTATTGTTCAGCGCATCGTGCAGCTTCATCGTGGCAATTTACGACTCGATAATGCGCCTGAGGGCGGGTTAATCGCCAGTTGCTGGCTACCGTCGACGTTGAGCTAACATGCATAAAAAAAGCCCCCTTCAACAGGGGGCTTTTCACGGGATTAACGTTTGTAGATGAATTCGACACCTTCTTCGTCGTCTTCGTCCCAATCCTCATCCCACTCTTCGTCATCTTCGACTTCAACTTCTTGTTCTTCAAGCTGCTGGCGGTGATAGTCATCCCACATAAACTCAACTTTTTCAGGCTGCTTCGCTTCTTCTGCCTGAGTAATTGGGTTCTCGATGATGAAGGTCATCACATCCCAGCAAAGATCTTTGACGCCCATCTGGCTAGCAGCAGAGATCAGATAGTATTTATCTTCCCAGCCCATCGCTTCAGCAATAGCTTTCGCTTTGGCTTCAGCTTCCGCTTTGTCCATCAGGTCGATCTTGTTAAAGACCAGCCAACGCGGTTTAGCAGCCAGCTTATCGCTGTATTTTTCCAGCTCGCCAACGATGATACGGGCATTTTCAACCGGATCTGAACCGTCGATTGGATCGATATCAATGAGGTGCAACAGAACGCGGCAACGCTCAAGGTGTTTCAGGAAACGAATCCCCAGGCCAGCGCCTTCAGCAGCACCTTCGATCAGACCCGGGATATCAGCAACCACAAAGCTCTTTTCGTTATCCATGCGGACAACGCCGAGACTTGGTACCAGTGTGGTAAACGGATAATCGGCGACTTTAGGTTTAGCAGCAGAAACAGAACGGATAAAGGTCGATTTACCCGCGTTTGGCATCCCCAGCATACCCACGTCTGCCAGCAGCATTAGCTCGAGCTGCAGATCGCGTTTATCACCAGGCGTACCCATTGTTTTCTGACGCGGAGAACGGTTAACAGAGGATTTAAAACGGCTGTTACCCAGACCATGCCAACCGCCCTTACCCACCATCAAGCGCTGACCATGCTTGGTCATATCGCCTAACGTCTCGCCAGTGCCCTGGTCGATAACGCGCGTCCCGACCGGGACTTTAACGGTCACGTCTTTGCCACGCTTACCGGTACAGTCGCGGCTCTGGCCATTCTGACCACGTTCGGCGCGGAAAGATTTTTCGAAACGGTAATCGATCAGCGTGTTGAGGTTTTCATCCGCCTCTAACCACACATCACCGCCATCACCGCCATCGCCGCCGTCAGGACCACCACGAGGAATATATTTTTCACGGCGGAAGCTTACGCAACCATTACCGCCATCACCTGCAACAACCAGGATTGTTGCTTCATCAACAAACTTCATTTTACTCTCCGTAAATCATTCGCCTGAGCGGGGGACAACTACAACCGCTTCATTTTTGCGCCAACGTCCCCAAAGACGATGACCAATGGCGGAATACATCGCGCCCGCAACCACGACAAACGCACCGAGATATCCCAAGAGGTTTAACATCGGTTTGACGAAGAAATCGGGCCAGGCCATTGATAATAAATCTGAAAATAACAGCGTAAACAGCGGCGTGAGCGTAATTAATGCACTCACTTGTGCTGCCTGCCAGCGCGCCATCGCTTCGGCCAACGCGCCATAACCGACCAGCGTGTTAAGCCCACAGAAAATGAGACACGCCAGTTGCCAGTCGCTGAGCTGGGTAATGACACCCGGTTTTGCTAAAGGCAATAATGCTATTGTACACAAAGTGTACAATAAAAAGAGGATCTGCGGTGAGCCGAGCCTGCGCAATAACACCTTTTGCGCGACGCCATAGGTCACCCAGACCGTTGCTGCCCCAACCCCGAAAATCACACCCCAGGTGTAATCCGTCAGGCGGGTAAAAATCTCGATCAGGCTGGTGTTAAAGAACATCACCAGACCGCATAACAACATACTTGCACCCACTATCTGCGTGACACGCATCTTCTCCTTGAGGATAAAGACGCTGGCAACCATCATGCCCACAGGCGAAAGCTGGCCGATGACCTGTGATGCGGTGGGGCTTAAATATTGCAGAGAAGAACTGAACAGAATGAAGTTACCGAACAGGCCAGCCGTTGCGATAGCCAGGAGAATCAGCCAACGCGGTTTACGAAAAATCCGCAGCGGTGGAAGTTTTCCTTTTATCGCCAGAATCGCGCCAAGGCCAATACTGGCCATTAAAAAGCGATAAAACACTACCGTAGGCGGCTCCATGACTTCCAGAACCTGCTTCATGGCAATGGGCAACGCTCCCCAGCACACCGCCGTAGTGAGTGCCAAAAGAATACCGATGCCTGCCTGCTGTTTCATGCCCGTTTTTCCTGCAGAAAATTTTTCCGGGTTTTCAATGTAAAAAGCCCCGCAACACGTTGCGGGGCTTTAATCCGTTACCGGACCACGAAAAACTTACTCAGCAACGATGCTGATGTATTTACGGTTGTTCGGGCCTTTAACTTCAAATTTCACTTTACCGTCTGCTTTAGCAAACAGAGTGTGGTCACGACCGCAACCTACGTTGTTACCAGCGTGGAATTTGGTGCCACGTTGACGAACGATGATGCTACCCGCCAGAACGGTTTCGCCACCGAAACGCTTAACGCCAAGACGTTTAGCTTCTGAGTCGCGACCGTTACGAGTTGAGCCGCCAGCCTTTTTATGTGCCATTTAAATCTCTCCTCAGGTCTTAGGCGCTGATGCCAGTAATTTTCACATCAGTGAACCACTGACGGTGGCCCTGCTGCTTACGGTAGTGTTTACGACGACGAAACTTAACGATTTTAACTTTCTCGCCACGACCATGAGCAACAACTTCAGCTTTGATAACGCCGCCATCAACGAAAGGAACGCCGATTTTGACTTCTTCACCGTTTGCGATCATCAGAACTTCAGCGAACTCAACAGCTTCGCCAGTTGCGATGTCCAGCTTTTCCAGGCGAACGGTCTGACCTTCGCTTACTCGGTGTTGTTTACCACCACTTTGGAAAACCGCGTACATATAGAACTCCGCTTCCGCGCACATCCTCGTGTGATTCAGAGTGCGCTATAAATATTCACAATAGGGCGCGAATATTACGCAAAACGCGAGCCTTTGACAAGTGCTACCATCAATACATGCAGAAAAAAAACACAACACGTACGGTAACGTTTATCTGAGCCGTTTTTTCAGTACAATCAGGCATACTATTTGATAAACCAAACCCTTCGTTAGCCCATTTGATATGTGGTAAACAGGATAAGAAGCCCGGCTTTTGCGATGAATTTAGATAAAATCAACGAGTTAACCGCGCAAGATATGGCGGGTGTGAATGCAGTAATCCTGGAGCAACTCAACTCTGATGTTCAGCTCATCAATCAGTTGGGTTATTACATCGTCAGTGGCGGCGGTAAACGTATTCGTCCAATGATCGCCATTCTGGCTGCCAGAGCCGTTGGATATCAGGGAGACGCGCACGTCAATATTGCGGCACTCATCGAATTTATCCACACCGCGACACTTCTTCATGATGATGTGGTGGATGAATCCGATATGCGTCGCGGGAAAGCGACCGCAAACGCCGCATTTGGCAACGCAGCGAGCGTTCTGGTGGGGGATTTTATCTACACCCGCGCATTCCAGATGATGACGAGCCTTGGCTCGTTAAAGGTGCTGGAAGTCATGTCAGAGGCCGTAAACGTCATCGCTGAAGGTGAAGTGCTGCAGTTGATGAACGTCAACGATCCGGACATCACCGAAGAAAACTATATGCGTGTGATTTACAGCAAAACGGCGCGTCTGTTTGAAGCCGCAGCACAATGCTCCGGTATCCTTGCGGGCTGTACTGAAGCGCAAGAGCGTGGTTTGCAGGACTATGGTCGCTACCTTGGTACCGCATTCCAGCTGATCGACGATCTACTGGATTACAGTGCTGATGGCGAAACGCTGGGTAAAAACGTGGGTGATGACCTGAACGAAGGTAAACCCACCCTCCCGCTGCTGCATGCAATGCGCAATGGTTCACCGGATCAGGCGAAATTAATTCGTGAAGCGATCGAGCAAGGAAATGGTCGACATCTTCTGGAACCTGTACTGGAAACAATGGCAATCTGCGGATCGCTTGAATGGACACGCCAGCGCGCCGAAGAAGAAGCGGATAAGGCGATTACAGCCCTTCAGGTTATTCCAGATAGCCCATGGCGTGATGCGTTAATTGGCCTTGCCCATATCGCTGTTCAGCGCGATCGTTAAATGCTCTACGTCTCCCCGCACCCGTGCCGGGGAGACTCCAATAAATTCCAATAAACACTTCATTCCTGTTAATTCATCAGCTTACAGGCTGCATGAATAAAGCCCTGTCATATTCCGAATATTGCCTCCAGTTATGCGAACTTTTTAGAACAGCCCGTCTAAGAAGGTATAGTAACTCACGTCACTTCACCTGAATGACGTGGACGTACTTGAATCTAAGGACAGCATATGGAAAAGAAGTTTATCGACTGGCATTCGGCCGACATTATTGCCGCACTGCGCAAAAAAGGGACCTCACTTGCAGCAGAGTCCAGGCGCAATGGGCTCAGCTCTTCAACGCTTGCCAACGCGTTGACTCGCCCATGGCCAAAAGGAGAATTGATTATTGCGACGGCGCTGGAAACCCAGCCCTGGATTATATGGCCTTCGCGTTACCACGACCCCATTACCCATGAATTTATCGACAGAACACGAATGATGCGTCAGAAAAAGCAGGAAGACGAGCACCAGGACTAGCGCTTGCAGAAGACTTGCAGGAGAAAAGAACAGCAACCCCCCGGTCATTTGGCAGGGGGCTGCCGGAGCGATTACTCGCCCTTCACACGCTCGATATTTGCACCCAGAGCGCGCAGTTTGTCCTCAATACACTCATAGCCACGATCGATGTGGTAAATGCGGTCCACAACGGTTGTGCCTTCCGCAATGCAACCCGCCAGCACCAGGCTCGCAGAAGCCCGCAAATCCGTTGCCATCACCTGCGCGCCAGAAAGCGTTTCTACACCATGACAAATCACCGTGTTGCTTTCGATTTCAGCGTGCGCCCCCATACGAATAAGTTCAGGTACGTGCATAAAGCGGTTTTCGAAGATGGTTTCAGTAATGAAGCCCGTCCCTTCAGCCACCAGGTTCAGCAGCGTAAACTGTGCCTGCATATCGGTTGGGAACGCCGGATGCGGAGCGGTGCGTACGTTAACCGCTTTAGGGCGCTTACCGTGCATGTCCAGGCTAATCCAGTCTTCACCAGTTTCAATATCTGCACCGGCATCGCGCAGTTTTGCTAATACGGCATCCAAGGTGTCTGGTTGCGCATTGCGACACAGAATTTTACCCCCTGAAATCGCTGCAGCGACCAGGAACGTGCCTGTTTCAATACGGTCTGGTAACACGCGATACACGCCGCCGCCAAGACGCTCAACACCTTCGATGGTGATGCGGTCGGTACCCTGTCCGGTAATCTTCGCGCCGAGTGCGACGAGGAAATTCGCCGTATCGACAATTTCCGGCTCACGGGCCGCGTTTTCGATAATGGTCGTGCCTTCCGCCAGCGTCGCAGCTGACATGATAGTGACCGTTGCACCGACGCTGACTTTATCCATCACAATGTGCGCGCCTTTCAGACGGCCATTGACGGAGGCTTTAACGTAGCCCTCTTCGAGCTTGATATCCGCACCGAGCTTTTCAAGGCCGAAGATATGCAAATCAACCGGACGCGCGCCAATCGCACAGCCGCCCGGCAGAGAAACCTGACCCTGACCAAAACGCGCCACCAGCGGGCCAAGCGCCCAGATGGACGCACGCATGGTTTTCACCAGATCGTACGGGGCAGAAAAGTTATTCACCTTGCTGGCATCAATCCAAACCGAACCGTTACGTTCCACTTTGGTGCCCAACTGGGTGAGCAGCTTCATCGTGGTGTCGATGTCTTTCAGCTTCGGTACGTTCTGAATTTCTACCGGCTCTTCCGCAAGCAGTGCGGCAAACAGAATCGGCAGCGCGGCATTTTTCGCGCCGGAAATTGTGACTTCGCCCTGGAGACGCGTAGGCCCCTGTACACGAAATTTATCCATTATTGTGCTCTCTTATGAATTCAACCGTGCTGCGGGCAAACCACCCTCAGCTCAAAAACCGTTTAGTTTGCGATCGCGTTCCCACTCTTGCGGGGTATAAGCTTTGATCGACAGGGCGTGGATGCGGTTATCCGCAATGTATTCCATCAGCGGCGCGTAAACAGCCTGCTGTTTCTTCACACGGCTCATGCCGTCGAATATCTCACCCACAGTAATAACCTGAAAGTGACTGCCATCGCCGGTGACGTGGACTTCCTGAAGGGAGAGTGCGTTCATCAGCACCGACTGGATTTCATGATTTTCCATGGGTTCTAAATCATCTTTAGTGAAAACAAGCCCAACATCTTAGAGCAAAGTGACGCAGTCTTAAACAAGCAAAAAGCCCCGACCGTGAAACAGTCGAGGCTTTAAGAAGTAACGCACTGAAAAAATTAGCGAGGTAATACGTCTTCGGGCAAATTATAAAGTTTTTCCAGGGTGAGAACGTTTTCGCTGGCACCCGCCAGTTTTACAGCTACGCCCTGTTTTTTGCCTTCAGCCACGAGATGCACTAACAGTGCAACGCCTGCGGTATCCACGCGCGTCACGCGATGCAAATCAATCAGCGTGACGCCTTGCATAGCGGATTCACGCGAATCCCACAAGGGCATCAGCAGATCCTGATCAAGCTCGCCTGACAAGAACAGTGTGTCACTCTCACGCGTCCAGCTTAATGGCTGCGTCATTACTTTTTCTCATCCAACGAGATTTTCTGGCTGGAGATAGATTTCAGCTGTGCGGTAAGACCATCAATGCCTTTGGTACGCAGCAGATCGCTCCACTCGTTTTGCTTAGTCGTAATCATGCTCACACCTTCGGCAATCATGTCATAAGCCTGCCAGTTCCCCGTCTGCGTATTTTTACGCCACTGGAAATCCAGACGCACCGGCGGGCGGCCATTTGGATCGATGATAGTGACGCGGATAGGTACGATGGTCGCATCGCCCAGCGGTTGCTCAGGTGCAATCTGATAGGTCTGGCCATGATACATCGCCAGCGCCTGACCATAAGCCTGCTTCAGGTATTCGCGGAACGCCGCAAAGTAAGCCTCACGCTGTGCTGGGGTGGCATCTTTGTAATAGCGACCCAGAACTAACGCGCCAGCATATTTCACCTGCACGTAAGGCAACAGCTCCTGATCAACCACATCGCGGAGATAATCCGGGTTGGAACGAATTTTTGATTGCTCATTTTTGAGGCGATCAAACGTCTTCTTCGCCGCTTCGTCCATCTGTTTATAAGGATTGGCCTGATCCGCTGCATAGGCGGCACTCAGAGGGGCAATCACCAGCATGGCAACCATCAATAGTCGTTTAATCATCAATTACTTCTCCTGAGATGAAGTGGTTGCGCCAGGGGTCGGTGCAACGTCAGTTTGGCCTTCGCTCTTTGCAGAGGCATCGTCAGTTTTTTTGTCGTCCCCTTTGTTGCTGTAAAGGAACTGACCAATCATATCTTCGAGCACCATCGCAGATTTGGTATCCTGGATCACGCCACCGTCTTTAAGGATAGACGTTCCCAGTTCCGGATCTTCAAAACCGACGTTTAACGCCAGATACTGTTCACCCAGCAGACCGGAAGTACGGATGGAGAGAGAGCTGGTGTCCGGAATGTGGTTGTAGCGCTCTTCGATATCCATTTCTACACGCGGTAGATAGGTTTTTTCATCGAGCGTAATGTCTGCCACTCGTCCAATCACCACGCCGCCAATACGAACCGGCGAACGCGCCTTCAGTCCCCCGATGTTATCGAATGTTGCATAGAGACGATAAGTGGGTTCAGTCCGAATTGAGGTGATGTCCGCCGCGCGAAGGCAAATAAACAGTGCGGCTAACAACGCCAGCACAAGAAACACACCTACCCAAATTTCACTTTTTCTTGTTTGCATGAACTCAATTCCCAAACATCAGTGCGGTGAGCACAAAATCCAGACCCAGTACGGCCAGCGACGAATGAACTACAGTGCGCGTTGTCGCGCGACTAATCCCTTCAGAGGTCGGTATCGCATCGTAACCATTGAACAACGCAATCCAGGTAACCGTAAACGCGAAGACCACGCTTTTAATCAGGCAGTTCACGAGATCCATACGCAGATCAACCGCATCCTGCATCGCGGACCAGAAGAAACCTGCGTCGATCCCTTTCCACTGCACTCCAACCAGCGAACCGCCCCATATGCCGACGGCCACAAAAAGAATCGTCAGCAGAGGTAGCGAAATTACACCCGCCCAAAAACGCGGAGAGATGACGCGCCGCAGGGGATCAACCGCCATCATTTCCATGCTGGAGAGCTGTTCCGTTGCGCGCATCAAACCGATTTCTGCGGTTAACGCAGAACCGGCACGCCCGGCAAAAAGCAGCGCCGCAACAACCGGTCCAAGCTCTCGTAACAGAGAAAGAGACACCAGCATACCCAGGCTGGTTTCAGCGCTGTACGTGGTTAAAACAAGGTAGCCTTGCAGCCCAAGAACCATGCCGATAAACAGACCGGAAACGATAATAATGAGCATCGACAGCACGCCGACATTATAGAGCTGGCGCACCAGCAATGGCGCATGTTTGCGGAATTCCGGCTTGCCAACCAGCGCATTGAACAACATCAACCCGGCACGCCCGAACGTCCTGATGGTTTTTATGCCACGGTGTCCCAGAGCGGCCAACGCATTTAACAGCATCAGTGGCTTAACTCCCTATTCCCAATAAATCTTGATGATAATCACACGCGGGATAACGGAACGGAACAGGACCGTCCGCAATACCGTCGAGGAACTGTCGAACCCGCGGATCGCTATTATTCTGCAATTCTTGAGCGCCGCCGTGCGCGACGATTTTTTTATCCGCCACAATATAGGCGTAATCCGCGATGCTCAGCACTTCGGGGACATCATGCGATACCACAACACAGGTGACGCCGAGTGCGCTGTTAAGCTCTGAGATCAGCTTGACCAGCACGCCCATAGTGATCGGATCCTGCCCGACAAAAGGTTCGTCGAACATGATCAAGTCCGGTTCAAGCGCGATAGCACGCGCCAGCGCCGCACGCCGCGCCATTCCGCCAGACAATTCAGAAGGCATCAGCTTGGCAGCTCCACGTAGCCCCACCGCTTCAAGCTTCATCATGACCGTCGTTTTCAGCAGCTCAGGGGACAAACGCGTGTGCTCACGCAGCGGATAAGCCACGTTATCAAAGACGTTCATATCAGTGAATAACGCACCTGACTGAAACAACATGCTCATGCGCTTACGGACGGTATAGAGGCGAGTGCGGGACATTTCAGGCACATTTTCGCCATCAAAAAGAATTTCGCCGCTGTCTGGCGGGATCTGTCCACCAATCAGACGCAGCAGCGTTGTTTTGCCGATTCCGGATGGCCCCATGATCGCCGTGATCTTGCCACGCGGTACCGTCAATGTAATATCTTCGAAGATCAATCGGTTGCCGCGGGAGAAGCTGACGTCACGGACATCGACTAAATTCGCCATTGTTTGGCTCATTTAAAATTCCTTTCTTTCCCTTTGAGGTTAAGCATGGCGCTTAATTCAGCCTTAAACCCGACATTTTTGCAGAATATTGTCTGCACAGGTTAGCGAAAGCTGGCATTTGTTTTACTTTTCCGACGCATAAAGTCAAAATTAGAGAATCGTTACGTCTACAGACTGCATGCGGCGCCAGAGATTCATTCTCAGTGGACCGGCGAGTATACCTGAATAAAGGATTTTTGATGCTTTTAGCAACGGCCCTGTTAATAATCGGTTTACTGTTAGTGGTCTACAGTGCTGACCGTCTGGTTTTTGCAGCATCCATTCTTTGTCGGCTTTTTGGCATACCGCCCCTTATCATCGGGATGACCGTGGTCAGTGTCGGAACATCGCTTCCAGAAATTATCGTCTCAGCTTCAGCCTCTCTTCATGGGCAGGTTGACCTCGCGATTGGGACGGCAATTGGCTCTAACATCGTCAATATATTATTGATCCTTGGCCTCGCCGCGCTGATGCATCCATTTCGCGTGCATTCTGATGTTCTGCGCCGCGAATTGCCGCTAATGTTAATTGTCAGCCTGCTGGCAGGTTACGTGCTGTACGACGGGCAACTCACGCGGGATGACGGCATCCTGCTTATCGCGCTGGCGATCATCTGGCTGCTGTACATCGTGAAGATTGCTCGTCTGGCGGAAAAACAGGGAAATGACAGCCTGACGCGTGAGCAAGTCGCGGAACTGCCTCGCGAAGGTACTCTGCCCGTCGCTCTACTGTGGCTGGGCGTCGCGCTCATTATCATGCCAATGGCCACGCGTATGGTCGTTGATAACGCCACCGTGCTCGCCAATTTCTACGCCATCAGTGAGCTGACTATCGGCCTGACGGTGATAGCGATTGGCACCAGCTTGCCAGAACTGGCGACCGCCGTTGCCGGCGCACGTAAAGGTGAAGGCGATATGGCGATTGGCAATATCATTGGCTCCAATATCTTTAACATCGCTATTGTGATGGGTTTACCGGCGCTGATTGCGCCAGGGGCATTTAATCCGCTGGCCTTCTCGCGCGATTACGGGGTGATGCTCCTTGTGAGTATTATTTTCGCCCTGCTGTGCTGGCGACGGAAACAACAGATTGGCAAAGGCGCGGGTGCCTTGCTGACGGGTGGTTTTATCGTATGGATGGCGATGCTGTATTGGCTGTCGCCTCTTCTCTCTGGGTAAACGGAACGCATTATGTCGCAAATAGAATTGCAACCGGGTTTTGACTTTCAGAAAGCAGGCAAAAAAGTTCTGGAGATTGAACGTGAAGGTCTGGCGCAGTTAGATCAATACATCAATCAGGATTTCAGCCTGGCATGCGAGAAAATATTCTCCTGCGCGGGCAAAGTCGTGGTGATGGGCATGGGAAAATCAGGTCATATTGGGCGCAAAATGGCCGCGACGTTTGCCAGTACCGGCACATCCTCATTCTTTGTTCATCCTGGTGAAGCCGCCCATGGCGATCTCGGCATGGTGACACCGCATGACATTGTTATCGCCCTGTCGAACTCGGGTGAGTCCAACGAGATTCTGGCGCTGATTCCCGTACTGAAGCGACTCCACGTCCCGCTCATTTGCATGACCAGCCGACCAGAAAGCACGATGGCGCGCGCGGCTGATGTTCATTTATGTGTAAAAGTGCCCAAAGAAGCTTGCCCACTCGGCCTTGCGCCGACCTCCAGCACGACCGCTGCGCTGGTTATGGGAGATGCCCTCGCGGTTGCGCTTCTTGAAGCCCGAGGCTTTACGCCAGAAGATTTCGCACTCTCGCATCCAGGTGGCGCGCTCGGACGTAAGCTACTGCTGCGAGTAAATGATATTATGCATACGGGCGCGGAGATCCCTCGCGTCAGTAAAGATGCCCCGCTGCGCGACGCATTGCTGGAAATTACGCGTAAAAATCTTGGCATGACGGTGATTTGCGACGACCAGATGAACATCGAAGGGATTTTCACGGATGGCGATTTACGCCGCGTGTTCGATATGGGCGTTGATGTCCGCACGCTGGGGATCGCTGACGTAATGACGCCAGGCGGCATCAGGGTCCGTCCCGCCACTCTGGCAGTCGACGTTTTGAACCTAATGCAGTCCCGTCATATTACCGCCGTCATGGTTGCCGATGGCGACCAACTGCTGGGTGTGGTACATATGCATGATCTTCTGCGCGCAGGCGTAGTGTAATAAAGGATAAGACAATGAGTAATGCGGGTGCATCCCTTGCAACCTGTTATGGTCCGGTAAGCACGCAAATGATGGCGCAGGCGGAAAAGATTCGTCTGTTGATTCTGGATGTGGATGGCGTCCTTTCCGATGGCTTGATTTTTATGGGCAATAACGGCGAAGAGCTGAAAGCATTTAACGTGCGCGACGGTTATGGCATTCGTTGTGCGCTCACATCCGGGATAGAAGTTGCCATTATCACCGGGCGTAAGGCTAAACTGGTAGAAGATCGCTGTGAGACACTGGGCATCACCCATCTGTATCAGGGCCAGTCTGACAAAATGGTCGCTTTCAGGGATTTACTGGCGAAACTTGCCATCGCACCTGAGAATGTGGCCTATGTCGGGGACGATCTGATCGACTGGCCGGTGATGGCGGAAGTGGGTTTAAGTATCGCCGTCGCCGATGCGCATCCTCTGCTGATCCCGCGCGCGGACTATGTCACCCGGATCAACGGGGGGCGTGGTGCCGTTCGCGAGGTGTGCGATTTGTTATTGCTGGCGCAGGGCAAGCTTGATGAGGCCAAAGGGCAATCGATATGAGTAAAACCAGACGTTGGGTTATCATTCTGCTTTCACTGGCCGTGTTGGTATTGATTGGCGTAAATCTCGCTGACAATGACGATGCACCAGCAGAAGTGGTCGCCACCAGCGATCCGACCTATAAGAGCGATCATAGCGACACGGTGGTTTATAGTCCGGAAGGGGCGCTGAACTATCGCTTGATTGCCCAGCACGTTGAGTATTTTTCCGATGAAGGCATCTCGTGGTTTACTCAGCCGGTCATGACCACGTTTGACACTAATAAGGTGCCGACCTGGTCGATCAAATCTGACAGGGCAAAACTGACAAATGACCGTATGCTTTATCTGTATGGTCACGTCGAAGTGAACGCCCTGACCGCTGACTCACAACTACGCAAAATTACGACGGATAATGCGCAGATCAATCTGGTGACCCAGGATGTGACATCGCAGGATCTGGTGACGTTATACGGCACGACATTTAATTCCAGCGGTTTGAGAATGCGCGGGAACTTACGCAGCAAAAACGCCGAGCTGATTGAAAAGGTTAGAACCTCATATGAAATTCAAAATAAACAAACTCAGCCTTAATTTTGTTATCGCCAGCGCGCTGCTGGCCGCCAGTCTCCCTGCCCTTGCGGTGACAGGAGATACTGAGCAACCTATTCATATCGAATCTGACACGCAGTCACTTGATATGCAGGGGAACGTTGTGACCTTCACGGGCAACGTCGTGATGACGCAGGGCACCATCAAAATCAATGCCGACAAAGTGGTTGTCACCCGTCCCGGTGGTGAACAAGGCAAAGAAATTATTGATGGCTACGGCAATCCGGCAACGTTCTATCAGATGCAGGATAACGGTAAGCCGGTTAAAGGCCACGCCTCGCACATGCACTATGAGCTGGCGAAGGACCTTGTCATCCTGACCGGCAATGCTTATCTGGAGCAGTTGGACAGCAACATCACTGGCGATAAGATCACGTATCTGGTGAAAGAGCAGAAAATGCAGGCTTCCAGCGAGAAAGGTAAGCGCGTGACAACCGTACTGGTTCCGTCCCAGTTGCAGGACAAAGGTAAAACCCAGGCTCCCGCACAGCAAAAGAGTAACTAATTCGTTATGGCAACATTAACTGCAAAAAACCTCGCCAAAGCCTACAAAGGCCGCCGCGTCGTGGAAGATGTCAGTCTGACCGTTAACTCCGGCGAAATTGTTGGCCTGTTGGGTCCTAACGGTGCAGGTAAAACCACCACCTTTTACATGGTGGTCGGCATTGTTCCGCGCGACGCGGGCAACATCATCATTGATGATGAAGACATTAGCCTGCTGCCGCTGCACGCCCGCGCGCGTCGCGGAATTGGCTATCTGCCGCAGGAAGCGTCTATTTTCCGCCGTCTTAGCGTGTTCGACAATCTGATGGCCGTCCTGCAAATCCGTGACGATTTGACCTCCGAGCAGCGTCAGGATCGCGCCAACGAATTGATGGAAGAGTTCCATATTGAACACCTGCGTGACAGCCTCGGCCAGGCACTTTCGGGCGGTGAACGCCGTCGAGTAGAAATTGCCCGCGCACTGGCAGCCAATCCGAAATTTATCCTTTTGGATGAACCGTTTGCCGGCGTCGACCCTATCTCCGTTATCGACATTAAACGTATCATTGAACATCTGCGCGACAGCGGTCTTGGTGTGCTGATTACCGACCACAACGTGCGTGAAACGCTGGCAGTTTGTGAGCGTGCATATATCGTCAGCCAGGGCCATTTGATTGCTCACGGCACGCCACTCGAAATCCTCGAAGATGAACATGTTAAGCGCGTGTACCTTGGGGAAGACTTCAGACTCTGATAGGGTAGAGGTTAAGTCACGCAGGACCGGAGAAAAACGCCCTGAACATGAAGCAAGGTTTGCAATTACGGCTCAGCCAACAGTTGGCGATGACGCCACAGTTACAACAGGCAATCCGTCTGTTGCAACTGTCAACGTTAGAACTTCAGCAGGAACTGCAGCAAGCGCTGGACAGTAATCCACTGCTGGAGCAAACCGATCTTCATGATGAGGTAGATACCCAGGAAAAGCAGGACACCGAAACGCTCGATACGGCAGATGCCCTTGAACAAAAAGAGATGCCTGACGAGTTACCGCTGGATGCCAGCTGGGATGAAATTTACACCGCTGGAACGCCATCCGGCACGCGCGCTGATTATCAGGATGATGAGCTACCGGTTTATCAGGGTGAAACTACGCAGTCGCTACAGGATTATCTGATGTGGCAGGTGGAGTTGACCCCTTTCACCGAAACCGATCGCGCGATTGCCACGTCCATTGTCGATGCAGTGGATGACACCGGGTATTTAACGGTAACCCTGGACGAGATTCTGGAAAGCATGGGTGATAGCGAAATCGAACTCGACGAGATCGAAGCCGTCCTCAAACGCATTCAACGCTTTGACCCGGTCGGCGTCGCAGCAAAAGATCTACGCGACTGTTTGCTGATCCAGCTTTCTCAGTTTGCAAAAGAGACGCCAAGACTCGACGAAGCGCGACTGATTATCAGCGAACATTTAGATTTGCTGGCGAATCATGATTTCCGCAGTCTGATGCGCGTTACGCGACTCAAAGAAGACGTGCTGAAAGAAGCGGTGAGTCTGATCCAGTCGCTCGATCCCCGTCCGGGGCAATCGATCCAAACCGGCGAACCCGAATATGTGATTCCTGACGTCCTGGTCCGAAAGCACAACGGTCTCTGGACCGTGGAACTCAATTCCGACAGCATTCCCCGCCTGCAAATCAACCAGCAATACGCGTCCATGTGCACCAGTGCGCGGAACGACTCCGACAATCAATATATTCGTAGCAATCTTCAGGAAGCGCGATGGCTGATCAAAAGCCTCGAAAGCCGAAATGATACGCTGCTACGCGTGAGTCGATGCATTGTGGAACAGCAGCAAGGCTTTTTTGAGCAGGGCGAAGAATTTATGAAACCGATGGTCCTGGCAGATATTGCTCAGGCCGTTGAGATGCACGAATCGACCATTTCGCGTGTGACCACGCAGAAGTATCTGCACAGTCCGCGTGGTATTTTTGAGCTTAAGTATTTCTTCTCCAGTCATGTGAATACCGAAGGCGGTGGCGAAGCCTCGTCGACGGCCATTCGTGCTCTGGTGAAGAAGTTGATCGCCGCGGAAAACCCCGCGAAGCCACTGAGTGACAGTAAGTTAACCACCCTGCTGTCCGATCAGGGTATCATGGTGGCACGTCGTACTGTTGCGAAGTATCGAGAGTCTTTATCCATTCCGCCGTCTAACCAGCGTAAACAACTGGTTTGACACAACCGATAAGGAAGACACTATGCAGCTCAACATCACAGGACACAATGTCGAAATCACTGAGGCTTTACGCGATTTTTTAAACACTAAATTCGCGAAGCTGGAGCAGTATTTCGAGAGGATTAATCAGGTCTACATTGTGTTGAAAGTGGAGAAAGTGACTCATATCTCGGACGCAACCCTGCACATAAATGGGGGTGAAATCCATGCCAGTGCGGAAGGGCAAGACATGTACGCGGCTATCGACGGCTTGATTGACAAGCTTGCGCGACAGCTTAATAAACATAAAGATAAACTGAAACAACACTGATTGTCCGAGCAGTTAACGGGTGCAGGGCGGCCTGTTGTAAAACACAACAGGCCATATGTACAGTTAGCGCTTAGGTGAAATTATGATGAACAACGATTCCGGTCTTCAATTAAGTCATGTCCTTAACCAGGAATGTACCCGCAGTGGCGTTCACTGCCAGAGCAAAAAACGCGCTCTGGAAATCATCAGTGAACTGGCCGCAAAACAGTTAAGCCTGCCACCTCAGGTGGTGTTTGAGGCCATCCTGACCCGTGAAAAAATGGGCAGTACCGGTATCGGCAATGGTATTGCCATTCCGCATGGCAAGCTGGAGGAGGACACCCTGCGCGCCGTTGGCGTGTTTGTCCAACTGGAAACGCCAATCGCATTTGACGCGATTGATAACCAGCCCGTCGATCTGCTTTTCGCGCTGCTGGTGCCTGCTGACCAGACCAAAACCCATTTGCACACGCTCTCGCTAGTGGCCAAGCGTCTGGCAGATAAAACAATTTGCCGCCGTCTGCGCGCAGCCCAAAGTGATGAAGAACTCTATCAAATTATCACCGAAGTGGAAGGCAATCAGGATGATGCGTAACCATAAGATGACCTCCACATCTGCAGGCGCGAGGAGAAACGGAACATGGTGCTGATGATCGTCAGCGGTCGTTCGGGCTCGGGGAAATCCGTGGCCCTTCGGGCGCTCGAAGATATGGGTTTTTACTGCGTCGATAACCTTCCGGTTGTGTTGTTACCAGAACTGGCGCGTACGCTGGCTGACAGACAAATTTCTGCGGCCGTCAGCATCGACGTCCGTAATATGCCGGAATCGCCGGAAGTCTTTGAGCAGGCGATGAGCAGCCTGCCAGAAACCTTCACTCCGCAATTGCTGTTCCTGGATGCCGATCGCAACACGCTGATTCGTCGCTACAGTGATACCCGACGTTTGCATCCGCTTTCCAGTAAAAATCTCTCTCTCGAGAGCGCTATCGACGAAGAGAGTGATTTGCTGGAACCGCTGCGTTCTCGTGCCGATCTGATTGTCGACACCTCCGAGATGTCGGTTCACGAACTGGCCGAGATGCTGCGCACCCGTTTGCTGGGTAAACGTGAGCGTGAACTCACCATGGTGTTCGAATCGTTTGGCTTCAAACATGGGATCCCTATCGATGCGGATTATGTGTTTGACGTACGCTTCCTGCCCAACCCGCACTGGGATCCTAAACTGCGTCCAATGACCGGTCTGGATAAGCCTGTCGCAGCATTCCTCGACAGACACACAGAAGTTCACAATTTTATATACCAGACGCGAAGCTACCTTGAGCTATGGTTACCTATGCTGGAAACCAACAACCGCAGCTACCTGACCGTAGCCATTGGTTGTACCGGCGGGAAACATCGTTCGGTGTATATTGCTGAACAGCTGGCCGACTATTTCCGCTCACGCGGTAAAAACGTACAGTCTCGTCATCGCACGCTGGAAAAACGCAAAACATGACCGTAAAACATACCGTTGAGATCACCAATAAGCTGGGCATGCACGCCCGTCCAGCGATGAAATTGTTTGAATTGATGCAGGGTTTTGACGCTGAAGTGTTGTTGCGTAACGACGAAGGCACCGAAGCTGAGGCCAACAGCGTTATCGCGCTGCTCATGCTCGATTCGGCCAAAGGTCGACAGATTGAAGTCGAAGCCACCGGCCCGCAAGAAGTTGAGGCACTCGAAGCGGTGGTTGCCCTGTTTAACTCAGGCTTTGACGAGGACTGATTAAGCGGTTTGCCCTTCGCCCCTTTGCACGAGTTCAAGGGGCTTGAGTCTCACTCAGTACAGTTTATTCCCGGTCATAAACCCTTCCCCACCTAACTGACGCATCTGGCGCATAATCCACGCCTGGCGGTTGCGGACGTATCCCGATGGCGCATTCGCTTTGTAGATGATGGGGTTCGGCAAAACGGCGGCCAGCAGCGCCGCCTCTGACTGGCTCAGGCGGCTGGCGGGCTTGTTGAAATAGCGTTGTGCTGCGGCCTCAACACCAAATACCCCATCGCCAAACTCGGCGATATTCAGGTACACCGTCAGAATGCGTTTTTTACTCCAGACCGTTTCCATTCCGACCGTCAACCCGGCCTCCAGTCCTTTTCGTACCCAGCTTCGACCATCCCACAAAAACAGATTTTTCGCCGTCTGCTGTGAAAGTGTTGATGCGCCGCGTACGCGTTTTTCATTGCGCTCATTGTGGGCCAGCGCCTTCTCGATGGCGGAAACGTCAAATCCCCAGTGTTCCGGGAACTTCTGATCTTCCGCCGCAATCACCGCCAGTCCCATCCATGGCGAAATCTCGTCCATGCTCACCCAGTCGGAATGTGCCACATAACTGAAATGGCCGGTTAGCCATGCGCTGATTTGACGCTCCACCATCACCGCCGAAAAGGGCACGGGCATAATGCTAAATAACGCGATGCCGCCGCCCCAGAAAACGGCCAGCGCCAGCACCACGCGAATAAAGATTCGCTTCGCCCATGCGACAGGAGAACGTTTTTGACTCACTGGGTCAGAACCAACACGCGGTCAACCAGCTTATCAATACCGGTTGCGGCTTCTGCGATGTTTTGCGCCACCATGTAAGCTGGCGTGGTAACGATCTTATTGTCTTCGTCGACAACGATATCGTCGACCGGGCAAGGGACATGTTCACCGCCCATCTCTTCGATCGCTTCCGCCGTGTCAATATCGGTACCAATGGTCAAACGTAACGGGAAATCAAAAATCTTTGGCAGCATAGCGGGCGCAATACACATAAAGCCCAGTGGTTTTCCCAGAGCATGCATGCGCTGAGCCAACGCTTGCAACGCGCTATCGATGTGGCATTCACTCCCCTGGCTGGCAAAAGTGCTCAAATTTTTTGCCGCGCCAAACCCACCGGGAACGATCAGCGCGTCCAGTTCATCAGCGTTTGCCTGCGCGAGGGGTAAGATACTACCTCGCGCAATACGGGCAGCTTCAATGAGCACATTACGCGTTTCAGACATCGGTTCACCAGACAGATGGTTAATCACATCCACCTGATTTTTATCCGGCGCAAAGCAAACGGCTTCTGCGCCCTGTTTTGCCAGCGCAAGCAGCGTCAGAACGGATTCATGGATCTCCGCACCGTCGTAAACGCCGCACCCACTTAGCACTACACCCACTTTTTTCATCTTGCTGCTCCTTCTCTGCAACCGTCTGAAGCATATTAAAAATTCTGATTAAAACGCTATGCTTCACACATTTCACTGATTCATGTAACAAATCATTTAAGATTTGCTATCTTAACTGCGTGCGGCCTAATTCTTAAGGCAGCGTCCATGCGAAAACAACACAAAAAATCAGGCGCGGCCACGATTTCCCTGGTGTTGGCGCAGTATTTCGCGCACCCCGGTTTATCCGGGGTCATTTTTTTGTACTTTCCACCCACGCTTTCAGCACGGCAACATCGTTTTGCCATTCCTGCTTCATCTCTTCAACCCATTCACCCACGTTATCTGACCATGCGGGTAAATCGGGAGACTGGATCTGCTGACCCAACTGCTGCAAATGACGCAAGCCAATCGACCCGGCGGCACCTTTAATCTTGTGACCTTCTTCGACGATACCCTTCTGATCGCGAGCCGTCAGGTTGGATTCCAGCACGCTTAAATATCCTGGCATCATTTTTTCGAATACAGCCAGGCCATCGGTAATCAGCTTCGGTCCAACTAACTCGATATACTGTTCAAGCATGGCGATATCCAGAATCGTTTGTGCTTTTTCGCTATCAACGGACGTCATGGTGCTCTCCTCTTCATCACAGGTATCCCAGAATTTCTTGATCATGGCAGTCAGGGCGGGCACTGCTAGCGGCTTGCTGAGCACATCGTCCATACCGGCATCGAGGTACTCTTTTTTGTCCTTCAGCACGTTCGCCGTCAGCGCGACCAGCGGCGGAAGTTCGTCACGAGCATAACGTTGCGTCAGCTCGCGAGAGATATCCAGCCCGGTCATGTCCGGAAGCTGGATATCCAGCAGCACAAGATCATATTCGCCGGGGGTAAACATCTCCAGCGCGGCGGTGCCGGTCATCGCCACATCGACGCTATTACCGAGTTTTTCCAGAACCGAACGGGCGACAATCACGTTCAACTCAATATCTTCAACCAACAGCACATGCAGCGCCGGTAATGGCAGCTCGTCATTTTCGAAGGTGTCTTCCACTTCTTCCGCTACCGCCGGGGCATGGACAGTCAGCGTAAACGTTGAGCCTTTACCCTGCTGGCTTGAAACCGTGATGTCTCCCCCCATGCTTTTTGCCAGGCGGCGGGATACGGCCAGGCCTATTCCGGTTCCGGTGGCGGGTTTCCCGCCGTTGCTGTCTTTCACCTGATAATACATGGCGAAAATCTTGTCGTGCTCATCCTGCGGAATACCGATACCGGAGTCTTGCACCTCGAAGTGCAGCATATCGCCCTGGTCAAAACGGATGCGAACCACCACTTCACCCTGCTGGGTAAATTTCACGGCGTTGCTGATAAGATTCCACAGAATCTGGCGCAGCCGCGTCCCGTCAGTCACCACTTTATGCGGCAACGGCAATGTTGGCTCAAGTACAAAACGCAGCCCTTTTTGCTGGGCCTGTAAGCCAGAAAGGTTTTCAAGATCGGCCAGGAAACCGGTGAAGTCTACCGGCTGGTTATCCAACTGGACTTTGCGGCGCTCCATCTTATCCATGTCGATAATATCATTGAAGATATTACCCAGCGTCACCGCTGAAACATGAATGGTTTTGAGGTATTTCTCCTGTTCGCTGGTTAATTCGGTATCCAGCAAAATACGGCTGAGACCCACGATGCCATTCAGCGGCGTACGCAACTCATGGCTGATGGTGGAGATAAAGGTGGTCTTGTCGCGGCTGGCACGCTCAAGCGCATCCTGATAGCGCTTACGCTCGGTAATATCGCGGCCAAAGCCCATCAGTCCGTGGCGTTTACCGACGCGATCGTAATACGGCACTTTGCGGATTTCAAAACAGGCTTTGCGCCCGTCCGGATAATCCAGCCACTGTTCGTAGGTCAACGAGACATTGTGACGGAAAACTTTCTCATCGGTTTCGATCACTTTAACCGCGGCTTCTTCTGAGTAAACGTCCTGCGGTTTAAAGTGAATCAGCTGCTTTTCACTTTTTCCCGTCAACAACTCCATGGCCCGGTTACAGCCGGAAAATTCTTTATCTTCATTGCGATAGAAAACGAGATCGGGTGAGGCATCAAGGAAAGAACGCAGGAATGAGGATTGCTGTTCGAGCTGAATTTGCGTCACTTCGCGCTCTTTCATCTCGATTTTCAGTTGCTCAAGCGTGGCCTGACGTTCCGCTTCCGCCTTCTCACGATCTGAAATCTCCTGGTTCAACTGCGCAATGTTGTCCTTCAACTGCACGTTGAGTTTGAGATCGCGATCGCGCATCTCCTCCAGCTTTTGCACTAGCCGGGAAAGACGCTGGCGTGACTCCTCCAGTTGCTCCACCACCACCGAGAGAAAATAGACAGCCCACGGCGTGATCAACAAACCAAAGAAGATTGAGCGGATAACGTCAATGCTCTCAACCTGTCCGTGCAGCACCATGGTCACGGCCATCTGTACCACAATCGCCAGCACCACCAGCGCCAGTGCTAATAGCAGGGAGAAACGCACCAGGCCGAGCTTCATCATCAGATCGACGTAATACTGCGCCAGCATACGAATTTGCTTCATAGGGGATCCCTTCACAACATCATCGCTCAATCATACTCAAATTTGAGGCAAGACGTTGAAGGTTGTGTGAAAAAGTGCGGAGTGAAGCGGGTGGTGAGACTCACTCCCGGCGATGCGGGAGTGAGTGAGTCAGGTAATCAGGAGCGTCTGAGGAGCAACCAAAGGCTGATCAGGAAGAACGAAGCGCTTGGCAACAGCGCGCCAATCAGCGGAGGAATGCCGTATACCAACGTCAACGGACCAAAGATCTGATCCAGCACGTAAAAGACGAAACCGAAGCTGATCCCCGTCACCACGCGCACGCCCATTGCCACGCTACGCAGCGGTCCGAAAATAAACGAAAGCGCCATTAGCATCATCACCGCAACCGACATCGGCTGGAAAATTTTGCTCCACATGTTGAGCTGATAACGCCCTGCATCCTGGCCGCTCGACTTCAGATACTTCACGTAGTTATGTAAGCCGCTGATCGATAACGCATCGGGATCCAACGCCACCACGCCCAGTTTGTCTGGGGTCAGGTTGGTCTTCCAGGTGCCTGATACCGTCTGAGAACCGGTGATTTGCTTAGGATCTTGCAGGTTAGATTCATCCACCTGCGACAAACGCCACACCCTTTTTGCAGAATCAAATTTTGCCGTCGCCGCATACCGGACGGACTGCAAACGACGATTATCATTGAAGGCGTAAATACTCACGCCGCCCAGTTCATCTTCGCCCTTCACGCGTTCGATATAGACAAAGTTATTGCCGTCTTTTGCCCACAAGCCCTGCTGCGTGGACATCAGCGAGCCGCCGTACATGGCTTGCGCGCGGTAATTACGCGCCGTCTGCTCGCCCTGCGGTGCCACCCACTCGCCAATCGCCATGGTCAGTAACACCAGCGGAATCGCCGTTTTCATAACCGACAGCGCCACTTGCATACGGGTGAAACCCGATGCCTGCATCACCACCAGCTCACTGCGCTGCGCCAGCATACCCAGACCTAACAATGCGCCAAGCAGTGCGGCCATTGGGAAGAAAATCTGCACATCTTTCGGGATGCTCAGAAGGGTATACATCCCCGCACCCAGTGCGTCGTAACTGCCCTGCCCGGCCTTTTTCAACTGGTCAACAAACTTGATGATGCCGGAGAGCGACACCAGCATGAATAACGTCATCATGATGGTGGTGAAAATAGTTTTACCGATATAGCGGTCAAGAACGCCAAACGCCTGCATTACACCGCTCCTTTACGCATTAAACGGGAACGCATGCGACGCATCGGCACGGTATCCCACAGGTTCAATACTACCGCCAGTAGCAGGTAAAGACCGTTGACTGCCCATGTCCAAATCATGGGATCGATCTTACCCTTTCCACCGTTAGACTTGATGGACGTTTGCAGCAGGAAGAACACCAGATAGAGGAGCATGGCGGGTAACATTGACAGTACCCGGCCCTGACGCGGATTGACCACGCTCAGCGGCACGACCATCAACGCCATCATAAATACGGTGAATACCAGCGTCAGACGCCAGTGCAATTCTGCGCGGGCGCGATTGGTATCGGTATTGATTAGCGTGCGCATGTCCATCTGCTCGGTATCCGTCGGGTCAAGCGCAACGTTTTGATGCCCGACAACCGCCTGATAGTTTTGGAAGTCCGTAATACGGAAATCGCGCAGCAACGCTGTGCCTTCAAAACGCGTACCCTTATTCAACGTCACAACCTGAGAGCCGTCTTTACGTTGAGTGAGTTGACCGGAATCAGCCACCACCACCGACGGACGGGCGTTGCCTTTAGTCCGGATTTGCGCGAGGAACACATCATTGAAACGGCTACCGTCCACGCTCTCGATAAAGAGCACAGAACTGCCGTCAGAAGCTTGCTGGAACTGCCCTTGCGCCAACGCAGCCATGCCTGGGTTCGCTTTGGCCTCTGCGAGCACTTCGTCCTGATGTTTTGAAGACCAGGGACCTGCCCACATGACGTTCACCGCAGCCACGATACCCGTGAACAGCGCCAGCACCATCGCCGCTTTGACCAACACGGCTTTGCTTAAGCCGCAGGCATGCATGACCGTGATTTCGCTTTCGGTATAGAGTTTGCCCAGCGTCATGAGCAGGCCGAGGAAAAGGCTTAGCGGCAGAATAAGCTGCGCCATTTCAGGCACGCCTAATCCGAGCAGAGAAAGCACCAGATTTGTTGGGATTTCACCGTCAACAGCCGCACCGAGGATCCTGACCAGCTTCTGACAGAAAAAGATCAGAAGCAGGATGAAAAGGATGGCCAGTTGGCTCTTGAGCGTCTCCCGTACCAGATATCTTATGATTATCACTTTAAATACGCCCGTAAAAACCCGTCTCTTTGCTGGAATATTGCTTGTTTCATGGCTTAAAGGTCATTTATTCTCTTGAGTCGTCGAAATCATCGCTAAAATTAAAAAACCCGGCGGATTCGCGCTTCAGGAAATTTTTTGAACTGCCGAAACCGTAGTAACGTAAGATTAACACGAAGTCACCACAACAGCGGATGTGAGTTACGAAAGGTTTCAATTCTATCCGTAGCCGCCGTCGTTGTCTTTAAGATTCAGGAGCGTAGTGCATGGAGTTCAGTGTAAAAAGCGGTAGCCCGGAGAAACAGCGGAGTGCCTGTATCGTTGTGGGCGTCTTTGAACCACGCCGTCTCTCCCCGATCGCCGAACAACTCGATAAAATCAGTGACGGCTATATCAGCGCCCTGCTTCGCCGTGGCGAACTGGAAGGCAAACCTGGGCAGACGCTGTTGCTGCATCATGTTCCCAATGTGCTGTCCGAACGCATTCTGCTCATCGGCTGTGGCAAAGAGCGTGAGTTGGATGAACGTCAGTATAAACAAGTTATTCAGAAAACCATCAACACGCTGAATGATACTGGCTCGATGGAAGCCGTCTGCTTCCTGACCGAACTGCACGTTAAAGGCCGTAATACCTACTGGAAAGTGCGCCAGGCGGTTGAGACAGCGAAAGAAAGTCTCTACAGCTTTGATCAGCTGAAAACCACCAAAAGCGAACCGCGCCGTCCGCTGCGTAAGATGGTCTTTAATGTGCCCACTCGTCGCGAACTCACCAGCGGCGAACGCGCTATTCAGCACGGTCTGGCGATTGCTGCCGGTATCAAAGCGGCAAAAGATCTCGGCAATATGCCGCCGAATATCTGTAACGCGGGCTATCTGGCGTCTCAGGCGCGCCAGTTGGCGGATTCGTACAGCAAAAATATCGTCACCCGCGTCATCGGCGAACAGCAGATGAAAGAGCTGGGAATGCACTCGTACCTTGCGGTCGGCAACGGTTCCCAAAACGAATCGCTGATGTCGGTGATTGAGTACAAAGGCAACCCGTCGGAAGATGCGCGCCCGATTGTGCTCGTCGGTAAAGGACTCACCTTTGACTCCGGCGGTATCTCCATCAAGCCTGCTGAAGGCATGGATGAGATGAAGTACGACATGTGCGGCGCTGCGGCGGTGTACGGTGTGATGCGTATGGTGGCCGAACTGCAGCTACCGATTAACGTTATCGGCGTGCTGGCGGGCTGCGAAAACATGCCTGGCGGGCGAGCGTATCGTCCTGGCGATGTGCTGACCACCATGTCCGGCCAGACTGTCGAAGTGCTGAACACCGACGCCGAAGGCCGTCTGGTGCTGTGCGATGTGCTGACCTACGTTGAACGCTTCGAGCCTGAAGCGGTTATCGATGTCGCTACGCTGACCGGCGCCTGTGTGATTGCCCTGGGCCATCACATCACCGGCCTGATGTCGAACCACAACCCGCTGGCGCATGAGCTGATCGGTGCCTCCGAACAGGCTGGCGATCGCGCGTGGCGTCTGCCGCTGGGCGATGAGTATCAGGAACAGCTGGAATCCAACTTTGCGGATATGGCGAACATCGGCGGTCGTCCGGGTGGCGCTATCACCGCAGGCTGCTTCCTGGCGCGCTTCACGCGTAAGTACAACTGGGCGCACCTCGATATCGCGGGCACCGCATGGCGCTCCGGTAAAGCCAAAGGCGCGACCGGTCGTCCTGTCGCCCTGCTGTCACAGTTCCTGCTCAACCGCGCCGGGTTTAACGGCGAAGAGTAAACTAATCGTATGCCCGACTGGCGCGTTGCCGTCGGGCACTACGTTTAAATTCACCACAAGAAGCCCCATATATGAAGAATGCAACGTTCTACCTTCTGGACAATGATACCCATCAGGATGGTCTCAGCGCCGTCGAACAGCTGGTGTGTGAAATTGCCGCAGAACGTTGGCGAAATGGAAAACGTGTACTGATTGCCTGCGAAGATGAACAGCAGGCTATTCGCCTCGACGAAGCGCTGTGGGCAAGACCGCCCGAGAGTTTTGTCCCGCACAATTTATCGGGTGAAGGACCACGCGGCGGCGCGCCGGTGGAAATTGCCTGGCCGCAAAAACGCAACAGCAGCGCACGCGATATCTTGATTAGCTTGCGTACGGGCTTTGCAGATTTTGCCACCGCTTTCACAGAAGTGGTAGACTTTGTCCCTCACGAAGATTCTCTGAAACAACTGGCGCGCGAACGCTACAAAGCGTACCGCCTGGCTGGTTTTAACCTGAATACGGCAACCTGGAAATAATGGAAAAGACATACAACCCACGAGATATCGAACAGCCGCTTTACGAGCACTGGGAAGAGCAGGGCTATTTCAAGCCTAACGGCGATGAAAGCAAAGAGTCCTTCTGCATCATGATCCCGCCGCCGAACGTCACCGGCAGTTTGCATATGGGTCATGCTTTCCAGCAAACCATCATGGACACCATGATCCGTTACCAGCGCATGCAGGGTAAAAACACCCTGTGGCAGGCAGGTACTGACCACGCGGGTATCGCTACCCAGATGGTGGTTGAGCGTAAAATTGCCGCTGAAGAAGGTAAAACCCGCCACGACTACGGTCGCGACGCCTTTATCGACAAAATTTGGCAGTGGAAAGCAGAATCTGGCGGCACCATTACCCGTCAGATGCGCCGTCTCGGCAACTCCGTGGACTGGGAGCGCGAGCGCTTCACCATGGACGAAGGCCTTTCCAATGCCGTGAAAGAAGTGTTCGTCCGCCTGTACAAAGAAGATCTGATTTACCGTGGCAAACGCCTGGTGAACTGGGATCCAAAACTGCGCACAGCAATCTCCGATCTGGAAGTGGAAAACCGCGAGTCTAAAGGCTCGATGTGGCACATCCGCTATCCGCTGGCAGATGGCGCGAAAACCGCAGACGGTAAAGATTATCTGGTCGTAGCCACGACCCGTCCGGAAACCCTGCTGGGCGATACTGGTGTGGCCGTTAACCCGGAAGATCCACGCTATAAAGACCTGATCGGCAAGTTTGTAGAATTGCCGCTGGTGAATCGTCGCATCCCGATTCTGGGCGACGAACACGCCGACATGGAAAAAGGCACCGGCTGTGTGAAAATCACCCCGGCGCACGACTTCAACGACTATGAAGTGGGTCGTCGCCACGCCCTGCCGATGATCAACATTCTGACCTTTGACGGTGACATCCGCGAAAGCGCTGAAGTGTACGACACCAAAGGCGAAGAATCTGACGTTTACCCAAGCGATATTCCTGCGGAATTCCAGAAGCTGGAACGCTTTGCCGCGCGTAAAGCTGTTGTGGCCGCCATTGACGCGCTTGGCCTGCTTGAAGAGATCAAACCACACGATCTGACCGTTCCTTACGGCGACCGTGGCGGCGTGGTTATCGAACCGATGCTGACCGACCAGTGGTACGTACGTGCCGATGTGCTGGCAAAACCTGCGGTTGAAGCGGTTGAAAACGGCGATATTCAGTTCGTGCCGAAACAGTACGAAAACATGTACTTCTCCTGGATGCGTGATATTCAGGACTGGTGTATTTCTCGTCAGCTGTGGTGGGGTCACCGTATCCCAGCGTGGTACGACAACGAGGGCAACGTGTTTGTCGGTCGCACCGAAGACGAAGTGCGCCAGGAAAATAACCTCGGTGCCGATGTTGCGCTGCGTCAGGACGACGACGTTCTCGATACCTGGTTCTCTTCCGCACTGTGGACTTTCTCTACGCTCGGCTGGCCAGAGAACACCGACGCGCTGCGTCAGTTCCACCCAACCAGCGTGATGGTGTCCGGCTTCGACATTATCTTCTTCTGGATCGCCCGTATGATCATGATGACCATGCACTTCATCAAAGATGAAAACGGCAAACCTCAGGTACCGTTTAAAACCGTCTACATGACCGGTTTGATTCGTGACGATGAAGGCCAGAAAATGTCCAAATCCAAGGGCAACGTTATCGACCCGCTGGATATGGTTGACGGTATTTCGCTGGCAGACCTGCTGGAAAAACGTACCGGCAACATGATGCAGCCGCAGCTGGCGGAAAAAATCGCCAAGCGCACCGAGAAGCAATTCCCGGACGGCATCGAGCCGCACGGCACCGACGCCCTGCGTTTCACCCTGGCGGCGCTGGCCTCTACCGGTCGCGACATCAACTGGGACATGAAACGTCTGGAAGGTTACCGCAACTTCTGTAACAAACTGTGGAACGCCAGCCGCTTTGTGCTGATGAACACGGAAGATCAGGATTGTGGTTTCAACGGTGGCGAGATGACGCTGTCGCTGGCGGATCGCTGGATCCTCGCGGAATTCAACCAGACCATCAAAGCATACCGTGAAGCGCTGGACACTTATCGCTTTGATATCGCGGCAGGTATCTTGTACGAATTCACCTGGAACCAGTTCTGTGACTGGTATCTGGAGCTGACCAAACCGGTGATGAACGGCGGCAATGAAGCTGAACTGCGCGGCACGCGCAACACGCTGATCACCGTTCTGGAAGGTTTACTGCGCCTGGCGCATCCGATCATTCCATTCATTACCGAAACTATCTGGCAACGCGTGAAGGTTATCAAAGGCATTACTGCCGATACCATCATGCTCCAGCCGTTCCCGGAGTTTGATGCCACCCAAGTGGATGAAGCCGCGGCTTCCGATACCGAATGGCTAAAACAAGCGATCGTTGCCGTACGTAATATTCGTGCGGAAATGAACATCTCCCCGGGCAAACCGCTGGAACTGCTGCTGCGCGGTTGCAGTGATGCTGCGATTCGTCGTGTTAGCGAGAACCGTAACTTCCTGCAAAACATGGCGCGTCTGGAAAGCATCACCGTGCTGCCAGCCAATGATAAAGGTCCGGTTTCCGTGACCAAAATCATCGATGGTGCTGAGCTGCTGATCCCAATGGCTGGTCTTATCGACAAAGACACTGAGCTGGCGCGTCTGGCGAAAGAAGTGGCCAAAGTCGAGATCGAAATTGGCAAGATCGAAAGCAAGCTGTCCAACGAAGGTTTCGTGGCGCGTGCACCTGAAGCGGTTATCGCGAAAGAACGTGAACGCCTGGTAGCATTCGCTGATGCAAAAGCGAAACTGATCGAACAGCAAGCGGTTATTGCTGCGCTGTAAGCGCTTAGCCCCTTACCTGTTCGCAGGTAAGGGGACTCCTCCCTGAAATATCCTCGCTTGCACTCCCTTTTCTGCGATGCTATTAACTGCAACTGTGTGTCAATTTTTGTCATGAGCCATGCTATGAGCGTAATTACCCCGACCGCCGCGACCACGATGCGTCGGATAACTGAGCTGGATAATTCCGGCATCGCCACCGTCATTCGTGCGGTTTCGGCTGAATATGGTCTGACGGCCGATAAGGGCTACACCGTTGCTGACCCGAATCTGGATGAGTTGTATCAGCTCTACAGTCAGCCAGGCCACGCCTACTGGGTCATTGAGCAAAACGGTCATGTCGTCGGCGGAGGCGGTGTTGCACCGCTGAGCTGCAGCGAACCCGACATCTGCGAACTGCAAAAAATGTACTTCCTGCCGTCCGTGCGCGGCCAAGGGCTGGCGAAAAAGCTGGCGCTGGTAGCACTCGATCACGCTCGCGGGCAGGGATTTAAGCGCTGTTATCTCGAAACCACCGCGTTCCTCAAAGACGCTATTGGGCTGTACGAACACCTCGGCTTTGAGCACATCTCAGAACCTCTCGGTTGTACCGGGCACGTCGACTGCGAAGTCAGGATGCTGAAAAATCTGTAAATTCCCTTCCCGCCCTCTTCTGTTAAGCGGCTGTAAACTGAATGCTCTACACTCTCAGTTCACACCAAAACGGGGGAAAGACGATGTCGAAGATAAAAAGCTACGCCGCACCGCAGGCAGGTGCAGAACTTGAACTGTACGAATATGATGCGGGCGAGCTGAAAGCAGAAGACGTCGAAGTACAGGTTGATTATTGCGGGATCTGCCACTCAGACCTGTCGATGATCGACAACGAATGGGGTTTCTCAAGCTATCCGCTGGTTGCTGGACACGAAGTCATTGGTCGCGTGGTCGCACTCGGGACGGCTGCCCAGGATAAAGGGCTGAAAATCGGTCAGCGTGTCGGTATCGGCTGGTCTGCACGTAGCTGCGGACATTGTGATGCCTGTATTAGCGGCAATCAGATCAACTGCCTGGAAGGCGCTGTCCCGACAATCCTGAACAAAGGCGGTTTCGCCGACAAGCTCCGCGCCGACTGGCAATGGGTTATTCCACTGCCGGACAGCATTGATATCGAATCCGCAGGCCCACTGCTGTGCGGCGGTATCACCGTCTTCAAACCGCTCCTGATGCATCACGTGACTGCCACCAGCCGTGTAGGTGTTATCGGTATTGGCGGTCTGGGCCACATCGCCATCAAGCTGCTGCATGCCATGGGCTGCGAAGTCACCGCGTTCAGCTCTAACCCAGCAAAAGAGCAAGAAGTCCTGGCGATGGGTGCCGATAAAGTGGTTAACAGCCGCGATCCGGAATTGTTAAAAGCGTTGGCCGGTCAGTTTGATCTGATCATCAACACCGTTAACGTCGATCTCGACTGGCAGCCGTACTTTGAAGCGCTGGCCTATGGCGGTAACTTCCATACCGTCGGTGCGGTCCTGAAACCACTGCCGGTGCCTGCGTTCACGCTGATTGGCGGCGACCGTAGCGTGTCGGGTTCTGCGACCGGTACACCTTACGAATTGCGCAAGCTGATGAAATTTGCGGGCCGTACGAAGGTTGCGCCAACGACCGAACTGTATCCGATGTCTAAAATCAATGAAGCTATTCAGCACGTTCGTGACGGCAAAGCCCGTTATCGTGTCGTGTTGAAAGCAGATTTCTGATTTACGTCAATCAGATATACAGTGCGAGCTAATGCCCGCACCCAACCCTCTCCCGCGGGAGAGGGTACACTCACACGTGCTAACGTTTAGCTTTGGCCACTGCCGCAAACACCTCTGCAACCGCGACGGCCCCGGGATCCGTTACGCCCTCCAGATTCTCTTTATTTACATACGACGAACGCCCGGCTCCGGCTTTTTGCATGCCAGCCGTGTCCTCAGCCCCCTTTTTCGCGGCCTGGGCAGCGGCCTGAATATCGCCGTTTTGCAGCGCTTCTAACGCAGGTTGTAGCGCGTCGATCAAGGTACGATCGCCAAGATCCGCACCGCCGTATTGCTTCATTTGCGCAAGCCCGCTCAGCAATGCCTCCGGCAGTGATTCTCCGTCATGCATTTTCTGCCCGGCCGCTGTAAAGAAGATCGACATCAGAACGCCACTCGATCCGCCCATGACCGTCGCCAGCCGTTCGCCAATCAGCAGCAGCAGCTGAGACACATCGTTCAGCGGAAGCTGTTTTTGCTCCAGAAGCTGCGCAATTTCCCGCGCCCCTAGCGCAAACGTTGATCCGGTATCGCCGTCACCCACTTTGGCGTCCAGCGCATTCAAACGGTTCTCCAGCGCAAGCAACGTTTGCGTCGCTGCCGCTACTATCGCTGCGACCTCGGCATTCCCGGAAGGCGTAAATTCAACACGATCCTGAATCGCAGTATGTGAAAGCGTGCGTAATGGCGCGAACGCTACCGGCTTTTGCCAGCCGATAGTTTCGACGGGGGCGTTTATAGCGTTCTCAAAGGCGTCATTAAGCTGCAACAGTGACAGCGAAAAGCCTTTCATATCCAGCGAACTCACCAGCGGCGCAGGACCAATCAGATACGCAATATTGTCCTTCAGCGCAGAATCCGCCAGTTCTTTTGTGAGCAGCGCCATCTCCAGCGCCGATACACCGCCAAGATTATTAATCAGCACCGCAAATTTGCCCTCGCCGGCCTTCTCTTTTAGCGGCTTCACCAGGGTGTCGATAATCTCTTTGCTGTTGTGCGTATCAACGACCGACGCCCCCGGCTCGCCGTGAATACCCAACCCAAGTTCGACATGCCCTTCCTTGATACGCCCCTCTTCATCGTCGCTGCCCGGCAGATTACAGGTTTGCATCGCCACGCCCAGGCTCCAGATATTCTCACAGGCCTGCTGCGCACTATCCCGTACCTCAGCCAGTGATTTCCCCTGTTCGGCGGCATATCCGGCAATTTTGTGCACCAGCGCCGTACCCGCAATGCCACGCGGCTGCTTGTTGTCCGGCAGTGCGATATCATCGGCAACAATCACCATCTCAACCTTCAGCCCATAGCGTTTGGCCTTTTCTGCCGCGAGGCCAAAGTTAAGCCGATCGCCGGTATAGTTTTTGACGATTAACAAGCAACCGTGATCGCCCGTTACCGCCACAATTGCGTTTAACACCGCATCCACGCTCGGTGAGGCAAACAGATCGCCACACACGGCAGCGGTCAACATCCCTTTGCCGACAAATCCGGCATGAGCGGGTTCGTGGCCCGATCCACCACCAGAAATCACCGCTACGCGGCTTTTATCCCAGTCGCCACGCGCAACCACACGGATGGCAGGATCGATATCGAGTTTGACGAGATTCGCGTGCGGTGCGGAAATCAGTATGCCTTCAATGGCGTCGTTGACCAGCTGTTTGCGATCGTTAAAAAAGAATCTGGACATAGCTTCCCAAAATTTTGTGAACCGTATGCAAAAGCATAGCCTGCACTGGATAATGCGCCGCAAAGTCAGGAATTTACTGAGTCATTTTGCCGCCAGGTTGCCTATACTCCACGCAGGACAAAGAGAGGACGCGCACCATGAGTACACCACTGCTGATTGCCCGAACGCTGGAGAAAGAGCTTTTCCTGCTGCCCGGTATGGCGAACCGCCACGGGTTAATTACCGGTGCAACGGGGACGGGAAAAACCGTCACGCTGCAAAAGTTGGCGGAGTCTTTTTCTGAAATTGGCGTCCCGGTGTTTATGGCCGACGTGAAAGGCGACTTGACCGGCATCGCGCAGGAAGGCACCGCGTCTGAAAAACTGCTCGATCGCCTGAAAAATATCGGAGTGACCGACTGGCAACCGCAAGGTAATCCGGTGGTGGTGTGGGATATTTTCGGTGAGAAAGGCCATCCGGTGCGCGCGACCGTATCCGACGTCGGCCCTTTACTGCTGGCGCGGCTCCTCAATCTGAACGATGTGCAATCCGGCGTGCTGAATATCATCTTTCGCATCGCGGACGATCAGGGCTTGCTGCTGCTCGATTTCAAAGATCTCCGCGCGATAACGCAGTATATCGGGGATAACGCAAAATCCTTCCAGAATCAGTACGGCAATATTAGCAGCGCCTCGGTGGGCGCAATTCAGCGTGGGCTTCTGACTCTTGAACAACAGGGCGCCGAACATTTCTTTGGCGAACCGATGCTGGATATCAAAGACTGGATGCGCACCGACAGCAACGGCAAGGGCATCATTAATATTCTGAGCGCCGAAAAGCTCTACCAGATGCCTAAACTGTATGCCGCTAGCCTGCTGTGGATGCTCTCAGAACTTTATGAACAGCTGCCGGAAGCGGGCGATCTCGACAAACCCAAGCTGGTGTTTTTCTTTGACGAAGCGCATCTGCTGTTTAGCGATGCTCCACAGGTCCTGCTGGATAAAATCGAACAGGTGATCCGCCTGATTCGCTCTAAAGGCGTCGGGGTGTATTTCGTCTCGCAAAACCCTTCTGATATTCCTGACAACGTTCTGGGGCAGTTGGGCAACCGCGTGCAGCACGCACTCCGCGCCTTCACACCGAAGGATCAGAAAGCCGTAAAAGCCGCCGCACAAACGATGCGCACCAACCCGGCATTTGATACCGAGCAAGCCATTCAGGCGCTCGGGACGGGTGAGGCGCTGATTTCTTTCCTGGATGCGAAAGGCAGCCCGTCCATCGTCGAGCGTGCAATGGTCATCGCGCCTTTCTCCCGCATGGGACCCGTGACGGAGGATGAGCGAAACGGGCTGATAAATCATTCGCCGGTGTACGGAAAATACGAGGACGAGGTCGACAGAGAATCCGCGTTCGAAATGCTGCAAAAAGGCGTTCAGGCCAATACTGAGCAGCAAAATACGCCCGTAGCAAAAGGTGAGTCGGTTGCGGTGGATGACGGAATACTCGGCGGGCTGAAAGATATTCTCTTCGGCAGTACCGGGCCACGCGGCGGTAAGCGCGATGGCGTCGTTCAGACCATGGCGAAAAGCGCAGCGCGTCAGGTGACAAATCAGATTGTCCGCGGGATGCTGGGTAGCCTACTCGGCGGCCGACGACGTTAGCGGGGAAACCCAGGGTCTACCCATCGCAGAACCCTGTACACCGTGCGCGTTCAGGTAGCGGTCGAGCTCAACCATCCCTGTCCAGCGGTTCTCACACCAAAGCGGCGCGAGCAGTTCCGGGCGACGGGCGCTGGCGGAAATGCGGTGATAAATCACGTCTGGCGGCGTGTGACGAATCATCTCACCCGCTGTAACGGTGTACTCATCCAGCTCAATACCGTTTAATCGCCCCGCTTCCCAGGACTTCGCCATAATGCTGCCTTTGACGATATGCAGCGGATGGAGTTTGATGCCATCAACGCCAGTCTCAACCACCTTTTCCAGCGTCTCCAGGCCATGTTGCTGCCCCTCTCCCGGTAGACCGACAATCAGGTGCGAACATACTTTTAGCCCGCGCTCGCGGGCAAGTCGCGTAGTGTGTTGGTAGCAGGCAAAATCGTGTCCACGATTAATGCGGTGCAGGGTTTTGTCATGTGCGGTTTGTAGTCCCAGCTCCAGCCAAATTTCGTAACCCAAATCTTTATATTCGCTGAGCAGATCAAGCACGGCTTCTGGCACGCAGTCCGGACGCGTTCCGACGCATAACCCGACAATATTAGCCTGACTGACGGCCTGCTGATACATTGAGCGCAACACTTGTACTTCAGCCCAGGTGCTGGTGTACGCCTGGAAATAGGCCAGATACTGCTTTGCACGGTTGACGAGACGGGCCTGATGGGCGAGCTGCACTGCAATAGAGTGCTGCTGCTGCGTTTCGTCAGCAAACGAGGCCACATTACAGAAAGTACAGCCGCCACGCCCAATGGTGCCATCGCGATTGGGGCAGCTAAAGCCCCCGTGTAGCGTGAGCTTATGAACCTTTTCACCGTAGCGACGCAAAAGATCCCCACCAAACATATTGACTAATTTCTGTAACTGCATAATCTGATAGACCGCCCCGAACAAAGGGGGTAAGCCTGCCATTTTTAGCTTCAGTCGGCGATGACCTGGATCAATCGCTCTGGACCGCTATTATTCATTTGAATAAAAAACCACTATTACTGCAATTTCATTCATCATTCTGGCAATTACTTTTGCTTATGCTCAGGCCCTTTTTTTCACTTATACCGTCAGAGCTGAAAAACAGTGTGATTATGCGGGTTGTTCAACAGTGCCAGTGTAATATCCTGCAATTATTCTGGTATTCAGCATGCTGCATTGATAATACCGCTTTCAGATAGTGAGTCAGATCACACTCTTTTATTGCCTCCTCTGCGTTAAGTTCGTCAAAAATACTAAAAATAACCTTTTAAATCAAAAAGATAACACCTCTTTAGCACACTTTTGTATAAATAAGATTGCCATTTGACCTGTGTATCAATTCCCGATAAGTTGGAAATCCGCTGGAAGCTTTCTGGATGAGCAGCCTGCTCATCATATTTATGCAGTAATTGAGATTCCCTCTGAAGCAAGTCCTCAAACTTGTTTGACCTGTGCGAAAAGGATATTAAGAGGGCGAATGCGAGGTACGCGTATGACACGCAAACCCCGTCGCCGCGCTCTTTCTGTGCCTGTGCGCCACGTCCAGATGGGAAGCCCGAAGAGCCTGGGGAGGTTCACTGATATGTTGTACGATAAATCCCTTGAGAAGGATAACTGTGGTTTCGGCCTGATCGCCCACATAGAAGGCGAACCTAGCCACAAGGTAGTGCGTACCGCTATACACGCACTGGCCCGCATGCAGCACCGTGGCGCGATCCTCGCTGATGGTAAAACCGGCGACGGTTGCGGTCTGCTGCTGCAAAAACCGGATCGTTTCTTCCGCATTGTTGCGCAAGAGCGCGGCTGGCGTTTAGCCAAAAACTACGCTGTCGGCATGCTGTTCCTGAATCAGGATCCTGAAAAAGCTGCCGCATCACGCCGCATCGTCGAAGAAGAACTTCAACGCGAAACCCTGTCGATTGTCGGCTGGCGCAATGTGCCAACCAACGAAGGAGTACTCGGTGAAATCGCCCTCTCCTCGCTGCCTCGTATTGAACAAATTTTTGTGAATGCGCCTGCGGGCTGGCGTCCGCGTGATATGGAACGCCGCCTGTTCATTGCCCGCCGTCGCATTGAAAAACGTTTGCTGGATGATAAAGAGTTCTACGTGTGTAGCCTCTCAAATCTGGTGAACATCTATAAAGGTCTGTGTATGCCGACGGACCTGCCGCGCTTTTATCTGGACCTCGCGGACCTGCGTCTGGAATCGGCCATTTGCCTGTTCCACCAGCGCTTCTCCACGAACACCGTTCCGCGCTGGCCGCTGGCTCAGCCTTTCCGCTACCTGGCACACAACGGTGAGATCAATACCATCACCGGTAACCGCCAGTGGGCGCGTGCACGTACTTATAAATTCCAGACCCCATTGATCCCCGATCTTCACGATGCCGCACCGTTCGTGAATGAAACCGGCTCGGATTCCAGCTCCATGGATAACATGCTGGAACTGCTGCTGGCAGGCGGGATGGATATCGTGCGTGCGATGCGTCTGCTTGTTCCGCCAGCCTGGCAGAGCAACCCGAATATGGATCCTGAGCTGCGCGCGTTCTTTGACTTTAACTCCATGCACATGGAGCCGTGGGACGGCCCGGCGGGCATCGTGATGTCCGATGGACGTTATGCAGCCTGTAACCTGGACCGTAACGGTCTGCGTCCGGCGCGCTACGTCATCACCAAAGATAAGCTGATCACCTGCGCATCTGAGGTGGGCATCTGGGATTACCAGCCTGACGAAGTGGTCGAAAAAGGCCGCGTCGGTCCGGGTGAGTTGATGGTTATCGACACCCGCAGTGGACGCATTCTGCACTCGGCAGAAACGGATGACGATCTGAAAAGCCGTCACCCGTACAAAGAGTGGATGGAGAAAAACGTCCGCCGTCTGGTGCCGTTCGAAGATCTGCAGGATGAAGAAGTGGGCAGTCGTGAACTGGATGACGACACGCTTGCCAGCTTCCAGAAACAGTTTAACTACAACGCCGAAGAGCTGGATTCTATTATCCGCGTGCTCGGTGAGAATGGCCAGGAAGCCGTCGGTTCAATGGGTGACGATACCCCGTTTGCCGTGCTTTCCAGCCAGCCACGCATCATTTACGACTACTTCCGTCAGCAGTTTGCGCAGGTAACCAACCCGCCAATCGATCCGCTGCGTGAAGCGCATGTGATGTCGTTGGCGACCAGCATCGGTCGCGAAATGAACGTCTTCTGTGAAGCCGAAGGCCAGGCGCACCGCCTGAGCTTTAAATCGCCGATCCTGCTGTACTCCGATTTCAAACAGCTCACCACCATGACAGAGGAGCATTACCGCGCCGACACGCTCGATATTACGTTCGACGTGACCGAAGCGAGCCTCGAAGAAACGGTGAAAGCCTTGTGTGATAAAGCAGAACAAATGGTGCGTGATGGCACCGTTCTGCTGGTGCTGTCAGACCGTAACATCGCTAAGAACCGCCTGCCGGTTCCTGCACCGATGGCGGTGGGCGCGATCCAGACCCGTCTGGTGGATAAGAGCCTGCGCTGCGACGCCAACATCATCGTTGAAACCGCCAGCGCGCGCGACCCGCACCACTTCGCCGTGCTGCTGGGCTTCGGCGCTACCGCCATCTATCCATACCTCGCCTACGAAACGCTGGCGAAACTGGTTGATGGGCGCGTCATCGAAAAAAATTACCGCACCGTGATGCTGAACTACCGTAATGGCATCAACAAAGGCCTGTACAAAATCATGTCCAAGATGGGCATCTCGACTATCGCCTCTTACCGTTGCTCCAAGCTGTTCGAAGCGGTCGGTCTGCACGATGACGTCGCCGATCTCTGTTTCCAGGGTGTGATCAGCCGTATCGGCGGGGCTGGATTCTCTGACTTCCAGCAGGACTTGCTGAACCTGTCGAAACGGGCCTGGCTGGCGCGTAAACCGCTGGATCAGGGTGGATTCCTGAAATACGTTCACGGTGGCGAATATCACGCCTACAACCCGGACGTGGTCCGCACGCTGCAACAGGCGGTTCAGAGCGGTGAATACAGCGATTATCAGCAGTATTCGAAGCTGGTGAACGAACGTCCGGCGGCGACCCTGCGCGATTTGCTGGCAGTCACGCCGGACGGCAAAACGGTCAATATTGATGACGTGGAACCCGCGAGCGAGCTGTACAAACGCTTTGATACTGCGGCCATGTCCATCGGCGCACTGAGCCCAGAGGCGCACGAAGCGCTGGCTGAAGCGATGAACAGCATCGGCGGCAACTCGAACTCCGGCGAAGGCGGCGAAGATCCTGCGCGCTACGGCACCAATAAAGTGTCGCGCATCAAGCAGGTGGCTTCTGGTCGCTTCGGCGTCACACCTGCGTATCTGGTTAACGCCGATGTGATTCAGATTAAAGTCGCTCAGGGTGCAAAACCGGGCGAAGGCGGTCAGTTGCCGGGTGATAAAGTGACGCCGTACATCGCCAAACTGCGCTACTCAGTGCCGGGCGTGACGCTGATCTCCCCGCCGCCGCATCACGATATCTACTCTATCGAAGATTTGGCGCAGCTGATTTTCGACCTGAAACAGGTCAACCCGAAAGCGCTGATCTCCGTGAAGCTGGTTTCTGAACCGGGCGTGGGCACCATTGCGACCGGCGTGGCAAAAGCCTACGCGGATCTGATTACCATCGCGGGCTACGACGGCGGTACGGGTGCAAGCCCACTTTCCTCCGTGAAATATGCGGGTTGTCCGTGGGAGCTGGGCCTGGTTGAAACGCAACAGGCACTGGTGGCCAACGGTCTGCGCCACAAGATCCGCCTGCAGGTTGACGGCGGTCTGAAAACCGGTCTCGACATCATTAAAGCCGCTATTCTGGGGGCTGAAAGCTTCGGCTTTGGTACGGGCCCAATGGTTGCGCTCGGCTGTAAATACCTGCGTATTTGTCACCTGAACAACTGTGCAACGGGCGTGGCAACTCAGGACGAAAAACTGCGTAAAAACCATTACCACGGTTTGCCGTTCAAAGTGACCAACTACTTTGAATTCATCGCCCGCGAAACCCGCGAGCTGATGGCGCAACTGGGCGTGACGCGTCTGGTAGATCTGATTGGCCGTACCGACCTGCTGAAAGAGCTGGAAGGTTTCACCGCCAAACAGCAGAAGCTGGAGCTGTCTAAGCTACTGGAAACTGCACAGCCGCATCCTGGCAAAGCCGTTTACTGGACCGAGACCAACCCGCCGTTTGATAACGGCGTGCTCAACGCCCAACTGTTGCAGCAGGCGAAACCGTTTGTTGATGACAAACAGAGCAAAACGTTCTGGTTTGATATTCGCAACACTGACCGTTCTGTTGGCGCGACGCTTTCTGGTTATATCGCGCAAACCCATGGCGATCAGGGCTTAGCTGCCGATCCGATTATCGCGCACTTCAGCGGTACTGCAGGTCAGAGCTTTGGCGTCTGGAATGCGGGCGGCGTTGAGCTGTATCTGACTGGCGATGCCAACGACTACGTCGGGAAAGGCATGGCAGGTGGATTGCTGGCGGTGCGTCCTCCGGTCGGTTCTGCGTTCCGCAGTCATGAAGCCAGCATTATCGGCAATACCTGTCTGTACGGTGCCACCGGTGGTCGTCTGTTTGCCGCAGGTCGCGCAGGTGAACGTTTCGCGGTGCGTAACTCGGGCGCCATCACGGTGGTTGAAGGCATCGGCGATAACGGCTGTGAATACATGACCGGCGGGATTGTCTGCGTATTGGGCAAAACCGGCGTGAACTTCGGCGCGGGCATGACGGGCGGTTTCGCCTACGTCCTGGATGAAGACGGTGAGTTCCGCAAACGCGTGAACCCAGAGCTGGTGGAAGTGCTGGACGTTGAAACACTGGCCATCCATGAAGAACATCTGCGCGGTTTGATTACCGAACACGTGCAGCATACCGGTTCTTCGCGCGGCGAAGAGATCCTGGCAAACTGGCCAGCATTCTCAGCGAAATTCGCGCTGGTCAAACCGAAGTCCAGCGATGTTAAAGCACTGTTGGGTCACCGTAGTCGTAGCGCAGCAGAGCTGCGTGTGCAGGCGCAGTAAGGGGTAGCAATGAGTCAGAACGTATACCAGTTTATCGATCTGCAGCGCGTTGATCCGCCGAAGAAACCGCTGAAGATCCGCAAAATTGAATTTGTAGAAATTTATGAGCCGTTTTCAGAAGGCCAGGCCAAGGCACAGGCAGATCGCTGCCTGTCCTGCGGCAACCCTTACTGTGAATGGAAATGCCCGGTACACAACTACATCCCGAACTGGCTGAAACTGGCTAATGAAGGGCGTATTTTCGAAGCCGCTGAGCTGTCTCACCAGACCAACACCCTGCCGGAAGTGTGTGGCCGCGTGTGCCCACAGGACCGTCTGTGCGAAGGTTCTTGTACGCTGAACGACGAGTTTGGCGCGGTGACTATCGGTAACATCGAGCGCTATATCAACGATAAAGCGTTCGAGATGGGCTGGCGTCCGGACATGACCGGCGTGCGTCAGACCGACAAACGCGTCGCCATTATCGGCGCGGGTCCGGCTGGCCTGGCCTGTGCTGACGTGCTGACCCGCAACGGCGTCAAAGCTGTCGTGTTTGACCGTCACCCGGAAATCGGCGGCCTGCTGACCTTCGGTATTCCAGCCTTCAAGCTGGAAAAAGAGGTGATGACGCGTCGTCGTGAAATCTTCACCGACATGGGTATTGAGTTCAAACTGAACGTCGAAGTGGGCCGTGATATCCAGATCGACGATCTGCTGAAGGATTACGATGCCGTATTCCTCGGCGTCGGGACCTATCAGTCGATGCGCGGCGGTCTGGAAAACGAAGACGCTCCGGGCGTGTTTGACGCCCTGCCGTTCCTGATTGCCAACACCAAGCAGATGATGGGCTTCGGTGAAACCACCGCTGAGCCGTACGTCAGCATGGAAGGTAAACGCGTTGTCGTCCTTGGCGGCGGTGATACCGCGATGGACTGCGTGCGCACCTCTATTCGCCAGGATGCCACGCACGTGATTTGTGCTTATCGTCGTGACGAAGAGAACATGCCAGGTTCTAAACGCGAAGTGAAAAACGCGCGTGAAGAGGGCGTGGAGTTCCAGTTCAACGTCCAGCCACTGGGCGTGGAAGTGAATGCGAACGGCAAAGTGAGCGGCGTGAAAATGGCGCGTACTGAAATGGGTCAGCCAGACGCGCAAGGTCGTCGTCGCGCGGAAATCGTGGCGGGTTCAGAGCATGTGGTTCCGGCTGATGCGGTGGTGATGGCGTTTGGTTTCCGTCCTCACAGCATGGAGTGGCTGGCGAAACACAGCGTTGAGCTGGACTCGCAGGGCCGCGTGATTGCCCCGGAAGGTAACGAAAATGCCTTCCAGACCAGCAACCCGAAAATCTTCGCCGGTGGCGATATCGTTCGCGGTTCAGATCTGGTGGTGACAGCAATTGCCGAAGGTCGTAAAGCGGCCGAAGGGATCATGAACTACCTGGAAGTGTAAAAACAAAAGCCGGATGGGGTTAACCATCCGGCTTTTTTTATGCGCTCAGTAAACTGGCACGCACTTTAATCACCACTTTCTTTATCTCTTCAGATTCCGTCACCACGCAGCCGGGTTTATGCGGCTCACCGGGCATAAATATCGCGTACATCCCCGGCTTCATATCGATCTGCTGCATACCATGAATCAGGCTACACAGCTGATAATCGTCCTCTGCGTGTTGCTCCTCGCACTGCCGCGCCGAACCTGACACGCCGTACTGAATCCGCTCTTCACCTGCCAACAAAAGCTGGATGTCGATGTAACACGCGTGTAATTCTGCTTTCTTCTGTTCCGGTAACTGCGTGGCAAATTCCATTACGTTCATGAAGATATCGTCGCCCTGTAATGCGTAGCGACCCGGCGGTTTATCCTGCGGCCAGGCCGCAACGCCCAGCATCAACGCGTCTTGCAAGACCGGGTGAATTCCCGATAAAGACAGCGCTCTCACCTCACCCATCATCATGATTAACCTCCTCGACCCAGTAATGTCGCACCCAATAAACCGGCATCGTGCCGGTAATGTGCCGGGCGCACGGCAACGCGATAGACCGGCGGGAGCTGCGCTAACGACTCAACGACCTGAGGTAAATACCCTTCGGCCAGCCCGATACTGCCACCCACAACGACCGTCAGGCAGTCGGTGACGGCTTTGACGTCGGCAATCAGTCGCGCCAGCGTCAGTGCGGAACGCGCGATGATATCGCGGGCTTGCTGATGGCCCTGCGCCGCATGGCTGAATATCGCTTTGGCATCCAGACCAGCCAGATCGCCCTGCGCCATCGCCGCAATTCCCCGGCCAGAGGCGATGGCCTCCACGCACCCCGTCCGCCCGCAACCACATATCGGCCCCTGCGGATCGGCAAGCGTGTGGCCCAGATGCCCGGCCAAACCGCCCGATCCCGTTTGCAATAACCCGTTCAGCACCATGCCCCCGCCGACGCCGGTTGAGACGGTAATAAAAACCATCTCTCTACAGTCAATCTCTAGCGCGTGGTATTCCGCCCATGCCGCAGCCTGCGCATCGTTTACCGCCATGGCAGGCAGACCGGTGATGTTTTCCAGCGTCTGTACCAGCGGGAAATGAAGCAGCCCGCCAAGATTAAGGGGGTTAATCGCCAGCAAAATACCTTCGCGAATAATGCCCGTCGAGGCGATGGCGACGTGCGTTGCCTGTTTCATCAGCGGGGTCACCAGCTCCGTTAACGCAGCGACTAGCGCATCGGGCGTTTTGCTGGCGGGCGTGGGCATTTCGCGTCGCTCACGAATCTGCAATGCGTCGTCGATCAGCGCGGCAGCGAGTTTGGTCCCGCCGATATCGATAGCCAGCGTCGTCATTTCACCGCCTCACGTTCGCTTTTGATGCTGCCTAAAGGAACGGCTCCGCTGAACGGTTTACCGTCAATCGCATCATGGGTGCGAAGTGCCTCAGGGCGGATCCAGCGCTGCACGCGAGACGGCATATCCAGGCCAATCAGCAGGATGACAACAAACGTTAAGCCGAACGAGAGCGAACCGAGCGCGGTGCCCAGCTCCAGACGTTGCGCCAGTAGCGCACCAATCACCGGCGCAATCGCCCCACCCAACGCGCCAACGTTATAGGTAAAGCCCAACCCCGCTGCACGCTGATCGGTATCGAAATAGCCACCGATCAGCTTCGGCAGAATGCCGGAAATACCCTGCCCGAGCATCTGCTGGAAGAAGAGCAGAAAACCAAGTACCCAAATATTGGAACCGCCAATGGCGAAGACCGGAATGATAAGGAGCTGCGAGGCCAGCAGGCTGCAAACGTATGCTTTGCGCGTCCCCAGCCAGTCGCCCAGGAAACCACCAACACAGCAGCCAACCGCTGCACCAAATCCGCTGAAGAACAGCACACGCGCCACCATCGCCGGATCGTAAGCCAGATCCGTTTTCAGATAGGTCGGCAGCAGCGCCTGAATCGGCCATGAATAGAGGAACGCAAACAGCACGACCACCATCAGCGTCACGCCCGTCGGCCAGCGCTTACCGCTGCTTTGCACCATAAAGCTGATAAACACAAAGGCGCACAGCAGGCCGAGGATCATCACCAGACCAGCATTGTTTAGCTCTCCGGCAAAACAGAACCACAGCGCCGTGCCCGCGAAGAGCGTCATGACAATATTTATCACCCGATGTTTGCCACGATAGAGAATATCCACCATCGTGCGCACGGGCGCTTTGCCTTCGTGCTTCGCTTTCCAGTCTTCCGCTTCCGGAATATTTTTACGCAACCACAGGGCAAAAATGATCGGCAGAATGCCGATAAAGAACAGCGCGCGCCAGCCCCAGACGGGTACGACGAGACTGTAGATCTGCGCCGCGATAACGGCCCCCACAGAGAAACCGGAGATCAAAAAGCCGCTGGCTTTGTTACGCAGATGCTTGGGCCAACTTTCGATCACGTAGGTGGCGCTCGAGCCATATTCGCCTGCCATTCCCATGCCGATCACCATGCGGGCAATAAACATCGTGATGTAGCCTGGCGCAAAACCGCATGCCAGCGTCCCACAGGAAAACAGCACGATACTGGTGATCATCGCCAGTTTTCGCCCGTAGCGATCGCCCATAGCGCCAAGCAACAAGCCGCCAAACCATCGGGAGATAAAGGCGGCGGATATCAGGCTGGCCGCCTCGACCGTTGTGAGTCCGAACTCCGTTTTAACTTCCGTTAACACCAGCGCTATCAATACAAAATCGAAACCATCCAGCAGATATCCCAACCACGCGGCGGAGAAGGCGCGCCACTGGGGGCGGCTGAGATGGCGGTACCACGGGATGCTTTGGGTAGGAATACGCATTTAACTCTCCCGACGCTCTGTTTTTGTCTGTTTAGCCCGGTGGCAATGCGCCGCCGGGCAACGCACTACGCCTTCTCAACCATCAATTGTTTCGCCAGCGCTTTTAGCTCAGGCAAATAGTGTTCAGCCACCGGTGCAAAGGGTTTGCGACATAGCGGGACGGAGACCACATCCATGTAATGCAGAACCGTTTTCAGGCCCCGGAATACGCCGGTTTTTATCAGCAGATCGATAACTTTATTGCACTCACTTTGCAGGTGCTGGGCCGTCGCGTTGTCACCCTCGCGGACAGCTTTGGCGATGGCCTGGTAGCGCCAGCCCATAATGTTGTACGTGCTGCCGATACCGCCATCAGCGCCTGCCAGCAAACCTGAAGCGAAGAGCTCGTCATAGCCGTTATAGAGCACCAGATCCGGATGCGCGCGGCGGATCTGTTCCATCTGAAAGAGATCGCCCGACGTTTGCTTCAGCGCGCCAACGCCCGGCAGCGTCACCAGGGTGTTGATCTGATCAAGCGTCAGCTTTACGCCGCTCAGCGCCGGAATGTTGTACACCACCATCGGCAAACCATTCGAAGAATCAATAATTGCACGGTAGTGGTCGCAATGTTCTTCAAAGCTGAAGGGATAGTAAAACGGTGTGACAGCTGACACAGCGTCAAACCCAAAACGGCTGGCAGACGCCGCTAACTGCTGGCTTTCCGCCGTGCTTACGCAGCCGACATGCGCGATTAACGTGATTTTGCCTTTCGCCTCTTCCGCCACGATTTCGAGAACCTGTTCGCGCTCAGAAAGGCTTTGTACAAAGGCTTCGCCGGTTGAACCGCCGACGTACAGACCGTCGATCCCCTGCTGAATATTGAACTGCACCAGACGACGTAAGCTCTCTTTATCGAGTGCCTGCTGATTGTTGAATGGAGTCAGGAGTGCGGCCATCACGCCACGTAATTGCTTTGCCATAGATACCTCAGTGTGTTTTGGTCTACTTAATTGATATACCTTTATACCTGTTATACCAGAACAAATAAGCAGCACTGCATACAGAACGCTTATAATGCGATCTGCTTCACTAAAGGATCGTTATTTCTTCTTTTTGGATCCCTGGCCGAAGGCGTGCCAGGTGGCGGAAACACTGTTGAGATGGGACTGAAGCGCCCGATCGGCTTCATCGGGATCGTGTCGGCGGATCGCATCGACAATCGCAATATGCTGGCGATAGCTGACGTTATTGTGCTCGTAGAGTTCGGCGTCGGAGACTTTTGGACGGGCCGCGATCAGCCAATCCAGCAGCGCTACGTGGATCGCCATAAAGATGGGATTACCGGGGATCTCCGCCAGCACGCGGTGAAAATCGACATCGGAGCGGATGAATAGCGCATTGTCACTGAGTGACTGACTGTTGATTTCGAGCGCCTTTGACAAGCTTTCAACCTGCTCATCCGTGGCGTATTCCGCCGCATAGCGCACCAGGCTGGATTCAAAAAACAGCCGTAGCTGCTCGAAGTGGGTAATCCCGCCGGGTTGCGTGAGGAAATCTTTCGCCATGCCGGAGAGTTCACCGATGATGGTGTCGGCAGAAGGCATGGAAACGCGCGCGCGCTCACCATTGTTAATCTGCACCAGCCCTTTGCGTTTTAACGCGGCCAGCGCTTCACGCACGGATGGACGCCCAACGTTGAAGAACTCCATCAGTTCACGCTCTGACGGGAGTTGTTCTCCCTGCGCAAACTCCTGCCGGCGAATCATTTGCTCCAGTTCTTCTTCAACCATTTCGGAGAGTTTTTTACGCGCCAGCGGACGACGACGCAAACTGCGACCCACGGTTTCGGTTGAATTTTCCGCTTGAAGATCAGTTGGTTTCATAAAAACTCGGGTCAGGAGAGTGACAATCAGTGACAACGATTTATCATATCATAGGATTTTTAGCGTAGCGAAAATCCCTGGATAGCAAAACAGGCCCAAGGGGCCTGTTTGATTATTTCACAACACGTAACGCTGGGCGACCACCGCGCGGCGGCGGATCGTCATCCGGATCGTTGTCATTGTCATGATCGGGCTTATCGCCATCGATAACGGACATGACCGTTTCGCTTTCGCTACCGGTAGAGCCGTCTTCATCGTTGAGGCGGGCGACGTCTTCATCATAAGCCGCTTCCGGCTCAAACATCGTACCCGCGCCGTTTTCACGCGCATAGACCGCCAGTACGGCTGCCAGTGGCACAGAAACCTGACGCGGTACACCGCCGAAGCGGGCGTTGAAGCTCACTTCGTCGTTGGACAGCTCAAGATTACCGACCGCACGCGGAGCAATATTCAACACGATTTGCCCGTCGCGCGCGTATTCCATCGGAACTTGCACACCCGGCAACGTCACATCCACCACCAGGTGCGGCGTCAGCTGGTTGTCCAGCAGCCATTCATAGAAGGCGCGCAGCAGATACGGACGGCGTGGAGACAGCTGTGACATTTCCACAATCGTTAACCTCGGCCAAGACGCATTTCGCGTTCCGGCTCTGTCAGGGAGGCGAGGAAAGAATCACGCTCAAACACGCGAGTCATATAGCCTTTCAGCTCTTTCGCACCCGGACCGCTAAATTCTACGCCCAGAGACTGCAGGCGCCATAACAGCGGAGCCAGATAGCAATCGACCAGACTGAACTCATCGCTCAGGAAGAATGGTTTTTGACCAAACACCGGGGCGATCGCCAGCAATTCTTCACGCAGTTGCTTACGAGCAGCATCTGCTTCAGAAGAGGAACCGTTGGCGATAACGTTCATCAGCGTGTACCAGTCTTTCTCGATACGCTGCATATACAGGCGGCTTTCGCCACGCGCAACCGGGTAAACCGGCATCAGCGGCGGATGAGGGAAACGCTCATCCAGATATTCCATAATGATGCGGGATTCCCACAGGGTCAACTCGCGATCCACAAGCGTTGGTACGCTCTGGTTCGGGTTGAGATCGATCAGATCCTGAGGCGGGTTATCCTTTTCCACATGCTCGATCTCAAAACTGACACCCTTCTCGGCCAGCACGATACGAACCTGATGGCTATAAATGTCAGTAGGACCAGAAAACAGCGTCATTACCGAACGTTTGTTGGCAGCGACAGCCATGAAAACCTCCAGGTATATTCAGAATAGTACTGCTACTAGCCACGATGGCTAGCCAGATGATTTGTCACCCATCCCAGAGAACAACCGATTTGTGCATAAATTGAACAAAAATCGAGGGTTCGCCGACATTTGGGCAGAAAATTGGATGATAGTTTACCAGATTTTGCAGGGTTTGTGGTGAGGGGATTCTGGAAATGCTGAAAAAGAACTGAGAATCAAATAAATACTGTGGATAACATTAACATTATCCATAAAAAAAACCCGCCGAAGCGGGTTTTTCGCCAATCCTTCTGCCAAGGCAGAAAAAAGATTAACGCTTGGAGAACTGTGGACGACGACGTGCTTTACGCAGACCCACTTTCTTACGTTCAACCTGACGCGCGTCACGAGTGACGAAGCCAGCTTTACGCAGTTCAGAACGCAGGGATTCGTCGTACTCCATCAGAGCGCGTGTGATACCGTGACGGATCGCACCAGCCTGACCAGAGATACCACCACCTTTAACAGTGATGTACAGATCCAATTTTTCAACCATATCAACCAGTTCCAGCGGCTGGCGAACTACCATGCGGGCAGTTTCGCGACCGAAGTACTGTTCCAGAGAACGCTGGTTGATTACGATTTTACCACTGCCCGGTTTGATGAACACACGAGCGGCGGAGCTTTTGCGGCGACCAGTGCCGTAGTATTGATTTTCAGCCATTGCCTATAATCCCGATTAGATGTCAAGAACTTGCGGTTGCTGTGCCGCGTGGTTGTGCTCGTTGCCTGCGTAAACTTTCAGTTTACGGTACATAGCACGACCCAGCGGGCCCTTTGGCAACATGCCTTTAACCGCGATTTCAATCACACGCTCAGGACGGCGGGCAATCATCTCTTCAAAGGTCGCTTGTTTGATACCACCGATGAAACCGGTGTGATGGTAATAAATTTTGTCTTCGCGCTTGTTGCCGGTTACAGCAACTTTTTCTGCGTTCAGAACGATAATGTAATCACCAGTATCAACGTGCGGAGTGTATTCCGCTTTGTGCTTACCGCGCAGGCGAAGAGCCAGTTCGGAAGCCAGACGACCCAGAGTTTTACCGGTCGCGTCAACAACATACCAGTCGCGTTTTACGGTTTCTGGTTTAGCTGTAAAAGTTTTCATTAAAAGCTTACCCAAATAATAAGTTACACGTTGGTGAACACCCAAACGTTTAGTCAGTTGAGGCTCACACGACATTGTCCAGCAAACCTACCCCTTCGAATAGCCTATGCCGGCACATAGAAAGTTTTGGGAAAAAAACCTTCTCGTAACGTGGGGTCGCAAGATTATAGAGAAGTCAGGGTCAAAGATCGACCCCTAAATGTGATTAGTCGCAAGGTTTTCCGGTAAGCTGCCAGTTTTGTCGAATGCGTTCTCTGACAACACCTTTCACACCGTTAAAAACCATGCGCTAGGGCATGTGAGCACGCTTCAAATACTCTTCGCTTTGCATTTCCTGCAAACGTGACAAACAGCGCTGGAATTCAAATTTCAGCCGCTCGCCCTGGTAAATTTCATATAACGGCACTTCCGCGCTGACCACCAGTTTGACGTGGCGCTCGTAAAACTCATCCACCAGTGCAATGAAACGGCGGGCTTCGCTCTCCATCAGCGGCGTCATCACCGGAACATCAAATAGCATCACGGTGTGAAACAGACGCGAGAGCGCAATGTAATCGTGCTGGCTGCGGGCATCCACACACAGCGTCGCAAACGACACGGCCAGGGTTTGATTTTCTACCCCAAGGGTTTGCAATGGGCGGTGATTGATTTCCAGTTCAGGCGATGTATCACGCTTAGCACCCGCCAGCGCGAGCCACAGTTTATCCATTTGGCCCTGGGTCTGCTCATTCAAAGGAGACAGCCAGAGATGCGCCTGGGTCAGCGTGCGCAGACGGTAATCCACCCCCGCATCCACATTCATGATGTCGCAGTGTTCTTTAATCGCATCGATTGCAGGCAAGAAGCGCGCGCGTTGTAGACCGTTACGGTACAGATCGTCTGGCGGAATATTCGACGTCGCCACCAGCGTAATGCCGCGTGCGAAAAGGGCTTTCATCAGGCCGCCAAGCAGCATGGCGTCGGTGATATCTGAGACAAAAAACTCATCAAAGCACAGGACGTCGGTTTCCGCTTTAAAACGGTCGGCGACAATTTCCAGCGGATCGCTGTGGCCTTGCAGCGCCGTGAGTTCTTCATGCACGCGCAGCATAAAGCGGTGGAAGTGCAAACGCTGCTTCCGCGTGCCCGGCAGGCTTTGATAAAACAGATCCATTAGCCAGGTTTTGCCCCGCCCCACACCGCCCCACATATATAAGCCGCGAATTGGGGGAGCCGTCTGCGGCTCTTTTTTCCCCAACAGTCGCCCAAACGCGGCTTTCAGCCCGCTGGTTTGCGTTGTTTCAGTGGGTTCGGTCGTCAATTTTTGATAGATAGAATTCAGGCGATTTACCGCGTCGCGCTGCACATCATCTGGCTGGTGAGTGCCCTCGTCCAGGGCTTGTTGGTAACGCGATGTTGGAGACAGGCTTTGCATGATCTTGTTGTTATTCCTTCAATTAATCCTCGCCAGCATGCTCAACTGGTGAAAAAAAGGCCGTTCTACAGTACGCGATGATACGTCAGGATTCCACTTCTGAAGAAATAGCGGTTATAGTGGCATAATCAGGCACAGGCAGGAGCCGCGCCAATACCCTACGGAACCACAAGACAACGGGAGAAGTTCATGACCTGGGAATATGCGCTAATTGGTTTAGTCGTCGGCATCGCAATCGGTGCTGTAGCCATGCGTTTCGGTAATCGCAAATTGCGTCAGCAACAGTCGTTACAATACGAACTGGAAAAAAACAAAGCCGAACTGGAAGAGTATCGTGAAGAGCTGGTCAGCCACTTTGCCCGTAGCGCCGAGCTGCTGGACAACATGGCCGATGACTATCGCCAGCTGTACCAACATATGGCAAAAAGCTCCAGCAATCTGCTGCCGGAGATGGGCGCTGAAAGCAACCCGTTCCGCAACCGTCTGGCGGAGTCCGAAGCCAGCAACGACCAGGTTCCAGTGCAGATGCCGCGTGATTACTCAGACGGTGCATCCGGCCTGCTGCGCGGTGGTGTAAAACGCGATTAATCGCACATCTCCAATATATTTTACGGGCGCAGTCCTTGCGCCCGTCTTTTCTTTCCCTTCCCAGCTATTATTTAGTCAATTACCTCATTGTTCAGTGGTTTAAAATTCAATAACATCAAACTGTTTTTGGGCCGTTTTTCCCTTTATTCCAGGTTATGAGAGCCAGCATCAATGAAGAAAAAAAACCAGCTGTTAAGCGCTATCGCGTTAAGTGTCGGGTTATCTCTCACGGCGTCATGGCCTGCGACTGCGGCCCTGCCTTCACAGGTGCCTGGTGAGGCGGCTATTCCAAGCCTTGCACCAATGCTTGAAAAAGTGTTGCCGGCGGTGGTCAGCATCAAGGTTGAGGGCACGGCGGCGCAGAGCCAACGTATACCCGAAGAGCTTAAAAAATATTTTGGTGAAGAGGGGCCCGATCAGCCAACCCAGCCGTTTGAAGGGCTAGGCTCCGGAGTGGTGATTGACGCGGCGAAGGGCTACGTGCTGACGAACAATCACGTTATCAGCCAGGCCGATAAAATCAGTGTGCAGATGAACGATGGTCGCGAGTTTGATGCCAAACTGATTGGCAGCGACGATCAAAGTGATATCGCACTGCTGCAAATCCAAAATCCCAGCAAGCTGACGCAAATTGTTATCGCGGATTCCGACAAACTCCGCGTCGGTGATTTTGCCGTCGCCGTGGGTAACCCTTTCGGTCTGGGCCAGACGGCGACCTCCGGGATTATCTCCGCGTTGGGTCGTAGCGGTCTGAATCTCGAAGGCCTGGAGAACTTCATCCAGACTGACGCCTCTATTAATCGCGGCAATTCCGGCGGCGCGCTGCTGAATCTCAACGGTGAGCTGATTGGTATCAACACCGCGATCCTCGCGCCAGGTGGCGGCAGCGTCGGGATCGGCTTTGCGATCCCCAGCAATATGGCCAAAATCCTGTCGCAGCAGCTGATTGAATCAGGCGAGGTGAAGCGCGGGCTGCTGGGAATTAAAGGCATGGAAATGAGCGCTGACATCGCAAAAGCCTTTAATCTCGACGTGCAGCGCGGTGCATTTGTCAGTGAAGTTCTGCCAAACTCCGGATCCGCAAAAGCGGGGGTGAAATCGGGTGATATCATCGTTAGCCTCAACGGGAAGCCGCTGAGCAGCTTCGCTGAATTACGCTCCCGTGTTGCCACCACGGAGCCCGGGACGAAGGTGAAACTTGGGCTGCTGCGTGATGGCAAGCCGCTGGAAGTCGAAGTCACCCTGGATAAGAGCACCTCATCATCGGCCAGTGCTGAACTGATCGCCCCTGCGCTGCAAGGCGCGGCGCTCAGCGATGGGCAGCTTAAAGACGGTACCAAAGGTATTTCTATCGAGAGCGTCGAAAAGAGCAGTCCCGCCGCACAGGCAGGCCTGCATCAGGATGACGTCATTATCGGTGTTAACCGTAACCGTGTTCAGTCGATCGCAGAGATGCGCAAGGTCCTGGAAAGCAAGCCAGCCGTGATTGCGCTGCAAATCGTCCGTGGCAACGATACGCTCTACATCCTGTTACGCTAAGCATTCGCTCATCCGGACATCACCGCTGCATGTGATGTCCGGATAAGTCATGCTATGCTGCATCCGTCCCTTAATTAATGACGCCCGCATCATGTTTCTTAAGCTATTTCGTTCAGTTGCTATCGGTTTAGTCGTTGGCGGCCTATTACTGGCTGCAATGCCCTCTTTACGTCAGTTAAATCAGCTGGCGGCACCGCGTTTCGACAGTGCTGATGAGACGCCTGTGAGCTACAACCAGGCGGTTCGCCGTGCTGCGCCTGCTGTGGTTAACGTCTATAACCGCGGCCTCAATAGCTCCGCGCATAATCAACTGGAGATTCGTACTCTCGGCTCCGGCGTGATCATGGATGAGCGCGGCTACATCATTACCAATAAACACGTTATCAACGACGCGGATCAGATTATCGTCGCCCTGCAGGATGGCCGTGTGTTTGAAGCCTTACTGGTTGGCTCGGACACGCTGACCGACCTCGCAGTCCTCAAAATCAATGCCACGGGCGGGCTGCCGGTGATTCCGATCAACCGTAAACGCACGCCGCATATTGGCGATGTGGTGATGGCGATTGGTAACCCTTATAACCTTGGGCAAACTATTACCCAGGGGATAATCAGCGCAACCGGTCGTATCGGTTTGAACCCCTCCGGGCGACAAAATTTCCTGCAAACGGACGCCTCTATTAACCACGGTAACTCCGGCGGCGCGCTGGTGAACTCGCTGGGAGAACTCATGGGCATCAATACCCTGTCGTTCGATAAAAGTAACGATGGCGAGACGCCTGAGGGCATCGGCTTTGCGATCCCGTTCCAGTTGGCAAACAAAATTATGGACAAGCTGATTCGCGATGGCCGCGTGATCCGTGGCTATATTGGCATCGGTGGCCGTGAAATTGCGCCAATGCACACCCAGGGCGGCGGCATCGATCAGATTCAGGGTATCGTGGTCAATGAAGTGACACCGGGCGGTCCGGCGGCTAACGCAGGGCTACAGGTGAATGACGTGATTGTTTCGGTCAACGGCACGCCTGCCGTATCCGCGCTGGAAACCATGGATCAGGTGGCGGAGATTCGTCCTGGCTCGATTATTCCAGTCGAAGTGATGCGTAATGACAAAAAACTGACGCTTCAGGTGACGATTCAGGAATATCCCGCCACTAACTAAAAAGCATAAAAAACCGGAGCGCATGGCTCCGGTTTTTTTATAACTGGGGGTCGATCACTTGCTTACGAACTCTTCACCCAGAGTGATATCTTTCTTCAGCGTGTCCAGCATGCCTTCCATCGCTTGTTGTTCAAACGCGCTCAGCTTGCCGATTGACTGACGTTCTTCGATACCATTTTTGCCCAGCAGCAGCGGCTGTGAGAAGAAGCGGGCATGCTCGCCATCCCCTTCAACATACGCACATTCTACTACGCCTTTCTCGCCTTGCAGCGCACGCACCAGAGACAGACCGAAACGTGCAGCCGCCTGGCCCATAGACAGTGTCGCTGAACCGCCACCCGCCTTCGCTTCGACCACTTCGGTGCCGGCGTTCTGAATACGTTTAGTTAGGTCAGCCACTTCCTGCTCGGAGAAACTCACGCCAGGGATTTGCGACAGCAATGGCAAAATCGTCACGCCAGAGTGACCACCGATAACCGGAACCTCGATATCAGATGGCGATTTGCCTTTCAGTTCCGCAACAAACGTGTTGGAACGGATGATGTCCAGCGTGGTCACGCCAAACAGTTTGTTCTTATCGTATACACCGGCTTTCTTCAGCACTTCTGCTGCGATAGCAACCGTGGTGTTTACTGGGTTAGTGATGATACCCACGCACGCTTTCGGGCAGGTTTCAGCAATCTGTTGAACCAGGTTTTTCACGATACCGGCGTTAACGTTGAACAGATCGGAACGATCCATCCCCGGTTTACGCGCGACACCTGCGGAGATCAGCACCACATCTGCGCCCTCAAGCGCTGGACGTGCGTTTTCACCGGAGAAGCCTTTGATTTTCACAGCTGTTGGGATGTGGCTCAAGTCAACTGCCACACCAGGTGTGACCGGAGCAATATCATACAGGGAGAGTTCTGAGCCGGAAGGCAGTTGGGTTTTCAGTAGTAGGGCAAGCGCCTGGCCGATACCACCAGCAGCGCCGAGGACTGCGACTTTCATCCTAAACTCCTTATTATGGTTAACTTAAATGTCTGTACTCCGTTGCGGCGACCTTAATTCAGCAGATGAATAAAAACAATTTTCGTAGCTAAAGAATTTGAGGTCGCACTTCTTTCGCCTTCGCCTGAACGCTTACGGGCAATTTTCAGCAACAAAGCAACGAATCAAGAGGGGGTTACCATACACCCTGCCTCGTCATCAAAACAACATCATTTTGATAACATTTAATTTACTTTTAAGGTTATTTGCGCGACGTGACCCAGGCATGTTTTCCGATAACAAAATTTGATAAAATCACTCCCTTTCATAACATTATCTCCCCCTCATCCTCGTCCGATAATTTGCATAAAAATTCATTTACATGCATAATGATGACATTCCATCGTCCTGAATAGGGTGACATATGCGAAGCTCGTCAAAACAAGAAGAATTAGTGAAAGCGTTTAAAGCGCTGCTCAAAGAAGAGAAATTTAGCTCTCAGGGAGAGATCGTCCTGGCCTTACAGGAACAGGGCTTCGAGAATATCAATCAGTCAAAAGTCTCCCGCATGTTAACCAAGTTTGGCGCGGTACGGACTCGCAACGCCAAAATGGAAATGGTCTATTGCTTGCCAGCAGAGTTAGGCGTGCCGACCACCTCCAGCCCTTTGAAGAATCTGGTTCTGGACATTGATTATAACGATGCCGTTGTCGTGATTCACACCAGCCCAGGCGCTGCACAGCTGATCGCTCGCCTGCTTGATTCATTGGGTAAATCTGAAGGTATTCTGGGAACAATTGCAGGTGACGATACGATCTTCACGACGCCTGCGAACGGTTTCTCGGTTAAAGATCTGTACGAAGCCATCCTGATGCTGTTCGAACAAGAGCTTTAAAGTCCTTCCCTGCTGTTAATGGCAGCGGGGAATCTTCTGCCCCTTCCCCCTTTCACACCCTATTATTTTGCCCTTCTATTTTGCAATTAGTGCTTTCCCCTGCCTTTTCCTATTCATCCAGTGAATGTCACATCAACAAAACGCACAAAAAATCAAAAATACCTATCATGATGATTTTATTAAAATTAAAAATTTAAATGTCGATTATTTAACCATTTTTATTCATTTTGGTTATATCTGCTCGACTCATTAACACCTAATTACATAGGAAACCATTAGTCTGGTATTAATTTTTAGCGTGATTAGTGTATACTTGATTTTGTGATGAGGGTCACGAAACGAAAGACCCCAATAAATTCGACGAGGTAAAGAATCATGAAAATCAAATCAACTGTAGCAGCACTGAGCATTCTGTCTGTCCTGTCATTCGGTGCTTTCGCCGCCGACTCTATTAACGCGGATCAAGCACAGTCCCGTCAGGCAATGGGCACCGTATCAGTAGGCGCAATCGGTACTTCTCCGATGGATATGCATGAAATGCTGAACAAAAAAGCGCAAGAGCAAGGTGCATCCTCTTATCGCGTTATTGAAGCGCGTTCAGGCGATCACTGGCATGCGACTGCTGAGCTTTACAAATAAGTTAAGGCCACACCGAACACTGTAATTATCAACTCAGCGGCACCAGGCATAAAAAAAGCAGTTTAATCCTTCTGGCCGTTGAGAAAACGTTATTGAGGAAAATGACTATGAAAACCAAATTAATCATCGCAACCCTTGGCTTAGCTTCCGTTCTCTCCTTCGGTGCCAGCGCTGCTGCACACCTGGTGAATTCAGACGAAGCGCAGAATCTGCAATCAATGGGTAGCGTATCGGTCACCTCTATTGGGGGCGCACCAATGGATATCCGTCAGGAACTGGCGGCTAAAGCTGAGAAAGCAGGTGCCAGCAGCTATCGCGTGACTGAGTTAACTCAGGGCGATCACTGGCACGCAACGGCTGAGCTGTACAAATAAACCCTCGTCGTATCTCATCATACGACTTGCCCCTGACACTTTGTCAGGGGCTTTTTTATGCCCATCAGGAAGGCTGAACGTTAAAACGTAATTGCCCTTGCAGCTCTTCTTCCGCTTCATCAAACAGCAGAATCAAAGCGCCAAATCGCCGACGTAGTTTCTCCGGCAAATGGGTAAACTCGATCTCCAGCGGCATGGGTAACCCCCCGCTAATAATCACATCCCACAGCGAATCCAGATCGGTGACTTTTCCCCGTTCAAGTCCAAACGTACGTGAAAATTCATGCCAGAAGTCTTCCTGACTGTCGATTTCATCAAAATCAAACGTGTAGATATTCATTGCCGCCACCCCGTCCAGACAGACGACTTCCGCCGCCCTGACGCTGATTATAATCCCCCGATATGCAGGGTTTTGACTTCCAGAAATTCCTCCAGCCCCAGGACCGAACCCTCGCGGCCCAGCCCTGACTCTTTCACACCGCCAAACGGCCCCAGCTCGGTGGATACAGCGCATTCATTGATGCCAATCATCCCGCTTTCAATCGCCTGCGAGACGCGGAAAACACGCTGCAGGTTTTGCGTATAAAAATAAGCCGCCAGACCAAACGGCGTATTATTCGCACGCTGAATAACTTCATCCTCCGAGGTAAATCGGAAGCACGCTGCAACGGGCCCAAACGTCTCTTCTTCGGCAAGCTTCATGCCCTCGTGACAATCGCCTAGCACGGTTGGGAGCCAGAAATTGCCGCCCAGTGCATGCGGTTTCCCCCCCGCCAGCACGGTCGCGCCTTTTGCCACAGCATCCTCGACGTGCTCGCGCACTTTTTTGACCGCGGAAGGTTCAATTAATGGGCCCACAATGACGCCCTCTTCCTGACCATTCCCCACTTTCAGCGCCTCGACCGCGTCGGCGAGTTTTTCCACGAAGGTGTCATAGACAGATTCCTGGATGTAGAAGCGGTTCACACTGACGCACACCTGACCCGCGTTACGGAATTTATTGGCAATCGCACCTTTCACCGCCGCATCGATGTCCGCATCCTCAAAGACGATGTAAGGCGCATTGCCGCCCAGTTCCATCGACACCTTTTTCATGGTTTCCGCAGCGTTACGCATGAGCGTTTTACCCACTTCGGTTGAACCGGTAAACGAGATTTTGCGCACCTCGTGGCTGGCCATAATCGCATCGCTGATTTCATGGGTATTTCCCGCCACAGCGTTAAGCACGCCATCCGGGACGCCGGCTTTTTTGGCCAGCGTTAGCAGCGCGAACGCGCTCAGCGGAGTATTGTTAGCGGGTTTAATCACCCCGGTACAGCCTGCGGCGAGTGCCGGGCCGAGCTTGCGGGTCAGCATTGCCATCGGGAAATTCCACGGCGTGATTGCCGCTACGACACCGATCGGCTCACGGGTTGCCAGAATGCGGGAGCCGGGTTTTACGGGCGGGATGATCTCGCCGTTAGCGCGTTTTGCCTGCTCAGCAAACCACTGAATAAAGCTGGCGGCGTATTCCACTTCACCTTCCGCTTCTTTCAGGGGTTTGCCCTGTTCCGTGGTCATCAGTTGCCCGAGCCAGCTTTTATTCTCGATAATTAATTCATACCAACGATACAGGATCGCTGAACGCGCTTTCGCCGTTTTGGCTCGCCATTCAGGAAAAGCGCGACTGGCCGCCGCGATGGCTTCTTCGGTCTCTTTTTTCCCCGCTTTAGCCACTTTCGCGACCACTTCACCCGTTGCCGGGTTGAGCACATCAAAGGTGGTGTCCAGCGTTTTCCACACGCCGTCGACCAGATAGCCGGTCTGGAAAAGCGCATTATCCTGAAGAGTCTGGGTGGTCATGTGTCCTCCTGATCTGGGTTTAAGAACCTGCCAGATTAAGTATAGCCACAAAAAAACCGACGCTTTTTGGCGTCGGTTTTTTCGGTCTTTAGCTATCGGTCAGCGCATTTTGATAGCGATGGAGGACGTCCGTCAGCCGTCGGACCGGTTCCGTCACCTGCAGTGGGGCCTCCCAGACACGCAGTTTCTCCTGATAAACGTTTAGCTCCTCCAGCAACTGACTAAAGTAGAGACGGCGTTTATCGTCGCTGGAGGCCGAAATAACGCGATCGGCGGTATGGCGAAGCTGGCGGTGAAACGCTGACAAATCATCATTGATGGGCACCGGCGCATTCCGCAGCCGCTGGTGGGCGATGATCATTGTCAGCGCCAGGCGAAATTTAGCGACATCGCCGGGGAATTTCGTCAGGAGTAAAAACAGCTGCTGATACAGCGCGGGCAGATGATTTTCTTTGCGACGCGCGGTATTGGTCGTCATCGCCGAAACGGCCGCAGAGACAAACTGGTTCAGCAGCACACGTCCGGTACGCGCCTGAGAATTATCGCGCACCAGCAGAATCACCATCATCGCCAGGAAGCAGCCCACCAGCTGGCCTAACGCACTGTCGAGGAACTGATTAAAGTGAAACGTCATCGGGTTATCTAACACCAGGATGTTGATGGTACTGGCCAACGCACCGAGTGAGCCCAGCCGACGTTTCTGCACTTCAATCCCAATAAAGAACGCCAGCACCGCCAGGCTGATACACAGCAACAACATGCTTTGCTGGGTCGACGGGAGCACCACCAGGAAGTAGAACGCACCGATGGGCAGTGCAGCGATAGCGCCGTAAAGGAAGTCAATCGCCACCATGCGTGGATTCGGCAGCCGCATCGCCAGCGATGTGACGACGGCAATCATCACCATCGCCCCTGTCCCGGATGTCCAGCCGGTCCAGAGCCAGAATAACGCGCCGAGCATGCAGGCCAGCGTAGTTCGCCAGAAGTTGACCATAGCATGGTGGCGTTCGGCCGATTCGGGTTTGATCACCACTTCACTCTGCAAAACGTCTTCTTCGATAGCGCTGATTTTGGTGTTACTCACCACGCCGCGCTTGAGCAGCAGAAAACGCGTCGCCGCGCCGACCCACGTATAGATAGTCACCGGCGTATCGTGCTCACCGGTCCAGGCCATTACCCGGCGCATGCGTTTGAGCTGTCGATGCACATCCTGCACCGTTTCAACCGGCTCCTCGAACAGTTCGCGAAACGTATCCGTGACCACTTCAGGGCGGGTGTTCTGGATAAGAAAGGTTTCGCACGCCTGGGTGATTAGCGTTAATGACACCGTATTAATGGCTTTCAGGCGTCGATTAGCACGCGACCAGCGTGAAGATTCCATATTCAGGTTGCTGCGCATTCCTTCCAGCGCAGCGGTACGGCGGACGAGCGCCCCCCAGGCATTGTCCATCTCTTCGCTGTCGCCATGCTTAATGCACAGCTGCATGAGTTGGTACTGAGCGACAATAATGGCATCCAGTTCACGGTCGACTTCTTGTTTAATGGATCGCGGCGAGAACAGCAGATCGGCAACGATCGCGCAGACAATACCAATCACGATTTCGCTGCAACGCTCAACGGCAAACTGCGGTGCAAGTAAAGGCTCAGCCTGAATCGTAATCACAATAATCAGCGCGGTGTAACCGGACAGCCCCCAGGCATACGAGTTTTCCACTTTCACCAGCGAAGAAGCCCATGTGCAAAAACCGGCCCAGACGCAGCACACCATTAGCATCAGCAGCGGCGAGCGAATCATCGTAATAATGATAACCAGCGCGGCCACACTGCCGATAAAAGTCCCTACGATACGCAGCATACCGCGATAGCGGATAGCGCCGGAATAGGGTTCGCCCCCGGCGGCAAAAGCGGGACCGGCTGCAACAATCGCCGCTGTCAGCACTGCCCAGCGCGGTGTCTCCAGCTGAAAGTGGAAGCCTACAAACAGTGCCAGAACGATGGCAGACGCCAGCTTAACGGCGAAGCGCAGATGCTGGCTGGCAATGGTAAAAATGCCCATCGCGATTAACCAAACTCACGCAGGCGGTGCGCGATTTTACGGAACAGTGAGTCGTTGTTGGCGTCGCGATCTTTCTCGCCAGTAATGACTACCGTCGCCGTAGTGCCGGCGGGCCACAGATTCCCCTGCTCGTCATCCAGGCGAATACGCACCGGTACACGCTGCGCAAGGCGTACCCACTCTAAATTGGAATCTACGGTGGCCATTCCTTTACTGTCGCGAGTGGCACTTGAGTTGGTGACGCCTGCGGCAATGCTGTCCACCATGCCTTTCAGCACACGGTTGCTGCCAAGCGGGGTGATTTCGGCGCGATACCCTGGACGAACGCCCTCAAGCTTGGTCTCTTCCATATAAGCCAGAACGTAGAAGGAGTGCTGTTTGACTAGCGCCACTGCCGTTGAGCCGCGCGTAATAAACTCACCAGTGTAGACGTTGAGGTTTGTGACCCAGCCATCTGAGGGCGCGCGGATGACCGTACGCTCCAGATCCAGTTTCGCCAGATCGCGGGTAGCTTCTGCTTTTGCCAACTGATGAAGAACGGTTTGCAGCAGGTTGTTCGACTGATCAATCTCTTCGCGAGACATGGCCTGAATGCCTAACTTATTGCGACGTCCCGCCTCACGGCGTTTTTCCGTGGCGAGCGCCTGATAATAGGCCACGTCTGCTTCTGACTCTTCTAATGCCTTCTGATAGCGTGGCTGGTCAATCGTGAAGAGAACCTGATCTTTTTTGACCAGCTGATTATCACGCACATTGACCGCTGTAATAAGGCCCGCCACATCAGGCGCAATCGCCACGATATCCGCGCTAAAGCGCGCATCACGCGTCCAGGGTGATTCGGTATAAAATACCCATGCGCGTGAGATGGCGATAAAGGCCAGAATAACCAGCGCCACGGTAATGGCAGTACGGGAGATATTTCTTGTTAGTGTTTTCACATCTACCTCAGACAAACATGCGCGATATTAAGTAGAAAAGGCAGCAATACAGCGCGGTATTAAACAATGCAGGATGCCAGACAAAATCGTAGATACCGGTCGGGACCAGCACCTTACGCACCAGCCAGAAAATCGCCAGTGATAAAATCAGTTCGAAAAAAATCGGTGGGAAGGAGAGACCAAACACCACGAAAACGGGAAACAGACTCATGTTGACCTTGATTATAGAGCGAGCAGGCGACTGAATTTTTTACGCTCACGCCATCGCAGGAAGGCAAGAAAAGCCGGGCGGGAATGGCGAAGCCGTTAACTCATTAATAATATTTTAACGTAACTGTTATGCTGTTATCTATAATATGTGATCTAAATCACTTTTAAGCCAGAGTGAACAATGGAACGTTTAAAGCGCATGTCCGTCTTTGCCAAAGTCGTCGAATTTGGCTCTTTTACCGCCGCCGCAAGACAGCTGCACATGAGTGTGTCATCCATCAGCCAGACGGTGTCAAAACTGGAAGATGAACTCCAGGTCAAGCTGCTAAACCGCAGCACCCGTAGCATCGGGCTGACGGAGGCGGGTAAAATTTATTATCAGGGCTGTCGGCGCATGCTGCATGAAGTCCAGGATGTGCATGAACAACTTTATGCCTTTAATAACACGCCAATCGGCACACTTCGGATTGGCTGTTCTTCAACTATGGCACAAAATGTTCTTGCCGGTATGACCGCAGAAATGCTGAAAGAGTACCCAGGGCTAACGGTTAATTTAGTTACCGGGATCCCGGCACCGGACCTGATTGCTGACGGGCTGGACGTCGTGATCCGCGTCGGCGCGCTCCAGGATTCTAGCCTTTTCTCCCGTCGACTGGGCAGTATGCCCATGGTCGTCTGTGCCTCAAAAAACTATCTGGCGCAATTTGGCGTCCCGGAAAAACCTGCGGATCTGAGCAATCATTCATGGCTGGAATACAGCGTGCGGCCTGACAACGAGTTTGAGCTGATCGCACCTGAAGGCATTTCAACCAAATTGCTGCCGCAGGGGCGGTTTGTGACCAACGATCCGATGACCATTTCTCGCTGGCTGGTGGCCGGCGCGGGGATCGCATACGTACCGCTGATGTGGGTGATCAATGAGATCAACAGCGGTGAACTGGAGATCCTCTTCCCGCGTTATCAGTCCGATCCGCGCCCGGTCTACGCACTGTATACCGAGAAAGACAAGCTGCCGCTGAAGGTTCAGGTCTGTATTAACTATTTGACGGATTATTTTGTGGAAGTGGCAGAGTTGTATCAGGGGATGCGAGGAAGACGAAAAGAGTAATAAGATGCCCTCCGTAGAGGGCATTTTGAATCCACAATCAGGCTGTGCCGCCGACCGTCAAACTGTCGACTTTCAGCGTCGGCTGGCCTACGCCAACCGGCAGGCTCTGGCCTTCTTTACCGCAGACGCCAACACCTTTATCCAGTTTGAGATCGTTACCGACCATTGAAATCTGCTGCATCGCTTCGATTCCAGAACCAATCAGCGTCGCCCCTTTCACCGCTTTGGTGACTTTGCCTTTCTCGATCAGATAGGCCTCTGAGGTTGAGAAGACAAATTTACCGGAGGTGATATCTACCTGTCCGCCGCCAAAGTTTGGCGCGAAGATACCGTAATCAACGGATTCGATAATCTCCTGCGGCGTAGATTTACCCGCCAGCATATAAGTGTTGGTCATGCGCGGCATCGGTAAGTGCGCGTAGGATTCACGACGGCCGTTCCCCGTTGGGGCAACGCCCATCAGACGTGCGTTAAGTTTGTCCTGCATGTAGCCTTTCAGCACGCCATTTTCGATCAGCACGTTGTACTGCCCAGGCGTCCCTTCATCATCGATGGAAATGGAGCCACGACGATCGGCCATGGTGCCGTCATCAATAATGGTGCACAGCTCGGACGCCACCAGCTCACCCATTTGACCGCTAAAGACGGACGTGCCGCGACGGTTAAAGTCGCCTTCAAGACCGTGACCGACCGCTTCGTGGAGCAGAACGCCTGGCCAGCCCGCGCCCAATACCACTGGCAGCGTGCCCGCAGGTGCTGCGACCGCGTTCAGATTAACCATCGCCATACGGACAGCCTCTTTTGCCCATGCATCCGCACGCACGTCGCCGTCTTCGTCAGCCAGGAACCATTCGTAGCCAAAACGTCCACCGCCGCCGCTGGAGCCACGCTCACGTTTGCCGTCATCTTCCACTTGAACGCTCACCGACAGACGAACCAGCGGGCGCACATCTGCCGCCAGCGTACCGTCCGTTGCCGCAACCAGAATCAGTTCGTATACACCCGTTAAACTGGCCGACACTTCCTGCACGCGTTTGTCTGCCGCACGCGCCACTTTGTCCACGCGGCGCAGAATGTCCAGCTTCTCTTCACGACTCATGCTTTGCAGCGGATCGATGCTGGTATACAGCGCGGTATGTTGTACTTCACCCAGCGTTTTGACGCGGCCATCACCGGTTTCACGGACAATCGTACGTGCCGCCTGGGCGCTCTGTTGCAGTGCCGACAGGCTAATCTGATCGGCATAGGCAAAACCGGTTTTTTCACCGCTCACGGCGCGAACGCCAACGCCCTGGTCGATATTATAAGAGCCATCTTTAATGATGCTGTCTTCTAAAACCCAGGACTCATGATAGCTCGACTGAAAATAGAGATCGCCGTAGTCGAGACGACGCTCGGTCAGTTGGGCAAGAATGGAGAACAGATCCTGATGACTCAGGCCGTTCGCTGCGAGCAAATGTTCACTTACCAGGTTCAGACTCATCGTTTTGCTACTCGTTCGTTGCCGCCCGGCGGGCGGTATAAAAGATCAATATAAATGAGAGTGAGGCAATATATCGCCCGCGTCAAATCATTGCTGTGCATCTTTGCGGGGCTGGCGAAGTACCTCATTAATCTGTGGCTTATCCATCGGGCCGGTAATTCGATAGCGCAAAATTGAGACTTTGCTCCACAGAGGCCCCAGCACCTTACTGGCAGCGAAGACCGCTGCCCCCACAATCGGGTTAACCACAAAGGCTGCCGCCACGCCGACGGTCGCGGAGATTTCAGGTGCGACCACCGCCTCCATATTCAGTTCGCGGCGCACCAGATCGACAGAGCCTTTCATGGCGATATCCGCCTCCAGACCGTCCACCAGCGTGTCGTCCGTGTGCAGCACGCCGTCTTTAATCCACGAGGTGCTGCGAATGGAATCGTAGTAGAACCCTTCGCTGAAGGTGTCGCTAAAGTCAAAGCGCAGTTTACGCAGCAGGGCGTCAAAGCTCAGCAGACGCAATATCTGTCCGGCATGCCCGGTACTGACATCGGCGATTTCACCTTTGCCAAGGTTAACTTTCAGGATGCCGTTTAGCGACGCTTCATCCGGCTTCCACGGCTGCGCGCGCCAGTGCAAATCGTAATTAGCATCGAAAGAAGAGCCCCTCACCGGGGTACTGACGCCAAAGAAATCAAAGGCGCTATCCACTTTGCTTCCCTTGATTTGACCTTTCAACGACGTGCGCTGTTCGCCTGGGGCATTCACCCACTGACCATCGGCCGTTAAACGCCCAAAGCCCGTGTCGATAAGGCCACCGGAGAGACTCAGCGTATTGCCCGCGATCGCAAAGTCACCGTCAATGCGGCCATATTTTTGCCCCATCAACCAGCACTCAGCACAGCGGAATTGCAGATCCGGCCAACCACTGAAATCCACTTTTGTCACTTCCGCGAGTGGCGCAGGCGTGCTGGTTTCGCCTTTTGGCGAAGCCGTTGTCGGGTTGTAATAAAGATAACGAATCGCAGCCTGCCACGGCGCATTGTCGCGCATCGTCAGCGTAGCGTTGATCTCACGCCCCTGCGCATCGACTTTCGAGCCGTTCGCTGTCGGCTCAGAAACAATGCTGAGGTTATTCCACTGCTGTCCGCCTAGCGTTAGCGCCGGGGTACGCACGGTCACTTTCTGCGGGAACTGGGCCGTATCACCGACGTTTTGTCCGACGCCGCGATTAAACATCGCCAGCCACTCAGCGCCATCCAACGCCGGTAAATTCAGTTCTACGCCCGACTGCTCCGGCAGCGGCGGAATGGTGCGGCTATCCGTCGTCCAGATGGCACGATCGAGCTTCAGCTTACGGCTCAGGAGCCAGCGGCTGTTAAAATGATTATTAGCGCCAGCATTACCGTTCAGCGCAAAGCTGTTCAGATCGCCGTCGACGTTTATTTTTATTGGCAGCGCCTCACCCGCTCGCTTATCGAGCGGAGCCGGTAAGTGACTGCTTACATTCTTGAGATCGCCCGTGATATCGACCTTATAACGCGCGCCAGAATGATACGGCAGATCAATGCCCACTTTCCCATTCCACGCAACGGACCCCGCAATGGACTCAGCGACAGGTTTTGGCAACACATCCATTTTTGACGGCTGCCAGTTAGCATCCATATTGACGGCCACCTGGTACGCCTTCTCACCCTCTGTGGTTGAGAAATCCACATTCAGCGGCTGATTAAACCAGGTCGCCTTAAGCGGTTCACTTTTCAAATTGCCGTTCACAAAGCTGAATTTCCCGCTCAGGTTTTTCAGCGTGCTATTGAGCGGCTTGATGAACAAGCTGTTGTTATTCAGCACGACGTCGCCTTCTGCGGTCGTCATCTCACCATCCAGCGGGATATCAAGGTGCAGGCGGGCATTCACATCACCATCAATCTGCAACTCTTTCAGCGCCGCAGCCAAAGAATCGTCCAGCGGTGTGTCTTCAAAGTAAGGACCCACGGCTTTACCCGGCCCGTTGATGTCTGCGTCGATCAGCAGTTTCTCTTTGGAATAATCCGGGATCACAGCGGTTAAATTGCTGGCTGTCACACCGCCCAGCGCCACGCTGTCGGTTTTCATCCACAAGCCGTCATTCAGGAAGTTCAGCTCAATATCCAGGTTTTTGAGGGCTGGCCAGTCGGGTTGGAAGGCAAACGTGGCGTTACGCAGCGGGACCAAAATCTGGAACTGGCCTTCGTTATGTTTGTAAGGGAAAAGATGCGGATTCCCGCCATACACCAGCGTGGCGTTATCGGCCTGTCCGCCCTGAATCGCGCCGCTCAGGTAGTCCACCAGCGCTTTCCCCATCAGGTTTTCCGGGAAATAACGCCAGGCCTGGCCACCGTCATCAGTACTGATCCCTGCGAGAATGCCGAGCCAGGGTTCATTGCCTTCTGGCTGCAAATAGCGGAAATTCCCCGCCGCCCGAACGCCAGTGGCTTTGACGTCGATGTCGCGCCCATCAAGCTGGAAACCTTTATCGTTTTTCAGCCAGTTGAGCGTAGCGGCGCCTTTTTCTATCTCCAGAGGCGCACGGAAAACCGTTTCATAGGGCATTTTGGCATCATTCATTTGCACCGTGAGTCGGCCATTTTCAACGCCGCCCTCAAGCGTTCCCGAGAAGTGTTCTGCGCCAGGCAGCAGCTTCCATTGTTTCCAGGAGAGATTTTTCCAGGATGCCTGGAATCGGGTCTTATCCGTCGCCTGCAGGGGAATATCGAGCGCCAACTTATCAATCTGCCCGCTCGGCTGCGTGGCTTGCCAGACATCGCCCAGTGAGGCAGATATTCGGTTTGCGATAGGGCGTAGGCCTTCAAGGTCAGCCAGCTCAAGATTGCTCGCGCGAATACGCAGTTCATCGCTGCGCTTATTGTCAGCGCCACCCACTTCCTGCTCAGGAATCCACGCCATCGTTAACGCGCCACGCGGCCAGGCTTTGCCATCCATCGTAATGCGCGTATCAGGAATAGAGAATTGCCAGTTTGCACCCTGACGAGTGACATGCGCGGTCAGATTATCGACAGACATATCATGGGACTGATTGTCACCCTTCCATGCCGCGCCACCCTGCTTGAGCCAGACATCGCCCGCCGCAATATCGCCATCCGTCAGGGTGAGCCAGCCTTCAAGGCTAAAACGCGCACGTTGCAGCGCAACGTTATCCTGCATCCATTTGCCCAACCACGGCTTGACGTCGACGTCATCCGCCTGCAGCCACACGCGGCCACTGTTCAGCAAGCCATTATCATCACGCAGATCCATGCGCACCTGCATGATGCCGTGTTGCCCGGTCAGGCTGGAAAGATTGACCTGTCCTTCTGCGCGGTGGCGATCTTTACCGTTCAGCCAGGTGAGCTGCGGGATCGCCAGTTCTGCGCGTTGGCCAGAAAGCGTAATAAAGCTGATTTCACTGTCACGCAGATCGAAGTGATCGAACTGGCGCAGGAAAAGATCGCTGATACGGTTGGTTTCGATCCCTTTGCTGTCGCTGCTGCGCAGAGGCGTATTGGTCACAAACTGGAGTTGATAAAAGGTGAGATCGCGAAACTGCCAGCGCATATGCAGCAAACTTTGCCAGACATCCAGCGCCAGGGTGACACGTTTGATTTTAAGATAGCCGCCGTCTGGCAGCGCGGCGTTGATATCGCGCGCATCCAGCGTCGGGCCAAAATTCTGCCAGTTCGCGCTGAGCTGGCTGACATCCACCGGAACGCCGGTGGCACTTTCTATTTTTGCCAGCACCTGCGGGCGCCAGCTGTCCAGATGCGGCAGAACGAGGCGCAGCCCGCTCACGAGCAACGCCACAATGACGACAAGCGTTGCCCCTGTAGGCAGTAAAATTCCTGGCAATCGCCTCACGCATCTCTCCTTGTCAGCCGTTCTCTTGCAGCGTCGCTGCGTTGTTTTACATCATTACCACATCAAACTGCTGCTGATTATAGAGCGGCTCAATTTGCACTTTTACCTGTTTGCCGACAAAGATTTCCACTTCCGCAAGCGCATGCGACTCTTCGCCTTTCAGTGCTTCTGCCACTGCTGGGGAAGCATAGACCAGAAAACGATCGGAGTCGTAGGCGTGATGAACGCGAACGATTTCACGCATGATTTCATAACAGACGGTTTCGACGGATTTGACCGTGCCGCGCCCGTTACAGGACGGGCAAACATTGCACAGCACATGCTCAACGCTTTCGCGCGTGCGTTTGCGGGTCATCTCCACCAGGCCAAGCTGCGAGAAACCATTAATACTGGTTTTCACACGATCTTTACTCAGCGCCTGCTCCAGAGAATGCAGGACGCGACGACGATGATCTTCATTATTCATATCAATAAAGTCGATGATGATAATGCCGCCGAGATTGCGCAGACGCAGCTGGCGCGCAATCGCCTGGGTCGCTTCAATATTGGTGTTGAAAATAGTGTCGTCAAGATTGCGGTGACCAACAAACGCGCCGGTATTGATATCCACGGTGGTCATCGCTTCGGTCTGATCGATGATCAGATAGCCACCCGATTTCAGCTCGACTTTGCGCTCCAGGGCGCGCTGGATTTCATTTTCGACATCAAAGAGATCGAAAATCGGCTGACGACCAGAATAGTGTTCCAGCAGGCCCGGCATCTCAGGAATGTATTCCGCGGTAAATTCCAGCAATGCATCGTACGTCAGACGAGAATCCACGCGAATTCTGTCGAGCTGTGCATCGGCAAAATCACGCAACACGCGTTGGGCCAGCGCCAGCTCGCCATACAACTGATAACGGGTCTGGTTGCGCTTTTTACGTTCCATCACTTTGGTCCAGACGCGTTTCAGATAGGCTGCATCTGAGGCGAGATCCTCTTCGCTGATCCCCTCTGCCGCCGTACGAATAATGAAACCGCCCTGCTCATCACAATACGCACCGACCACCTTTTTTAGGCGTTCGCGTTCGTCCTCACTCTCAATACGCTGAGAGACGCCTACGTGCGATGCGCCCGGCATAAAGACCAGATAGCGAGAAGGTAAAGTGATGTCTGTGGTGAGGCGCGCGCCTTTGGTGCCGAGCGGGTCTTTCACCACTTGCACCATTAAATCCTGGCCCTGACGGACCAGTTCGGAGATGTCACGAACGGTAAACTGTTTTTGCTCTTCGCCCGCCACGCATTCGGTATGGGGCATGATGTCTGAGGCATGCAGAAACGCCGCTTTATCAAGACCAATATCTACAAATGCCGCCTGCATACCCGGTAGTACACGACTGACACGACCTTTGTAGATATTGCCTACTATTCCGCGTCGCGCTTCGCGCTCAATATGAATCTCCTGAAGAATGCCGCCATCTATATAAGCCACCCGAGTTTCCGATGGCGTTACGTTCACCAACAGTTCAGCCGTCATAATTATCCCTTCCCTCACGCAGTGAGTTAAAATTGCTTAGCAACTCATACGTTTCCACCAGCGGTAAGCCGACTACGGCGTGATAGCTGCCATTGATCTTCCTGACAAAACAGCCACCCAGCCCTTGAATACCGTATGCACCTGCTTTATCCATAGGTTCACCGCTGGCGATATAACCGGCGATTTCCTCATCGGTAAGCACTCTGAATGTGACGTCCGTAACCACCAGACAATCGAGCACGTTTTGGCTGTCTGCCAGCGCAACGGCTGTCATCACCTGATGTGTTTGCCCGGATAGTTTACGCAGCATATGTGCCGCATGTTCTGCGTCACGCGGTTTCTCGAGAACTTCACCGTTGAAAATCACGATGGTATCTGCCCCCAGCACCGGTAAGTCTCGCGGCGTTTGCGCCACACCGGCCTGTGCTTTTTCTCGCGCCAGACGGGATACATACTGCTGCGCGCTTTCGCCTTCGGCCCGTTTTTCTTCAATACCGGTGACGATACGTTCAAAAGAGACACCCAACTGCGTGAGGAGCTCCTGACGGCGCGGGGAACCAGAGGCAAGATATAAAGACGTCATAGAAACCTTTTATTGCACGGCAAACTGCTGGCGAATTTTACGCATCAGCAGGAACAACCACGGCCAGAGCACACCGTTAACTACACTACTCCAGAACACTTCCGGTCGGAAAGAGACGTTGATCACTAAAAACTCAGCCCAGAAAACAATGATATCCGCGGCAAGCGACAACAACATCACCACCAGCGCCTGTTGCCAGAGCGCGAGGTTTCGGAAAAGCTGGAATTTCAGTGCGACGAGGTACGCAATAATACTCATGGACAAGGCGCGCACGCCAAGCGTTGAGCCACTAATGAGATCCAGTATGGCACCCATCACAAAACCTGTGCCCACATTTACGCGGTGCGGCAGTGCGAGGGACCAGTAGAGTAAAATGAGCAGCACCCAGTTTGGCCGGAAAACGAGAAGGTCGTCCGGCCAGGGCATAACTTGCAGCAACAGTGCGATGAAGAACGAGAGCCAAATAACCCAACGGCCCTGACTACGATAGCTTGCCACTACTGCCCTCCTGAGGAGAGCTGCGGCGGCGGTGGCGCATCAGACGTTGGCTGCGTTAATCCCGTCGCAGGGGCTGGTACAGGTGCAGGCGGTCCCATGGAATCAGGCGCAGGCAGTACCTGTGGCATCATTTGCATTAAACGTTCATTGGCCACGCGGTGGACATCTTCCGGCGTCATTGGGTTTGTGCCATTACGATCGGCACCCCACAGCAGCAGAAGGTAACGCAAGCGCTGTAAACCCGCGGTCGGACGAGCCTGAATGACGGTGTAAGCGCGTTGTGTATCCAGCTTAACGGAGGAAACCACAGCCACCGGATAGCCTTCAGGGAAGCGACCACCCAGACCGGAGGTCACGAGGACGTCACCGACGCGAATATCGGTGTTAGCGGGCAGATGTTCAAGCTGTAAGTCATCCGTGCATCCGTTACCGGCTGCGATGATACGAATATCGTTGCGCAGTACCTGAATTGGCAACGCATGCGTTGCATCACAGATAAGCAGAACGCGGCTGGTCAACTTCGCCACCGCCACGACCTGACCCACAACCCCTTTATCACTGATCACGGGCTGGCCTTCGTAAACACCATTCACGCTGCCTTTGTCGATCACCACCTGATCGCTATACGGATCGTTAACGGTGGAGATCACCTGCGTCACCATTTTCTGCTCATCCTGACGCAGCGGCGAACCCAGCAGTTCACGCAGACGGGCGTTTTCCTGACGATACTGACCCAGCATTAGCAGTTCGCTGTTTTTTAGCAGCAGTTCCTGGCGTAAGGCCCGGTTTTCAAGCTCGAGTTGATCGCGCGAAGACAACGTTTGAGAAACGCTGTCGAGTAATTCACGGGGACCATTAGATACAAAGTAGAAAGGGCTGACGGCGGTATCCATGTATGTTCTGATTTGGCTGAACATACCAAGGCGGCTGTCGGCAATGATGATCCCAAGCGCTACCAGAACCCCCAGGATCAGGCGAAACTGCAGCGACGGGCCACGGCTAAAAATTGGCTTCATAGGCTATGCGTATTCTCGCGTCAGAGAGAAAGGGTAGCGATCGCTACCCTTTCACACCCGACTACTCTTCGCTGAACAAGTCGCCGCCGTGCATGTCGATCATTTCCAGCGCCTTGCCGCCGCCACGGGCTACGCAAGTCAGTGGATCTTCTGCAACTACGACAGGAATTCCTGTCTCTTCCATTAACAGGCGGTCGAGGTTACGCAGCAGCGCACCACCACCGGTCAGAACCATACCGCGTTCGGAGATGTCGGAAGCCAGTTCTGGCGGGCACTGCTCCAGCGCAACCATCACCGCGCTCACGATACCGGTCAGCGGCTCTTGCAGCGCTTCCAGGATTTCGTTGGAGTTCAGGGTAAAGCCACGCGGAACACCTTCAGCCAGGTTACGACCACGAACTTCAATTTCGCGGACTTCGTCGCCAGGATAAGCGGAACCGATTTCGTGCTTAATTCGCTCTGCGGTGGCTTCACCAATCAGAGAGCCGTAATTACGGCGCACATAATTAATAATGGCTTCATCGAAACGGTCACCACCGATACGCACGGAGGAGGAATAAACCACGCCGTTCAGGGAGATAACCGCCACTTCTGTGGTACCACCACCGATATCCACCACCATGGAACCCGTCGCTTCGGAAACCGGAAGACCGGCACCGATTGCAGCAGCCATTGGCTCTTCAATCAGGAAGACTTCACGCGCACCCGCACCCTGAGCAGACTCACGGATCGCACGACGCTCAACCTGAGTCGCACCCACCGGCACACAAACCAGCACGCGCGGACTTGGGCGCATGAAGCTATTGCTGTGAACCTGTTTGATGAAGTGCTGAAGCATTTTTTCGGTGACGAAGAAGTCAGCGATAACGCCATCTTTCATTGGGCGGATCGCGGCGATGTTACCTGGGGTACGACCCAGCATCTGCTTCGCATCATGTCCTACGGCTGCCACACTTTTAGGGGAGCCGGCACGATCCTGACGAATGGCCACAACGGAAGGCTCATTCAATACGATGCCTTGTCCTTTAACATAAATCAGGGTATTCGCAGTACCCAGGTCAATGGACAGGTCATTGGAAAACATGCCACGAAATTTTTTCAACATACTAGGGGATAATCCTGAAAGCTGGGGCGGAAAAATAAAATCCGCTTACTTTACCAACCACACGCAGCAGCGACAAGGCGCAAAAATCATCTGCTACGGTGAAAATTAGTGCAGCACGTTTCCTAATGTTACAAATGTATTACCTGATTCCATCAGGGCTGAGTCAACAGCTGCGTCCCTCACGTCTATTTGCAACATTCAAGGTCGTTCACTGGCGTTTTGCTCGTCATACTCAAAGCTACAGGCGCGATATTCTACGTGAAAACAAATTAAACGGCAGGTCAAACAGAGTATCTTTGCAAATATTTTTTCACATTGCTGTCAAGCGGCTGAGAGGACGCAATAAAATCCCCTTGACCACCCGCCACACCGCGCTCCGTCAACATCTGCCATTCACTCCGTGAACGTATGCCCGTGGCGAAGACTTGCGTCTGCGTACCCTTGCAGGCTTCGACCAGACTCTGAACCAAAAGTTGGTTTTCTGCGCGCTTTTCAATATTCCTGACCAGCCCCGGATGCAGCTTCAAAAGTTCGACATCCAGTTCTTTGATCCAGCTGGTACTGACCAGGGTTAAACCTGCCTGGGTCACCGCGATGCGTACGCCAAGCGCATTCAACAAACGGACCACAGGCTGTAAGCGGCTGATATGTTGACAGACATCTGCCTCTGCAAGTTCAAAAATAATGCGTTTACGTTGCGATTTTTCGCATTGCATTAAGACATCACGCAACCAGCGTTGAAAACGCGGGCGAATCAGCGACTCTACCGTAACCTGTAATGCCAGATTTTCTTCAGGCCAGAAAGATAAAAATGGGATAAGGCGCGAGATTTGTTGACGGTCGTATTCTTCAGAGAGACCAAACTGTAGCACCATCGGCAGATATTCGGCGGAAATGACCTCTTCGGTTCCGTCAAAGAGGCGACACATTAATTCACGATGATGAACCTGGCCGTTACGCAGGACTGCTGGCTTCTGATAAATGCGGGGTCCGCCCCGGCTCAGCATTTGCTCAATAAGTGTACGCCAACGTACGTTTCCGCGCCCCTTTTCTGGCAAAGAATCGTCATAAATCGCCCAGCTATTTGCGCCCTGCAACACAGCGTTGCGGGTTGCCGCTTCGGCATGCTCCATAACCTGTTGCGTCTGCTGCCCGCCACGCCAGGCGCAAATCCCGATATGGACCATGTCATCGCGATCGAGCATTTTGGTTTGCGGTAGTGAATCAACCGCTTTCAATAACTGGCTGGCGATACTTTCTGACTCTTTCAGCGTGCGGTGCGGTAACAGTACGGCGAAATCACTGCGGTGATAGCGGGCCAGTAGCGCGCCGGGATAGCGCATAATAAAGGTCGATAACAGATTAATCAGCGTGAAGAGGTGATCTTCTGCCACCGACCGGCCCCAGGTATCGCGCAGCAAATCAAAATCGGGCAGGCGAATGATCATCACCACCCCGTGCGTCCCAACCTTTTCAGGATCTTCCAGCAGCGTTCCCAGTTGATTATCAAAGAAAAGGCGGTTGTTTAAACCGGTTTTATTATCCTGCGCGGCATACGATCGAATCAGCGTATCCATCCGGCTGCGCTGCTCGCTGGCAAACTGAATTTCAGAGAGTAAAACATCGAGCGCACTGCTGGTACGCGACGGCCACTCATAGACCGAGCCGCGCACTTTAGCGCCTCGCTCTCCGTTTAAAATGCGCAGGGAGCGTGATTCCAGCAGCTCCTGCCCGGAAAGCTGACGTCGCAGCCAGCGCACAGCCAGAAAAATCAGTATCACCATAAAGCCCACCGCGAAAGTCAGCGGCGCGGTAGTCATCAACGAACGGAAATAATTGGCCATCGGGTCCTGATAGACCAACCGGATAGACATGCCTGGGCTTTTTAATGATTGCACCGTGAGCTCGCGGTACTGCGGGAGCGTGCCCACCGGACGATAGCTGCTTTGGCGAGCATGGCTGAGGACGACGTTGCTTCCCTGTAGGATGTCGATATGGACGATATCTACCGGCACCATGATTTCATCAAGCTGCTGCGACAGCGCGGGAAGGGTTGATGTTACGAGTCGCGTGTCGATGACGGACGCGACAGACTGCACTCGATTCGTTAACTTGTCCTGAATGGCGTTATAAAAGCTGAGCGAACAGCCTATCAGGGTGACAAAGATGGTTAACCCCGTCAGCAACGTAATAAAAGCCGAAAATTTCGTCGATAATCGCATCCTTGAGATTACTCCGCTGGTTGATGGGGTGAGTGAGCGCTAACTTTCATGTTTCGTGGCGCATACTAGCAAACCTGATATATCTGGCAAATTATTGCGTTAAATCGGCATAGCGTTTCAATGAGCGAGTATAGTCTCCAGAAATTATTTTCCAATCACCATGCTTAGTGAGGACATCTGTATGCAGGCATTGATCTTAGAACAACAAGACGGCAAAACCCTGGCGTCGGTTCAATCCATCGAGGCGACCCGCTTGCCTGAAGGCGACGTCACCGTTGACATTGACTGGTCCAGCCTGAACTACAAGGACGCACTCGCCATTACTGGCAAAGGTAAAATCATCCGAAACTTTCCGATGGTGCCTGGAATCGACTTCTCGGGTCATGTTCACGCGAGTGAAGATCCGCGTTTCCACGTTGGACAGCAGGTGCTGTTAACGGGCTGGGGCGTGGGTGAAAACCATTGGGGCGGACTGGCCGCGCAAGCCCGCGTTAAAGGCGACTGGCTTGTGCCAATGCCAAAAGGCATGGACGGTCGCAAAGCGATGATCATCGGTACGGCTGGCTTTACGGCGATGCTGTGCGTAATGGCGCTGGAAGACGCGGGAATTCGTCCCGAATCAGGTGAAATCGTGGTAACCGGTGCAAGTGGCGGTGTAGGCAGTACCGCCATCACCCTGCTGCACAAATTAGGCTATCAGGTTGCCGCCGTTTCTGGTCGTGAAAGCACGCATGATTACCTGCGTTCACTGGGTGCAAACCGCATTCTGGGTCGTGAAGAGTTTGCTGAAACCCGTCCGCTGGAAAAACAAATCTGGGCAGGTGCGGTGGATACCGTGGGCGACAAAGTGCTGGCAAAATTACTGGCGCAGATGAATTACGGTGGATGCGTTGCCGCTTGCGGTCTGGCGGGGGGTTTTGCCCTACCAACCACCGTGATGCCGTTTATTCTGCGTAATGTGCGTCTGCAAGGTGTGGATTCCGTGATGACGCCTGCCGCACGCCGCACGCAGGCCTGGGAGCGACTGGTCCGTGATTTACCGGAATCGTTCTATACCCAGAGCGCAACTGAAATCAGTCTTGAACAGGCACCTGAATTTGCTGAAAAAATCATGGACAACCAGTTCCATGGCCGCGCGCTGGTGAAGATTGCCTAATCTTCAAATTTTCGTGACATATTCGCGATAACTACACTCCTCCGTCATGCTTATAAAAAATGCATGACGGAGAGTGCCATGAAAAACCGAAAACTGACGGAAGCCGACGTAACGTCCGAATCTGTCTTTATGTTACAGCGCCGCCAGATCCTGAAGATGCTTGGTATCAGCGCCACCGCGCTTTCACTTTCCCCTGCCGCTCATGCCGACCTGCTTGACTGGTTTAAAGGCAATGACCGCCCCAAAGCGCCCTCCGGACAGCCGCTGGATTTTACCCAACCCGCACAATGGCAGAATAAACTGGCACTGACGCCAGAAGATAAAGTTACCGGTTACAACAATTTTTATGAATTTGGCCTGGATAAAGCGGACCCTGCCGCCAACGCAGGCAGTATGAAAACCGATCCCTGGACGCTCAAAATTGAAGGTGAAGTGGCAAAACCACTGACGCTGGATCATCACGATTTAACCACTCGATTCCCGCTTGAAGAGCGCATCTACCGCATGCGCTGCGTCGAAGCCTGGTCGATGGTAGTGCCGTGGGTTGGCTTCCCGCTGCATAAACTGCTGGCGCTGGTCGAACCCACCAGCAATGCAAAATATGTCTCTTTCCAGACGCTTTACTCGCCGGAGCAAATGCCGGGACAAAAGGACCGGTTTATCGGCGGTGGGCTGGCGTATCCCTACGTGGAAGGGCTTCGTCTGGATGAAGCCATGCACCCATTGACGCTGCTGACCGTTGGCGTGTATGGCAAGGCGCTGCCGCCGCAAAACGGTGCGCCTATCCGCTTAACCGTGCCGTGGAAATATGGTTTTAAGGGCATCAAATCGATTGTCAGCATCAAACTGACTCGCGAGCGCCCCCCTACAACGTGGAATTTGGCCGCCCCTGACGAATATGGATTTTTGGCGAACGTGAACCCCCACGTCGATCACCCGCGCTGGTCTCAAGCCACGGAGCGTTTTATCGGCTCGGGCGGTGCGCTGGACGTCAAACGCCAGCCGACATTGCTGTTTAACGGCTATGCGGATCAAGTCGCTTCTCTTTATCGGGGTATCAACTTGCAGGAGAATTTCTAAGTGCGTTTAACCGCAAAGCAGATTACCGGGTTAAAGGTGATTTTACACCTTGCCGGTTTGCTTCCTTTTATATGGTTATTCTGGGCGGCCAGTCAGGGCTATTTCAGCGCCGATCCGGCCAAAGATATCCAACATTTTACCGGTAGGATGGCTCTGAAATTTTTGTTAGCCAGCTTGCTGATTTCACCGCTGGCACGCTACGCTAAACAGCCATTATTGATCCGCACTCGCCGCCTTTTAGGCTTGTGGTGTTTTGCCTGGGCAACGCTCCATTTGACCAGTTACGCGTTGCTGGAACTGGGGATTAACAATCTGGCATTGCTCGGAAGCGAGCTAATATCGCGCCCGTATTTAACGCTAGGTATTGTAAGCTGGGTAATACTGCTTGCGCTGACGTTAACATCAACACAGTATGCGCAGCGAAAATTGGGCAGACGCTGGCAATTGCTGCATAACTTCGTTTATCTCGTTGCGATCCTGGCGCCGATACATTACCTGTGGTCGGTAAAGATTTTATCGCCGCAACCTGTCATCTATGCGTTGCTCGCACTCGGGCTTCTGGCATGGCGTTACAAGAAGTTCCGCCAGTGGTGGCGATAATCCGCTAAACTGTGCGTTTTCCCGCAGAATACCCATCAACCGCGAATCTTTTTGGCTTTGCGGTTGATAATCTTCCCTGATAAGACCAGTATTTAGCTGCCAAATGCTACGAAATCGTTATAATGTGCGACTTTGGTTTTCCTGACAGGGGTTTTGAGCCTCTGAAAAGGTGACAATTGCGCGTTGAAGGTATATTTTGTTTTTTACCCGAGATTCGCAGGAGATAGCGGCACAATGGCTGATAAATTCCACATCTTAGTTCTGAACGGACCGAACCTTAACATGCTCGGAACCCGTGAGCCGGAGAAGTACGGCTCTCAAACATTAAGCGAAATTGTTAACCGTCTGAGTACGGAAGCAGCGTCACTCAATGTGGAACTGGATCATTTTCAGTCAAATGCGGAGTACGCAATCATCGACCGAATTCATCAGGCTAAAGACACTGTGGACTATATCCTGATTAATCCGGCCGCGTTTACGCACACCAGTGTAGCTATCCGCGACGCACTGCTTGCCGTGAGCATCCCGTTTATCGAGATCCACCTGAGCAATGTGCATGCCCGTGAACCGTTCCGCCACCATTCATATCTGTCTGATATCGCCACGGGCGTTATCTGCGGACTTGGTGCTGACGGTTATTCATACGCTTTACAGACAGCGGTAAAACGCTTGTCACAATCACACTAAACAAGAGTACGGAACCCACTCATGGATATTCGTAAGATTAAAAAGCTGATCGAGCTGGTTGAAGAATCAGGCATCTCCGAACTGGAAATTTCTGAAGGCGAAGAGTCTGTACGCATCAGTCGTGCCGCGCCAAATGTTGGCTACCCAGTCATGCAGCAAGCTTATGCTGCACCTGTGATGCAACAGCCTGCTCTGTCTAACGCAGTCGCTCCGGCAGCAGAAGCGCCGGTTGCTGCAGCAGCCGAAATCAGTGGTCACATCGTACGTTCCCCAATGGTTGGTACTTTCTACCGCACCCCGAGCCCGGACGCGAAGGCGTTCATCGAAGTGGGTCAGAAAGTCAATGTAGGCGATACCCTGTGCATCGTTGAAGCCATGAAAATGATGAACCAAATCGAAGCAGACAAGTCTGGTACTGTGAAAGCGATTCTGGTCGAAAGTGGTCAGCCGGTAGAATTTGACGAGCCGCTGGTCGTCATCGAGTAACGAGGCGAACATGCTGGATAAAATTGTTATTGCCAACCGTGGCGAGATCGCACTGCGAATCCTTCGTGCCTGTAAAGAATTGGGCATCAAGACTGTTGCTGTGCATTCAAGCGCGGACCGCGATTTAAAACACGTATTACTGGCGGATGAGACGGTCTGTATCGGTCCGGCTCCGTCCGTAAAAAGTTATCTGAATATCCCGGCAATCATCAGCGCCGCTGAAATCACCGGCGCGGTGGCAATCCATCCGGGTTATGGCTTCCTCTCTGAGAATGCCAACTTTGCCGAGCAGGTTGAACGTTCTGGCTTTATCTTTATCGGCCCGAAAGCAGACACGATTCGCCTGATGGGTGACAAAGTCTCTGCAATCACCGCAATGAAGAAAGCTGGCGTACCAACTGTTCCTGGTTCCGACGGCCCTCTGACCGACGATATGGATGCTAACCGTGCCCATGCTAAACGCATTGGCTATCCGGTTATCATCAAAGCGTCCGGCGGCGGCGGCGGTCGTGGTATGCGCGTTGTACGTAGCGATACCGACCTGGCTCAGTCCATTGCCATGACCAAAGCTGAAGCGAAAGCGGCTTTCAGCAATGACATGGTTTACATGGAAAAATACCTGGAAAACCCACGTCACATCGAAATTCAGGTGTTGGCTGACGGTCAGGGTAACGCTATCTATCTGGCTGAGCGCGACTGCTCCATGCAGCGCCGTCACCAGAAAGTCGTTGAAGAAGCACCAGCGCCAGGCATCACGCCGGAACTGCGTCGCTACATCGGCGAGCGTTGCTCTAAAGCGTGCGTGGATATCGGTTATCGCGGTGCAGGTACGTTCGAGTTCCTGTTCGAAAACGGCGAGTTCTATTTCATCGAGATGAACACCCGTATTCAGGTTGAACACCCTGTCACCGAAATGATTACCGGTGTTGACCTGATTAAAGAACAGCTGCGTATCGCTGCGGGTCAGCCACTGTCCATCAAGCAGGAAGAAGTGATCGTCAAAGGTCATGCGGTAGAGTGTCGTATCAACGCCGAAGACCCGAACACCTTCCTGCCAAGCCCGGGTAAAATCACGCGTTTCCACGCGCCGGGCGGTTTTGGCGTGCGTTGGGAATCTCATATCTACGCTGGCTATACTGTGCCACCGTACTATGACTCAATGATTGGCAAGCTTATCTGCTATGGCGAAAATCGTGATGTGGCAATTGCCCGCATGAAGAACGCCTTGCAGGAACTGATCATCGACGGTATCAAAACCAACATTGATCTGCAGGTTCGTATCATGAACGACGAGCATTTCCAGAACGGTGGAACGAACATCCACTATCTGGAGAAAAAACTCGGTCTTCACGAAAAATAAGACTGCATTCTCATTAAAAGGCCGGAGATTCCGGCCTTTTTTATTTGTGGGGATCGCTAAGACCCATCATGTACAATCCCCGCTTTCTTCATCCACAAGGGATATAAAATGGACAAGCGTTTTGTTCAAGCCCATAAAGAAGCGCGCTGGGCGCTGTGGCTGACCCTTCTCTACCTTGTTGCTTGGTTAGTGACTGCTTACTTACCTGATTCGACCGCGGGGTTTACCGGCCTTCCACACTGGTTCGAAATGGCCTGCCTTCTGATGCCGCTGGTTTTTATTGTGCTGTGCTGGCTGATGGTGCGTTTTATCTTCCGCGATATCTCTTTGGAGGATAGCGATGCAAACTGAAATCATCGCCGTTCTGATTATTTATCTCTTCGTGGTATTCGGCCTTTCGGCTTACGCCATGCGCAAACGCAGCACCGGCTCGTTTCTCAGTGAGTATTTCCTGGGCAGCCGCTCGATGGGCGGTTTCGTTCTGGCGATGACGCTGACGGCAACCTATGTGAGCGCCAGCTCGTTTATCGGTGGCCCAGGTGCGGCGTATAAATATGGGTTAGGCTGGGTGCTGCTGGCCATGATTCAGGTCCCGACCATCTGGTTATCGCTGGGCATTTTAGGTAAAAAATTCGCGATTCTTGCCAGACGATACAATGCAATCACGCTGAATGACATGTTGCAGGCGCGCTACCAAAACCGCGCAGTGGTTTGGATCGCCAGCGTCAGTCTGCTGGTGGCGTTTGTCGGTGCAATTGCCGTGCAATTCATTGGTGGCGCGCGATTGCTGGAAACCGCTGCGGGCATTAAATACGAAAATGGCCTGTTGATTTTCGGCATTACCATCGCGCTGTATACCGCGTTTGGCGGTTTCCGTGCCAGCGTGTTGAACGACACCATGCAAGGCATGGTGATGCTGATAGGCACGCTGGTGCTGCTGGTTGGCGTGATTTACGCGGCCGGCGGTTTGGGCAATGCGGTAGAAACGCTGGAGAAGATCGATCCGAAGCTGGTGAGCCCCCACGGTGCGGACGACATTCTTACCCCGGCATTTATGACGTCATTCTGGGTGCTGGTGTGCTTTGGCGTGATCGGTCTGCCCCATACCGCCGTGCGCTGTATCTCTTATAAAGACAGCAAAGCGGTTCACCGCGGAATTATTATCGGCACTGTCGTGGTGTCGCTGCTGATGCTGGGAATGCACCTGGCAGGGGCGCTAGGCCGCGCGATATTACCTAATCTGACGGTGCCGGATCAGGTGATCCCCACCTTAATGGTGCAAGTATTACCGCCGTGGGCCGCGGGTTTGTTCCTCGCCGCGCCGATGGCAGCCATAATGTCGAATGTGAATGCGCATTTGTTGCAAGCCTCTGCCACGATCATCAAAGATCTGTGGCTCAGCGCACAACCCACTAAAATCCATAATGAGCATCGCCTGAAGCGTATCTCAACCTGGACAACGCTGGTGCTGGGCATTTTGATGATGCTTGCCGCATGGCGTCCACCGGAGATGATCATCTGGTTAAACCTGCTGGCATTCGGCGGACTGGAGGCGGTATTCCTGTGGCCGCTGGTGCTCGGTCTGTACTGGGAACGCGCAAATGCGGCGGGTGCGCTCAGCGGAATGATTGTGGGTGGCGTACTGTACGCGGTGCTCGCCACGTTTAAAATTCAGTATCTGGGCTTCCATCCGATTGTGCCTTCGTTACTGTTAAGTTTGCTGGCGTTTGTGGTAGGGAACCGTTTCGGTCAACCCGTCCCACAGGCGGCCGTCATTTCTACTCATAAATAAAGAGTTTTGCCATGCCGTGGATCCAACTAAAACTGAATACAACCGGCGCGAACGCCGAAGAACTGAGTGATGCGTTAATGGAAGTCGGATCGGTTTCCATTACTTTCCAGGACACGCATGATACGCCGGTGTTTGAACCCTTGCCCGGCGAAACGCGCCTGTGGGGTGATACCGACGTCATTGGCCTGTTTGACGCCGAAACTGACATGAAAGACGTCGTGGCGATTCTGGAAAACCACCCGCTTCTGGGTACGGGATTTGTGCATAAAATCGAGCAACTGGAAGACAAAGACTGGGAACGCGAGTGGATGGATAATTTCCACCCGATGCAGTTCGGCAAACGTCTGTGGATCTGCCCAAGCTGGCGCGATGTGCCGGATGCCAATGCCGTAAACGTGATGCTCGATCCGGGCCTGGCATTTGGTACGGGTACCCATCCAACCACCTCTCTGTGCCTGCAATGGCTTGATGGACTGGATCTGGAAGGGAAAACGGTGATCGATTTCGGCTGTGGATCCGGGATCCTCGCCATTGCCGCACTGAAACTCGGCGCCGCCAAAGCGATCGGGATCGATATCGATCCGCAGGCGATTCAGGCCAGCCGCGATAATGCCGAGCGAAACGGGGTGTCCGATCGCCTTGAACTCTATTTACCTAATGACCAGCCAGAAGCCATGAAAGCGGATGTCGTGGTCGCAAACATCCTGGCAGGCCCGTTACGTGAGCTGGCACCGTTAATCAGCGTGCTGCCCGTTGAGGGCGGTTTACTGGGGCTTTCCGGCATTCTGGCCAGCCAGGCAGACAGCGTGTGTGAAGCCTACACTGAGCGCTTCGATCTCGATCCGGTGGTTGAGAAAGAAGAGTGGTGTCGCATTACAGGTCGTAAGAAGTAATCCCTTCTGGCGTGATCGGTCGATCACGCCATTTTTACTGCAAAAATTCTCCACGCCCGTTATTTCCCTCCGGTATAATAACCATGTAAATCATATGCCTATTATATGATTTAAATGACTAAATTCACCGGAAGAATATTATGACCCCATTTATTGGTAAGGCAGCAATCCTGGCGCTGAGCATCGTGTCTGCTTCAGCTTATGCATCTCACTGGAGCTATGAGGGCGAAGGTGCCCCGGAGCATTGGGGTGCGCTGGATGAGGCGTATAAAAACTGTCAAAGCGGAATGAACCAGTCCCCTGTTAATATCGACTCAACGATTAAAGCCCATCTCACACCGTTAAAAACCCATTACATCGATGGCCCTGTCACGTTGACCAATAACGGCCATACGATTCAGCCGGTCGAAAAGCCAGACACGGCAGATACAATCACGCTTGATAATCAGGCCTGGGCTTTGCAGCAATTCCACTTCCATGCGCCGAGTGAAAATACGATCCACGGTAAAAAATTCGACATGGAAATGCACCTTGTTCATAAAAATGCCGAGGGTGCACTGACCGTGGTTGCGGTGATGTTCGATAAAGGGGCCGCCAACGCAGAGCTTGATAAACTGTGGGGGATCATGCCGGGACAAGCCGAACAATCCGCGACGCTGGAAACGAAACTTGACCTGAACAAGCTCTTACCTAAAAACAAAACCTACTGGCGGTTTAGCGGTTCTCTGACAACGCCGCCTTGTTCAGAAGGGGTAACCTGGATTGTACTCAAAAATCCGATGACCCTCTCCGCCGCTCAGTTGGAAAAATTCACCCACACTATGCATCACGATAATAACCGCCCGGTACAGTCACTTCATGGGCGTGTTGTGGTTGAATAATGTTCACATTGCGCGCTGATATCATGTCCTGAAATGGGACCCAGATCGCAAAGAAGGGCAATAATCTGCTGCTAAAAACAGCAGATTATCCCGATTAAATGATTCATTCATCGAGAAATGATGAGAAGTTACGGGAATTTGTAAGCGTCTATAAAATAAACAAATAACCATAAGCCAATGATTTAATTAATGAATAATTCACTGAGTTAACGTTGAGTAGCAATTCCTTGATCTGCAGCAGCAGATTGTTCAAAGTTTGGCCTTTCATCTCATGTAAAAAATGCGTAATATACGCCGCCTTGCAGTCACAGTATGGTCATTTCTTAACTCATGCGCATCGGACACTATCAGCTCAGAAATCGCCTGATCGCAGCGCCAATGGCAGGTATTACTGACCGGCCTTTTAGGACGCTGTGCTACGAGATGGGAGCCGGTTTAACCGTTTCCGAGATGATGTCGTCTAACCCGCAGGTTTGGGAAAGCGATAAATCCCGTCTACGGATGGTGCACGTTGATGAGCCAGGTATTCGCACCGTGCAAATTGCCGGAAGCGATCCTGAAGAAATGGCGCAAGCCGCGCGTATTAACGTTGAAAGTGGCGCCCAAATTATTGATATCAATATGGGTTGCCCGGCAAAAAAGGTGAATCGTAAGCTTGCAGGTTCAGCCCTTCTGCAATACCCCGATCAGGTGAAGTCGATCTTGTTGGGGGTGCTAAATGCAGTGGATGTTCCCGTTACGTTGAAAATTCGCACTGGTTGGGCGCCGGAACACCGTAACTGTGTAGAAATTGCCCAACTGGCCGAAGACTGTGGTATCCAGGCCCTGACCATTCATGGACGCACTCGCGCCTGTTTGTTCAACGGCAATGCGGAATACGACAGCATTCGGGCAGTTAAGCAGAAAGTTTCCATTCCGATTATCGCGAATGGCGACATAACTGACCCGCTAAAAGCCAGGGCTGTGCTCGACTATACAGGGGCAGATGCTCTGATGATAGGACGTGCCGCTCAGGGAAGACCCTGGATCTTTCGGGAAATCCAGCATTATCTGGACACTGGGGAGTTGCTTGCTCCACTGCCTCTGGCAGAGGTTAAGCGCTTGCTTTGTGCGCATATTCGGGAACTGCATGACTTTTACGGTCAGGCAAAAGGGTACCGAATTGCGCGGAAACACGTATCCTGGTATCTCCAGGAACACGCTCCAAATGACCAGTTTCGGCGCACATTCAACGCCATAGAGGATGCCAGCGTACAGCTGGAGGCGTTGGAGGCATACTTCGAAAATTTTGCGTAAACAGAAATAAAGAGCTGACAGAACTATGTTCGAACAACGCGTAAATTCTGACGTACTGACCGTTTCTACCGTTAACTCTCAGGATCAGGTGACTCAAAAACCTCTCCGTGACTCGGTTAAACAAGCACTGAAGAACTATTTTGCTCAACTGAATGGTCAGGATGTGAGTGACCTGTATGAGTTGGTACTGGCTGAAGTTGAACAGCCACTGTTGGACATGGTGATGCAATACACCCGCGGTAACCAAACCCGCGCTGCCCTGATGATGGGTATCAACCGTGGTACCCTGCGTAAGAAACTCAAAAAATACGGCATGAACTAATTTCGATTAGCTAACTGCTTGTTTAAAAAGGCGCTACCTGGCATGGGGACGCGCCTTTTTTATTGCCTGCGTTCCGTACCGTCAACCATTTGTAAACCTTCAGTTATCCTCCTTTTAAACGCCCGCTTTTCGTGTATATTTCCACCACTTCTTTCGCTCCTCTACCCCGGAACGACACAATGATTCGCAAATACTGGTGGCTGGTTATCTTTGCCGTCTCGGTTTTCCTTTTTGATGCGCTGCTCATGCAGTGGATTGAGCTGCTGAGCACCGAAACCGACAAGTGCCGTAATATGAATTCCGTGAATCCCTTAAAATTAGTCAACTGTTCGGATCTCGATTAAGCCCAAACGTCGGCAAAAACACTCTTTTCACCTATTAAAAACAGGGATTTAAATCCCTTTTCGTCATTCCCGTACGGTGATAATGTCACTGCCCTTTCCAGATGCTATTCCCTAACGTCTCACTACGAATGAGTTATACAGACCATGCTGGTTAGCCAATACAACCAAATCCTTGTCGTCATCTCCTTTGTCGTCGCCATCCTTGCTGCGTATACCGCACTCAATATGGCCGGACGAGTCGTCGGGAGCCAGGGCATTGCTGCACGCATTTGGCTCGTAGGCGGTGGCGTGGCGATGGGCATCGGCATCTGGGCCATGCACTTCATCGGTATGCTGGCGATGGATCTTGCCATGAGCATGAGCTACGACGTCGCAATCACTGCGCTTTCAATGGCGATTGCAATTGGCTCCTCCATGTTTGCCCTCTGGTTGGTGAGTGGTGAACAACTTCGTTTACGACGTCTGTTACCGGGCGCTTTCGTGATGGGGGCTGGCATCGTTGCGATGCATTACACCGGCATGGCGGCGCTTGAGGTGTCGCCGGGAATTGTGTGGGATAAAACCTGGGTCGCCATTTCCGTCGCTATCGCGCTAGCGGCATCCATGGTGGCGCTGTGGCTGACCTTTCGATTACGTTATGAAGCCGCTCAAGTTGCGCTGATGCGTCTGGGCGCGGCGTTAACAATGGGCATTGCGATTGCCGGCATGCATTACGCGGGTATGAAAGCGGCGCAGTTTCCAGCCACAACGCAGATGCATCATCACGGGATTAATGGCAGTTGGCTGGCCATTCTGGTTAGCGTGGTCGCACTCTCGATTCTGGCAATCACATTGCTGGTCTCAATGCTTGATGCCCGTCTTCAGGCGCGGACCACGTTGTTGGCCTCATCCCTTGCTGAAGCTAACCGTGAACTGGCGCAACTGGCCCTTCACGATACGCTGACACGATTGCCAAATCGTATTCTCTTTGAAGATCGACTCAGCCAGGCGATCAGCAAAGCTGACCGGGAAGGAACCCACTTCGCGCTGATGTTTATGGATCTTGATGGCTTTAAAGCCGTGAATGACGCCTACGGCCATGTCACTGGCGACAAGCTGTTGGTCGCAGTCACTAAGCGATTGCTGTTACCGCTGAAAGGGCAATACACACTTGCCCGCATCGGCGGTGATGAGTTTGTTCTGCTGATTGAAGCCAATGGACCTGATGATGCCGCCTCACTGGCCAACGCGCTGGTGCGCGCTATCGACAATCCTTTCAGCATTGATCCCTATGAACTGGTCGTGACCATTAGTATTGGCATTGCATTGTATCCGCATGATGGGAAAACCGATCGTGAAATGATGTTCAACGCCGATGCCGCGATGTATCACACCAAGCATGTTGGGCGGAATGGGTATCAATTTTTCCAGCCGTCGATGAACACACTGGCACAAACGCATTTACAGTTGATGAACGATCTGTGGATGGCCGTTGAGCGCGATGAACTGCGCCTACACTATCAGCCGAAGTTTCATGCACCCGCAGGTCCTGTTCTGGGCTTCGAAGCACTGCTGCGCTGGGAACATCCAAAACAAGGGTTGTTGACTCCTGATGTGTTTCTTAAGGTGGCAGAGAAAACCGGTTTGATTATTCCGATAGGTAACTGGGTGATCAATGAAGCGTGTCGACAACTGCGCGCGTGGCATATTCAGGGCCATACGAATTGGTCGATGGCCGTTAATTTGTCGACCCTGCAGTTTGAGCAACCTTCGCTGGTAAATACCGTGCTCGATTGCCTGGCCCGGCATCAGCTTCCACCAGAATCGTTGATCCTGGAAGTGACAGAAACTACCGCGATGAATAACCCGGACGAAAGCGTAAGGATTCTTACAGAGCTGACGAATGCGGGAGTCAAAGCGTCTATTGATGATTTTGGAACAGGGTATTCCAGCCTGCTTTATCTCAAGCGACTTCCCGCCTGCGAATTGAAAATTGATCGCGCGTTTGTGAAAGATCTGAGCGGTAAGAGTGATGATGCCACTATCGTCTCTGCCATTGTTGCACTCGCAAAAACGTTAAATCTTAAAGTGGTTGCCGAAGGGGTAGAAACCGAGGCGCAGCAGGCATTCCTGACGGAGCTTGGCTGCAATATGCTTCAGGGATATCTGCTCGGCAAACCCGTATCGGCGCAAGCCGTTGAGGAACTTTGTCATAGTCCCGAGATGATAAAAAATAACCTTTCTCATGATACCGCCCCTTAAGAGGCAACATAATATTTTACGGGTGGCTTACGCGTGATGTTTAACGTCGCCAGAATATTATCTACTAACGCTGGCGCTTGTTGATAAAGGTTAATACTCTCGCTATTCATCAACCAGTTTTTAATTAACCCGCTAAAAAAACCGTGAAAAACAACCAGCGTCATATCAATATTAATCTGCGGTTCAATAACGCCCTGAGCCAGACATTTCTCCAGTAACGCCCGTACATTGTCATAATTGAAACCAATTCTTTTTCTAATATCACATTCTGATGTCAATTCTTTATTAAATTCACACTTATGATACAGGATTTGCAGCAGGGATTTTTGGCGAGGTTCATGAGCGATGTATTGCAAGGCAACGATAAAACGCTCCCGAAGAATCAATAAAGGATCGTCTCTGGCATCCAGAGTGAGACGTTCATCAATCAAATCACTTAGCGGTAACTGTTGATCCCATATCGCATTAAACAATTCAGTTTTACTGGTGAAATGCCAGTATACCGCACCGCGCGTCAGGCCTGCCGCATCTGCGATATCCGTCAGTGTGGTGCTGGCTACGCCACGCGTAGAGAATTGTGTGATGGCCGCCTCAATCAACTGTTGCCGCGTTTTTTGTGCCTCTTCTTTTGTTTTGCGTGCCATAGACTCTTATCCATCACATAAATATTTGCACTCACTGTTGAATCCGTAGCGCTCACCGTCCAGGCAGTATTCACTAAATTCCCGTTTTGCTTTGAACAAAAAAAGTCAATTTGAGGAACCAATAACCCCTGCAAATGAATTTCGATAATTAAATTCATTAAACATATAAATAACCGAGAATAAAAATAAAATCTCTCTTTGTTTATAGGCCGCCACACCCTTCATTTACCACGTTTTATTCTGATTTATGTATTAATAGACCCTGTGCCGCACTTATAAATTAAAAAAAGTCAACGCACCTCATTATGATGTGCGCTGGATTTCTGACTCTTTGCCTTTCTCTTTTTTCATATCCCCACGGCAGATATCAGTTTATTGTTTTTAAAGGAACAGTAATGACGACACACTTCAGGCTTTTACCTCTATCCGTTTTTTTTGTCTGCGCCACACTGCTGACAGGCTGTGATGGTTCTGACAACCCAAAGCAAAGCGCACAGGCTCCGCAGGTAACGGTTTATGTCGTGAAAAGTGCGCCTTTGGCAGTGACAACTGAATTGCCAGGGCGTACAGATGCATTTCGCGTCGCTGAGGTTCGCCCGCAGGTGAGCGGCATTGTTTTACGTCGTAATTTCACTGAAGGCAGCGACGTCAGCGCTGGCGATTCTCTTTATCAAATCGATCCTGCAACCTATAAGGCTGCCTATGACAGCGCTAAAGGGGAGATGGCAAAAGCCGAGGCGGCAGCAAACATTGCGCACTTGACGGTGAAACGTTACGAGCCATTGGTAGGGACACAATATATTAGTCGGCAAGAGTACGATCAGGCTGTAGCCAATGCCAGGCAAGCCGACGCCAGCGTTATTGCAGCGCAAGCGAGTGTCGAAACCGCACGTATTAATCTCGCCTATACCAAAGTGTCATCTCCAATTACTGGACGTATTGGTAAATCAAGCGTCACCGAAGGCGCGTTAGTCACGAACGGGCAGGCGTCTGCCCTGGCGACCGTGCAGCAGCTTGACCCGATCTATGTTGATGTTACGCAGTCGAGCAATGATTTTATGCATCTGAAGCAGTCCAATTTGCAGAAAAACAACGCGACCAGCAGCATTCAGCTGTTAATGGAAAATGGTCAGCCTTACCCACTCAAAGGCACGCTGCAATTTTCGGATGTCACTGTCGACGAAAGTACAGGTTCCATCACGCTTCGCGCCGTGTTTCCCAATCCCCAACACAGCCTGTTGCCGGGTATGTTCGTGCGCGCCCGTATTGATGAAGGTATTCAGCCTGACGCCATTTTAGTGCCCCAGCAGAGCGTGACCCGCACCCCACGTGGCGATGCAACCGTTCTGGTGGTGAATGATAAAGACCAGGTTGAATTGCGTAACGTTATTGCGCCTCAGGCCATTGGAGAACGCTGGTTGATCACTGAAGGACTCAAAGATGGCGATCGCGTGGTCGTCAGTGGCCTGCAGAAAATCCATCCTGGCGCCACCGTAGTTGCGGTGCCTGATTCCGCTTCCAAAACAGCCAGTTAAGGGATTACGAAATGGCTAATTTCTTTATTCAAAGGCCGATTTTCGCCTGGGTACTTGCCATCATTCTGATGATTGCGGGCGGGCTGGCTATTCTTCAATTGCCCGTGGCGCAATATCCAACTATTGCGCCTCCTGCCGTTGCCGTCACCGCAACGTATCCCGGCGCGGATGCACAAACGGTGCAGGATACCGTGACGCAGGTTATCGAACAAAATATGAATGGTATCGATAATCTGATGTACATGTCTTCCACCAGCGATTCAGCGGGTAACGTCACGATCACGTTGACCTTCCAGTCCGGCACCGATCCTGATATCGCTCAGGTGCAGGTTCAGAACAAACTGCAGCTCGCCATGCCGCTGCTGCCACAAGAAGTTCAGCAGCAAGGTATTGGCGTGGAGAAATCCAGCAGCAGCTTCCTTTTGGTAGCCGGTTTTGTCTCCGATAATAAAACGCTGACGCAGGACGATATCTCAGACTACGTGGCGTCGAACGTCAAAGACGCGATCAGTCGTACGTCGGGCGTGGGTGACGTTCAGCTATTTGGCGCGCAGTACGCCATGCGTATTTGGCTCGACAGCAATGCATTAAACAAATTTCAGCTAACGCCACTGGATGTCATCAACCAACTAAAAATCCAGAATAACCAAATCGCTGCTGGTCAGTTAGGTGGAACGCCATCGATTCCTGGGCAACAGTTAAATGCCTCTATCATCGCGCAAACCCGCCTAAAAACCCCGGAAGAGTTTGGCAACGTCACGCTGAAAGTGAATCAAGATGGCTCAATGGTGCATCTGAAAGATGTGGCTCGCGTTGAGCTTGGTGGCGAAAACTATAATATGGTGACCAAGATTAATGGTCAGGCTGCGACGGGTCTTGGGATTAAGCTGGCAACGGGGGCAAACGCGCTTGATACTGCAGCGGCGATCAAATCAAAGCTCGCGGAATTACAGTCCTTTTTCCCGCAAGGAGTGAAAGTCGTCTATCCCTACGACACGACCCCTTTCGTCAAAATCTCCATTCATGAAGTGATTAAAACGCTGTTCGAGGCGATCGTCCTCGTTTTCCTGGTGATGTATTTGTTCCTGCAAAACCTGCGCGCCACGCTCATTCCCACCATCGCAGTGCCGGTTGTCTTGCTCGGTACTTTTGCCATTTTGTCGGCATTTGGGTTTTCCATCAATACGCTCACCATGTTTGGCATGGTGTTGGCCATAGGGTTGTTGGTCGACGATGCTATCGTGGTCGTTGAAAACGTCGAACGCGTCATGGTGGAAGACAAGCTACCGCCCAAAGAGGCGACGCAAAAATCAATGGAGCAAATTCAGGGCGCGTTAGTTGGCATCGCAATGGTGCTTTCAGCGGTGTTTATACCGATGGCCTTTTTTGGTGGATCTACCGGAGCTATTTACCGCCAGTTCTCACTGACCATCGTTTCTGCAATGGCGCTTTCCGTTTTAGTCGCACTGATTCTGACACCTGCCCTCTGCGCGACGCTGCTGAAACCGGCCTCTGAAGAGCACCATGCAAAAGGCGGTTTCTTTGCCTGGTTTAATACACTCTTTGATAAAAGCGTCGACCATTACAGTAACAGCGTCAGCCGGATCCTTCGTAAAACGGGACGCTACCTTGTGATTTATATGCTGATCGTTGGCGGCATGGCGGTGCTCTTTTTGCGTCTCCCCACCTCTTTCCTGCCGGAAGAGGATCAGGGCGTGTTCATGACAATGGTTCAGCTACCCGCCGGTGCGACGCAAACCCGCACGCAGCAGATTCTGGATCAGGTTCAGCAATACTATCTGACCCAGGAAAAAGCGAACGTTGAGTCGGTCTTTACGGTTAATGGTTTTAGTTTCAGCGGTCAGGGACAAAACTCAGGTATCGCGTTTGTCAGCCTTAAACCGTGGGAAGACCGTTCTGGTGAAAAAAATGGCGTCGAAGCGATAGTGGGTCGTGCAACAAAAGCTTTTAGCCAGATTAAAGATGGTCTAGTTTTTCCCTTTAATCTCCCTGCCATTATCGAGTTGGGTACAGCAACGGGCTTCGACTTTGAGTTAATCGATCAGGCAAACCTGGGACATACCTCCCTCACGCAGGCCCGAAATCAACTCCTGGGTATGGTCAAAGACCATCCTGATCTGCTGGTGCGTGTACGTCCTAATGGATTGGAAGACACCCCGCAGTTCAAGCTCGATATTGATCAGGAGAAAGCCCAGGCGCTAGGCGTCAGCGTATCTGATATCAACCAGACGATTTCTACTGCGCTGGGAGGAACATACGTTAATGACTTCATCGATCACGGTCGTGTCAAAAAAGTGTACGCGCAAGCAGCGGCGCAGTTCCGCATGTTACCGGGAGATATCAATAATCTTTATGTACGCAGTGCAAACGGCGAGATGGTCCCGTTCGCCGCCTTCAGCACTTCACGCTGGGTTTCCGGTTCACCGCGACTTGAGCGCTACAACGGCATGCCCTCAATGGAAATACTTGGGGAGTCTGCGCCCGGCAAGAGTACAGGTGAAGCCATGGCCATGTTGGAAAGCCTGGCGAAGAAACTGCCTTCAGGAATTGGCTATGACTGGACGGGAATGTCGTATCAGGAACGACTGTCTGGAAATCAGGCACCCGCTCTTTATGCTATCTCACTCATCATCGTGTTCTTGTGTCTGGCTGCACTTTACGAGAGCTGGTCAATTCCATTTTCGGTGATGTTAGTGGTGCCATTAGGCGTTATTGGTGCACTCCTCGGTGCTTCACTGCGCGGGCTGAACAATGATGTCTATTTCCAGGTAGGTCTCCTCACCACCATTGGGCTTTCTGCTAAGAATGCCATCCTGATCGTTGAGTTTGCTAAAGACCTGATGGAAAAAGAAGGCAAAGGGGTTGTCGAAGCTACGTTAGACGCTTCGCGCATGCGCCTTCGCCCCATTCTGATGACTTCTCTGGCGTTCATTCTGGGCGTAATGCCGTTAGTGATCAGTAACGGCGCAGGGAGCGGTGCACAAAATGCGGTAGGCACAGGCGTCATGGGCGGAATGTTGTCCGCGACGCTTCTGGCTATCTTTTTTGTTCCCGTCTTTTTTGTCGTTGTAAGACGGCGATTTAATCGTCTACATCATTAAAAAAAGCAGTAGGCGCTGAATGGCGCCTACTGCTTTATGTTTAAACACAGTATTAGCCCCTTTTAAACGAAGCCAATAAGATAATGAAACATTTTAATATTTTTAATTAAGTTCATTCTGTTCGATATTACTTTTAAATCTTCATTCATGCGCTCAGCTGTCCCTCTCCATCATTTTTACAAACCACATACTTTGAGATTATTCATCTAGCTTCGGTAGCCCTGAGTAGTGATAAAATAGCGCTCAGCTCGGTAAATACCCTATTGGATTTATGGCGAGTCAGTTTTTATTCTGAGGTAACATCATGAAAAGATTCATTTGCGTTGCAACGCTCGCTGCGCTTCTGGCTGGTTGTGCCCACGATTCTCCGTGTGTACCGGTTTACGACGATCAAGGCCGCCTTGTCCATACCAATACGTGTATGAAAGGTACCACTCAGGATAACTGGGAAACGGCTGGCGCGATTGCTGGCGGGGCTGCGGCTATTGCCGGTCTGACGTTGGGTATCGTTGCGTTAACCAAATAAAGCTATCTGACAAAAGCGCGGTATCTCCGCGCTTTTGCTTCATATCAGTGCAGTTATTTCTCTCTCTGTTAAAAATCTTCCCTGTAACAATTCCGTGTCTCTTTTCGTCCTTGATTGTTCTCACGTTTTTATTTACTCGAAATCTAAGTTGCACTGTAATACGTGATATTTTTCACAGATTAATAACATTCAATATCCTGCCAATATTCACGCCTGAAACCATCTCAATAATTCCAGTTTCGTCTCATCAACTTTTGCTCTGATTTGTGGCGTAGGTTGTCATTTCGCACCATTTCAGGGCGCTTGATTTAATTATCCCTGTCTACACTCAGCATTACGCGTTCAGATAACTCTCTTTTTAGCTGAATACGAAAACTGGCATTACGTTTGCTTTATAAACGTCGGCCAACGCCACAGACAGGTAAAAGCGTTTTAAAACGACTTTCAATAACAATAATTTTCGCCACACAGGATGCATATGAAAAAGACGATGATAGCCAGCCTGGCCGCCGCCGGCATGTTGTTTGCAGTTGCGGGTCAGGCGCACGCAGGCGCAACTCTGGATGCCGTGAAAAAGAAAGGCTTTGTACAGTGCGGTATTAGCGATGGGTTACCGGGTTTCTCCTACGCGGATGCTAACGGGAAATTCTCCGGGATCGACGTTGACGTTTGCCGGGGCGTTGCAGCGGCTCTCTTCGGTGATGATACCAAAGTAAAATACACCCCACTGACGGCGAAAGAACGCTTCACCGCTTTGCAATCTGGTGAAGTTGATGTGCTCTCTCGTAATACGACCTGGACCTCGTCTCGCGATACTGGCATGGGAATGACGTTTACGGGCGTCACCTATTATGACGGTATCGGCTTCCTGACTCACAATAAAGCGGGCCTTAAGAGTGCAAAAGAACTCGACGGTGCGACTGTCTGTATCCAGGCCGGTACTGATACCGAGTTGAACGTCGCGGATTATTTCAAAGCGAATAAGATGAAATACACCCCAGTGACGTTCGATCGTTCTGATGAGTCAGCAAAAGCACTGGAATCAGGCCGCTGCGATACCCTGGCATCTGACCAGTCTCAGCTGTATGCCCTGCGCATTAAGCTCAGCAATCCTGCCGAGTGGATTGTTCTGCCTGAAGTTATCTCTAAAGAACCTCTTGGTCCCGTCGTACGTCGCGGTGATGAAGAGTGGACTTCGATTGTTAAATGGACTCTCTTCGCCATGCTGAATGCCGAAGAAATGGGGATTAATTCGAAGAACGTCGATGAGAAAGCGGCGGCGCCATCCACTCCGGATATGGCTCATCTTCTGGGTAAAGAAGGTGATTACGGCAAGGATCTCAAGCTCGATAACAAGTGGGCTTACAACATCATTAAACACGTTGGCAACTACGGAGAGATCTTCGAGCGTAACGTGGGATCGGAAAGCCCTCTGAAAATCAAACGTGGCCAGAACAACCTCTGGAACAACGGCGGCATCCAGTACGCGCCACCAGTACGCTAGTTTTTAGCTGTAACGGGCACTGCATGAGCGGTGCCCAGCCCAGAGTCATGGTTACCGAGGTTTCTTTATGTCCCATCGCCGCTTAGCCTTAAAAGGAAAACTTTCCTTTTCGCATCCCGCGGTCCGCGCCTGGCTATTTCAGATCATTGCCATTGTCGTCGTCGTGGTCGTTGCGATTTATTTGATTCATAACACCGTAACTAACCTGAGCAATCGCGGCATTACTTCGGGCTTTGCCTTTCTGGATCGCACTGCTGGATTTGGAATTGTGCAGCACCTGATTGATTATCAGGAGAGCGATACGTATGGCAGAGTATTTCTGGTTGGCCTGCTGAATACGCTTCTGGTCTCTGCACTGTGTATCGTCTTTGCTTCATTCCTCGGATTTTTCCTCGGCCTCGCCCGATTATCTGAAAACTGGCTCCTGCGTAAACTTTCTACGGTTTATATCGAGACGTTTCGCAACATTCCGCCCCTGTTGCAGATCTTTTTCTGGTATTTCGCCGTCCTGCGTAATCTGCCGGGGCCACGCCAGGCCATTGATGCTTTTGAGTTATTTTTTCTCAGCAATCGCGGGTTGTATATTCCCTCGCCAATGGCTGGCGAAGGATTATGGGCTGCTATTGCCGCTATTATTATCGCTGTTGCAGTATCCGTTGGGCTGTTTCGCTATAACCGCATGCATCAGATTAAAACCGGGCAGCTTCGCAAAACCTGGCCCGTCGGATTACTTTTGATCGTGGGTTTACCTTTACTGGCCCAAGGGATATTTGGTTCAGCACTGCATTGGGATATTCCGGAACTGCGTGGATTTAACTTCCGTGGTGGGATGGTATTGATTCCTGAGCTGGCTGCTCTTACGTTGGCACTTTCCATTTATACGTCTGCATTTATTGCAGAAATTATTCGCTCTGGTATTCAGGCTGTTCCACACGGGCAGCATGAAGCAGCGCGATCGCTCGGACTCCCAAACCCGGTCACACTCCGTCAGGTGATCATTCCTCAGGCTTTACGCGTGATCATCCCGCCGCTGACCAGTCAGTATCTGAATATTGCTAAAAACTCTTCGTTGGCTGCCGCTATCGGTTATCCCGATATGGTTTCACTGTTCGCCGGGACAGTACTTAACCAGACGGGACAAGCCATCGAAACGATCGCCATCACCATGTCGGTTTATCTGGTTATTAGCCTGACAATCTCTCTGTTGATGAATATCTACAACCGTCGCATCGCACTGGTCGAGCGTTAAGGAGCCATGATGACAAAAGCCGTACTGTCTCACGCCCCGCGCCCTTCTAGCGCTGGGGGCTGGCGTTTTATCGCCTGGGCACGTAAAAATCTGTTCTCCTCCTGGAGTAACAGTCTTCTCACTATCATCTGTCTTTGGCTGATGTGGGAACTTATCCCGCCGCTTATAAACTGGGCATTTCTACAGGCAAACTGGGTTGGCTCCACACGGGCTGACTGCACCAAAGCGGGCGCATGTTGGGTATTCATTCATGAGCGTTTTGGCCAGTTCATGTATGGCTTGTATCCACACGATCAACGCTGGCGTATCAACGTGGCCCTGATCGTTGGGTTGGTGTCGATCGTACCGATGTTCTGGAAACATTTGCCACGCCGTGGGCGCTACATTGCTTGCTGGGCAGTGGTTTATCCGCTGATTGTTTGGTTGTTGCTATATGGGGGAGTACTGGGGCTTGAGCGGGTCGAAACTCGCCAGTGGGGTGGGCTGACATTAACCTTGATCATCGCGTCAGTCGGGATCGCAGGCGCGCTGCCGCTGGGTATTTTGTTGGCGCTTGGCCGTCGTTCAACGATGCCGGTAGTGCGTGTGCTTTCAGTGATCTTTATCGAGTTCTGGCGCGGCGTACCGCTGATTACCGTGCTGTTTATGTCGTCGGTGATGTTGCCATTATTCATGGCGGAAGGTACTACGATCGACAAGTTGATCCGCGCACTCGTGGGCGTCATTTTATTTCAATCCGCTTATGTCGCAGAAGTCGTTCGCGGTGGGCTACAGGCTCTGCCAAAAGGGCAATACGAAGCGGCTGAATCACTGGCACTCGGGTACTGGAAAACGCAGGGGTTAGTGATTTTACCGCAGGCCCTCAAACTGGTTATTCCAGGGCTTGTGAATACGATTATTGCCCTCTTTAAAGATACGAGCCTGGTGATCATTATTGGGTTATTCGATCTTTTCAGCAGTGTTCAACAGGCTACCGTAGACCCTGTATGGCTTGGCATGTCGACCGAAGGCTATGTCTTTGCCGCACTGATTTACTGGATTTTTTGTTTCAGCATGTCGCGCTATAGCCAGCATCTTGAGAAACGTTTTAACACCGGGCGGACACCGCACTGAGGAACTTATGAGCAAAGTAATTATGACCCCTGCTGACGCGATGATTACCCTGGAAAACGTCAATAAATGGTACGGACAGTTTCACGTACTGAAAGATATCAACCTGAAGGTAACGCAAGGCGAACGTATCGTCCTGTGTGGTCCATCGGGTTCTGGAAAGTCGACAACTATTCGTTGTATTAATCATCTCGAAGAACATCAGCAAGGACGCATCGTCGTTGATGGGATCGAGCTGGATGAAGATATCCGCAATATTGAACGCGTGCGCCAGGAAGTGGGCATGGTATTCCAACACTTCAATTTGTTCCCGCATCTAACGGTATTGCAGAACTGTACGCTAGCCCCTATTTGGGTCAAGAAGATGTCTAAAAAGGATGCCGAAGTCTTAGGGATGCATTATCTGGAACGTGTTCGTATTGCCGAGCATGCGCATAAATTCCCGGGGCAAATTTCCGGAGGGCAGCAGCAGCGCGTTGCGATTGCGCGTTCCCTGTGTATGAAGCCCAAAATTATGCTGTTTGATGAGCCTACGTCAGCCCTTGACCCGGAGATGGTTAAAGAGGTGTTGGATACGATGATTGGTCTGGCTCAGTCGGGAATGACCATGCTCTGCGTGACACATGAAATGGGATTTGCGAGAACGGTGGCAGATAGAGTGATCTTTATGGACCGAGGTGAAATTGTGGAACAGGCACCGCCGGAAGAGTTTTTCGCCAATCCGAAATCTGAACGTACAAGAGCGTTCTTATCGCAGGTTATCCATTAACTGATTGAATAAACAGGATATTACGCCTGGGGGAATATCATCCTCGGGCGTAGTAATGCAGAAGTTAGCGTAAGACTCATGAGATCGCCCAATGCAAAAAGGCCATCCTTTCGGATGGCCTTTTCACTTAATTGATGTCTGGCAGTTCCCTACTCTCACATGGGGAGACCCCACACTACCATCGGCGCTACGGCGTTTCACTTCTGAGTTCGGCATGGGGTCAGGTGGGACCACCGCGCTAAAGCCGCCAGACAAATTCTTTTACTTAGTGCCAAACTTAAACCCGTGTTAAGTGGTGCTGATACCCAGAGTCGAACTGGGGACCTCACCCTTACCAAGGGTGCGCTCTACCAACTGAGCCATATCAGCACGCTA